>CAZWHC010000005.1:0-214491 GCA_964633505.1 uncultured Rikenellaceae bacterium | reverse complement strand
GAGTAGACTTGGCGAAAATACAAAGGCTATTAACTAGGCGGAGCCCTCCTTCGCCTCTCCAAGGCTTCGGAGGGTACAAGCTCTACTTCGGGGGCCGCTGTGGACTGCGTCCACCGTCTCCGTGAACTGTAGTTTTAACGAAGGTTCAAGCCCGGAGTAGACTTGGCGAAAATACAAAGGCTATTAACTAGGCGGAGCCCTCCTTCGCCAAGGCTACGGAGGGCGGAGGTGGAGGTTAGGGGAATCGAACCCCTGACCTTTAGACTGCCAGTCTAACGCTCTAGCCAACTGAGCTAAACCCCCGGAAAACTGCGCAAATGTAAGAAAAAAAAGATAATTATAAACAAACTTTCTTCACATCAGTCTTAACTTTGACATGAAACACTATTTTGATATCTTCGCATTTTATTTGAAAAATAAGGATATGTCTGACATTATAAACTGGTCTGAATTTTGCCGGAGTAATCAGAAGTGATTTGAGACCGGCTCTTTAAGGTGAGAAATAATATTCAAAATATTAAGCCCGCGGAAAGCATCACAGACGAACCGTTTGAAATAAATACGTTCGACGATCTTGTATTTGAACACAGGAACAGGGAATATGGAGCTTACCAGCTGCGAAGGAAATATTTCAGGGTCCTTCTCGGCGGCGTCATCGTTTCAGCCTCCATTGGCATCCTCGCTGTCCTGATCCCTTTCCTTGCCCGGCCTCGTGAAGACAGGATTCTTACCGGCGGCGGCGGATATTCTGTTTCTGTGCGGATGGAAAACCTTACCCAGCCTCCTGAACAAATATATGTGCCCCCGGCACCACCTCCCCGCGAAGTTTCGAAAGTTCCTGAAACAGTCCAGTATGTCCCTCCTGTTGTTGTTGACACTTTACTTTCGACCGATGTGAAACAGATTACAACAGACATGGCGCTTGCATCACAGGATATCGTGATACCCGACGGCACAGGATCGGGATTCGGCGACAGCCTGATACCCGGCGGCGACGGATCGGGATCGGAAGAACCTCTTTTTCTTGTTGAGGTGATGCCCACATTCAAAGGTGGCGACCTTACCAAATTCCGCGAATGGGTGGCAAAACGTACTAATTATCCTGCTGCGGCAATGGAAAACAAGATAAGAGGCACTGTCTTTCTCACATTCATTGTTGAGAAAGACGGCTCGGTAAGTAATGTAACTGTTTTAAAAGGTATCCACCCGCTTCTCGATGAAGAAGCCGTAAAAGCTATTTCCGATTCTCCGAAATGGTCACCCGGGCTGCAGAGAGGGCAGCCTGTCAGGGTAAGATTCCAGATACCTTTAACTTTTCAATATTAAAACATAATAATCGGCATCTTAACGAGTTTTATTTACCGTGACCAAACTATTCATTTACTGTAAATAAACCGGAAAAACATTACCAATGAAAAGAATAATTTCTATCCTGTCAATAACCCTTTTTATCCTCGCGGGATGCGGATCATCGAAGAAACAGCTCGAGAAGGGCAATTACGAAGCTGCACTCGACAAGGCAGTCCGCCAGCTCAGGAAGGATCCGCGCGATGTTAAGCAGATTGCAATACTCGACAGATCATATAACACCCTTAATGAGCAGGATAATGAAAGGATCAGGTTCCTTAAACTTGAAGACAAGCCTGCAAACTGGGATGAGATATATCTGGTAAACAAACGTCTGAGCGACAGACAGTCGTATGTCAGGACGGTTACACCGCTTGAGTTCAATGGAAAAACTCTCGAATATCCTTATGTCGATTATATGCCCGAGATGGTGGCAGCAAAAAGAAAATCGGCAGATTATTATTTTGCACATGGCAATGAGCTCATGAAAAACAAGCTGAAGGAATCTTACAGGCAGGCTTTTTATGAGTTTGTGAGGGCAAAGGAATATGTAGGCAACTATGAAGGTATCGACACAAAGATCGACGATGCAAAATACCTCGGAATGAGCAGGGTGCTCATAACCCTCGATAACAGGTCGATAATTAAGTTCGACAGGGATTTCGAGGATGACCTTCTGGCGCTCGATCTTCCCCGTTTGAACAGCGAATGGGTCGAATACCATACACGGGATCTTGATAAGAATATAAATTATGACTATTACGTTAACGTGGTAATCAAAAGCATTGCAGTGAGCCCCGACCAGACTATGCAGAAGGATACTGTCGTAAAGAAGGAGGTTGAGGACGGATTCAGCTATCAGCTCGATAAAAAAGGCAATGTGATGAAAGACTCGCTCGGAAATGATATAAAGACAAAGAAATACAAGACTTTGCAGTGTGCACTTATCGAAACCATACAATCGAAAGTATGCCAGATTGCAGGTGATGTTGAGGTTGTCCAGGCCAATCCGGAAAAGATCCTCAAAAAAGATCCGCTCGGTGCTGAATCGGGATTTGAGCATGTTTCGGCAAGGGCTCTTGGTGATATTCAGGCATTAAGCCAGGCACAGATCGAAAAAACAAAGGTGAAGCCCCTTCCATTCCCTTCCGATATGGAGATGGTTCTGCGCTGTTCCGATGCACTTAAGCAGGCGATAAACGGAGCTATACAGAGCAACAAGCGATTTATTAATTAAATTCGCGCCGGAAAAACTGCGTTACTGGATGCATCTGATGGTTTTTTAACCAGCACCCGGCACCAGCAAACT
Source organism: uncultured Rikenellaceae bacterium (assembly GCA_964633505.1). Lineage (GTDB taxonomy): Bacteria > Bacteroidota > Bacteroidia > Bacteroidales > VadinHA17 > LD21. The sequence continues at coordinate 211,835 of CAZWHC010000005.1, read as the reverse complement.
GCAACTTTCATCATATGATTGAAACCGGCAATAAAAGCGAAAGAGCCATTCTTATAGGACTGATCTGTCAGGGACAGGATGAAAACCAGGTAAAGGATTACCTGGCCGAACTTTCATTCCTTGCCGAGACTGCAGGCGCCGAACCGGTGATGTCGTTCACACAGCGGCTTCCATTGCCTGATCCTAAAACCTTTGTAGGCTCAGGAAAAATAGAGGAGATAGCTCATTTTGTCTCAGAAAACAGTGTCAACATTGCAATTTTTGATGATGAACTTTCGGCATCTCAGATCAGGAATATTGAAAACAAGCTTGGTTGCCGGGTTGTCGACAGGACGAATCTCATTCTCGATATCTTTGCCCGCAGGGCAAGGACCTCACATGCAAGAACACAGGTTGAACTGGCACAATATCAATATCTTCTGCCGCGGCTGACCAGGATGTGGACTCACCTCGAACGTCAGCGTGGAGGTATAGGGCTCAGGGGACCGGGCGAAACCGAGATTGAGACCGACAGGAGAATAATAAAGGACAGGATATCGGCTCTGAAGGATCAGCTTAAGAAGATAGATATGCAGATGGCCATCCAGAGGAAGAACCGCGGTAAAATGGTGAGGGTGGCCCTTGTCGGTTATACGAATGCAGGAAAATCGACAATAATGAACCTTATCAGCAAGTCGGATCTTTTCGCAGAGAACAAGCTGTTTGCAACCCTCGATGCCACTGTCAGGAAAGTTGTCATCGGCAACCTGCCGTTTCTTCTTTCAGATACTGTCGGGTTCATCCGTAAGCTTCCGCACGATCTTGTCGAGTCGTTCAAATCGACACTCGACGAGGTAAGGGAATCAGATCTGCTTCTTCATATTGTTGATATTTCACATCCGGGGTTCGAAGAGCAGGTACAGGTTGTTGATGAAACACTCAGGGATCTGGGAACAACGGGAAAGCCTGTAATACTTGTCTTCAATAAAATCGATGCTTTCACTTACGTGTCAAGGGATGAGTATGACCTTACTCCGGCCCTGAGGGAGAATTTTTCGCTCGACGACCTGAAAAAGACATGGATGGCATCAGACAAATACTCAAAAACAATTTTCTTTTCAGCAAAGACAAGGGAAAACCTCGATGAGTTCAGAAGGATTATTTACGAGGAAGTCAGGAAGATACATATAACAAGGTATCCTTATAATGATTTCCTGTATGAAGCAGATCCTCAGTCGCTGTAATGAAATTTACTTTTTAACCGCAAAGGGCGCAAAGTATATCTGCAAAGGGCGCAAAGGAATTTATTTATGATCCTTGCTTTGTGATCTTAGCTAAAAACTTTGTGCCCTTTACTTTTTGCCCCCCATCCCCCCTGAAGGGGGGCTAAAAAAAACCGGATTTCTTAACCCCCCTTCAGGGGGGATGGGGGGTAAACAAAACAGGGAGGTTGACGAATTCAGAAGGTCAGAAATCTTAGTTCAATACAGCTTCTTATCAGCCATATATTCGGCGATCTGAACTGCATTTGTAGCGGCTCCCTTGCGGATATTATCGGATACTATCCACAGGTTGAGGCATTTCTCCCTTGAAAGATCCCTTCTTATCCTTCCCACGAAGACTTCATCCCTGTTATGTGACAGTATCGGCATCGGATATTTGAATTCATCGGGATTATCATATACTACAACTCCGGGGAAGCTGCTTATAAGCGACCTCACATCATCGATATCGAACTCATTTTCAAACTCGATGTTTACGGCTTCGGAATGACCGCCCACGACGGGTATTCTTACGACAGTTGCCGTGACCATTATTGTTTGATCCTCAAGTATCTTACGGGTTTCATCAATGAGCTTCTGCTCCTCGGTGGTATAACCGTCGGGCTGGAAGGACCCGCCATGAGGAAAACAGTTCATATCGATCTGGTATTTATATGCCATCTCGCCCTGAATGCCGGCTCTTTCGTTTTCCATCTGTCTGACGGCTTTAACGCCGGTACCTGTCACCGACTGATATGTAGCTATTACAAGGCGTTTTATCTTATATTTAAGATGAAGGGGGGCAAGTGCCATCACCATCTGTATTGTAGAGCAGTTGGGGTTTGCAATAATCCTGTCGCCCTTTTTTATGGCATGACTGTTTATTTCGGGAACCACCAGCGGGACATGCTTTTCCATCCTCCATGCTGAAGAGTTGTCGATAACAACAGTTCCTTTTTCAGCAAATGCAGGAGCCCAGTCTTTCGATGCTGATGCTCCGGCCGAAAAAATTGCAAAAACTGGTCGTGCAGCAATTGCATCTTCAACGCTGACAACCTTTACAGGTTTCCCGTGGAATGTGATCTCTTTTCCCACCGAACGTTCGGATGCGGCAGGAATTAATTGTGTTACAGGAAAGTTTCTTTCTTCAAGAACTTTGATCATTGTCCGGCCAACCATACCGGTTGCCCCTACAACAGCAACTTTCATTTTCTTTTGTCAGAATTAATGTAATTAACTAATTTTATTATAATAAAAAGCGGTCAAAAATAACTCTTTTTTCAATTCGTCTCGCTGCATGAAGAAAGTTATTTTGCTGGCTTTATTGATGCCCTGTGTGGCATCGGGCCAGAATAAGGAATACCCTGATCCATGGGTAGATTTTTCAATGATTTCTGAAACAAAGGCTGATCCGTCATACTCAGCTCCAATGCCCCCTGGTGTGATAATCACCGAAATAATGGCTGATCCCAACCCTGCCGTTTCCCTTCCTTCGAAGGAATACATAGAGATCCATAACAGATCAGCCCAACCTTATAACCTTAAAGGATGGATGCTCTCCGACGGAAATGCAAAATGTTATTTTCCTGAAAGGATCATTTCCCCCGGCGATTATTTCATAGTATGCCAGATCCAGGATACCAGCCTTTTCAGCGTCTATGGTCTTACGATGGGGGTAAAGTCATTTCCGGCCCTTACCGATGCGGGCAAGCTTCTTTATATTTCAGACCAGGATCGTATGCTGGTTCATGGAGTTGAATACTCCCCTGACTGGTATGGCGACGTCCTTAAAGACGGAGGAGGATGGTCGCTTGAGATGATAGATGAGGATTATCCTTTTTTCCAGGAAGGCAACTGGAAGGCATCAGCAGCAAATGAGGGCGGAACGCCCGGCAGAGTGAATTCTGTTGCGGGGGCAAATCCCGACGAACAGTTTGAAGGTTTTGCAAATGTATTTCCGACTGATGAAAATACACTGGAAGTCAGCTTCCCTGAAAGCGTTTCCATGCCGGCAGCCTGCAGCGAATGTCTGAATATTGAAGGGGTCTCAGTTGATTCCCTGTTTGCGACAGATCCTTTGCTGAGGACATTTATAGTCAGGCTTGACACTCCGCTTGAAACAGGACAAAGCTACAGGATATCGGCAGGGCAGGGGGTAGCTGATTTTGCAGGCAACACAATGCAGCATAATGAGTTTGAATTCGGGCTGCCCGAAGATGTCAGGCAGGGAGATATCGCATTCAATGAATTATTGTTCAATCCTTTTCCCGGAGAGCCCGATTATATTGAGTTTTACAACCGTTCAGACCGTATCATCAATGCTTCTGAATTGTTGCTGGTCTCAGTAAGCAGCGAGACTGGCGACACTTCATCAGTGGTCTTTATGTCGGATGCAGACAGGTGCATTATGCCGGGTAGTTATTATGTAATCACTCCCGGTAGGGAGAGTGTTGCCGGCAGATTCCCGTCGGCAGTTCCTGGGAGGATATTCAGGGTAAAGACGCTTCCATCGATGCCTGATGACAGGGGACATCTGATTCTCTTCAGCAGGAGTCTTGAAAAGATTGATGAGGTAAGCTACAGTGAAAAAATGCATTTCCCACTATTGTCAGGGGCGGAGGGAGTGGCGCTCGAAAAGGTAATGACATCTGCACCTTCGACCGATATAAGCCAGTGGCATTCGGCATCCGAAGCTTCGGGATGGGGGACACCCGGAGCTCCCAATTCGGTGATGAAAGAGTTTCCTGCTACAGATGATATCGTCACTTTTTCTTCAACAAAGATCACTCCGGATAATGATGGGTATGAGGATCTTCTGGTTATAAGCCTGAAGCTTGAGGGGAACGGCAATGTGGTGTCTGTAACGATATTCGATGAAACCGGGGCTTTTGTTAAAAATTTAACGGATAACCTGCTGGCAGGTCCGGAGGCCTCGATAGTCTGGGATGGAACTGCAGTGGATGAAAAGATTGCAGGAACAGGCATTTATGTACTTCTGATAACACTATTCGATGACCAGGGAAAGACGAAGAGATGGAAGAAGGTTTGTACGGTGATCAGGCAGTGATTATTTCGGATTTCGGAATTGGGATTTCGGATTTAGCTGATTTCGGAATTCGGATTTGTGATTTCGGATTTTATATAAGAACGCTAAATTTAATGAAATGACAAAAGATGAGTTGAAACTGAGGACAAAGAAATTTGCTCTAATTGTGATTAAGCTTATAAACGAGCTCCCGAACAGCAAGGCAGGAAATGCCATTGGAAATCAGCTGATAAGATCAGGGACATCAGTAGCCAGCAATTATCGGGCGTCCTGCAGGGCACGAAGTTCGGCTGATTTTGTTTCCAAAACAACTGTTGTTGAGGAAGAATGTGATGAATCACTTTTATGGCTGGAACTTATTACTGAATCTGGGCTTCTTTGCAATGAACTGACAAAAAAGGCAATGGCTGAAGCCAATGAACTAACGGCAATTTTTACAGCCGCAGGAAAAACCACAAAAGAAAAAATCAACAATAATAAAAACAAATCCAAATCCTCTCCAAACAATCAGTAATCCCTAATTCGAATTCCCAAATCCGAAATCACAAATCCGAAATCCGAATTCTGAAATCCTAGATTATAATTCAGATATCAATTCTGTCATAATAACCGTCATTCTTGCTTCGGCCTTTTCGGCCTCGTGCTGAACGGTTTCATGGGTTGTATATTCAATTTTGCCTTCAACGCCCAGGTCGGTAATGATACTAACTGCAAAACATGGCAGTTTCATATGTCGGGCGACAATTACCTCCGGCACCGTCGACATCCCGACAGAGTCGGCCCCTATGGTTCTGAAATATTTATATTCTGCAGGAGTTTCAAATGTAGGTCCTGTGGTTCCAAGATAAACACCCTTACTGACTTTAATATTATTTTTTTCAGCTATTAAGGCTGCCTTTTCTATAAGGGAGCGGTCGTATGCTTCGCTCATATCGGGGAAGCGGGTTCCTATCCTGTCGTCGTTACTGCCGATAAGCGGATTGGCCATAAGGTTTATATGATCGGTAATTAACATTATATCTCCTATATGGAATCCGGGATTAACTCCTCCTGCCGCATTGGAAAGGAAAAGCCATTTAATGCCAAGGTATTTCATCACCCTTATCGGGAATGCTATCTGTGAAGAGTCGTATCCTTCATAAAAATGAAAGCGGCCTTTCATTGCCACTATCTTTTTACCGCCGAAATCGCCGTAAATAAGCTTACCGGCATGTCCTTCGACAGTCGATACCGGAAATCCCGGAATGTCGTGATAATCAATAACCGAGATAATATTTATTTTCGAAGTGAGTCCGCCCAGGCCTGTTCCGAGAACAATTCCGGCTTCGGGATCGATGATCCCTTTCGATTTCAGGAACTCAGCTGTTTCCTTTATTTTTTCCAACATAATCAAATATCAGAGAATCAAATTCATGCTTGGTATCTTTCAAAAAGCAAACCTCCACAGGAAGGTAATAAAAGGCTTTAAGTATTTCGGGGGCAATATTAGTAAATTCCCGCAACCTTACAGCATCCTTTTCGGTGGTAACCACTATTTTTTGGCTGGTCCCCGGCTTTAGCCAGGCGCTGTTTATCGTGTCAATATCTTCAGGTGTGAAATTATGATGATCGGGGAAATCGAGATGTACAATTTCTGAAAAATAGTTCTGCAGATGTTTCTTTAATCCTGCAGGTGAGGCAATGCCTGTAATAAGTATTACAGCTTTTTCACCCCGGTCGTCAGTGGAGAATGGATTACTGTCAGTATTATTTTCTTTAAAAACAGCGACGGCGTCGCGATATAAAATTTTCGTAAAGAACACTTTCTGGTCAGGGGAGGTCTGAAGTTCCTTTCTGATATCTGCAACTTCATTTTCCGTTATTTCAGGATCAGTCTTTGTCACAATAATTATCCCGGCTCTTTTCCTGTTAAGGCTGTTTTCCCTTAGCCTGCCGCTGGGCATGAGGATATCCCTTGTGACAAGCCTGCTGTAGTCGGTGAGAACTATTGAAAGCCCTGGTTTTACCCTTCTGTGCTGGAAACCATCATCAAGAATTATCACATCCGTTGATGGGAATTTTTCCATTATCCTTTTTATCCCGTTTCTCCTGTCGGCATCGACAGCCATTATTATCCCGGGAAATTTCCTGAATATCTGCAAGGGTTCGTCGCCTATATCCTTTACCGAAGATGCTTCATCTGCAAAACGAAATCCTTTTGACTTCCTCTTATAGCCTCTGCTAAGGACCGCCACCCTGAAATTGCCAGACAGAAGGCTGACAAGGTATTCGGTATGCGGGGTTTTTCCGGTGCCGCCAACTGTTATATTCCCTACACATATCACCGGAACTGTGAATTCCTCAGAAGGCAGGATTTTGAGATCATATAATAAGTTCCGGATACCAGTTATCAGTCCGTACAGAAGGGAAAAGGGATAAAGAATGAAGAGTTTTCTGTTTCCCATATCAATGGATCTCGACGAAATATGGAAGCCGTGCCTGTATTCCGGACAGGTTTTTAATCTCCTGTAGTTCATCAAAGAATCTCTGGTATTCTCCAAGTTCCTGTTTCATGAATTTCATTCTGATATCACCGCTAAGCTGGGAAATGATCCTTGTCAGGGGATCTTCAGTCTGTGGCAATTCCCTTAAAGAATAGTTTTCAATGCCTGCCAGTTTCCCTGCAGCTTCAATAGCGTCATTAAGTCCTCCTTCCTCGTCGACAAGCCCTATTTTCATTGCATCGGCGCCGCTCCAGACTCTTCCCTGGCCGATACTGTCGACCGATGTGACAGGCATTTTTCTTCCTTCCGACACTTTGCCGATGAAATCGCTGTACACTTTCTCGATGGAATTCTGCATAACCTGTTTCTCATAAATACTCATTGGCCTGTAAACTGAAGGGAAATCAGAGTTCTCATTTGTTCTGACAGTCTGGGTGTTTATGCCAAGCTTCTGGTTTAATAGCCTGCCGGTATTGGGGATAAGTCCGAATACGCCTATAGAGCCCGTTATTGTTGCCCGGTCGGCAAATATTTTTGTTCCCGGGGCCGATATATAGTATCCGCCCGAGGCGGCATAATTTCCCATCGAAACAACTACAGGCTTGACTCTGGCGGCAAGCTCGAGTTCCTTCCATATAATATCCGAAGCTATTGCATTACCTCCGGGAGAATTTACTCTGAGAACGATTGCTTTGACAGTCGAGTCCTTTCTTTCTTTTCTTATAAGGTCGCTGTATGAGTTACCGCCTATGTTCGACTCATTTCCACGTCCCATGGCAATTGTTCCCGACGCATAAATCACTGATATCCTGTCCTTAGCCAAAACAGTTTTGGAAGGGCCCGGCACTTTTGTATATTTATGCATTGGCACCATCATAATTTTATCATCGGTTGTGAGTCCCGATCTTATTTTAAGGGTATCAATAAGGGCATCACGGTAAACAAGTCCGTCAACCAGCCCATTCTCAAATGCTCCGTCGGCAACATATCCTGTAAGGTTATCAGCCAGTTTATTAAGAGAGTCGGCAGAGATGCCTCTTGCTTTGGATATCTCGGCGATGACATGCGACCAGATGGATCCGATATAGCTTTTTATCTGTTCCTCATTTTCGGGACTGAGTTTATCGAGGATAAATGGTTCAACAGCTCCTTTGAATTTACCATGGCGTGTGACCTGTACCTCAACACCAAGTTTTTCGAGTGCATTTTTATAGAACATAATTTCGCCGCTGAGACCTTTGAAATCGAGGGTTGACGATGGATTTATATAAATCCTGTCGGCTGCCGTCGAAAGGTAGTAGCCTTCCTGAAGCATAACATAATCGGAATATGCTATCACAAATTTACCCGACTTGCGGAATTCCTGAAGGGCTTTTCTTATTTCACCGGTTGTTGCCCAACCCGACGGCATTATTCCGTTTTCTATCAGGATGCCTTTAATTTTGTCGTCGGAGGCAGCTTTTTTAAGGTTATTCAGAATCTCATTCAACCCGGGAGCTGGTGTCACCGTCATATTTATTATATCGAGACCTTCATATGGATTGTTGCTTCCCTGGTCGGGGATTGCCACTCCTCCCTTAAGTACAAGTACCGAATTCTCTGATATTGTGACAGGTTTCTCTCCCGAAATTGCGATTGTGCTCAGACTGGCTATAAGAATTACAAAGAACAACAGAAATGTTATTATTATGCCCGTGATGGTGGCGAGGGTGTATTTGAGAAAACTTTTCATATGGCAGATTGCTTTAATAAAATGGTTTTCAAATATATAAAAAACAACTTTAACAGATTGAAAATACGTTAGGATTTAATAATTTTAGCAAAAGTCCGGTTTATGACAAATTATGTTTTTCTCGGATTGGGTTCAAATCTTGGCGAAAGGGAATCGTACCTGAATAATGCTGTCGGGCTTATCGGCACATCGATAGGGTTCATCAGTGAAAAATCGGGTATTTACGAGACCGAACCATGGGGTTTTCAGAGCGAAAACAACTTTCTCAATATGGTAATCAAAGTCCATACTGAGCTGAAACCTGGCGATCTTCTGAAAAAGATCCAGGGTATTGAGGATAAGCTTGGAAGGGTTCGCAATGCAAAGCAATATGCCTCCCGTACCATTGATATCGATATCCTTTTTTATGCAAACCGGGTTATAGAAAAACCGGAGCTTACAATTCCTCATCCACTGATTCAGGACCGCAGGTTTGTCCTTGTTCCGTTGTGTGAGATTGCCCCGCTTATGATCCATCCCGTCCTGAGCAGAACATTTGAGGATCTGCTGCAGAGCTGCAGGGATGAAAGGAAGGTCTTCAGGAGAATACCCCAGGGCCATTAAGACTGATCATCTTTCAGATGAGTCCGTTATCGGCAAAACTGTAATAATCCTTGCCCGATATTATAAGATGATCAAGAAGCTGGATGTCCATCAGGTTGCCGGCATCTTTTATCTTGTTGGTGATCTTCGTATCAGATTCGCTTGGATTAAGGTTTCCTGAGGGATGATTATGGCAGACTATTATACCCGATGAAAGACATTCGACAGCCTTTTTCATCACTAACCTTACATCTGTCACGGTTCCGCTAAGACCTCCCTGGCTCAGCTTCATCCTGTCGATGACGCGGTTTGACCTGTTGAGGAAGAGAACCCAGAATTCCTCGTGCGCCAGATCGGCAAGAAGGGGCTGAAAGATGTCGGCCACATCTTTCGAACATCTGATCTGAAATACATCGGGTAGTTCTGCAAGGTTCCGCCTGCGTCCAAGCTCGAGGGCCGCCGATATCGTGACAGCCCTTGCAGGGCCTATGCCTCTTATTTTCAGAAGGTCGGCGACTGTCAGCTTTCCGAGCGAGTTGAGATTGTTATTGACAGTCCCAAGAAGTTCCCTTCCAAGGTCAACCGCAGATTTCTTTCTTGTTCCTGAACTTATTAGTATTGCAAGCAATTCGGCATCGCTCAGGGTGGATATGCCTTTCCTGATAAGCTTTTCCCTGGGTCTGTCCTCGACAGCCCAGTCGGTAATTTTAAGTGACATACAGCGAGAGATAAATGTACACCTAAAGTTAAGAGTTTTCCCGATACCGTTAAAGAAAAAAAAAGGACCCCTGCGGGCCCTTTAAGCTATATATCGAAATCCGGTTACTTCAGATTATTGACGAGTTTGCCAATCGAAGATTTAAGGTTTGAAGCCTTTTTGGGATGAATGATATTCTTTTTTGCAAGCTTGTCGAGCATTGAGGTGAGTTTGGGAGCCTTAGCAACGGCTTCTTCCTTAGTTGATGAATTGCGAATATCCTTGAGGGCATTTCGCATTGTCCTGGCATAATACCTGTTGCTTTCCTTTTTCGTTTCAGTCTGCCTGATCCTTTTTTCTGATGACTTATGATTTGCCATTCTGTAATCTTATCTTTTTAATTTAAAAATGTAGTCCATAGGGGAATCGAACCCCTGTTACCAGGATGAAAACCTGACGTCCTAACCACTAGACGAATGGACCTTTTAAAGAACTTTTAAAATGAGGATGCAAAGAAACAATCTTTTTTTTGATCTTCAAAATATTTTCAAAAAAAACATCATGCAAATGCACGGCATTGTTTGTGAGAATGATACAGCTAAACAGCAATCCCCAGTAATTCTTTTGACAATGACCTGAGATCGCAGCCGTCAAAATCGCCTGAGCTCATGAACAGGTATACAGGTTTATCATGATTTGCGCGTTTTATTGCAGTCAGCATCGCTGCCGAATTATTAAAAACCTCAACATTATCTCCGCCAAAAGCTTCTTTAACATTATTTTCTGAAAGCGGTGCAAGCTTTTTAAGTTCAAACTGATGCGGGTTGAAATATACGTATGCCCGGGTGGCTTTTTTAAGAGTGTCCCTGTAAAAAGGAAGGAAGCTGCTGCTGAGGCTTGAGAATGTATGAAGCTCGAAGCAGGCAATAATATTTCGTCCCGGATACCTTGCCGATACTGCATCTACAGTAGCTTTTACCTTTGAAGGCGCATGTGCGAAATCGTAGTAAAAAATTCCTCTGGGATTTTCGTCGAGTTTCTGCAGCCTGCCGCTTGTCCCTTCAAAGCTCTTTATGGCATCATAAAACTGGTCCTCGGTGATCCCTGCGGCCAGGCATGCTTCCCTTGCGGCCGACATATTCTGCATATTATGTTCACCAAATATTCTGACAGGGACAGTCCTGTTTATTGTCGCTGCATAAAAACCTTTCCTGTTCTGGAAATGTGCATGCACCCTGTATGGGATCTTCCTGATATCATCCCTTACCTCTTCTGCTATCTTTCTTACTTCCTGGTCGTCAGCAAAATAAACAAGTGATCCTCCCGGTTCAATAAGTCCGGCGAATATTCTGAACTGTTCCACATAATTTTCAAATGTAGGGAAGACATTCATATGATCCCATGCGATACCATTCAAAACTGCGATGTCGGGTTTGTAAAGATGGAATTTAGGTCTCCTGTCGATCGGGGAGGTGAGGTATTCATCTCCTTCGAGGATTGCAAATTCAGCTTCATCAGTAAGGCTTACCATTGTTTCATAGCCTGTGATCGATGATCCTACCATGTAATCGAATTTCACACCCGATAACTTCATGACGTGCATGATCATGGCGGTAGTGGTTGTCTTGCCATGACTTCCGGCGACTACTATCCGTGTTTTATTTTTAGTCTGGTCGTACAGAAACTCAGGGAATGACATTATTCTGATACCTGAAGCTGAAGCCTTAAGCAGTTCGGGATTATCGGCGCGGGCGTGCATCCCGAGGATGACAATATCGATGTCGTCTGTAATTTTTTCGGGGAACCAGCCTTTCTGCTCCGGCAGGAGGCCGTAAAGGCTCAACCGCGACCGGGATGGTTCAAAGATCTCGTCATCCGATCCTGTGACTGTATATCCTTTCAGGTGGAGGGCTATCGCGAGGTTGTGCATTACAGCTCCACCTATTGCTATAAAATGTACCCTCATGCTATACGTCACAGATCTGGATACACTTACGCAGGGATGCCAGTTTATCCTTCCGGGAAGGAACAAACTCCTGGCCTACATAGCCTTTATAGCCCGTTTCAACAATTGCCTTCATTATGGCGGGGTAATAGAGTTCCTGTGTCTCATCGAGTTCATGACGTCCGGGGACACCGCCAGTATGAATGTGGCTGATATGACCGATATATTTTCTAATATTCTCGATCACATTGCCTTCCATGATCTGCATGTGGTAAATATCGTAAAGAAGCTTGAACCTTTCCGAGCCGACCATTTCAGCAAGGGCTGAACCCCATGATGTCTTGTCGCACTGATAATCCTTGTGGCCGTAGCTGTTGAGAAGCTCCATAATGATTGTGACTCCGTGTTTTTCTGCAGAAGGCATAAGTTTTCTGAGGCCGATGGCACAGTTTATCATCCCTTCGTTGTCGTTCATACCCTCGCGGTTCCCCGAAAAGCAGATAAGGTTTGGAACGCCGGCTGCAGCAGCCTTTGGTATCATTGCCTCGAAATCGGCAATAAGCTTTTCATGGTTTTCCTTCCTGTTGAATCCTTTTGGTATTCCCCAGTCGGTGGCATATCCGACAGCACATTTAAGTCCGGCCTTGCTTACAACAGCCCAGTCCTTTTCGTTCAGCAGCTCTATCGATTCTATTCCCATGTCTTTGCATGCCTTTGCAAATTCTTCGAGAGGGATATCTCCGTAGCACCACTGGCTTACCGAATGGTGTATATTGCCTTTAAGTCTGAAAGCTTCCTGGCCTTTTCCGGCCAGCAGTTCGACAGGTACTCCTGCAGCTATCACCGCGGCTCCTGCCATGCCTCCTATCATGTTTCTACGTGTCATAGATAACGGGATTTTGATGTGGATCTAAAATTAGGAAATATTTTTAACAAAACACTTTAAAGCCGGCCTCACCCCATCCTGTCCACATCTTCCTTGGCCTCACCCCCTCCTGTCCCCCTCTCCCAGGGGAGATGGGGATGATAGCTGCACGATATAATTTTTGATTTCACATAAAACTTTTTCAATGTTATTCACTATTTCTTCATTTTTAAATCTTAGTACTTTTATACCATATCTTTCCAATTCGGCTGAACGGTTTTCATCATAACAGTATTGAGATTGTTCTAAATGATAATCACCATCAACTTCAATGACAAGCTTTAATTTATGACAATAAAAATCAGCAATAAAAATCACAACAGGATGTTGCCTTCGAAATATAAAACCCTCATTACGAAATTTCCTTAAGCAATTCCACAAAATCTTTTCAGCTTCAGTCGGATTCTTTCGATGATTATTAGCAAGTCTGAAAATCTCAGGCTTTGCCCCATAGTACATATCCTTGATTTTCGATTTGCCTAAATTAACCATAACGGATGTTATTAATATTCACCTTCTTAGCCCTTCTCCCCCCGGGAGAGGGGTTGGGGTGAGGTCGTTACCATTCCTTCAGCCTCATCCCCTCATATTTCTTATTTTCTGTTGCACCTTCCGGCAATAAAAGCACGACAAGATCAGCATTTGAATTTGCAGGTATATTAACTTCAAAACCAATCATGGAGGTACCGGGATTGGGGGCGTCATAACTGTGGGGCGGAACGGTGCTGCGTACTATGAACTCAGCATTTGCCGGCGATATAAGCTTCATTACAAGCTTTTTCCCGTTCTTTGTAAGTTCTGCAGTATTTTTGCCGATGAGGCTAGCATTTGCTGAAGTCAGCATGTTCCAGCTTACCATGGCATCCTTGCCTGTTGCCTCTATCTCGTCTCTTACAATCACATATTTTTTGTCGATAATTGCAATTCCTCTTTCAGCTTTTTTCAGATCGTCGCTGTAAAGTGATGAAATATCTGTTATCGCATTCATCATTGGAGGATTGCCGCTGAAGGAAGTTATCATGCTATAGCCTCCGACTTTCTGAAGATGACCGTTGACTGTCAGTGTATTATGAACAAAATTATTATAACGGTAAACCTCCCATCTCTGGGAGTTCTGAGCCATACCCCAGAGGTTTACACCAGCAGTCTCAAGCGAATTGTAATCCTGCGACCCGAAATCCATTGCCCATCTTTCTCCGTCAGCCTCCATAATGAATGATCCGGCATCCATATGACCATGATTTACAGAAGGGGAACCAGCTTTAAGCCCAACATAAACTGCGTTTTTGTCTGTCCAGGAACTTCTCATAAGGGCAACCGGATTTTTCCCCTGGCCGACCCAGATTGATTTCAGGGGAGGGGTAATCCTGTCCATTGTAATTCCGGCACCCCAGATCATCACCGCGGGGAGCAGCCTGTCGTCGGGAGGGTTTTTCGTTTCAAGGTGATATCGTTCCGACCACAGCAGTGACGGATCATTAAGGCGTGAAGCAAACCAGAACATCGCAGGGTTCATATTCCCTCCCTGTCCAGCGTCGGAATAATTAAAACAGATGCCTGTGGGTCCGGTCATGTTTTCAAGATATCCGGCTGTTTTGCTTAAGCCCGGTTTTATTTCAGGAAGGACATCCTGTCCGAGTGCCTTTTCGATGGCGCTCAGGAACATTATATTAAATGATGTGCCATATCCCCAATAGCTGTATCCTTCAGGATAGGCGCCGTCGGGTTCGTAATCGTTCATCGGGAGGGTTATCGAGCCAATGGCACGCTGGATGATCCTGGAAGCAAGTTCGGGTTCATTTTCCCAGACAGCGAGTGCTCCGTAAGTCATGCCGGCATTGCAGACCTGGTTCCAGTTATGCGAAACGTTCACCCAGCTTGAATTTTCCGGCAATAGGGAAGGTACGAGTCCCTTTTCGGTTATTGCTTTCCTTATCAATACCTTCGTCTCGTCAGGGAGCTTTTCATAAAGCCAGTCGTATCCTATTGATAAAGCCATAGTCATTTCGGCTACATCGAGAAAATGGGACGGATTCCAGTCGGAAAAGGCCGACACTGCAGTCATCTCCTTTACAGCCCTTTCGTAATATTTCTCCTGTGATGTCATCCTCCATGCGTAGGAAAGGAAGAAAATCCTTTTAAGCGCTTCGCGTGATTTGTCAAGGAGCCTTCTGCCGATCAGTATCCTTTCGACAGGAGGTTTCTCAATTATCCTGTCGCATGAGTTTAAAATGAACAAATCGATTTTTTTCCATATCTCATCTGTTTCGATAGTTCTTCTGATCGCTGTTTCCTCTCCCCTCAGTAAAAGTATCCTGGGATGGTCGGGAGGCTTTATTTCCCGGATACCGGGAACGGTTTGCGAAATCAGTACCTGAACTGTCAAAAGCAAGAAAAAAAGGGATCCTGCAATTTTCTTCATAGCAGTTATTTTTAGTTAATTACTAATATAAAGAAAAGCAAAAATCCTCTTTTTAGGGTTCATCCGGCGAAAGTTTTATATTTGCATGACAGGTCAATGGATCAGGAGGATAATATGAGACGTTCCTCGGGACATGATTACACGGACGGTAATTCGGTTGAACTTCTTCAAAGCGGGGAGCAATTCTTTACTGCAAATATCGGAGCTATCGACAATGCAAAGCATTATATTCATTTTCAGACATATATTATTGATGAGGATGAAACCGGTCTTCGCATTTTTGATGCCCTGGCAAGGGCGGCCAGGCGCGGTGTAAGGACTTACCTTCTTCTTGATGCATACGGAACCAAGTATCTTTCGGGAGAGCTGGTAAAAAGAATTGAAGATTCAGGTGTCCTTTTCAGGTTTTTCTCCCCTGTTTTCATTACCAGGGGATTTCAGCTGAGCCTCAGGCTTCATCATAAAGTCCTTCTTGTCGATGGGGAGCTTGCCATCATAGGAGGTATGAACTTCGCCGACAGGTATCACGGCACTCCCAGAAAAAAGGAATGGCTCGACTTTGCCGTTCTTATAAAAGGTCCCGAATGCATACATGTGAACAGCATTGTACGTAAAACATGGAATAAGACTTTTATTTCAAAAGAAGAAAAATCAAATGAAATAGTTCATCGTGCAAAGATGCATCCCGAGAATATTAAACTGAGGGTTATCGAGAACAACTGGTACAGGAATAAGATTGAGATACTCAGATCATACAGGTCAGCGTTCAAGCACTCCCGCGATCACATGATAATTTTTGCAAGCTATTTTCTGCCAGGACGTCTTGAAAGAAAGCTCCTGAGGCTTGCAAGCAACAGGGGAGTTGATATAAAGATAGTTCTTGCGGCTGATTCGGATGCTCCCATTTTCAAAAGAGCGACTTCATTCCTTTATGAGTTCATATTGCGAAACAATATCAGGATTTATGAGTATCTGCCGTCGAACCTGCATGCCAAGGTTGCAACTGTCGACGGAAGATTGTGCACAGTGGGGAGTTACAATCTTAACCATATAAGCGACTATGGCAGCATCGAGATGAATGTCGAAATTCTCGATGAGACCTTTACAGGAAAATTTGAAAAGACACTTCTGAAAATTATCAGAAACGATTGCCGCCAGGTCACATTTGAGGAATACCTGAGAAGGAGAACTATTTTTTCCCGCTTCTCAGGCTGGATCTCATATCAGATGATAAGGCTGCTGATGCGATTAATGGCACAGATGACTTCGAAGCAGGGCAAATTCCCCCAGCCTAAGAAGTACTGAATTGTTTAGAACATCAGAACTGGTGGAAGCTCATCGACACGAATTCAAGAACCACCGGTAATGCAGTACGCCAGTAAGTCCATGTATGGCCGCCGTCGCGGGTCCTGTATTCATGAGGTATCTCCTTCTTGCGCATTGCAATATGAGCCAGTGAGTTGCCTTCATAAAGGAAGTCGTCATCGCCGCAATCGATATACCATCTTACAGCTTTTTTCTGATCATCCTTCATACTATTTATAAGGCTCAGGACACTGTATTTATCAAAATATGCCTTTTTATCGGCTTCCGAAACATTTTCTGCATTCTGCCACAGCCTGTAGTTTTTCATTTCATCAATGGATGCGGGACCGGTGGCGGCGCTCAGTGGACATGCTGCTGAAAACAACTCGGGATGATGAAGCGCATAAATGAATGTTCCTTCACCACCCATCGAAAGGCCGGCAATGGCGCGATACCTTTTTTCACCCTTTATCCTGTATGTTTTTTCAATAAACGGCATGAATTCTTCAAAAAAGAAATCCTCATATCTCCAGTCACCCTTTATGTCATTCACATATCCTCTTTTACCTGTGTTTGCATCGGGCATTACAACAATCATGGGAGTGGCTTTTCCTTCATTTATTGCCTTGTCGGCAATATTCAGGACCTCGCCGAACTGTACCCATCCGGTCTGGTCGTCGCCAGCGCCGTGAAGAAGATAAAGAACAGGATAGCTCCTTTGTGAAGTCTCATAATCGGGCGGTAGGTATATTGCATACTTCCTGTCCATCTTAAGGATTTTACTTGTCATGGAAAGGTTATCCATCACCTTTCCGGTCTGGCCGGTCATTGGCAACGCCAGAGCCATCGACAGCAGAATAAAAAATGTTTTTTTCATTGAACGAGATTTATTTTGTAAGAGAGATTTTTAATGTCGTGAAAGTTAGAAAAAAATATTAAGCTTTAAACAGTGTGAACCAACCTTGCCAAAACTGTGTTATTTTAATAAGTTGCGTTAACGCTGAAATTTATAAAATGAGTGAAAGAAACCCTGATTATATTTAGAAGTACCCTGTTGCTTTTACCCCCCCTTCCCGACCTTCCCCCAAGGGGGCAGGAGCATCACAAGAAGCTTTTCCCCCGTGGGGGAAACGGGAAAAGGGGTTATAACATTTGAAGAAAATGCATGAAAATAATTCTTTCAAAAGTTGTTATTGTATTTTTGCCAGCGATTCCCGACATTTAATATTTGTAATCTATTGACTTAAACACAGATCATGAAAATCAACCTGTTCAACATTGTCAATTTCGGGGTCGATGGCGGCGCCATGTTCGGAGTGATTCCGAAGGCGCTTTGGTCGAGGGTATACAAGGCTGATGAAAACAACCTAATAACCCTGGCCCTACGGTCGATTGTCGTCGAGACCGGCGGGCATGTTGTCCTTGTTGATACAGGCTGGGGTGACAAGCAGGATGAGAAATTTTTCAGGCACCTTAATCTCCATGGGGGGGAAGGCCTGACGGAAGGGCTGAAAAAGTGCGGCTATGAGCCAAAAGACATCACTGATGTTGTTATGACGCATCTTCATGCCGATCATTGCGGAGGAGGAACAGTTAAGTACAGTGAGGGAAAAGGTTACGCTCTTGCATTTCCGGATGCAATTTATCATGTGAGCAGAGTGCAGTGGGAATGGGCAGTGAAGAATAATCCAAGAGAGGAAGACTCCTTCCTTGAGGAGAACATACTTCCCATTCTGCAGAGCGGCCATCTTAACCTTGTTGATGAGGATTGTGAAATGTTTGAGGGTTTTTCAGTAAGGTTATGCTTTGGACATACGCCCGGACTTATGATTCCGGTCATCAGGTATAAGAACAAAATACTTGTTTTTGCAGGCGATCTGATACCTACCGTTGCACATATTCCACTTATATGGAACATGAGTTACGACATTGAATCGCTGAAGACAATCGATGAAAAAGGACGGCTTCTCGAAGAAACGCTCGAAAATGGATATATTGTTGTATTTCAACATGATGAGTTTATTGAATGCTGTACTCTTGCTATGACTCCAAAAGGGATAAGGGCAAAGGATAAATTTACGTTCGCGGAAATAGAAAAGTACTAAGAACTTACACAGAGGAGATCAGGAGAACCACAGAGGAAATCAGGAGAGTTCACGGAGTTAAGAAAAAAGATTTAACCACGGAGTTTCACGGCGTATTTACAAAACAGTGTCTCTCCCTGTTTAAACTCAGTGTTACCCTGTGGTTAGGAAAAAATTTAACCACGGAGTTACACGGCGTATTTTTAAAACAGCATCCTTCCGTGTTTATCCCGAAAGCTTTCGGGACAGTGTTACCCTGTGGTTAGGAAAAAATTTTGCTACAGGGTTACAAAGGAGATACGGGGACACAGAGAAAACCATTACTTTGGTTTTAACCTGGTTTATTATTATATTTGATAACATCATTACTTTAAGCAACATGCGACCAGCTCCCCGCCCCAAGCCTACGCCAAGGCTACGGCTTGCGAAGCCCGCATCATCCTTTTTGTTAATTTAATAACACACGCCATGCCTGAATTCATATACGAAAAACAGTTCCAGACCGAAAGTGATCCGACAAACTACAGGCTTCTGACAGATAAATTTGTAAGTATTATTGAATCGGATGGAAGGAAGATTCTGCATGTTGATCCTGAAGGGCTTATACTTCTTGCAAAAACTGCGGTATCGGACCTGTCGTTTTATCTCAGGACATCGCATCTCGAAAAGCTGAGAAAGATACTTGATGATCCGGAAGCAACCGACAATGACAGGTTTATTGCATACATGATGTTGAGAAACAGTGTTATATCGGCGGGTGAAGATCTGCCGTGGTGTCAGGATACCGGAACGGCCATTGTGATCGGAAAGAAAGGAGAAGACGTATATACGGGGGTGGATGATGCTAAATTCATTTCGAAAGGAATATTTGAGACTTTCAGAGATAAAAACCTGAGGTATTCGCAGATCATACCCTTTAGCATGTTTGATGAAAAGAATTCAGGGACAAATCTTCCTGCCCAGATCGATATTTATTCGGGAGAAGGGAACAGATATGAATTTCTTTTTATTACAAAGGGGGGAGGTTCGGCAAACAAGACATTCCTGTATCAGCAAAGCAAGTCGCTTCTAAATGAAGAATCGCTTGTTAAGTTTGTGAAGGAAAGGATAAAAGAGCTTGGGACATCAGCCTGTCCACCCTATCATCTGGCTCTTGTCATAGGAGGTACTTCAGCTGAAGCCACTCTGAAAGCTGTCAAGGAAGCTTCGGCAGGCAATCTTGATCATCTGCCTGTGACCGGATCACTGGGGGGGAGGGCATTCCGTGATATTGAATGGGAGAACAGGATCGAAAAGATATGTCATGAATACGGGGTGGGCGCTCAGTTCGGAGGCAAATATTTTGTTCATGATGTCAGGGTGATAAGGATGCCGAGGCATGCCGCTTCATGTCCGGTCGGACTTGGAGTAAGCTGCAGCGCCGACAGGAATATTAAGGCCCGGATAGATGAGAACGGGATATTTCTTGAGGAGCTTGAGAAGAATCCGGCCCGTTTCATGCCCGAAAAAGCGCCGGAGCTTGAAAAACCTGTTGAAATCGATCTCGACAGGCCGATGCATGAGATCCTTGAAGTGCTTACATTATATCCGGTCAAGACAAGGCTGAATCTCAGCGGTACCCTTATTGTTGCCCGCGATATTGCCCATGCCCGCATCAAAAAGATGATTGATGAAGGGAAACCAATGCCGGAGTATTTTAAAAACCATCCTGTATATTATGCCGGTCCGGCAAAAACACCTGAAGGCATGCCATCGGGAAGCTTCGGTCCCACAACAGCAGGGAGGATGGATACTTATGTCGATCTTTTCCAGAGCATGGGAGGGTCGCTGATAATGGTTGCAAAAGGAAACAGGAACAGGCAGGTAATAGAAGCCTGCAAAAAATACGGAGGCTTTTATCTCGGATCAGTCGGTGGTCCGGCTGCGATACTTGCCGCTGAAAATATTAAATCGGTGGATATAGTCGATTTCGAGGATCTCGGAATGGAGGCTGTAAGAAAAATAAGGGTCGAAAACATGCCTGCCTTCATAATTACCGACGACAAGGGAAATGATTTTTTTGATGAGTACAATAACACATAAACCTCTGATCTTTTTACGTTTAACAGCGCCAGCCTGGTTTAGGTTTACTCCACTGCCTTTCCATTTTCACCACTCCTTATCACCTGGTGTTGTTTACCCCCCTGCCCCCCTGAAGGGGGGTTAAGTTCCGTTTTTTTAGCCCCCCTTCAGGGGGGATGGGGGGTGAAAAAGTAAAGGCAGGAGGGTGATTCATGGTAAAAATCACCTTATCTCCTCAATCTCAAAAATTTCGTGCCTGTCCATGCTGAGCCAGTACTTGATTGTATTCTTCCTTACGAGTTCCCAGTAGGTATTGCTGTCGAGACCGTAGATGAAGTTTATTTCCTTTAGTTCAGATGTTATCTTTTTGGTTATCTCAGGCTTCAGTGTAAGTCTTATCGTTCTGTTCATATATTTAAATTCGGCTGAGGGTCTTGCAATCGAATCGTTTATGACCGTAAGCAGTCCGTGTCCCGGTGTTGCTCCTGTACTCACCTGCAGTCCGTCGTTGAAACAGCTTACAGGAGGAACTGAACCTGCATGGGAGATTGCCTGGAATTCATCGACACCGGTATCGAAATATTCCCTTGCCCTTATCCCCATTTTAACTCCAAGAATAGCAAAGGTGCCCAGATGCCGGTGAAGTTCGTTGGCAATTACGCCCGAGTTCCATTCGTCGGTGCCGTATTTGTCGATAATTTCATTGACTGAGCCGCTCAGATCATCAAAATAAAAGGAAGGATCGGCTGGGAATTCCTTAATGACCTGATTTTTTTCCACAGTTTCGCCACTGAAAATTTTAATTACGCTTTCCCTGATCCCGTTAATATCAGACGGAGTACAGTCAGAAACGTTTCCCAGTTTTTTGTTAATGAAAAGTTCAGGATAATGAAGAAAAACAGTGCACATCTCATCGGACCCGGAATAACAGAACCTGTGGTTTTTAGCCTCCGTAGTACCAAGAAATGCTGAAATACGGATTCCGTAGACTGTTTTTACATTCTGCATGGATTTCAGTAATCCGGCATTATAAAAATCATTGCCATCAAGGTTCAAGCTCCTCACGATTTTTACCGGAATTTCCTGGCGCAATATGTCGACCGACGCCTTTTTATCGATATTATAGTTGAAACCGGCTTTATCTTCCAAACCATCAGCACTCCAGATGAAATCCTTAATGTGTTTTTCCAGTCCCGGAATTTTCCCGAGGGCATTGACTGCAGTTGACATGCCTGCCAGACTTATAATGGAAACAGGGCTTTTTTCTGCTTCGGTTATATCTTTTATGACTTCAATGAAATCAGGTGCGCTTTCAGGTGATATGTTTTTTTCATCGCCCCATTTTATCTGAAGAGGCAAAGGAAATTCAGGTGATTTGAATTCACAGATCCTGTTTATCCCGACAGGGATACCCTCATGATAGTATGAATTCAGGAGGCTCCTGACCTTAACATAGGCATTTCCGGCCGAAAGAGCGCCCGGAGATACAATAACAGCAAGTACCCTGACATCAGGAGAGGCAAGCAGCATTGAGATTGCCTTCATATCGTCGATCCCTCCGTCGGTGTCGATAATTACGTAGTGGGAAGGTTTCCATGGATGCGACCATAGATTCAGCGTCAGCAACAGTAGGGCGGTAATTATTGTACTTCTTTTCATATTTTCAGTATTAAGGGGCAAAGTTAATATATATGTATCAACAAATGATACTATCCGTCAAACCTAAAAAATCAAAGTGAGGGGAGGGGATATTATTAAATTTTCTATCTTAACAACCGTATTTTTATAGATATGAAGAAGAAAAGATTTCTCATCTGGTTTGTTCCGGGATTTGCCCTTGGAATTTTGATTGTTCTTGGCGCCGGCAAGGTAATAACAAATACCTCTTCGAATGAATATTGCATGTCGTGCCATATTCATCCAATGGCTGATGCCGAATGGAAAAAGTCGGTCCATTATGAGACCCAGTCGGGTTATCATGTTGCCTGTGTGGAATGTCATCTTCCGCCCAAAGGCCATGGTTACCTGTGGGCAAAAGGAAAAACCGGGCTTAGGGATCTCTGGTCGTTTTATACTAAAGATTCAGCATCATTCGACTGGGAAGAAAAGGGGAGGCTTGAAAACGCAAGGATACATGTTTATGAGAGCAGTTGCATCAAATGTCATGAAAATCTGTTTCCTGCAAAACTCACCAAGGAAGGCGAAGATGCACACCTTTATTATACCCAGCAGGAGAAAACCCCCGATCTTCACTGTATTAACTGCCATCTGAATGCCGGGCATTATATCGAGGGCTATACCCACGGAAGCAACAAGACATTCGGAAGCACTTCCTCTGCACCGAAGGAGATATTCACTGAGCCGGCAGCTGTAACAGAATTTAAAAGCTATACTGAGAAAATACCAAGGTCGTCTGTTTCATTCAATATGATCGCGATACCGGGCGGAACGTTCAAAATGGGAAGCCCGGATGACGAACCATTCCGCAAGGACGATGAAGGCCCTGTCAGGGATGTGGAAATCAGTCCTTTCTATATGGCTGAAGTGGAAGTAACGTGGGACGAGTATCTTGCATTTTATTCCCAGACTTCAGCAGAAGGCCGTTCGACCGACACTGAAGGATTACGGAGCGGCATGCAGTCTGAAAATGTGGATGCCATTTCAGGGGCAACGCCTCCTTACGGGCAGCCTGATCAGGGATGGGGTATGGGTCAGAGGCCTGCAATATCTTTTTCATATCATGCTGCCGAGACCTATTGCAGATGGCTTTCACAGGTGACAGGGAAAACATACCGTCTGCCTACTGAGGCAGAATGGGAGTATGCATGCCGGGCAGGCTCGGCCGGGCCATATTTCTTTGCAGGCGATCCCAGGAAATTTGAAAAGACAGGATTGAGAGCCAAAATATCCAAAAACGACACAGCGGTTATAAATACCTTTATTGTATATAAGGAAAACAGTCCTTCCAAAACACAAACACCCGATTTTGTAAAGGCCAATCCGTTCGGACTTAAAAACATGGCAGGAAACGTTGCGGAGTTCTGTTCCGACTGGTATCAGCCCGATGCCTATTCTCAATACCCTGCGGGAACGGTTAAGGATCCCAAAGGTCCCGAAACTGGCGAGGAGCATGTGATAAGGGGAGGCACATTCATGAATCCTGCCGGCTTTGTAAGGTCTGCTGCCCGCGATTATACAAGAACTGAAGCATGGCTCAGGACCGATCCCCAGATACCCAAGAGCATATGGTGGTATTCCGATTGTTTCAATGTCGGATTCAGGGTTGTCTGCGAGTTCGACAGCAGGACGGGAAATGTATCAGCTTCAGAATGAGTGTTTAGTGAATTTAAATAAGGTTAGGGCAAGAAAACTTTCAAACATTCTTGTTTTATATTAACAAGTTTTTTAAATTGCATTGCCTAATTAAAATGTGAATACACCTTTATTACCTAATTAACCTTATTTACTAACCTATAACCACTGACTGCCGAACAAAAAAAACCAGATTTTTAAAAGTGTAAATTAATGAGTGTAAGTTTTACACTTACTCTTATTTTTTCATATGATATTGTTTAGTATCATATGGTGTGGACTTATTTGAGGGATGGTCTGTCCCTTGTCGGTACATTCTGAATTTCAACCAATCCTAATATCTAACTAATTATTAACTAACTAACAGTGTAACAGTATGAAAAAAACTCCCAACTGCTTTTGGTCGATCGGACCAAATGTAAATTTTCGCAGGTTTTTGCTGCCTGTGAAAATTGTGGTTATTCTTCTGTTCTGCGGGCTGATTACCCCTGCCCTGGCAGCAGGCCCGGATAATCCGGCTGCAGACAATTTGCAACAGGCGAGAGTAACAGGTACAGTAACTGATGCTTCTACCGGTGATGCCATGCCCGGTGTGAACATCCAGGTTAAAGGTACTGCTCTTGGTGCAATAACCGACATCGACGGTAAATATACCGTCACTAATGTAGAGCCGGGTGCAACTCTTGTATTTTCGTTCATAGGTTATGTTACCCAGGAAGTAGCAGTCGGCGGCAGATCGGTTGTCGATGTTGTCCTTGCCGGTGAGGTAACTGACCTTGATGAAGTTGTTGTTGTGGGATATACCACACAGAAACGTGCAAATGTTGTAGGTTCCGTAACATCCCTTTCAGGAGAAGGCCTTGCAGCAATCCCTGCAGCTACTGTGAACAGCGCCATATCAGGGCGTATTCCCGGTGTGACTATCATTCAGCAGAGTGGTGAGCCGGGGCAGCAGACGCCAAGGATGCTTGTCCGTGGACGCGCAACTATAAATACCGCCACGGGATCAACAGATCCGCTTGTCGTTATCGACGGTGTAATGGGCCGCTCAATGGCGGAACTCGATCCCGCTGATATCGAAAGCCTCTCAGTATTGAAGGATGCTTCGGCTGCTATTTATGGTGCATCAGCAGCCAACGGCGTTATTCTTATTACCACAAAAAGAGGACAGGAAGGCAAGCCAAGGCTGAATTACCAGTTCTACCAGGGTATGGCAACACCAACAGTTATTCCCGACGTCTGCAATGCTGCTGAATATGCAACAATGCTTTCAGAGTATCAGATGCAGAATGGTAAGGCTCGTACTTATAGCGACAGGGATATAGAGCTCTTCGAATCAGGAGAAGATCCATGGGAACACCCTAATACAGACTGGTATGGCGACCTTGTTAAAAAATGGAGCGGTTCATATAAGCATACAATCACAATAGACGGCGGAAGCAAGGGAATGAACTACTTTGTATCAGCAGGTCTGAAAGGGGATGATGCAATGTACAAAGCTTCATCGACAAAGTACAAACAGTACAATATCAGGGCAAAAATTGAAATGCCGGTTACCGACTGGCTGAAAACAGGCGTCGACCTGGCAGGATTCATTGTAAACCGTATTTATCCTTACAAAGGTGCTGATGCCATTGTTGGACAATCTACCCGTCTTCTTCCTACAAGATGGTCATTCTGGCCAACCGGTGAATATGGTCCGGATATTGAGTATGGAGATAACCCTGTTGCAACTTCGACATTCGCAGCCGGAAAGAACGATCAGAAAACATACAGGTTACTGAGCACATTCAGTACGACGATTACTGTTCCGTTTGTAAAAGGACTCTCCTTCTCAGGATCATTCAGCTATGACCTTACTAACTATTACAACAAGGCATTTTATAAGCCATGGACACTGTATTATCCTAACTGGGATCAGGCAGTACGCAACTCCAACGGATTCATCACCAGCATGCCATTGACTCCCACGCTGAGAGGTCTTTCATCACCACAGAACAACGAAAGGTACGACAGGACGATAAACCAGACCTCCATTGTTAACGCTATGTACCAGAAAACATTCGGAAGTCATAACCTGATGCTGTATTTAGGTTATGAACAATATCAGAACGATTATAACCAGCTTGTCGGTTTCAGGCAGTATTACATTTCCGATCTTATTCAGACAATGAATGCAGGAGCTGATCAGGACAAGAATACCACCGGTTATGCAACAATTTATGCACGTAAGTCATGGATTGGAAGGGCAACATACGACTTCAAGGGCAAATACCTTGCTGAATTTGTATTCCGTCGTGATGGTTCACTTAAATTCCCGACAAGCAAGCGCTGGGGTAATTTCCCGGGCATCCTTGTTGGATGGAGGGCATCAGAGGAAGGTTTCTGGAAAGACAACATTCAGTTCATAAACTACTTCAAGCTTAGAGGATCGTATGGAGTAATGGGTATGGACCCGGGCGATCCCTTCCAGTATATGAACAAATTCGGACTCGGTCCGGGAATGGTATTCGGCACCGGATCATCAATTGAAACAGTTGTTGGTCCTCCGTCAGTAGCCAACCCTGAAATCACCTGGGAAACGCAGACGACACGAAATATCGGATTCGATTCCAAATGGTTCAAGGATCTTGTTTCCTTGAATTTTGATTACTTCTTTAACAAAAGGGATCATATCCTCACAGCAAGGGATGCTTCAGTACCTAATTTCACCGGTCTGACACTTCCGCAGGAGAACATAGCAAGAGTCGACAACCATGGTTTCGAAATTGAAGCAGGTGTTCATAAAAACCTTACAAGCGACCTCAGACTCGATGTTACAGGAAACTACAGCTTCAGCCATAACGAGGTTGTCTTCTATGATGAACCGGCAAGGGTTGTTGACTGGCAGGTACGCACCGGCCATCCTTACGGGGCTACCATTATGTATAACAGCATTGGTGTATTTGCCGATCAGGCTGCTGTTGATGCATATCCTCACTGGTCAGGTGCAAAACCTGGTGACCTTATCTTTGAAGATGTATCGGGCGACAATAAAATCACAAGCGACGACCAGATACTTTATGATAATACAGACGCTCCGGAAGTATTTTACGGCCTGAATATCGATGTTACATACAAAGACTTCAACCTGTCGGTTCAGTTGCAGGGACAGGGTAAATACCTGCGATTCAATCACTATGATGAAAGAAGGGGCGAGGCAGGAAACTACTTCCAGTGGACTTACGACAACAGATGGACTCCTGAGAATACAAATACCAATATACCGAGGGCATTCAACAGGAACGACTACTACTGGGGCCATGCAGTCAACATGAGCGACTACTGGTAT
Source organism: uncultured Rikenellaceae bacterium (assembly GCA_964633505.1). Taxonomy (GTDB): domain Bacteria; phylum Bacteroidota; class Bacteroidia; order Bacteroidales; family VadinHA17; genus LD21. Next base: position 184,669 of record CAZWHC010000005.1, on the reverse strand, counting down.
GACAATACAGCTTATTGCCGTCTTAAAAACCTGGTTCTCACATACAATATACCTTCAACATTGTATAAGAGCCTCGGCATTTCAAGAGCCAGTGTATATTTTTCAGGCAACAACCTTGCACTGCTTTATACCGCTACCAAGAAATTCGATCCTGAATCAGCATGGGGTGCTTATTATCCGAACATGAAGACCTTTGCTATCGGTGCGAATGTTACATTTTAACTGATTGAAAAACTTTAAAGAAGAAAATATGAAAAAAGTACTTAGTTATATAATTGCACTGGCGCTGCCGGTTTTGGTGGCAACGTCATGCAGCGATGTTCTGGATCAGCAATCAGTTGATTCCTTTAACCAGGAGGTTGTTTTTTCCGATATTAATGTTGTTAAAGCCTACCTTGGCAAATGTTATGACAGGCTTGGAGGTATTCAGAATGCCACCACCATGACCAGTGACAATAACGGTGTCCTGGGTATGCGCGAAGACCTTCTGTCGTCAGCTACAGATCAGACACTCTGCATTCACAGGCCTGCAAACTATGGTAACATTAAAGGCACTCTCAGCCCTGATCAGCTGGGTTACTTTGCCAACACAGGTTATGCAGGTTTTCTTCGCTGGCCGCATATTTACAGCAATATCCAGAATATTAACAACATTCTGGCAAATATTGATGCAGTTGCAACTACCACTGCACCTGATGACCTGCTTAAAACCAGATTGAAAGGTGAGGCTTATTTCCTGAGGGCATTCGAATATGCAACCCTTCTTATGACTCACGGAGGTGTTGTTCTCAGAAGCGAGCCATGGGCTCTGGGTGAAGATTATTCAACAGTAACAAGGTCGACACTGGCCCAGACAAAGGATTTTGTACTTGCCGATATTGAGCAGGCAATCACAATACTTAAGGAGTACAATATGGAACAGGGCCGCGCTACTGCTGCTGCCGCTGCTGCACTGAAATCGAGGGTTCTCCTTTTCTGCGCCAGCAAGCTTACCAACGGTGGGTATGAAGCTTCCAATACTCTGGTCTCATTCCCGGCAGGGAGTCAGACTGCACTTCTCCAGGCTGCAAGGGATGCCGCAAAGGATGTTATGGATGGCAAATACGGAACATTCTCACTCGTTGGCTCAACAGCCGATCCTGTACTTCCGTTGACAGCAGCCCAGGTTCAGGCTTATTCAGACAACTATTTCAATATCTTCAACCAGAAGGGGAAATGGAACGCTGAGACAATCTGGGGTATACAGTATCCTCTCACCGGCGGTAATGTTAACAATGCCAACATCTGGTTCGGCCCCTGCGGTTATCACAACTGGGGTAACAACAACCCGACTGAACCTGCTGTCAGAAGCTTTGAAATGGCCGACGGTACTCCTTTCGTATGGGACAAATACACTCCCGGCGACCAGTATCTCCGCGTTGCAACAGCTGCAGAGCTTCAGGCTGATCCTTACAGGAGCCCGTATTATGGACGCGAGCCACGTTTCTATGCAATTGTACTTTACCATGGCGCTCCATGGCAGGCCCGTCCTTCCGATGCTGCTGCCTTTGACCCATACAACAAGGTTCAGACAGGTCATTTCTATAATCCTGATGGTACACTGAAGGTACAGGGTGTTGACTCAAGACAGGGCCTGATAGAAGCATGGAACGGGACAAAAACCGGATATTATATCAAGAAGTTCCTTGATCCGGCTACAGCCGGTCAGTATTACAGGAATACTAACCACTGGGTAGAATTCCGTTACGCCGAAATATTGCTGAACTATGCTGAAGCCTGCATAGAACTCGGAGGCGCTGATCTGCAGCCCGGTCTCGATGCTCTGAACATGGTAAGAAACCGTGCCGGTCTTCCCGACAGGGTAACAGCCGACCAGGCTGAGGCAAGAGCATTCCTGCATCATGAAAGGGCTATCGAGTTCTTCGGAGAAGGACATCGCTGGTATGACCTGCGCCGCTGGATGGAATTCGGCAATGTTGTTGAGGATGTCTTTGAAATGAAAGTCAAAGAGTATACGAACGGTAATTTCGAATGGAAACTCGACCTTACAGCAAAAGCAGATGCAAGGAGCTGGGCCAGCGATAAATATTACTGGATCCCGATAGCACGCGATGAGATGAACAAGGCTCCGCAACTGCAGCAGAATCCAGGTTATTAATAAAGAATTAGTTTAGGATTTTAATATTCCCCTGAAAAGGGAAACTAATAAAGGAGGCTGTATCAGAAATACTGAATAACCGCAAAGTTCGCAAAAATGGTGCAAAGGACACAAAGTTAATTACTTACATTTGATTCTTTGCGATTATGGCGATAAAGCTTAGCGCTCTTTGCGGTTCACAGGATTCCACTTCTGAGACAGCTTCCTTTTTTTGAAATAATCATTGAAATAATCAGATATTTTTATTAAATTTATAGAATATCTGAGTCATCATGAAAGCAAATTCTCCTTTCCATGGAGAACGTTCATGAGAGATGCATTGGTCGGAATCAGGGTTAAAGTAGGGTAAAATCTGGTTTCGGAGCCGGTCCCGGCGGGGCCGGCTTTTCAATGATAAAATGCCCAGTACCAGAATGTATTTCCGAATTTCTGCTGAAGGAAAGGCTGGGCGGTCTTAAGGTTGTTGCCGTATTGCCTGAATGTTTCAAGAAACTGGCCGAACCTCGATTCAGTCTGCGGATTAATTCTCAGATTGCCAGAATCGATGTTCTTCCCGGGTTCCGACATCCTGCAGACAAGAACAGCCTCTTCGAGATGGGCCGGCACCCTGCTGAACCCCAGCCTTTGAAGTTTCTGAAAGCCTGCAATTAAGGCGGGATAATCTTCAGAGAGCATAAGATATGCCATGTGGTAATCGAAGATCCTGCGATTTAACGAATCTGCGGAAAATGCTCTTTCAATATTTATATACGGATTATCTGTTATTGAGAAAAAATCGCCAATTATCTTTTCTTTTCTTTTCAGGCTTAGTTCAGGATCAACATCAATAAGCATTTCAGATTTAAGAATATTTTCAAATCGTGAGGCGTCTTTCCTGTAAAAGAGTGCATGCTTCAATTTTGAATTATATTTCGCCGCCATCCCGTAATTTCCGTTTATGATCTCGGTTTTGATGAGCATCTTCAGATCTTCCGGGGCAATCCCTCTTATCACCATGTTTTCGAATGCCCAGCGGTGAGCCTCATTGACCATCCCTGTGGTATAGTAAAAATATCCACCAATCTTAAGGACTTCTTCGTACATCTCCCATTTGAGGAAAAGTGATTGTCCGTCGGGGCTTTGCGGAAACCAGAACAGCCTGTCATTAAGTCTTCCCGTTTCGGACAGAGCAATATTGTTCAGATAGATTGTAAGCCTGTTAGAAGTAGGATGCCGTGTAATATACTTTGTAACATCTTCATACTTTTCCCTGAAGAAAAATTTCTGAACTGCAAAAAACTCCGTGCTGGTCTTATCGTATCTTAAAACACAAACCAGAATGATTGCCGCCAGCATCGAACTCCGGGCCAGAAAATTCCTGACACCTTCCTTCTGCTTTCCGAATAAGGGCTTGTTGATTTTAATCTTTCCCCACAAGGGAGTCATGGCAACAATCGCGGCAGCAATAAGGAAAAGCCAGAGCTGTGACCCGGTATCTTCATCTGAAACCGGATAAGCGATAAGTTCAGTGGCAGCCTGAAACAGAATATATTCTTTTAAAAGCCATATAGTAAGAAAAAAAACCGGTACAGTAAGTACTATTTTAAGCCATTCCGTTCTTAATGAACGTATGGCAAGCACTGTAAAATACATTATTACGGCTATGGCTGCAAAGCTTCCTGTGACAAGATACCATACCGGGAACAGGATCAGAGGCAGATAGCCTTTCAGATATTTTATAATTAAAAGTGAAAATGCAAGTTGGAGCAACAGACCAAAACTGTTGAAAAGAAGATATTGATAATCAGCCTGTAAAGTAATTAGGAGCAAGCCTGTGATAAAAGGGAAAAGAATTGATTTTTCTCCTGTCACGCACTCCGCTATCGCCCGCATCAAACAGAAAACAAGGCAGATAATAAGCGATATTATTGCAGCGCCGGCAAGAGGATAATAAAAGAAAGTAGTGAGGAATTTCCCGGAGTAAACAAGAAGCGACCCGGGTTTAACTATATTCTCCTTAAGGAAATCGCCTGAAAAGATAAAGAGAGAAAGCTTTTCCTGGTAAAACTGAACATAATCAGCAAGGAAGGCGAAGAATATGAATGACCCCATGAACAGGATTATAACAGGCAGTGAATTAATGATTCTGTTCTTCATATCTGTCAGTTTTCGCTCCATTTTGCCTGGACGGCCTCTCCCTGTGCAGCCTTGCGGATCGTGCCGGGATTGACATTTACTTCCAGCGTTGAAAATTCGGGAAGGTTAAAACTCTTAAGCAGCCTGTTATAAAATTCCGGATCTTTCTGAGGGAGAAGGAATGGTTTTCCGGCATTGCCATTTTCATCTATATGCGAAATGAAAAATCGTGCAGTAAGCCCGTCGATCCGTTTGCTGCTGAAAACAAGCCATCTGCTGTTCGACGACCATGAATGGTAGCTGTCGGTACAATTGCTGTTCAGGCTCATGGCTGATGGCCTCAATGTTGTCAGATCGACCGACAGAAGATCGGCTTCCTTGTGCCAGATGGGGAAGCATCCGTAATTATGAAGGGTAAGCACAAGAAATTTTCCGTCGGGAGAGATCCTCGGGAAGGAAACGCTCTTTCCGATTGATGAGGCATTGAAAACAAGTTCTGCAGATCCTGTTTTTTTAGTTGTTGCATCAAACGGGACCCTGTAAAGGTCGTATCTGACGCTGTCGTAGGCAAAAACCTCTCCGACCTGGGGCGCCCTGCAGAAATACAGAAATTTTCCGTCGGGCGACCATTCCGGATAGGTGTCCATATATTTTTCCTTATCCGGCAGGCTGATATTCATTATTTCATTTTTTTCAAGATCATAAAGAAGGAGGGAGGATTCAAGATCACTGACCTCTACTTTCTTGTTGAGCGACGAATGGAACTGCTGGACTATCTTATTGGAGGAAAATGCAATGAATCTTCCGGATGGGTGCCATCGCGGATAGACGGCCCCGTTTTTCATTTCCTTTGTTTTAAGGTTGACCTTTATAAAATCATTTCCTTCGAGGAAATATGTACCGCCCATGCTTCCCCTCATATGGAACATGAATTTATCTGATTTCCCGGTGTTGTTGTATGAATGGCAGTTCAGGCAGTTTTCTTCTACCAGGCTGTTCTCGATTATGGATCTCTCTCTGAATGAAGTTACATTTCGTTGTTTTATGAATATCTCTTTCCAGCTTTCATAACCGGGGTAAAGGAGCCGGTAGGTAATGAAAGGATCGACAGGATCGGGAGATATCCTGTTTGTGATTGTGCTGAATTTACTCCAGCCGTTCTTTTCATCCATAACAAATACATCGACATTTATTTCTCTGTCTTTGTTTTCAATGAGAAATGTCTTCCATTTTTTTTCAGGTATCCCGATTATGCCCTTCCTGCTGCGGATCTCAAATGGAGATGAGTTTGGGGCTGAAAATCTTACGAGAAATACGGATCCCTTCTCCATGATTTTGAAATTAAGCGGAGCTATATTGCATGGTATTATTGATCCTGAATAATCAGGTTCGGTCGAAGGCAGCCTGCCGGTATCTGAAATGTTGTCGCCTGGGCGGCCGTTACATGAGGAGAGGATCAGAAGTATTATGAGGGGTAATATGGTTTTGCAAAAGAGTCTCATGATGAGGGTAAATCCTTTGATAAAAAGCAAATGTAGCATTTAAAGTATTGTTGTGAAAAGGGAGGAGGGATTTTTCACGTACTCACCCGACTGCCCCGGCCTCACCCCTCTCTGGTGATGCATGTACTCACCCCCCTGCCCCCCTCTCTGCTGACGTTACGAGGGGGCGGCCTCAAGAAGCCTGTAAGCCAATGTTAGGAAGAGACAACCCATATCAGGACGAAACCTGGCCCCCTCGTTACGAAGTAGAGAGGGGGTTGGGGGTGAGAACATTCAGTCATAAGGAGGGGGTGAGGCCGAATTTTAACATTGTTAAAAAACCTTAAAATCAGATGAACTTTTGGTTTTTAAAATCTCTATATTTACATTTGATAACAATCTGTTAGCTTGAATACCACGTATTTTAAGTTCTTATAAATCTAATCTGATCGAATATGAAAAAATCAAGCATCTCAAGACGTAATTTTCTTGGCAAGGCAGCAGCTGTGGGGGTTGCTGGCGTTGTTGCTCCAACGATAATTACCAGTTGTGCTCCAAAATCAAAAAAAGTAGTTGAAATCCCTAATTTTCTGGATCAGGCCCCCGACGGACCAGTCCTCAAAGCCGGTGTTATCGGTTGCGGCGGACGTGGTACAGGAGCTGCAATAAATTTCCTTAGTGCCGGTCCAAACCTTCAGATCACCGCCCTTGGAGATACATTCCAGGACAGGGTTGACAATTGCAGGGAAAAGATACTCAAGGAAAAGAATCAGGAAGTTCCAAAGGAAAACTGTTTTGTAGGTTTTGATGCATACCAGAAAGTAATTGATTCAGGTGTCGATATCGTAATACTTGCAACTCCTCCGTACTTCCGTCCGGAACATCTTGCTGCAGCAGTTACAGCTAAAAAACATGTTTTTGCCGAGAAACCTGTTGCCGTCGATCCGACAGGAGCAAGGTCGGTAATGGCAACAGCAAAAAAGGCCGAAGGTCTTGGCCTGAGCATTGCAACAGGAACCCAGCGTCGCCACCAGCGCGACTATGTTGCCAACTGGCAGCAGGTACAGCAGGGCCTTATCGGTGATCTTACAGGCGGTAATGTATGGTGGAACGGCGGTAAACTATGGCACCGCGATAATGATCCGTCATGGAGTGAAATGGAGTGGATGATCCGCAACTGGGTCAACTGGACATGGCTCTCGGGCGATCATATTGTTGAACAGCACGTACATAACCTCGACGTTGCCAACTGGTTCTTCGGAGTACATCCCGTAAAAGCTGTTGGTTTCGGTTCACGTCTCCGCAGGGTTACCGGCGACCAGTATGATAATTTCAGTATCGACTATGTATTCGAAAACGGAATGCATATACACAGTATGTGCCGCCAGATAAACGGTTGCGCAAATAATGTTTCAGAAAGACTTCAGGGTACCAAGGGCGCCACCAACTGCCAGAATACTATTCTCGATCTGGCAGGAACAGAGCTTTGGAAATATGAATATCCGCTCGATAAGGACGGCAAACCTACCAGCAGGGTAAGCGTCGATCCGTATGTTCAGGAACATATCGACCTTGTAACAGCTATCCGTACAGGAAAGGTATTCAATGAACTCGAAAATACAGCCATTTCAACCATGATTGGTATCATGGGCCGTATCTCTGCTTATACAGGAAAAGAAACTACTTATGAGGAGATGATGAACTCCGATCTTAAACTCGGTCCGACAGTATTCGCATTCGGTCCTGTTGATATTCCAAAAGATGTTCCCATAGCAGGAGAGGCTTACGTTCCTCCGACCCCTGAACAGCTTGCGGAACAGGCTAAGAAAAGGGCCGAAAGACAGGCTGCAAAGAACTAATCATTAATGACTTCTCTTATGAATAACTCAAGAAGAGATTTTATAAAAAAAGCTACGACAGGTGCTGCTCTTCTGGCAGCACCTGCCATTTTAGGGGCAGCAAAAGCTGAAGCGAAAGACAGTGCCAGCGATGCTGTCGAACCTTTCAGGCTGAAATATGCACCCGGACTGGGGATGTTCCGGCAGAATGCAGGTCAGGATCCCATAGATAATATTAAGTTCTGTCACGACCAGGGTTTCAGGGCTGTGTTCGACAATGGTCTGATGAGGCGCGAACCTGCAGTTCAGGAAAAGATCATGAGTGAGCTTAACCGCCTTGGCATGGATTTCGGTCCTTATGTATTGCGCGCCGATTCGGGCAAACAGGATTTTGTGCTTAACACCCAGGAGGTACGCGATATGCTTATTGCACAGATGAAGGAAGGAGCAGAAGTATCCAAAAGGACAGGGGCAAAGCAGGCTCTGGTGGTTCTCGGCAGGTATGATATGAAGCTTCACATGGACTATCAGACCGCCAACGCGATTGACAACCTCCGGTACTGCTGCGATATTATGGAACCCGCAGGAGTGACAATTGTCCTTGAACCGCTTAACCATTATACAAACCATCCTGGTCTTTTCCTCACAGGTATTCCTCAGGCATATGCCATCTGCAGGGCTGTCAACCGACCTTCATGCAAGATTGTCAACGACATATATCACCAGCAGGTTACGGAAGGGAATCTTATACCGAATATTGAGGCCGCCTGGAGCGAAATCGCGGCCTTCCATTGCGGCGATAACCCCGGCAGGAATGAACCAACCACTGGCGAGATAAACTACAGGAGCATCTTTAAGTACCTCTACAACAAAAAGTACGACGGCACTATATGCATGGAACACGGGATAAGCCAGAGGGGAACAAAAGAAGGTGAATTGCGTGTAATTCAGGCATACCGCGAATGCGACAACTTTGAGGTATAGGACGTCTCACTCTAAATCCCTCTCCCGGGGGGAGGTTTGGCCTCACCCTAAATCCCACGCCTAAAGCGTGGCAGGCTCTCTCCCGGGGGAGAGGGACTTGAAGAAGTACATGGAAACGTCCCCCGCGCCCTCCGGGAGAGGGGGTGCAGGGGGTGAGGCCATAAATATATGCAGCTGCCTCAAACTTTAATTTATGAGAAAAGGCTTCATCTTATTACTATGCCTGATACCCTGCCTCATTGGTTTTTCACAGAAACAGGCGGTAAAACCATATCTCAGGATACCTGTCATCGATCTTAACAGCGAGACTTTCAGGCAGGTAGTTGTCGACAGGGAAGAAGGACAATACCTCGGGCACCCGACGACAGTATTGCTTGAGGATGGCAAGACGATCCTTATTGTATATCCCAAAGGACACGGGAAGGGAGCGATAGTGTATAAAAGGAGCACAGACAGCGGCCTCACATGGAGCGAAAGATTGCCGACTCCCGAAAGCTGGAAAACATCCCTCGAGGTACCAACAATATTCCGGACAGTTGATCCACAGGGGAAAAAGCACCTTATACTCTTTTCAGGATTATATCCTGCAAGGCTCGCTCACTCGGAAGACGACGGGCTTACATGGAGTGAACTTGAGCCTGCCAGCGACTGGGGCGGTGTAGTGGTAATGGCCTCAATGGAACCCCTGAAAACCGGGAAAGGTCATTATATGGCCCTGTTTCATGATGATATGCGGTTCATGACATCTAACGGACAGGAACTTTACAGGGAAGACAGAAAAACAAATGACAAGGTTCTTTTCACCCTTTATAAAACCTTTTCCCGCGATGGAGGACTTACATGGACAAAACCAGAAGCAATTCTCGCCGGAAGGGACATGAACCTCTGCGAACCCGGGATGTTGAGATCTCCCGATGGAAAGACTATTGCCGTCCTTTTACGCGAGAATGCCAGGAGGGCAAATTCACAGATAATATTTTCAAACGATGAAGGGAAGACCTGGAGCGATCCCTTACCTCTTCCCAACGAACTCAACGGCGACAGGCACGTAATTAAATATACTCCCGACGGAAGGCTTCTGATAGTTTTCAGGGATATTAGTCCGGTGAGTTACAGAAAAGATCTGGAGAGAATTGCAAAGGAGAGAAAAGAAATCAACATGAGCATTGTTGCTGAAGAAACAGGGCAGGGAAGCCCCACCGAAGGCGACTGGGTGGGATGGGTTGGAACCTGGAATGATCTGGTGAAAAGAAAACCAGGGCAGTATCGGATCAGATTCGGGGATAATATCCATTCATGGGATTGCTGTTACCCGGGCGTCGAGCTTCTTCCCGACGGAACATTTGTTGTTACGACTTACGGTCACTGGGAAAAGGATGAGCAACCATATATAATAAGTGTCAGGTTTAAAATGGCGGAACTTGACGGAAGATTAAGAAAATAAACTGATTATTCAAATTTATAAAGGTCTGACTATGAAGAGATACACTGTAATCCTCATTGCTGTTTTTATTGTTATTTTATTAACATCCTGCGGGAAGAATTACAGGCTCTTTGTCGGAGGCTTCACCCGTAATGATGGGGAAAAGGCAATGACAGTCCTTGATTTCAACAGCAGGAATGGCAGGCTGACAGAAATTACATCAAGTGACGTGGGCCCAAGCCCATCATATTTCTGCTATTCGGAAAAGAACAAAATATTCTATGTCCTGAACGAGGTTATGGAATTCAGAGGACAGTTTGGAGGTGGATTGTCATCTTTCAGGTATGACGATGAAAACGCCAAATTCAGGAAGCTCAATGAGATGCTCATACCATACGGCGGACCCTGCTATATATCGTTGTCGGCCGACAGCAGTTATCTTTTCCTCGCAAATTATCCGAATGGTTCAGTTGTAGTTGTAAAGCTTGATGAAAGCGGGATCCCCGAAACAATAACCGATACCATCCTGTATGTCAGGGAAGAGCCCGACCGGTCGCATGCGCATATGATACTTCATGACCCGGCCGGGAAATATGTATATGTTACGGATCTTGGGCTCGACAGGATAGTTACTTATGAATTTGATAAAAATGCCGGGAAACTGAATCAGACTCCTGATGGCATTGCAGAATTGCCCCGGGGTTCCGGTCCGCGTCATTTTACCTTTAACGGCGACGGATCAAAAATATATGTCATAAATGAACTTGGATCAATAATGGCGGTATTTGAGGTAAGAAGCAACGGAAGCCTGAATTTATTGCAGACACTCTCAACCAGATCAGATGGGAATATTGAGAATAATTACTGTGCGGATATTCACCCTGGTAATGATGGTAAATTCCTTTACGGATCAAACAGGGGAGAAAACAATATTGTAACATACATGGTGGGAGAGGACGGATTGCTGAAACTGGCCGGACATACTACATGCGGAGGCGACTGGCCAAGGAATTTTGTGATTGATCCTTCGGGACGATTTTTGATTGCCGGGAATCAGAAGTCAAACTACATATCGGTTTTCAAAATTGACAGCAAAACCGGATTGCCTTCGGAGGCGATCGATTCAGTGCGGATTAAAATGCCGGCATGCCTGAAATTCTTTAATGTTGATTAGTGGTAAAACTCAGGAAGTCTTTGTAAAAGACATCTCCTGAAAAGTTGTTATTATTTAAAATTCTCAAGGAATTCATCTGCGGATATTAAGGAAGCATAGCTTTTAAGAGTGCTGAGGGTTGAATAATGAACATCTTCAGCTTTGACTGTTTTATCGTTGAATTTAAGATCCCTGGTTGCACAGGCATCATGAATCAGCACACATTTATAACCAAGATCTTTTCCGGCTCTAGTTGCAGCCTCCACACACATATGTGTCTGCATGCCGCAGATTACAAGAGTTTTAATATTCTTCGATTTAAGATAATCATCAAGGCCGGTTCCAAGAAAACTGTTTACCTCGTTTTTTGAAAACACCATCTCTCCCTGTACCGGTTTAACAATGTTGTTAATTTCGCCGCCTGGTTTTGAATTATGCCTGATATGAACAACTGTCAGTTTTTCGTTCCGGAATTCATCGAGAATCGTTGCAGCCTTACGGGCGGCAGGTTCAGGATTCACAAGTTCCATTTTTCCGCCAGGGAAATAAAAATCCTGGATATCAATCAGCAGAAGAGCTGTATTCGATTTCTGAGCATGTATCATAAGTATTGTAGAAAATGCAAACGCGATTGAGAGTATTGTTTTTTTCATTCTGAGGGTTTATAAAGTTCAAATTTAACGGATTAATTTCAAAAGGCTTCCCATTGGATTAAGGGAAATTCTTTGTAACATTATTACCTGATAATAAAAATGTATTATGAATCGTAACACTCTAATCCAGACCTTATTGGATGAGCCTGATAGTATATGGGATGTTGTTGTTATCGGTGGAGGGGCAACTGGTCTTGGCGTTGCACTTGATGCAGTGACGAGGGGCTATAAGACACTTCTTCTTGAGCAGTCTGATTTTTCAAAGGCGACTTCATCACGAAGTACAAAGCTTGTCCACGGAGGTGTGAGATATCTGTCGCAGGGTGATGTCCTACTTGTAAAAGAAGCGCTTCACGAAAGAGGCCTCTTCCTTAAAAATGCACCTCATCTCACAGCCAATCAGGAATTTGTCATTCCTGTATACACACTATGGGATGTGATATTATATACTGTCGGGCTTAAATTCTATGACCTTCTTGCCGGAAGGCTCAGCATGGGTAAATCATATTTTATCAGCAGGAGGAAAGCATCCGAAAGGCTTCCGTTGCTCAAATCAGAGGGCCTTAAGGGAGGCATCGTTTACCACGACGGTCAGTTTGATGACTCAAGAATGGCAGTTGCACTTGCCTCAGCATGTGTGGAAAACGGAGGCACTGTTCTGAATTATTTCAGGGTGAATGGATTCATTAAGAATGAAGCCGGCAAAATTCAGGGAGTGGATGCAAGTGATGTGCTGACGGGAAAGGAATTCCGGATAAAAAGCCGGCTGGTTATCAATGCCACAGGTATTTTTGCAGACGAGATCCACCGGATGGATGACAGTAAATCTAAAGCCACAATCAGGCCAAGCCAGGGAGTTCATGTTGTTCTTGATAATGTTTTTCTTCAGAGCTCCTCTGCAATAATGATTCCCAAAACCGACGACGGCAGGGTACTATTTGCGATTCCGTGGTATGGCAAAGTTGTGGCAGGGACCACCGATACGCCACTTAACGATATAACCCTTGAACCTAAGGCCCTTGATGAGGAAATTGACTTCATTCTCAGGACAGCAGGCAAATACCTTACTAAGGCGCCACGACGCGAAGACATCTTATGTGTTTTTGCCGGTCTGCGCCCGCTGGCCGCGAATCCGGAAAAGCCTGAAGCAACAAAGGAAGTATCGCGGAGGCATAAGATAACACTTTCGCCATCAGGACTTCTTTCAATAATCGGGGGGAAATGGACATCATACAGGAGGATGGCCGAAGAAACAATTGACAAGGCAATCAGATCGGGTATTCTCGGGAGAAAGCCATGTAAAACAAAAGATTTCAGTTTTTACAATGAAAACGGTATTCCAGGGATTGAGAGGCTGAAAATCTATGGCAGGGGGGCCGGAGAGATTGAGAATTTGATAAATGAAGATCCGGAGATGGGTGAATTGATCAATGCCCGTCTTCCATATACAAAGGCCGAGATTGTATGGATATGCAGGAATGAGATGCCTGTAAAGCTTGAAGATATTCTGGCCAGGCGGTCAAGGTCACTGTTTTTGGATGCCGCGGCAAGTCTGGATGCCGCCCCTGTAGTTGCCGGAATAATGGCCGGGGAGGCAGGAGCGGGCAGGGATTGGATTGAAAAGGAACTGAATGATTATAAGAGCCTGGTCTCAAAATATTTATGACTCCGGGTTAATCTTGCAGATAACAAACCAAAAAATATTTAACCGACAATGAATGAATTCATACTTTCCCTGGATCAGGGTACCACAAGTTCCCGTGCAATAATATTCGACAATTCCGGCCAGCCTGTTGCAACGGCACAGAAAGAGTTTACACAGATCTATCCCAGGCCGGGCTGGGTTGAACACAATCCTGAAGAGATCTGGTCGACACAGGCAGGTGTTGCAGGAGAAGTGCTGGCCAAAACCGGACTGAAAAGCTCTGATATCGCCGGGATTGGGATAACCAACCAGCGCGAAACAACAATTGTATGGGATCGCCATACAGGAAAACCGGTTTATAATGCAATAGTCTGGCAGGACAGGCGTACAGCCGATTTCTGCGATAAGCTGAAAGGACTGGGAACCGATAAGGTGATACTTGAAAAAACCGGATTGATAGCAGACGCATATTTCTCAGCAACAAAAGTCAGATGGATCCTCGAAAATGTGAAAGGAGCAAGGGCTATGGCTGAAAATGGCGCCCTGGCATTCGGGACAGTTGATTCATGGCTTGTATGGAACCTTACAAGGGGTAAGTTGCATATCACAGATGTATCGAATGCCTCCAGGACGATGCTCTTCAATATACATACAATGTCGTGGGATAATGACCTTCTGGAGATATTCGGGATCCCTGAAAGCATGCTTCCCGAAGTACGTTCATCGAGTGACATTTATGGCACCACATCGGGGCATTTTTCAACCGACATACCTGTTGCAGGAATTGCAGGCGATCAGCAATCGGCGCTTTTCGGCCAGATGTGCATTGAGCCCGGTATGGTAAAGAACACTTATGGCACAGGATGCTTTATGATGATGAATATAGGAAACAAACCAATCGCATCCAAAAGCAAACTCCTGACGACTGTTGGCTGGAAGATAGGTAATGAAACGGTATATGCCCTTGAAGGAAGCATCTTCATTGCAGGAGCAGTAGTACAGTGGTTGCGCGACGGACTGGGTATAATCTCAAAGTCGGCTGATGTAGAGACGCTTTCGAATTCGGTAAAAGGAAGCGACGGTGTGTATTTTGTTCCGGCATTTGCCGGTCTTGGAGCTCCACACTGGAACCAGCATGCAAGGGGAACAATGGTGGGCATAACCAGGGGAACAACATCGGCGCATATTGCCCGGGCTGCAATCGAAAGCATTGCATTTCAGACTTTTGAAGTGCTCCAGGCGATGGAAAAGGATTCAGGGATTGAAATAAAGGAACTACGAGTCGATGGCGGGGCGACAGTTAACAACTCATTAATGCAGTTTCAGTCGGACCTCCTCCAGGCCAGCGTTATACGGCCGAAAATAACTGAAACAACTGCCTTGGGGGCCGCCTATCTGGCAGGACTTGCAGTCAAATACTGGAAGAATATGGAGGAGATAAGGACCCAGTGGCAGATCGACAGGACATTTGTACCTCTTATGCCGGCAAAGGAAACCGAATCGCTCATCAAAGGATGGTACAGGGCAGTGAAGGCCGCTGAGGCGTGGGCGGGATGAAGTGAGGAGTGAGGTGTCAGGGGTGAGGTGTCAGGCTTCGCAAGCCGTAGCCCTGGCGAAGGCTTGAGTCAGCAGTGAGGTGTCAGGAGTGAGGTGTCAGGAGTCAGGAAGAACCAGCAACCAGCAACCAGCATCCAGCAACCTGAAACCATAAACATTAAACATCTAACATTAAACATCTAACATCTAACATTAAACATCTAACATCTAACATTAAACATCTAACATTAAACATCTAACATCTAACATTAAACATCTAACATTAAACATCTAACATTTAACCTAAAACAATAACTTTTACCTATGAATCCATTTTTTGCTGAGTTTTTCGGGACAGCCATAATCCTTGTTTTCGGATGCGGTGTTGTGGCTAATGTTGTTCTTAATAAGACAAAAGGGAATAACGGCGGCTGGATAGTAATAACATTCGGGTGGGCCGTCGGTGTATTTACGGGTGTTCTTATTTCGGCTCCTGTAAGCGGGGCACACCTGAATCCTGCCGTAACGCTTGCGCTTGCTATCGCCCATAAGTTTTCATGGAGCTCCGTTCCGGTTTATCTCCTTGCCCAGGTTCTTGGAGCAATGTTCGGGGCAGGGCTGGTATGGCTGGCCTATAAAAAGCACTTTGATGTAACTGATGATGCTGACTCAAAACTTGGAGTTTTCAGCACTATGCCGAATATAAGGAGCTATTGGTATAATGTGATTACAGAAATCGTTGGTACATATGTACTTGCACTGGCTGTCCTCTATATGGCAGAACCTGAAGTGGGACTAGGAGCCCTGAATGCTCTTCCGGTAGCAATTGTTGTTCTCGGAATAGGCCTTTCGCTCGGAGGACCAACCGGATATGCGATAAATCCGGCAAGGGACCTGGGTCCGCGCATAATGCATTTTCTTCTTCCTATACCGGGTAAAAGGGACAGCGACTGGAAGTATTCCTGGGTGCCGATCCTGGGGCCGATGCTTGGTGCAACATGTGCAGCAGTGATGTTTCTTTTATTCAGCTAAAACCCGAACAAACAGCTTTCAGAATTGTTTTAGTATTATTTAACTCTAATACTAAAAACAATGAAAAAGCTTTTTCTTTCATCCGTTGTTGTCTGCTTAGCTGTCACACAACTGTTTTCGCAGGAACCGACCTTCGCGAAAGGTGAGAAAGTCCTTAACCTCGGCCTTGGCATTGGTTCCACATTGTATACCTCAGGTTCCTATTACAAAGGTCAGGTCCCGCCTGTTTCTGCCTCTCTCGAAATTGGAGTGGTTGATAATGTGATTGAAAAAGGAGTTATTGGAGTCGGTCCTTATTTGGGATATTCTTCCTATAAGTATGAATATCAGGGATGGGGATGGAAATATTCAAATATAATAATTGGTGCAAGAGGTAATTTCCATTACCCGCTTGTTGACAAGCTCGATACTTACACCGGACTGCTTCTTGGATATAACATTGCCTCGTCGAAGGAATTCGGGGATGCTGTTCCAGGGTGGGATTATTCATACACCGCAGGCGGTCTTCAATGGTCGTGGTTTATTGGAGGAAGGTATTATTTCAAGGAAACTTTTGCCGCCATGCTTGAACTTGGGTATGGGATAGCTTATCTGAATCTCGGGGTTGCTTTGAAGTTTTAAAATATACTATTTCAGTCCGTTTTTTCAGCTCTCTGGCGGAGGCTGTATCAAAAACCCTTTGAGTACCTTTGTGTATACGTTTGAGTCCTTCGTGGTTAAATATCTTAGATTTTACCACGAAGGACACAAAGGCAAGCACGAAGGACTCGAAGGTTAAAAGAATCACTAAAGATGCTTTTGATACAGCCTCCTTTATTTTTCATTTTATTACTTTTGAGAAATAAAACGTCAGACTGAAATGAAGAGATCTATAACTACGTTAACAGCTGTCTTTATCTTTTTATCGTTGACCAGTGCCCAGAAGCCTTCATTTTCGATGGGGGAGAAGGTATTTAATATAGGAATGGGTGTTGGAACAAATTTGTATTCAGGCACCTATTACAATCCTGTGCTTCCTCCAATTTGCGCTTCACTCGAAGTTGCCGTGAAAGATCATATTCTGGAAAGAGGAGTACTTGGTGTGGGTGGTTTCGGAAGTTTCTCGACCTACAGATTTAAATTCTCGAATAATGGCTGGAAAACATCTGATGTCATAATAGGAGCCAGGGGCAACTTCCATTATCCCTTTGTTGATAAACTTGATACTTATTCGGGCTTAATGCTCGGATATGGCATTATTAATTATGAGTTCTTCGGAGATTATACAGAAGATGATTATACGGGCAGATCAAGCGGTCTCAGATTGTCGTGGTTTCTGGGAGCCAGGTATTATTTCAGGGAAGATATGGCGTTTTTTGCCGAGCTCGGCTATGGAGTCTCCTATTTGAATGCCGGTATTGCATTCAGGTTCAGATAACATCCTTCCTTCATTATTGGCTGTTGCGGTACAGGCAAAAAGAAAGCCAGCACCCGTTTTATCAGCATTAATCAATTATGTTAGTCAAAATAATTCCCAGAGCAGGAAAGTGTGATAGGTGCTGGCCGGTCTCAAAGTTAGGTCTGCTGTTTTTAATACGTTTTACAAGCAATTAACATTTTTGTAAAGTTATTAACAATTTATTGTTGAAATCTGTTTATTATGATCAGTGTAAAGAGCCGGGTAACCAGTGGGACAAATAAAAATGCCTTAGACTCTGATTACAGGGTTAAGGCATTTTAAAGATTCCGGACAATCTGTATCTTACTGCCAGTCGCAGACAAAATTCATTACTTCCTGTTTCTGGCTTTCACTCTTCTTATGCAGGTCCTCAACCTTTTTCTGCTGTTCCTGCAATCTCTTTGCGTTTTCCTCCATCTGTCTTGCAAGGCTTATTTTGTAAGCGCTCACATTTACAACCTTGTTTGAATAGTTTGTTTCCATAGCTGCAATTTTTCCTGAAAATTTCCAGACATTTCTACATGCTCATAGATTTAAACGAAATTCAAAGCATTTTGTTATAAAAACAATGTTAAAAATTCGTTATAAAATCAGTAGTATTTTAAAAAGAAGCCAGCACTCTGTTTGTTAAGTTGTTAATCAGTATTTTATTGTGCTAATTCCAGAATAGGAAAGGCGATAGAGTGCTGGCCAGGTCAAATTTATGCAATTCAATTCATTATCCTTTTTTAAAGGAATAACAAAAGGATTAAAGTTATTAACAATTATATGGGTGTTAAATAACCCATACAGAATGTACTTTAAAGCGGTCAGAAATATCCTAACCATACAGTACATCACCCTCCATGCTCTTTTCAAGCGACCGGGCATGGGTAAGGAATTCATCGACACTCATCTCTTTGTGATATATCATGCCATGTGTCGCCCTGATCTTAGGGCTTTCGTTTTCATAGAAGAAGTCCTTGCCCAGGATGAGCTGGATTTTCTTGAACTGTTCAACCCATACCTTCTGGGAAAGATCGCTGAAAGGCCCATCAAGTTCGTAGCTGGGAAATGAAGCATTGACCTGGCTGATATAGCAATTCTTGAACGACCAGTTGAGAACTGCCATTGAATTAAGCGAAACAGGTGTGAAAACATTAGCCTCGGAAGGATGGAACTTAAACCATACATTCCTGTAACCAACAACCCTCACGCCTGTAAGATCCTTTTCATTTTTCCAATGTCTCAGAGCTTCAGCAATCGCCTGGAGAACCTTATAATGTGTGTCGGGCCCCGAGCCCTCAGGATCGAAGGCCAGGCTTATGACAGTTGGCTGAACTTCCCTGAGCATCTTAAGTATTGGCAGAACATCCCTGCCTTTCTCGGGCTGGGGGGTAAATATATCACCAGTATAAAAGCCAAGCCTCAGATGTTCAATATCCTGAACCTTAACACCGTAATGTGCCCATACCAGCTCCTCCTCATATTCCCTGAGCATTCCTTTCAGCTTCTGGATATCGGGAGGATTCTTTTCGCCACTGTAACTCGATCTGAGAAGTCCGATGTTTTTCTCGAGCTGGCTGATAAGCTCAGCTTCTGATTTGATTTTATACTGGTCGACCATCATTCTTGTCATACGGTGGCAGATGCCCCGAAGCTTTCCAGCTTCGTCATTCGCAGCTATCTTGTTGAGGTAATGACTTACGTCCTTGTCAAATTTATATTTATACCCGTTTTCAAAAAAATCGGGATATTTCAGCATTTCAATCTTCCCGATACGAATCAGATTAAGTGTTTCTTCCAGCAGGCTAAGGAGGAGATGATTTGTAACCGCTGTGAATCCTGACGTCAGAACAGCAAAATGGAATTTATTTGAGCTTACCCGGAGCTGAGGGATTATGCACGGGAAAATTCCAAGCATGATATCGTCATGATGCGGACCTGTATGAAGAAAAACCTGATCGGTTTCCTTTTTAAGCCCTGCTTCAATCTTCATCCTTGTCGATTCAATGACTTCATTTACCCTGTCGATGCTCAGATTGGGTATCATTGAGCAGAATTTGTCGTTTTTAAGGTCGCTTAATTCAAGCTTATGGGCATATTTGTTAATGTTTTCACAAAGGTCGAATACAGCTTTCTCAGTCTTTTCAAATGTCCATTCCCCGTGTCTGTAATATCGTTCAATGCTGTCGTCGAGCAGTACTGCAGCGCCTTCGGTGAGATAGAACCTGGCGTTTTTCAGTCTTCTCAGGACCGTGGCAGGATACAGATTATCGGGTTTGCTTTCAAGAGCATTCTTTACGACCCCTGCCTTGGCTTCCCCTGCAGCAAATATTACTGCAACTGCTTCAGGGTTATAAGTTATGGTACCAAGCCCGACCGTTATTACAAGTCTGCTCCTCGATACTTCTATTCCTCCTAAGTCACCGGCCGAAGCCGCCTGGGTTTCAAAGTTGGTGGCTGTAAGACGGGTTGAGCTGTTATGGTCGCTCCCCCTTGTGTTAAAAGCTATATGCCCGTCCGGCCCCATTCCTCCGAGGAAGAAACCAATGCCTCCAAGCTCCCTTACCTTATTCTCGTAATCTGTGCACCAGTTGTCGATTTTGAAAATTGATGCCTGCTGTATCTTTTCCAGCTGATTTGATGCCTCTCTGTTCCGCAGAGTAAGGTCAATCCTGTTATCCGGGAATACTTCAGTATATGATAATCCTTCAGCAAGCCTTATCTCATCGGAATTAATCAGCAAGGCTCTTGCAGGGTCAAGTCCGAATCCCTTTACATAATAATTCACCACATAATCGTAAAAGCTGTTATGCTGCTTAGGATTAATAGGATAGAATTCATCGATCTGAACGAAATGCAAACCCTTCAGCGATGGCTTCCTGTCGAGTCTTAACCCATAAGCCTCAACCATTTTCCTTATCTGGGGCTTTTCCCAGTCTGAGATAATTCTGTTTGTCCACTTAATAAAATATTCGGGCGTTTTACCGGTGGGCAGGCTGATCACCCCTTCCGGATTTACGGCTGCCCATTCAAGAAACCTCAGTGAGGTAAGCAGGCCGAGATTCGGGAAGTTTTGTACAACAACATATGGTACTTCAGTCGTAAATTCTTTTCTTCCTGATCTTTCCTGAAAGGCCAGTTCAACATTTGTCAATCCTGCAGATTTCATATGGTTTAGTTTTTTGATCGCGGTATAAAGGTAAAAGATAAAACAATTTCAGGAATGAAAATAGGTAGATATAAAAGTGAAAAAAGTAACTTAATTTTCCACCTTTCCCTCTTGATAATTTTGGGATTCCCCAGTAGTTGTGCTAGCCCTGATACGGATGCTTTTTGAATTTTTACCCCCTTCCCAACCTTCCCCCACGGGGGAAGGAGCATCTTCGATGGTATATTGGTTCTATAATGCAGGTTTTTGTCAGGTACTGAACTATCCTTTCCCCTTTGGGGGAAATAAGAAAGGGGGTAAGAAACATTTCCTGAAATAAAAAAAGGGGGGTATCTGATTGAAAATAAATTCCCTTAAAAAAAGTTACTAAATTGTTTTTCCTATTTCCTTTTTAAGTGATCTCCGGTGCTTAAAGTCAGAAATTCCGCCAGCTTAACAACATGATCGGTATTTATATAATCAATCTTCATTTTCATAAATGTATTCCACGAATTGATATTATCCGGCGCATTCCAGAATCTTATCTTTTTGTCGAGGGCATGAACTGAATCAATTACAGCCTGAAGACGGATCTTTTCGTCTTTTCCTATTTCTCCCTCGCCGTTCCATTTAATTATATTTCTCAGATTTTCGCTGAAGAGAGCCACCCTTTTGTACTGGCTGTCATCGTATTTTAGGTTTAATACCCCATCAAAATATATGAAATCGGGATATTTGCTGAATCCTGAAGGTTCCGGACGGTTTCCTGTTATTACAATCTTTACTGCATTTTTATTTACTCCCGGATCAAAGACATCAGGATAAAGTTTCAGTTTTTCGACAAGCATTGAAAGTGTCGGCTCCACATCTGTTTTAAGATCGATAAGAAGCTCAAAAGTTGATTTGCTGTTACTCCATGCCTGTCCCCCGTTTGCCCTGAACAGCTTCACAATTGGCTCAAGATAAAGTGCATCGAGAGTTCTTCCAGGCTTAATATCCTGTTTATTATGAGAAACAAACAGATCTCCGTTCACTGCCCAGATATCTGCTTCTATTGAACCGAAGCGGTTGTCATAAGCCAGGCGGAAAGGGATTGTGTTTTCAAAATCATTATGTGAATGGGCATTGAGTGTGGAATAGGTTGGTGTAAAATAATGGTACTTTTCACCCCATGTCATCTGGATCCAGGGGTAAATTACTCCCTCGCCTAACCGTGTATAATTAAGCCAGTATGGCTCCCTGTGATCGATTGTGTGACCGAGCTCATTTTCATGACCCGGAATGATCAGCTTAGGTTTAATTCCGTTTGCGAGTCTTTGACCAGGGTAATATGACCAGGAGTTTATCATTGCCACATCAACCGGAAAAGATTCACTGATACGATCGATCCATTCGAGATCATTGCTGTTCGACTGGTCTCCTGTATGAAGAAATGAAAGATTTTCGGGTGTAAAAACGAGGTAAACGTTATTAAGGATCTTCTCTCCCTGATGACCCGGATAAACGACTAACTCAAGTTTTTTCCCGGTCAACGGTAAGGTTATTTCCTGTAATTTCCCGACAGTTCTTTCGGGATGGATGATCTTATTATAAATATCAGTTTTTGCAAAAATTTCCGGTGCTGAAACCACAGGTTTGTTCCTTTTAAGAAATTCCCCTGCAACCCATTCATCTGCATGATCATTATGATAATGCGAAATGAAAAGTATGTCGACAACCTCTGCCAGTTCTGATATGAGTTCTTCAGGAATCCTGAAATCTTCAACGCCCGTTACTCCTCTCTGGATGTCAAATCCGATTGTCACTGATTTTGTCTTGACAATAAAAGCGTGATTGTATAATTTCCAGACGACTGCTCCTTTGTCAACTTTTTCATTTGTGATTTCACTGACAGCGTTTCGGAACCTTGCTTTAAAAAAATCCTGAACAGCCGGCCTGAAAGCTGCCTTTTCCTCATGAAGAACGTTATCGATCATCATAAAAACCAACTTTCTGATCTCATCATCATTCAATGAAGGAGGATGAACTAACAGGGCATCATTAACAAGCTTCAGTGTAACTTTATCCTGCTGGTTGATGTAACCATCAATATCACCCCACCAGTCAGTTTTTTTATCCGGATCAGGAACATTCTGGCTGTGTGCCGTCAGGCAAAACATAAGAAACAGAATTGTTGCCGCAAAAAGGGATTTTTTCATTTTATATTATTTTGTATAAAAATAGTAAATATCCTTAATTGCAGATTTGCCATTATGGCATGCATTAACATAACGCATTAACGGCATAGTTCCATCGTAAGATCTTATCAAACAATTCTTATCCTCATTGGCCTGTATTTGAATCAACGTATTATAAGCAGTATTATAAAACGTTGCAAACCGCCCATAACTGTCATTCTCCAATAAGCTACTGCGTTACGATCTGAACAGAAAATTACAGCGTTCTGCTTTGAAAAAATACGTATTTAATATTAGTTAAAACAAGATTCTGATTCTTTATTTTGCCGTTAATTAATTAACAGTGTGATTATGCGTAAGATATTAAGCAATGAGGACTGGCTGGCATTTTTTACGGGATTGGCGATTTTACTTGCGGCCTGGGCCGGAATATACTATCCTTCGGTAAAACTGGGATGGGCCGATTCGTCAACGTTCGCCGGACTGTTCACTGCGGCAGGCAACATTAAAGGCTTTTCAGGAACCCTGATTCTTATTATCATTACAGGTACTCTTACTTTATTTCTCAGAAAAAAGAAGATATCAGATTTATTAATGACTCTGATTTTAATATTCATTCTGAGCCTTGTCAGTCAATTGATAGCCGGATTCAAACCTGTAAAATACTATGGTTTTGAATACGTGATATTTGCACTATTGCTGGGCATCCTTGTAAGAAGTATCTTCGGATTGCCTCAATGGATGGAGAACAGTCTTCATACCGAATTTTTTATAAAGACCGGGCTTGTGATCCTCGGCGCCGGGATAATTTTCGGAGATATCCTGTCGGCAGGATCACTTGGACTTATCCAGGCAGTAATTGTTGTACTTGCAGTCTGGTTTTTTGCATACTGGATCGCCAAAAAGCTCAAGGTTGATGACGAGATGGCGGTTATGCTTTCCAGCGCAGTATCGATCTGCGGTGTATCGGCAGCCATTGCCACTGCCGGGGCTATAAAGGGTGATGGTAAAAAACTTTCATATGTTGTAAGCCTTGTGCTGATTGTTGCTTTGCCGATGCTGATACTTCTTCCAATAGCTGCAAAGTTCATGGGACTGAATCCGGCCCAGGCAGGTGCCTGGATAGGAGGTACCATCGATACGTCGGGAGCAGTAGTGGCCTCAGGCACCATACTTGGTGAAGAAGCTCTTAAATTCAGCACAATAGTTAAATTCTCACAAAATGTTCTTATCGGATTTGCTGCTGTGGCAATTTCAATATTCTGGGTATTTAAAAACAAAAAAGGGAATAAGGAAGGGAAAAAGGAAAAAGTCGATTTCGGATTGATCTGGGAACGTTTTCCGAAGTTCGTGCTTGGTTTTCTGGCAGCATCGCTAATCTATTCATTTATAGTATCGCCTGAGAATGTAGCTGCGACGAAAGATTATCTGAAGGGTGTCCAGACTGCCTTTTTTGGTTTTGCTTTTGTTGGTATCGGCCTTGAAACCGATCTTAAAGCCCTTGTAAAAACAGGCGATGGCCGTCCGGCATGGGCATTTCTTATTGCACAGCTGTTCAATATATTTATAACACTTATTATTGCATTTCTGCTCTTCAGATAGGGTGGATTTTATTCACTTCAATTCGATTTCTTTTCAGATCTGAATTCATAATTTTATTCTGGTAATTCTGATCTTCTTTCGTTAAATTTGGTGGACAGTTGTCTGATTTTTTAACGACTTAAGAAAATGAAAATAAATCCGGTGGTCTTAACACGGGCTTTTGTTTTGTTTACCCTGTTATTATCTGGTTCATGCACTGAAGATTTTCTTAAAAGAGAACCTCCGGGTATGCTGGCCGGTTCTACTGCATCCTCGCCCCAGGGAGTTGAGTCGATTCTGGTGGGGACATATTCATACCTGAGGGGAAGGAGTATGTTCGGAGGAGCTTTATGCACCGACTGGATGTATGGAAGTATAACTTCTGACGACTGCTACATTGGCTCATCTTATCCAACAAATCCTCAATATGAAAGATATGAAGCCACGCCTTCGCACCCCTATGTTCTTCAGCGCTGGCAGGACTGTTATAACGGGATTTCAAGGGCAAACCGCACCCTGGAGTTACTTGCTGAAAACAGGAAGAGCGATAATAAAATTCCTGAGCAGAGAGCCTTGCAGATTGAGGCAGAGGTAAAATTTCTCCGTGCATGGTTTCACTTCCAGGCGAATAAGGTATTTGAGAATATTCCATATATCAAAACAGCTGCAGAACTTTATCCCATTCTGCCCGAAAAGGTCCCGAACCCCGATCCTTCATGGAATTCAATTGAGACGGACCTTCAGTTTGCCATAGATAATCTTCCTCCTGCACATCCTATGGGAGAACCCGGAAGGGCAACCTTATATGCTGCTGAAGCAGTCAAAGCCCATGTTCATATGTTTAAGAATGAGTTCGGCAAGGCGAAACCCCTTCTTGATGATATCATAAACTCTGGTCTTTTCGGGCTGGTGTCAAATTTCTATGACAATTACGACATGACACACGAAAATAACCTTGAATCGATTTTCGAGGTTCAGGCTGCAACAACATCATCAGGTTATACCTCCGTAATGCCGGCAGGAGCTGCATTCTTTCAGAAAGGGCCGGACAACTGCGGCGGCTGGGGCTTTTTCCAGCCTTCACAGTGTCTTTTTGAAGCATTTCAGGTGACAACCGACGGGCTGCCGGTACTTGATATCACTTACAGAGAGCCCCTGGCAAATGATATGGGGCTGAGAAGTTCGCAAACATTTATCCCGACAGATCATCTACTCGATCCAAGGGTCGACTGGACAATAGCGCGCAGGGGAATTGATTTTTTAGGGTGGGGCATCAACCCCGGGAATGACTGGATACGTGATCAGTATTACGGAGGGCCCTATATGACTAAAAAATACATGCATTTAAAGTCGGAGCAGAATCTTAATAATTATGGATCAGGATTTTATAACGGCAAGAATTACAGAATGTACAGGCTTGCGAATATCCTTCTGTGGCGGGCGGAAATTGCAGTTGAGGATGGTGATCTGGAACTTGCACGGTCGCTTGTTAACCAGATAAGGAACAGGGCAAAATACAGTACTCCGGTTATGGGTCTGTGCACAACATATGAAAATCCTGACGCTGATCCCGTTGTTGACTGGACAAAACCGGCTGCAAATTACAGGGTGGAACCATATCCTGAGGGGCACCCTGCATTCTCAGACAGGGAAGGGGCAAGGGAAGCGGTCAGAATGGAGATCCGGCTCGAGTTTGCAACTGAAGGTCATCGTTTTTTTGATCTCCGGCGATGGGGAAAAGATGATGAGGTACTGAATGATTTCATCTCCAGGGATATTACTTTCAGGACTTTTATGTGGGGAGCCAAATATGATCCGGAAAGAAATGACTTCTGGCCTTTACCACGCATAGCAGTAGAGGAACAAAAAGGTATCATTAAGCAAGATTCTTCGTATCTCAAAGATCTTTATTAAGGTTATAGAATTCAGAACAGTTTGATCCAAGGATCTGTTCCTGAACTTCCATGGGAAATCTGGCAATATATTTTTCATTAATTGCAATTACATCTTTGTATGATCCTGCAGCCAGACATACAGGCCAGTCGCTTCCTGCCATTACCCTGTCAGTTCCGAATGCATTGAAAACCACATCAAGATAGGGGTGAAAGTCATCAGGTTTACATCTTTCCCAGTCGGCTTCGGTAACCATACCGGAAAGTTTGCAATATACATTCCTGAATTCAGCTATTGCCATAATATCTTCCGCCCAGGGATCAAGAATATGGTTTTTGATGAGAGGCTTGGAGAGGTGATCGATCACGAACTTCTGACCTGGAAACATTTCAACCACAACCCTGGCTACAGGCAGGTGTTTTGGAAACAAAAGAAGATCGTAGGTTAGATCATATTCTTTTAAAATACTGATGCCCTTCAGAAATTCATCATGAAGCATAAAATTGTCCTCAGGTTCATCATGAACAACATGCCTTACTCCGGCGAATTTTTCTGATTTACAGAACTCATCAAGCTGTCTTCTGAGATTATCTTCTGAACGGAGATCGACCCATCCCACAACACCTTTTATGAAATCGAACTTTTCTGAAAGCTGCAGCAGCCATCGGGTCTCTTCAATGGTTTGCCTTGCCTGTACTGCAACCGATCCGTCAAATCCTGCATTTACCAGTTCGGACTTCAGATCAGGAGGAAGAAAATCACGTTTAAGCAAAGCCATATTATCGCCGATCCAGCCATATTCATCACTGTTATATGACCAGAAATGCTGATGTGCATCGATTCTCATAGGTTGAAATCAAGCAGTATCTTAAGATGTTTGTGAGGCTCTTTCTCAAGCATCTCAAATGCCTCCTGTGTTTGTGACGGATGTTTTATATCAGTCACCAGAGCATCAGGCTTCAATTTACCCATGTTCATGTTTTCAATTGTCTCGGCAAATTCACCATGGGAAACTCTCGATGTCATTATTATGCCTTCTTTCCAGATAAGTTCCTTCATCACAATTGGAGAAGGTTCGGAAGATAATCCGAGTACGCAAACGGTTCCGGCGCCCCTGATGGCCTGGATGCAGCCCCTTACCGGATTTACAACACCGGGCAGTTCTTTTGCATGGCCGACAGCCTCAAAAGCAATGTCGACACCCTCACCGCCGGTGATCTCTTTTATTCTGTCGATGGCATTTTCAGTCGAAGCATTTATTGTATACACATCATTGTAAGCCTTCTTTGCCAGGTCAAGCCTTTCATTGAGCAGATCCACCATTATGACAGTGCTTTCTGTTTTAGTCCTGAGCGCCTGCAAAATGCTCTGGCCAACCTTCCCTGCACCCCATATTACGACCCTGTCGCCTGCACAAACTTTGGCTCTGTTGCAGGCATGGAAGCCGATCGAGAGTACCTCAACAAGTGCGGCATGTCTGTCGCTGATTCTGTCAGTTACTTTATAGAGCATCGTTTCGGGGACCTTCATATATTCACTGAAACCGCCATCGAGATCAATCCCAACGAGTTTCAGGGTAGTACATGCGGGATAATGATGTCTGAGGCATGCGGGGCAATGACCGCACCAGATAATCGGATCGACAGCCACCCTGTCGCCGGCTTTGAAAAGTCTTGTTTCAGGTCCGGTTTCTACTACAGTTCCTGCAAATTCATGTCCCTGGATCAATGGCAGGCTGGTTCGCGGATGGAATTCACCGAGAAAGACATGCTGGTCGCTTCCACAAATACAGGCATACCCGACTTTGATAAGGACCTCGTTGCCTGAGATTTCAGGAATGTCAACACTCTTCCATTCAACTTTTCTGTATTCGGTCAAAACCGCAGCATTCATTTTCTTCATTGTCTGAAATTTCAAATTGTTTTATTCAAAGGTAGGGATATTCATTATTAATTAAGCCTTTCTCTTTCATCTCCTTCCAAAAGCTTTCAGGTATTTCACTTTCAACAAGGTTTACATTTTCCTTTACGCGCTCAGGTCTTGATGTGTTAAGTGAAATGCTTATCACTCCGGGAGGAGTCAGTGCAAACTGAACGCAGGCACTGGCAGGCGATACAATATGCTTTCTGCATATGGCGAAGAAATCGTCACGCCATTTAAATTTAGCTTTGCTATCAGGATTGCCGGGGTTTATCCTTACATAATCAAAAAAATCGCCCCCTGTAAGAAATCCTGCATGAAAAACTGCGGAATTTATTATTGAAACTCCCTTCCTGTGAAGTTTCTCCATAAACTCAAGAAGCTCTCCAGGATGCCTGTATATTGTCATGCTGTTTGCAAACATCACCCAGTCAAGATCTACCTCTCCGGCAATAAGTTCAATTGTCTTCCAGTTTTTGGCCCCGACACCGACGGCTCTGACTTTTCCGTCTGATTTCAGATCTGAAAGGGCTTTGTAAGCCTCAACTATATCCGAGAACAGCTTTTTAAGTTCTTTTGGGTTGCGGGCTGTGGCCAGATATTCGTCAGGATCATGAACCGAGACCATACCAGGTTTATATATTCCTCCGAGAAGTTCATTCCCCTGTTCCCGGCATTCGAGTATGCCTTCATAACTTATATTCTGCCTGGCGTCGTTTCGGATGTTGAACCAGACTCCTTTTTCAAATTGCGGTTCGGGCCCGGATAATGGGGTTCGCAGCCATCCAAGCTTATTGCTTATAATAACATCTTCAGGCTTAACATTAAGGCTGCCAAGGATCCTTCCCAGACTTTCGAGTGCAAGACCTGCGCCGTATTTACCGGCAGAGTCAAATACCACCGGTTTAGGAACATTCCGGAGGCATTCCCTTACAATACCGGTTTTAGTTTCATCGCTGAGGGCCGAATAAAGGTTTCCCAGCGCGCTTGTGCCAAATATTATCCGTGGTAATTTAATTCCGGTATTTCCAATTGTACTGTGTTCCATTGGGAGACTATTTCGTTATTTCAGGTGTTCAATAACCTTTTTGAAAGGAGCCAGAAGGGTATTCCAGGGAAGTTCGGATAGTACCATAAGAACAAGTATTGCAGGACTGAAGTATGAAACAGCAAGAACTATTGCCATGCCGTTATTCATATATGTTGCTCCGATTGCAACTGCGATCCTGTTTTCTTTTTTATCCCTGTAACAAATAAAATATCCTATGAAATGAAGGATTATAAAAACCAGATATATCACTGCAACCTGCCAGATCAGACCTGCAGGATTCTGCATTATAATATCCCGCTGTGACGACATTGCCACATAAACAAAAGAGAAGAGAAGAAACACATTTGCAGATGTAAAAAGATGCTGGGTTCTTTTTATTGCAAGAGGTAAGAATTTCTTGACCACCTGCGAAGCGATAAGAGGAACAAAAACAAGGATTGCTATATCTTTTAAAAGAAGCAACTTATTTATTGACAGGGAATCGCCAACAAAAATCCAGAAAAGCAACGGAACTGTAAACGGGGCAATCAGCTGGCTTGTGATTACAAGGCTCATTGAAAGCGAAATATTCCCCCTGACAATATCCGTTAAAGCAGGTGTTGATACTCCGGCAGGCATTGATGTAAGAAGAAGCATTGCGATTGCCAGTTCGGGATTAAAAATCTTCATAAGAAAATAGAAGAAAAGAGGAATTGCAAACATATAGACGAAGGTCACATAGATCATGAGTTTGTAATTCTTCATATTTTCCAGGATCTCAATAGCGTCTATTTTCAGGAAAACAAGAAAAAGCATGAGTCCGAGGATCAGCTTGGGAACGAAAGGGGGGACCTTAAAGGGGATGGGTATCCACAATGCAAATACAATTCCAGCAAGCAGAACTATCCAGAAATGCTTTTCAATAAATGAACTGATTTTCATCGGAAGTTAATTACGATATTAATCAGGGCCGAATATACAAAACACTGAAGATATTGTTATTTAATGAACAAAACTTCACATTTGTAAAAGAAAAGGAATGGAGAGAAGGTTTGTATTTTTAATACGTGTTACGGATTATGAAAATAGTAGTTCTTGACGGATATACGATGAATCCCGGCGATCTGAGCTGGGACGGATTAAAGGAACTTGGCGAACTTTCGGTTTACGACAGGACTTTGCCGGATCAGGTATATGAGAGAGCGGCAGGCGCTGAAGTACTGCTTATTAATAAAGCTGTTCTGGGAGGAGATATGCTGAAAAAACTGCCTGACCTGAAATATGTCGGTGTTCTTGCAACAGGGTATAATGTAATAGACCTTGAAGAGGCCACCAGGCACGGGATAACAGTTACAAATGTACCTGCCTACAGTACCGACTCTGTTGCTCAGATGACTTTTGCACTTATTCTTGAATTATGCCTTCATGTACAGCGTCACAGCGATTCGGTTATGTCAGGCAACTGGTCTTCCTGCCCCGACTTTTCCTATCGGGAATATCCGCTTATTGAACTGGCTTCAAAGACACTTGGCATAATAGGTTACGGAAATATCGGCAGGAAGGTTTGCCAGATAGCATGTAAATTCGGTATGGAAGTGATTGTTGCTGAAAGCTCACGAAGTAATTATCCTTCGCAGAAAAACATATCAAGGGTAAGCCTTCCTCAGCTTCTGTCGCAATCGGATATTGTAAGCATCCACTGCCCGCTCACACCCGAAACCAGAGGGATGATAAATATTGACAATCTGAGGCTTATGAAGCCTTCTGCTTTCCTGATAAATACTTCGAGAGGGCCTGTTGTTGCCGAAAAGGACCTTGCCCTTGCCCTTAATGAGGGCATAATTGCAGGAGCAGGGCTGGATGTCCTTTCGGTCGAACCACCATCGCCTGACAATCCTCTTTTCGATGCCAGGAATTGCATAATAACTCCACATATCGCCTGGGCAACGCTTGAAGCGAGAAAAAGGCTTATAGATATTGCCGTCGGAAATGTAAGAGCTTTCATCAATGGTTCACCGGTAAATGTGGTGAATTAAAACATTACTCAGGAATATTTTTCTTTCCATGGGAATGGTTCTATTTCGGTGATTGTCTGTATATTTATAATGAGTACCATATTAACCTAACCCTTCCTTCGAAATGAAAATTCAAAAACTTGTTACACCAATTTTAACTTTGGTTGCTGCCACAGGTTTATTGATCGTGGCATTTTCCGGGATAACTTCCTGCATAGGGAAAACTCAGAAAGAAGTTGTTACCAGAACAGTCTCATTTGACTATGACTGGCGTTTCATAAAAGACAGTCTTATTAATGCTGAAGGTTCTGATTTCGACGACTCAGGATGGAGAATTCTGAATGTTCCGCACGACTGGAGCATTGAGGACCTGGCCGGTCAGAACGGCGAAGACGTAATCGGCCCATTCGACAAATCAGCAATAGATAAAATGAGTTCAGGTTATACAACAGGTGGTATCGGCTGGTATCGCAAGAGTTTCACAACAAAGCCGGATGATGAAGGGAAGTTATTCTATCTGCAATTTGATGGTGTATATATGAATTCTGATGTATGGATAAACGGAAAGCATCTGGGGTTTCATCCGTACGGGTATACACCTTTTTTCTACGATATTACTGAACATCTTAATCAGGCCGGACAGCAGAACATAGTTGCAGTGAGGGTAAAGAATGAAGGCCTGAATTCGCGCTGGTATTCAGGTTCGGGTATCAACAGGCATGTCTGGCTTACAACTGTCGATCCTCTTCACATAGATATTTCAGGAGGTGTTTATATTACAACTCCGGGAATCTCTGCAAGTTCTGCAGATGTCAGGGTGGTTACAACATTTGTAAATACGGGCGCCGCTGAGGAAAAGCCTGTTGTTAAAACACAGATTAAGGATGCATCAGGTAAAGTTGTCGCCAATGCAACAAGTGAATCAGGTATTTTACCGGGTCAGAAGGCAGAAGTCGTTCAGGTTATTAAGGTACTGAATCCTGTTCTCTGGTCGACTGACAACCCCGGCCGATATACCGCCAGGGTGTCGTTGCTTAAAGATGAAAAGGAAGTTGATGTTACAGAAACTGAATTTGGCATCCGGAGCATAAAGATAGATGCACAGAACGGTTTGACTATCAATGGTAAACCATTCGATATGATAGGAGGGTGCTATCACCACGATAATGGTCCCCTTGGAGCTGCTTCAATCGACCGCGCCGAAGAGCGGAAAATCGAAATACTTAAGAAATACGGGTTCAACGCCATAAGGACAAGCCACAATCCACCCTCGCCGGCATTGCTTGATGCCTGCGACAGGCTTGGAATGGTCGTTATAGATGAGATTTTCGACATGTGGGAAAATCCGAAGAAGGAACAGGATTATCATCTGAATTTCAGGGAATGGTGGAAAAAAGATGTTGACTCGTGGATAAAGCGCGACAGGAATCATCCGTCAGTAATAATGTGGAGCATCGGGAACGAAATACGTGAGGCGGCCGATACTTCAGGTTACAGGATAGCCACCAATCTGACAGGCGAAATCCGTAATCTCGATCCCACAAGGTCTATTACAGAGGCCATGCTCGGGATGGGAGCCGGAAGCGCCCCTGGCAGGACCAGATGGGATGATTTTGAGACCCATCTTGAATTGCTCGATATTGTAGGGTATAACTATGCTTTTTCGAGATATGAATCCGATCATGAGAAATATCCCGAAAGGATTATGGTGGGGACTGAGACAAATCCGCCCTTTGCCCTCGAGAACTATGAACTTGTTAAAAAGCTTCCGTATGTTATCGGGTATTTTGTATGGACAGCAACAGATAATATCGGGGAGGCTGGAGTTGGTCTGCCTCAGTTGAGGGACATAAATGAACCAGATTTTCAGCGGCCGGCCAATGCTCCGGCAGGCGCTGCTCAAGGTCAGCAGCGACCAAGGACAGGAGATAATTTTGCTCCTCCGGCCGATATGCCGGGGATGCCCGGTACACAGACCGGACCGCGACAGGCAGGCCAGAGGGGGCCGACGCCTTCAGGAGTTCAGGGAGCACCACCCATGACAGGTCAACCTGGAGGAGGTGGTGCCGGAGGAGGGTTCTTCAGGAGGGATACCTGGCCTGTGTATACAAATTACCAGGGCGATATCGACCTTATCGGCAACAGGAAAGTACCTTCATTTTACCAGTATGTTGTTTGGGGCAAAAGCAAGGTGGAAATGTTTGTACACCGGCCCATACCTGAAGGCAAACGTGAGGTTACAAGCCGCTGGGGATTCCCAGATGAGCTTAAAAGCTGGAACTGGGAGGGAAATGAAGGAAAGAAATTCCAGGTGCATGTTTATACCCGCTGCCCTGAAGTGAAACTTGAACTCAACGGTAAAGTCGTTGGTGAACAGGATGTTGACCAGACGAAAAGCATAACTGCAACATTCGAAGTGCCATATGAATCCGGATCGCTGATAGCCCGTTGTTATGAGAATGGACAGGAAATTACCTCTGAAACAATAAAAACCACAGGTAAGCCTGCATCCATCAGGCTCAGGGCCGACAGGACAAGGATAAATGCGGGTAACAATGATCTTTCGTATGTGATGGCTGAGATACTTGACAAGGAGGGAAACATTGTTCCTGATGCCGATAACATTATTGTCAGCTTTGAGGTTTCAGGAACCGGAAAAGTAGCAGGGGTTGGCAGCGGCGATCCCAGGGATATGTCGAGCTTTCAGCAACCACTTAAGAAAACTTATCAGGGAGTCTGTATGGCTGTTGTCCGTCCGGAAGCAAAACCGGGTAAGATCACAGTCAGGGCGACAGCTGAAGGACTCAGGGCCGATAATGTTGTAATTACATCAAAATGACAGGTTGTAAAGGGGTCCCTTATACGGCATATGTTAAATAACATATGGGGTTGTAACATGTTTTTTCACAATAAGTTTGCTGATGCATTCGTTTAAAAATTATATTTGAGGCCTTTAATCAGCAAATGAAGTGTTAAAATTCCTTGTAAAGTTCCGTCCGGTAAGAAAACGACTTAAAAGATTCTGTGCCAATGTTATCCAAAGAAGGATAATGGACGGGAAAGTCGTTTATTTCGAAAGTCTTCTTGAAGAGATTGCTTTCAGGTTTTCGCCCGGGCCGGATGGTGACCCGGGGAAATACTATGCAAAGTATTACCGTCAGAACGAATTCGAGATCCAGTCAAATTCGAGCGCTGTATACCTGGGTGTCAATGAAGGTATGCTTATTACAAGGCGGAGATACGAAAGGTATCATCTTATCAAGGGCGAACATTGGATAAAGAAGCCGGAAAAGAATCCTGCTGTCAGGCATGTCGGCACCTGATAATCTTTTAAAAAAAAGGCTGTATCAAAATCTGAAATTCATAACCGCAAAGACCGCAAAGTACTTTACCTTACTTTGTGTCAGCTCAGCGTACTTTGCGGTTAAGCTGGATTTTTGATACAGCCTTAATTGTTTACAATATCAATCGTGTAAGTTCTTAAACCGGCATATCTGGTAACTTATAGCCGTTAAGGTATTGATGTTTAATAAGTCCGGATACAAACTCCTTAACATTCTTTGAGCTTGGATCTTCGAATCCACCCATACCGCCTGGTCTTCCGCCCGGTGCTGCGCCCCTCTGCTGGGAAGCTCCTCCGGCATTCCTTGCTGCTTCAGCGGCTGCTGCCATCATTTTTCCGATATCCCTTGTTTCGGACCATGTTGAAACTTTTTCAGAGTCATTAATATTTGTGAACTCCATCTTTTCTCCGTTCCACTCAAGTATTCTGTTGAGTTTCTGAAGTCTTACGGCCAGGACACCCATTAGAACCATTTCGTTGAACGGTCCGGCTTCTCCGAAATGCGATGCTGTCTTGTCGCGAAGATCAGGATTTTTACATGCTGCCACCCAGTCGAGGTAATGGTTGTTATCGGGGATCGTCCTGAGTACCTCAGGAGAGCTCGGTGTTCTTCCTGAGAGGAGGTATGCACCTGCTCCATGGCTTCCGAGAACGAGAGTATCTTTTGTACCATAGAGGACACATCCTTCGCCCTGCCATGTCTTACCTTCTGGCAGGATTTCCGGTATCATCGAATGGAATCCGCCGTCGTACCAGGTGACTTCCACTTCGGGCATAGCCATTTTTGGAAGGTTCGGACGTGCAGGGAATGTCATTTTTACTATCTGTGCATGCGGGCATGCATCTTTTTTAAGAGTTGTTGACTGTCCCTGAACCTTTGTCGGATAGCCAAGCTGAAGAACTTTGAATACAGGGTGCATGTTATGGCATGCCATATCACCGAAGGCTCCAGTTCCGAAGTCCCACCAGCCGCGGAAATTCCAGGGGTGGTATGCTACATTATATGCCCTGAAAGGCATATGTCCTATCCACAGATTCCAGTCGAGTGTTTTGGGTACCTTCTGAATATCTGTCGGGGTATCGAGTCCCTGGGGCCATATAGGGCGGGCTGACCATACATCTACTTTTTTGACTTCGCCTATTTCACCTGCCCATGCCCATGCACATGCTTTGCGTACACCGTCGCCTGATGAGCCCTGGTTTCCCATCTGGGTTGCAACACCGTATTTCTTTGCCAGTTTCGTAAGGAGCCTCGATTCGTAAATAGTATGGGTCAGCGGTTTTTCGCAATAGACATGTTTGCCAAGTGTCATTGCAGTGGCAGAGGGATTTGCGTGATTATGGTCGGCCGTTGCAACGACGACTGCATCTATCGATTTCCCCATCTCATCGAACATTACTCTCCAGTCCTTGTACCTTTTTGCCGACGGATATTTGTCGAAGGTATTGAGTACAGGGGCATATCCCCAGTCAACATCACATACTGCGACAAGTTTTTCAGTGCCGGGTTTTGAGGCCATGCCCAACATTCCTGGTCCCGACTGGGCTACCTCAGGTTTGCAGATACTTGTAATGTCTCCCGAACCCTGGCTTCCGGCGCCAATCAGGGCTACATTCACTGTATCGCTTGGAGCCTGGTAACCAAGCTTTTTACCCATGGCGACGCTCGGGATTATTGTAATCCCGGCTGCAGCCGCCGTGGTGGTTTTCAAAAAGCCTCTCCTTGTAAGGCTTTTGTTTGACGAACCATTTTGGTCCAAATTGCCTTTTTTCATAGACTATTAAAATTTGTATTAAGATTTAGGTATCGTTTCATAAGAAGTCAGATTGAAATTGCCTTCCTATAATTTTTCCGATTAAAGGTAATAAAATAATCTTTCCGATAATCAGCAGGAAAAGGCCGCAGTTCAGGTCAGTGTTTTAACTGCGTCTGACTTTTATTTTCCGACGGAGCTATCAGTGCATAAATTATCAATAAAACAAAGCCGGAAATACATAACCATGCGAACCAGTCACCGAACCTTGTATAAAACGTCCGGATCCCCTTAACCGGCATTTCGAAAATTATGGACCTGTTTGCAAGTGTCTGGTAAAAATTTAGTTGTGAGAGAATTCTGCCCTGGTAATCAGCAGCCATTGTTAAACCCTCAAGCGTTGTCCTGACCATTGAGAATCCGTTTTCAATGCCGCGTAACATCGAAAGCTCTGTATGCATATTTGATGCACCTCTTGCAGGTTCGTCGCCCGGAACGATGAAAATGTCAACGCCAGCCTTTCCCGCCTGACGAATGAACCTGTGGAACTCCATTTCATAACATATAGGCGATGCTATCCTGCCATATGGGGTTTTTATGATCTCCACAATGTTCCCCTGGTAATACCCTTTATTCGGACTTCTGCCTTTAAAATGATCATAAGCAATCTGTCCGTCGGGCTGAATGGCAAGAACATGGTTCATATCGGGATAATTATGATTGCCGAGGACCAGCAGACTGGGAAAGAAATATATCTGATGCTGTCTGGCAAAATCCTGCATCCGTTTAATTAGTGCCGGTTCATCCTCGGCAAAAACCGCAGCATTGCCGCTTGCCCACGACAAGATTCTGATTCCGGAAGGAATTAGTTTTTCCGAAGTTGTAAACAGATCATCCTGCACCTGAAAAGTGAGCAACCTGTATTTCTCTTTTTGTTCAGATTTTTCCTTTTCGTTCATATCATCGTAAATATAAAACAAGTTATCCTCCCTGAAACCTGAAATAACGGATCCTGCCTTTACGGTGCCTGGTTCAGGAGGAAAAAGGAGCATACGGAAACTGCCATAAAGGATAACCGTGAAAATCGTTCCGGCACATACTAATAAAGGCATTCTGATCCTTGAAGGATTAAACTTTTCTTCCCACAGCATATTTATTGTGGAGGCAACCCAGCCTACAAGGAATGATGGTCCCCATACACCTGTGACCGAGATAAGCTGAATAACAGGCTTCTGCGGGAAAAGTGAAGCCGTCCAGTGGAGGATTGTACCTAATTGTTCGTTATATGAAAGCAAAAATTGAACGGCGATCAGGGCAGACGGATATACAAGACCCGACAACAAACGGTTCCTTATCCTTGTATGCAGTAAACTGTCTGCAAGACAAGGGATCATAATGTAAAAGGTAAAGCTCAGATTGATCAGAATCCTGAACCCGGGCTCGACCTGTTCGGCCAGTCCGATAAAATAAATATGCGAAGCGATGTAAATAACCGGAAGGGCAAGAATTACTCCCCAAAAATTCCGGATATTTCTGAAATATTTAAGAAAGAAAACTGAGCCTATCCAGGTCAATGCCGGGATATTCCATTTGCCTCCCATAAACAAAAGACAGGCTGATCCTGTCAAAAGCCATAGAAAATTTGTAACTGAAGGGTACCTGTTGGATGTCATGACAAATTGATTTAGATTAAACCTGTTAATTTCTTTAAGCTGAAATTACAAATGGCAATGCCAGCTTTGCAAACCATTTCCCTTCAGTTGGCTTATATAATATTCAGGTTGTAATTTCTGGCGTACAGGTTGTACAAAGGATGGTTATCTGTTGAGCCACTCCTTGAAATCATGGACTCTTTCCCGGCTTACTATTTCTTCCTGTTTATCAGGCAGGAGCCTTATTATCAGCCGACGGTTGAAATACTCTGATATCTTGTCAATTGCATCTATATTGATAATCGTGTTCCGGTTTATCTTATAGAACTTTGAAGGATCGAGCATTATGACAAGTTCTGAAATGTTGTTTTCGATTATGGATCTTCCTCCATTTTTTGAACAGGCAAAAACAAGTCCTTCCTCGGCCCTGAAGCTTGCGATCTCATCTGTGAATACAGTTTTGTATGTTTTTCCTGCTTTGACAAGGAACCTCTGTTTAAAGTTTACCTGATCGGGTGTTATCATCTTTTTTATGTCGCCCAGATTTATTTTCAGCCAGGTTTCCCTGGTTTTAATAAACTTGTCAAAGGCCTTTCTCAGATCCGGAAAATTCAGAGGTTTCAACAGGTAATCAATGCTGTTGAGCCGGAAGGCTTCAAGGGCATAATCATTATATGCTGTTATGAAAATAACAGGAATATCCGCATTTACCTGATCAAAAAGATCGAATGAAGTACCGTCTGAAAGCTGAATGTCTGCCAGAATAAGGTCAGGTAATTCTGTTTTACCTGAGAACCACTGAATACCTTTTTTAACAGAGTCGACGATACCTGCTATTGAATACGAATTATCATACTGTCTGATCAGCCTTTTAATCAGTTCTGCTGTACGGATCTCATCCTCAATAATAAGTATCTTCATTTTCCAAGGATTTTTGGGAGCTTAACTGAAAACAGATTGCCGGAATCTTCGATCCGGACTTCCTTTTTGCATTCGATCCTGTATCTTTTAATTATATTCTCCAAACCGATTCCTGTGGATTCCCTGATCACCTTTCTCCTGTTAATTCTGTTGCTTACAACAATATATCCTTCTTCTTCAGTGATTTCAATACTTAAAGGATCTTCCCGGGAAAACATATTATGTTTTATGGCATTTTCAACAAGCATCAACAGTGAATGAGGAAGCATCATACATTCAGATCTGGTTTGTTCCGAAATTTCACAAACCTTAACTATGGAATCCGGATAACGGATATTCATCAGATAGAAATAAGAATCGAGGTTATCCAGTTCCCTGCTTAATGAAACAAGGTTTGTGCTTTCTGTTTCGAGGATATAGCGATAATGCTTCGACAAATGCGATATAAATTCTGCCGACAAGTCAGTATTTTCATATA
The DNA here is from genome assembly GCA_964633505.1 of uncultured Rikenellaceae bacterium. Classification (GTDB taxonomy): domain Bacteria; phylum Bacteroidota; class Bacteroidia; order Bacteroidales; family VadinHA17; genus LD21. The sequence continues at coordinate 145,316 of CAZWHC010000005.1, read as the reverse complement.
TAAGTGAGGAAAGAACACTCAGGCTGTTGAAGAAAAAGTGCGGATCGATCTGATTTTTAAGTGCAGCATATTGTGCAATAATATTTTCCTTCTCTCTTTCAGCCGCCAGTAGCTCCATCTCTTTTGCATTATTAAACGACGAAATAAAGAGATGAACACCATAAATAAGGAAGAAAAACAAGATAATACCGAAAAGCAGTTCAAAATTTAAATTGGTGAATATTATATGACCCGGAGTGTCAAAAATTTCCGGATTAATAAGAGGAACATCATTTCCGGGAGAGATGCCGAAGAAATTATTTAATAGTTCATACCCCCAGCTGAATAAAACCGCACCGGCAATTACAAACAGAAACAGAATCAGGGACACTATTGACAGTCTCCGGTACCATGCTTTTTTCATTCCGGCCTGCCCGGTCATTCTTCTGAAAATAAGTCTGCTTAATTCCCAGAATAACATCCAGTAGCTTATAAAAAATAAGCTGAATGTCAGGCTTCTGAGTCCGGGTTCAAAGGCGCCTGAAAATGACTGGTCACCCTGTTTGAAAAGAAGATGGAATATTATTACAACTGCGAGCCGAAGCAGGAATCCCGGATTGTTTTTCTTCATTGTCTGAATTGTTCCGGTATGAAAGGTAATCAATATTTTATTTACTGGTAATAATTTCCCGGAAGTAGGATAACGGGATTATCAATTCAGATAATATGACTAAATAAGGTTGTATTTAATCGAGTTTCACATTTATTATTACAGGATTATGGTCTGAAAACCTGAAATCAAGATGTATACAATTAACGGAAATGCCTATGATGTTGGGTGAAATCAGAAAAGCATCACAAATGCTTGTCGGAGTGGATTCGGGATCATAAGCCGCCATCAGAGTACGTACAGAGGGTGCTGAGGGATCAAACATCCAAAGCCAGCCGGGAGGCATAAAATCCGGTTCAATTCCGACAAGGTTAAAATTACCGATCTGGCCTGTGAATGGCTTATTTCGGGTAAAAGCCGGTTTAAAATCAGGAGGAAACTGGTTCCAGTCACCGCCTGTTATAACATAGTTACCGGCATTGTATTCATTCAGCATGAACTCCCTGAGCCTTTCCATTTGTGCTTTTCTAATTTCCCCTCCTTCATCGAAAGCCTCATTGTGAGTGTTTATCAGGACCAGCTCCCTGCCGTTTTCAACCTTGTATCTGTTAACAATAAAGCACCTGTCGAGATAAAACAGCTGTGTCGGAAAACCAAAGTCCCCGGGAAGTGAAAATCTGGCAGATGATTCCGGAGTGAATTCAGAAAATACGGCAATGCCTGAATTTACCTTGCCCATCGGTTTTGAAGGAGGAGTAGGGACAAAGAACACATCATAATTCTTTGCAAAAAAAGGATTATGGTCTTTTAAAACTTCAGATGTTCCGGCATACTCATCAATGTGATAGCTTCTTTTACTGTTTCTGTCAATTTCCTGTATCAGAATGAAATCGATTGTATCATTATTCTTCAGGAAACCCGTGATACCTGATAAATTTTCAAGACATTTTTCCTCAGGTGTTCTGACTTTCGTTCCGCCGTCATAGAAGAAATCCATATCCTTATCAAGTCCTGCATAACCGATATTCCATGTAAGGAGGGAAAGAGTCATTGAATCATTAAGAACCGAAGGATTATCGGGCCGGGAGATCAACTCCGAATCATCGGGCTTATAGTCTGAAATTAAAGCATAAACAATAAGTCCAATAAAGCCGGCTATCAGGAGTGCTATGATAAGCAGGAACACGCCTGCTAATTTTCTAAATGTCTTCATGGAGGAGCAGGTTAAGAAATTAAATTTTTACTTGAAATACTTTTCATACTCTGAAGCAAAGGTATCAAGTTCCCTGATCTTAATATCCTTGTAGAAAACTTCAGCAGCCTCGCTTTGTATCTGGATCTTACCTTTTGCCAGGGGAAGGAAATTCCCGTTCTCAAAATGACGTGAGTTCTGGAGGATCATAACCACATGACCATTTACAATGTGCAGGCTTTTTCCGTTGAAACATATCAGATCGATGTCGTTCCAATCATTTGGTATCTCGTAATTTGCGCTTCTCATGCAGAAGCCAGTCTTTTCCTTGTAACCGAACGGGATAAAGGGCTGGGACTCGTCTGCCACAGAATTCATTACCGATTCGGGGATATATGCCCTTATATCAATTGCTGAGAATTTCTGGCTCCAGAAATCTCCCATATGTCCTTCCATAATCTGGAATTCCTGTGACAGCATCCATGAACGCCAGTAGTCTTCTCCGATGGGCCCGATTGAATGATAAAGGATTCCGGAATCCTTCAATAGTTGTTTTCGGGGATCCCATTTTTTATCCCCCCATTTCACTTTAAGTCTAAGATGATAATTTGAATATTCCTTTTTCGATATCAGGCAGCCATATATTTCTCCGCTGATCCTGATTACAGGTTCATTGTTTTCTTCTATAACCGTAAAGACATCATAACCCGGTTTATTGAATCCAATCGGGGCGATTTCAATGCCATTACTGTCTCTGGGAACCGATCCGTTATATCCGACCTGGTGCCGGTAACTGAGGTAATTGTCCCAGCTGGAAAGGTTCTTATCAATAAGGTTAGTCCAATTCTCTTCCTTCTTACAGGAAAGAAATATCAAAGTACCTATTAGAAGTGCGCTAAGTTTTCGGACAGATACGGGTCGAGACATGATGTAAATAAATTTAAATTAACATGCAAATAAAGACGCAATCCTGTCAAGGTCAGGTTTAATAAATACAGAATCAAATATAATTAAAAGACACGGCATAAACGGAAATTGGGATCTGGGAACGTACTTTAAATCTGAAATGTCTGATCTTCACGAAAATGAGCTGAAATACTTGAAATATCAGAAGATTGTTCAAATACCATGAACCACCTCCTGTTAATAATCCGGGATCATTATCCTGACTTCTAAAACTAATCAGTTGAAAAAAACGTAGTAACAGAGTTTGGAGGAGCAGTGTAAATGAGTTTATCTGTTGTTATGTAAATTTCTCCGACATCTTTGTATTTCTCATCGTTTCCACTGGTTCTGTAAACCCTGAACTTTGATGTATTGTTGCCATTTATTTCGATTTCGGCAGATTTTTCCTTTTGAGATGTATTTACGACAACAAATGCATTTTTGTTCCTTGTCCCGTTTGAAGCAAAGGCAATAACAAGCAGTTCACTATCCATGCTTACAGTCCGGGCAACTTTCATCCCGGGCTGGCCAGCCCTTGATACCTGCTTATAGTAGTAATATCCTGGCTGGATTTCATACCGGCCATCCTTTAAATACAGGGTATTGAGCATTGCTATTCATGCTTATCATTGCAAGCATCAACAGAGTAATAAAAAGAATTTTGCCTTTCATGATTCTCACTTTTTCTTTCTGACGAAATATAAGAAATAAGAACTTGTGAAAGTGAATTCTGGTAAATAAGTTGAGAAAGGTCCACCCGACTTCGCCATGCTGAAGAAAAAATGACTTTTAAATCCGACAGTCAGTTTTTCAGTCTTATCACTGATCTTTTATCCTTGTATTATTTGTTGTTGATACCTAAAAACATGTAGTTTATGACAATTCTGACAAATAGTGCAGCATCTAAAATAATGTAGAGTCTGTTAAAAAAAGGATTAATTCAAATAGATCATACCAATGGTTATAATGCATATCAGACTTGCTGCAAAACATATCCTGAAGGAGTCTCAGCAGTCAGCTATTAGTGCTATTGGACTGGCACTTGCTCTAAGTACCAGCATACTGATACTTTTATATGTGCAGTATGAACTGAGTTATGATGATTTTCATGTGAACAGGGATAGCATATACAGGATTGTAGCAAAAAACTCAGCGAGTAATAGTTATATGGGAAAGGATGTTGCTGTAGTTACTCCGGCACCACTTAAGGAGGTGCTGGAGAGTGTTCCGGGTGTAAAATATTCTGCAAAATGCAGGTTCTTATCCCATACACTTGAATATAACTCCTCTTTATTTGCTGAAAAAGGTTTTTTGTATGCCGACCCTGATTTTATGAAGCTTTTTACATTTCATGCACTTACTGGGAATCCTTCAGAGGTACTGAATGAACCGTTTGCATTGTTCCTGACAAAGGATATGGCAGTTAAGTATTTTGGGAATGAGGACCCGGTTGGTAAAACTATCGTTGCTGACAACAGGTATTTATTTACAGTCAGGGGAGTTCTTGAGAATATCCCTGAGAATTCGCACATAAAGTTTGACTTTCTTACAGGTTTTGAAACACTATACAGTATACGTGGTGGAAAAGAAAAGGTTGAAAGTTGGAATAATCACAGTTATTTAACTTATATCCAATTATCAGAAAATGCTAACACTGATGATATAAAAGTCCTGATTAAAGAGTTTCCATCCAGGTACCTTCCGAAGGAACCTATTTTTAGTGACATGCAATGGATTATGGTGCCTATGAGAAAGATACATCTTGGAGGAAACGCAAACTTCGATCCCGGAAAGAACAATGATCTAAAATATCTCTATCTTATAATTTCAATCGGCGTTTTTATACTCCTTGTGGCATGTTTTAATTTTATGAATATTGCAACAGCCAGTGCATTCAACAGAGGAATGGAAACAGCTGTTTTTAAGGTTTCAGGTTGCAGCAAAAAAGAACTGATAGTAAAATTTATGACAGAGTTTGTCCTGTTAGCATTTTTTGGATTGCTCCTGGCAATTGTGATTGTAGCAGCTATAATCCCAGTTTTTAGTGTTTTTGCCGACAGACCTTTGTCCTTTATGATGATTTTGAAGTTCACAACACTGGTGAAGGTGATTCTGCTGACATTAATTGTTGGAGTTATCTCAAGCATCTATCCTGCTTTTAAACTTTCATCAATGGGCCCATTGTGTCTTATGAGAGAGGAGTTTAAGAATCCGGGATTAAAGAAAAGTTCTGTGAATATAAGAAACTTGTTTGTAGTCCTTCAATATGTAATTTCAACAGTAGCCCTGGTTTGCACCTTTACTTTATTGGCGCAGCTTAACTATTTAAGAAACATGAATTTAGGTTTTGTAAAGGATAATATCCTGACAATCCAGGTAAAAGATCCTGCACTTCGCAATAATCCGGTTGCACTTATAAGTGAGTTGAAGATCCATCCACAAATACAGGATGTCACAGTCTCAACTGACCTTCCAAATGCTATCGGGTCGTCAACATTCATCTCATGGGAAGGTAAACCGGATGGAACAAACATGATGGCATTTACGAGTGGCTCCGGGAATAATTTTATAGATTTCTATAAGCTTAATGTTGTTTCAGGCAGAGGGTTCTCGGATGACTTTTTTGCAGATTCCGTTAACAGTTATATCTTAAACCAGACTGCTGCTAAAACAATTGGTTTAGATGATCCGGTGGGTAAAAAATTTAGTTGTAATGGTCAGGTGGGAACAATTATCGGAGTAATTGAAGATTTTAATTTTCATTCTTTAAAGCTTGCAGTTGAACCACTGGTTTTATCTCCTATCGGCTGTAAGGATTTTCCGTTGGCATCATATATTTCAGTAAAAGTTAACCCGGGAAGTCTTTCAGAGACAAGATTATTAATTGAAAGTATGCTTAAAAAATTTTCCCCGCATTATCTGAATCCGGTATCTGTTTTGAGTGAAAATGTTGATGCGAGTTATCGTTCCGAAAAAAAACTGGCAGTCATTTTTATAATTGCCACAGTGATATCCATATTGCTAACCTGCCTTGGACAGTACAGTCTTTCATCTTATACCACAAGAACCAGGACAAAGGAAATGGTTATAAGGAAAATAATGGGCTCTCGCCCTTCAGGGATAATGGGTTTAATATTGGCGGAAATGGGTAAATGGGTAATTATTTCTGTACTGTTAGCCTGGCTCTTGTCATATTTTTTGATGAACAGATGGCTGCAGAATTTCGCCTTTCATATTGATCAGGGAATTGGAGTATTTTTAATTTCACTTTTTATTACAATTATGATCTCAGTAATATCGGTAAGTTACCATATTCTGAAACTTTCACGAGTTAATCCGGCTGAAATGATCCGGCTTTAGATCTGAAGCAAGAGGTTTTTAAAGGAGAATTCAGTTTATTTTTTCTTTGGATGCATCTGTTCAAATACTACGCTTCCCAACAAAATTCCAGGTCCGGGATCTTAAACTAATGTTTGAAACAGGTACTTTCTTCAGATTATTTTTTAATACCAGTTCTATCTAAATATTCCTTCAATGGCTCAAGTCCGATCTCCTTTCTCCATTCATCAACCCTGGTTTCGTCCTCGAGAGGATAAAGCTCATTTGTGCTGCCTTTAGAGGGATCAAGATAAGCATGTGTGCCGTATCTCTGAGGCTTGTTCTGGTTCATCCTCATCCTGTCGAACATCAGTGCGTAATGCTGGCAATTAGCTTCATTATTCAGGCAGGCCAGTCCGAACATTTCAATATATTTTTCCTGAGCACCTGCGTTGGAGTGCTGCAGGACAAAAAATGCGGCGCTGGCTGCAAGACTTCCCACCTGGCTGATTTTTGGCCACCCCTTTGAATTAAGCAGTGTTTCCAGTTCTGAAAGGTTTTTGGCATTCTGCCACGACTGCAGTCTTCTGAGGGCTGTCACCACAGGGGAATCAGGCCCCATGTTAACGACAGCTAATGTTACCTCGTAAAATACAGATTCTTCCATGCAGAGTAGTCTCCACAGAGATTTCGCAAAAGGGATGTCCTTTATGCTGTTGTTGGTATTCTTATTTACTACTGAAATCAGTTCATTTTCAAATTCTTCCCAACCTTTGGATTCTCTTGCGGTTAGCAGATCAGGATCAGTAAGAACAGAAAGTGAAGGTTCAATCTTAATTGCTTTGTACAAATACAGGAGAGAACTGTCCGTTTGCCCTGACCGGGACAGAGCGCATGCATAGTTATAGATTATTTCTCTGCTGTTTTTGTTCTGCGAATATAGTTTCCTGTACTCCGCAACAGCAGAATTTATTCTGCCAGCCTGAAACAGACTGTCAGCTTTATTCACTGTTCCCGATCCGGAAGGAGCATGTGGAGGTGGTGGTGGCGGAGGGGGTGTGATCTGGGATTCAGAAATTAATGACATCAATGAAAGACATAAAGTGAGAAAAACTGTCCCGGTTTTCATCTTTAAGCTGGATTAATTGATTTACAGAAGGAAATTCATTATTTGAAAAATTACATCATTTGCGTCATTCTGATCTTTTATGCCCGGTAGTCCAAATTAATGTATTAGCCGGTTTAAGGGGATTGCTGCCTGAAAGAATCCTGCCTTCAGGAGGGATGGAGAATTTATAATCATTGTCAGTATAATTGACCGCGATATAAAATCCGTCGCGCCACTCGGTAAAGACACCCACTGGCAGGTCTTCTATCATAACTCCTGAATTCTCGTAAACGCTCCGGACAATCTGACGCTCCAATAGGCCGTCTTTTGATGCGACACCTATATAGGTAATATCTCCTTTGCCAAGTTGTCGTTTTATTACTGAAGCTTTACCTGCATAAAACTGATCCGCGTAAGAAGCCAGAACATTTGTTCCGGGATAAGGTGAAAGAATCTCAGCCCAGGTATTCCACAAATAATCAGATCCGTTATATCTGACTGTTCCATAATTCTCATCCGGCAGCATGTCAAAGTAGTCGAGATCTGCACCGATGAGATGTCTTATCGGGCCAGCCCAGGGTGATTCAAAAAAATGACCGTTTTTGTCTTTTTGTCCTGTCCGGCATGTCAGAATCAGGTGCCCTCCTTTTTCAGTATAATCAGACAATTTTTTTACCAGTGCTTTGTCCACCATCTGATATGCAGGTGCAATAAGAAAAGGGTATCCGGAAAAATCATCATTTTCAGAAATGAAATCCATTGGTGCACCGGTTGATTTTACCGCAAGTGTGTAATTATTCCTGTGCCTCCATGTATTCCATAAGACGGTTTGTTTTTGTATATCAAGGTCCCACATAACTTCATGACTCCATAGAATTGCAGTTTTCCTCCGGGAAATATTCTCAGGCATAAATGAAGATGAATCATATTCCGTTCGCAGCATTTTCATTTCTTTTATTGCATCGACAAATTCCAGGCCTCCCTGTGATAATGTCACTCCGTCAGTTCCTACAATTCCCTCATGATACATCTCGCTGCTGCCAAGCGGATGTCTGTAACGATATGTGCAAAGGAATGAGCATCCTCCCCCGAAAGCCTGCATTATCCACATATGTACTGTTCCGGGCAGAAGCTGGGGATTAACTGATCCCCAGTTCACCTGGCCAGGCTGAAGTTCCATCAATCCGGTCACTCCGTTTATGGGCCGGTGATAATCGCAGGCTTCATAAATCCGGTAAGGTATGCCTGTACGGAAATTATTCCCTCCAAGCTCGTTTTTTCCGCTCACGGGATACATTGTGAATGACGGAAAATCGAGATGGTCCGATCTCCTTGGATCAGAGTTGAGGCTTACATTTATATAATTTGTTGTGATCCATTGTTCTGGCAGAATCTGGCTCCTGAGAATATCTGCCTGCCTGTTGAGAAACCGGGCAGTCATATCAGCAGTGAACCTGTAGAAATCAAGTAATGCATGCGGACTAAGTTTATCTTCAGTATTCATCGATTCATTTGGGATCAGAACCTGGTCAAAGCTGTCATACCTGGTGCTCCAGAAACTACCCACCCAGACTTTGTTAAGAGAATCGATGGTACCATACCTCTCTTTTAACCATTTCCGGAAACTGATTCTGGCTGATGGGCTGTAATCAGGAGTGGCAAGGGGTTCATTGTCAACCTGCCACCCCCATATTCGCTGATCTTTGCCATAGTGTCCTGCCATTGCTTTAACTATTCTGTCAACGAAATCAAGGTAAACCGGATTGGATACCGAAGCGTTTGCCCTTACTCCATGCTCCCTTCGATTGCCTTCGGGACCTACAAGGTATATTTCAGGATACTTGTTACCCATCCACGCAGGAGGGCACAGGGATGGGGTACAGAGGATTATTTTCAGTCCAGCCTTATCTGCAAGATCTATTGCCTTATCGAGCCATGAAAAATCAAATTCTCCTTCCCGTGGTTCAAGAAGCGCCCATGAAAATTCGGCAAGATGTGTAAATTCGAATCCGAAAGAAGCAATGTTGTTAAAATCCCGTTCCCATTGTTCTTCAGGCCATTGCTCCGGATAGTAAAAAACACCTATTTTCATCAGATCCTCCCCTGGAAAAAAAGACCGGGCATCCTTTTTTGAATTTGTCAAATCTTCAAGGTCTGCGACTGCTGTTTTTGTTTCCATTCTGCACCGAACGGCAATAAGAGGAATAAATATCAGGAGTAACAGAAAATATCGACAGTGTTTAATACATTCGTTCATATATATTTCAGATTAAGCTATTCCGCCACCATCAACTACTAAATGAGCGCCGGTAATCCATGTCGACAGATTACCTGCAAAGAAGAGTACAGCATTTTCACCACCTTTCAAAGACCATCCGGATCCCATTCTTCAGTCTCAAGATCAACTGGATTTTTGCTGACGGCAAGGCTGGGAATGTTCACAGTAAGTTAGTTTACTTATTTTTATGAAGATAAATCAAATTCCTAAACTATTATAAAATACTGCCGGTCAGAATTGAGTTATTTTAATATAATGATTACATCTATCCAAGCCTTTTTCATCTGAAACATGATATCGATTAACTGTAAAAGAGGAAGATAACTTTTTTTGCACCGTAATTTACTGTTTCATAATTTTGATACTTGTAATAAGCCTTTGAACAGGATAAATTTTGAACCTGTTTTCTCTGGAATTCAGGTACATTCCCAAACTGTGCCTTTGTATGATTTGCCTTATTTGACATATCATTTTTCAAATCAAGAATTATTTATCCCTGACCAATGTTAAGGATGCATCACGGGAAAATTCACGTCAAAAGACGTGATTTCCTGAAAACAACTGCAATTGCCGGAATCGCTGCCTCTACACCCGGGATAACAGCATTCAGGCAGAACCAGGCTGTAACGGACAGCTATTACGAAAAGCTTGCTGACGCTCTGAACAAATTGCCCAATTCATTTCCTAGGACAAAGTCGAACATTGAGATATTGTTGTTAAAAAAGATCTTCCTTCCGGAAGAGGCAAACATTGCAGGCCAGTTGACCGGAAAACCTGAAACTATGGATATTATCCAATCACAGAGTGCTGTCAAATCAGATAGGATTGGTTCACAACACAAGGAATGTTGCACAGGGACTGGCTTAATTTCCAGTGGGAATTTCTTTGCCCCGTTATATACAAGGTTCATATCTTCAATTTCCTTTTAGTCATACCGATCAATAAGGGAATAATTAATTTGTTACTGTTCATCAGGATTTTTTTGCACGGACCCATAAAGAATGTACTCCGATATTGCTGCTGTTATATTTTATCCACATGTAACCAAATGTCATTCCCTTTCCGCAGTCACTTCCCCAGTCGGGCCCCCAGGAATTTTTTATGAGCCAGGCCTGCTGAGAATCATTCCAGCCTATTATTGTGACAGCATGATTGACATTTGAATGTTCTCCGGAGGGGAATGAAAAAAAGACTCCCCCTGAGTATAACTGGAACAGCTGGTCTGCATAAAGGGCTGTTACGACTGCTCCATGCCTGCAGATTGACTCCTTGATCTGGGCCACAGTTGGTATTTTCCAAAGATCGCCCGAAGGATCGACTATACCCCAGGAGGTAGCAAAAAAGTCGGTCTGGGGAGGGGTGGGACGGCAGCGGCCATCAGTACCGGTGTATGGTGTATTTCTCTCGTTATCCACATTTTTGGAATTATCAACCATCCAGTCAAATACGGGCGCCATCCAGCCTGCGCTTGAGTTTCCTGCACCGGAACAGTTAATTATATGTTGTTCTGATGCATTAATAAAATCGCCGTTTATGATCTTATAGCTGCTCTCAAAAGCTGCCATTGCTGCGAACGCCCAGCAGGTCCCTGATGACCCCTGTTCCCTGACCTCTGTGACAAGTCTCTGATCTCTCAGGTCGAGGCTGGCCATTCCCGGGTTTCCGTAGGCATATGATACAGGGCGCTGAGGTCGGCTATGCTTACCTTTAAGATTTGTATCGTTTGTATTTTCCGCCTCCTCTTTCTCCCGCATCAGCTCGAGTTTTTTCTTCATACGCAGGTTAAGCTGACGCGATTCATCGGGAGAGAGCTTTTTAAGTCCCGTTATCCTTTCGAGCGGGAGATCGGCTACCGATGTATAACTTACAATAAATTGGAGGTTCCTGGCTTTTATTTCATTTTTTGCCGCTTCAATCCTGTTCTTTACCGCCTGTGGGGCCTTTTGTTCGCGCAGTCTGTAGAATTCAGGCAGTTTCAGTTCCTGGGATAATAAAACACTGCAGGTAAGCAGTGTTGCTAAGCATAAAAGGGCCCTTCTCATATGTTCATAATTAAATTCAACTTTCCCGGGTTGGTGTAAGCCCCGGCATGTTTAAGTATTTATTTCATTCTTGTTTACAGCCAGGTAATTTTTTGATTTCACACGACTGATCACTGTATTAATGATAAAATCATGTAAAGAAAGGCAATCGGTCTGAGAGGCAATTGTAAAAAAGCGACAGGGGGTTTGGGGGTACATAGGAAATGATTTCCAGTTAGGCTTGCGTTCCTTTGAGGGGGTGCAGACAAGAAGACTGAAATATCTAACCATGACTTATTAAGAGACATGGCTTGTATTCTTAAAATGTGTTTATGTCCAATTTCTTTTAGTTCGAAGCTGAATTATGCTCACTATCATACTTCATTGGGCAGTCTGACTTCCTTTGATGACACGACATCCTCATGGCTGGCAGCATTTATAAAAATTCTTCTTTTTTGCTGTTAACATTACTTTTTTCTTACCGTCTTTATGATGAAAATCAATAAACAAAAAAGGCCGTGATAAAAAATTTCTTTTCCATTGTTTTCCGGAATATTGTCCGGAATAAGGTTTCCACTTTCATTAATGTTGCAGGCCTGGCTACAGGATTGGCTGCATCCCTGCTTATTCTTCTGTGGGTGCAGAATGAGCTGAGTTTTGAGAAATTCAATACTAATGCTGAAAACATATACAGGGTGGAGGAAGACCAGTTTTATTCTGACCAAAGGTATCATGTAACAGTCACACCGTTTCCCAGCGGACCGGTCTGGAAGGAGAAGATCCCTGAAATCAGGGAGCAGGTAAGGATAAATCCATGGCTTCCCAGAATATTGTTCAGAAAGGATGACAAAGTTTTCTTCGAATCACATATTGTTGCTGCCGATTCCACAATCTTCAGGGTTTTTACATTGAAGATGATCATTGGCGATCCGGAAACAGCGCTTAATGATCCCAATTCAGTGGTGCTGACAAAGACACTGGCTGAAAAGTATTTCGGGAAAGACGATCCCCTTGGACAGTCCCTTACCATTGAAAACAATGTGGAGGTGAAAGTTACAGGTATTATTAATGATCTGCCGAATAATTCTATCTTTTCATATACTGCTATTTTCCCCTATTCACTGCAGCCTGCATTAAGAGTCCCTATAAGTCAGAATTGGGGCAGCAATTCTATTTTTACCTACGTTGTACTTGAGAAGGGTGCAGATATTATATCGGTAAATAAAAAACTCACTGATGTGGTACTCGAATTCAATCCTCAGACAACCACAAAATTTGTAGTGTTTCCCCTGCTGGACATCCATCTGCATGGTCAGTTTGGCTTTACAGAAACGAAAGGCGCCGTAAAAACGGTTTACATATTCAGTCTGATCGGGATATTCGTGCTTCTTATAGCTTGCATTAACTTCATAAATCTTTCAACAGCAAAGGCTTCAGTCAGAGCAAAGGAGATCGGAATAAAAAAGGCTGCCGGAGCAGGAAGGACAAATATATTCTCCCAGTTCATGCTTGAATCGTTATTCCTGGTTTTCATATCCCTTGTTCTTGCCGTTGTGCTGATCGGCCTATTTCTGAATACTTTTAATGAGCTGTCAGGCAAACACTTCGTACTTGCTGATCTGTTGACCTGGAGATATATAGCCGGTTTTATCCTTGTCGGTCTCTTTGCCGGTGTAATTTCAGGTATCTATCCTGCAATCTACCTGTCAGCTTTTAATCCGACAGCAGTTCTGAAGGGTGAAACGGGAACAGGAGGTAAAGCCCGGCTGAGGCAGGCTCTGGTCGTTCTGCAGTTTACACTTTCAATACTAATAGCAACGACTTCAGTATTTATGTTTATGCAATTGAAATTTCTTCAGAATAAAGATCTGGGATTCAATAAAGAAAACCTGATTGTCATACCAATGGCTCAGAACATGAAGCAGAAGTATGATGCCTTCAAGAAGGAACTGAAAAATGAAAGCCTTATCAAGGGTGTGACTGCATCAACCTCAAACCCTGTAATGATAGGAAGTAATTCAGGAGGGGCAAGATGGGATGGACAGGATCCCACCAAAAGAATACTAATAGGCACTAATGCCATTGACTATGATTATTTGAGCACCCTTCAGCTGAGGCTTGTGTCCGGTCGGGATTTTTCGGTTGATTACCCTGGTGATTTTGCCAGGGATACGACAGGCAATTTTCTAATCAACGAGGAGGTGGCAAAAGCCATGGGAGGGGGCGATCCTGTCGGGAAGAGATTCTCATTCATGGGTTTAAACGGAACTATTATTGGTGTAATGAAAAACTTTCATTTCAGAGACCCTGATCAGCTTGTGAGTCCGGTGGCCTTCGCACTTACCGACATCCGAAGGTTCAATTACATAATAATCAGGCTCGCGGATGATATACCTCTTGCCCTTAAGACGATTGAGAAGGTCTGGAGAAATGTCATTCCTGAATATCCGCTTGAATATACTTTTGTCGACCAGGATTATGATAATCTTTTCAGAACACAGATCAGAATAACAAGTCTTCTTAAATATTTCACGGTTCTGGCTGTCATAATCGCATGCCTCGGACTCTACGGATTATCCCTTTACTCAGCTGAACGCCGGACAAATGAAGTCGGGATCAGAAAGGTTATGGGCGCCGGTCCTGTTTCTATAATTTATACTCTCTCGAGGGAATTTATTATACTGGTTGTTATTTCGATAGTCATTGCGGTTCCCGTTGCCTGGTATATTGTTGAGAAGCTGTTGTCGGAATTTGCATACAGGATAGAGATCGATTTCCTTATATTTTTTCTCATTTCCGCAGGAGCGCTTCTTGTCGCGTTTCTCACGGTAAGCTTCCAGGCATATAAGGCAACAGGAATCAATCCTGCAACAGCTCTGAAGATCGAATAAGATTTCAATTGGCACACCTATGCGTTTGGGCGCCATGAAAAATTTCTGGCCTTGTGTAAAGGATACTCTTTTATTAAGATCGTTTTGGTTACCTTTACACTTTATCAACCAGGACATTGGTGAATAATTTTTATTGTCAGAATCTTAACGCGCCATTTTATTTCTTGATTATCAGGTATATGGTGCAACATAACTATATATCTGAACCAACACTAAATTTTAACCTTTAAATCAATATGACAAGAGTAACATTTTTGTCACTTGGAATGCTGTTCCTGGAGGCATTCAACTATGCATCCGGCCAGGATTTAATACTCAATGATCTTGGGTATTTCGAGACGCAGGGAGTCAATATTCTGGTGTACAATAACCTTTTTACAGGCGGTTTTAATGATGAGAAGACCGCTGGTATAGAGTTGATTCACCATGGAGTAAGAACGGCGCAGGGAGGCGCTGTGAGACTTTCCAGTACGCCGGAGCAGTGGGATCTCGTTCCGGCAATACCAACCCGAACAGTTGACAGTGTGTCTAAAACTATTGAGGCCAGGTTAAGATATGGAGATTACGATTTTGATTCACGGGTGGTTGTGACTGCAAGGGGTAAAGGAGTTGAGATATCTGTTTACCTGGATAAGCCCGTTCCTGAAGCACTTGAAGGGAATGCCGGATTTAATCTTGAGTTTCTGCCCTCGCAATACTGGGGAAAGACCTATCTGATGGATGGGCGTTACAATCGCTTCCCACGCTATGCAGCAGGAAACACTGTTACGAAACCAAACAGTGAAAAGTCAAAGCAATTCAAGGGGTATGTAACTTCCGATGACAGGGGGACCGGCAGATTTATCGATCCGCTTCCTCTCGAAACAGGCCGTACCATTATTCTCGCACCCGAAGACCCCGAACGTCTTGTAAAAATTACATCGCCGGGTACCGACCTTATGCTTTTCGACGGACGAGTACTGGCACAAAACGGCTGGTTTGTGGTTCGCAGTTTACTTCCTGCAGGAAAAACAGGCAAGGTTCTGACATGGACGGTTGAGCCTAATACCATTCAAGGCTGGATAAGAGAGCCAAATATAGGTTTCTCCCAGGTGGGCTACCTCCCTGAACAGCAGAAAGTTTCCGTTATTGAACTGGACAGGAAAGATAAGCCGCTGGCAAAGGCATCTGTTTATAAAATTGGAGACGATGGTAATGCTAAAGAAGTATTCAGTAGTAAAATTGTATCCTGGGGTAACTATTACAAATATTACTATGTAAAATTCGATTTTTCTCCGGTAACCACTCCCGGGATATACTATATTCAGTATGGCGGATTTAAAACAAATAACTTTATAATTGAAAATAACGTTTACGACAAGATCACCGATGCCACCAGCGATATATGGATCCCGATACATATGAACCATATGTTCGTAAACGAGGCTTACAGGGTGTGGCACGGCGAGCCTTTTAAGGAAGGTTATCTCCAGGCTCCGGCACCCACTGATCATTTCGACATGCACAGTCAGGGGCCGACAACCGATACCAGGTATAAAGGGCTGGAATTGATTCCCGGATTAAATACAGGCGGATTTTTTGACGCAGGAGATTTTGATATCGAGACAGGGGCAAATATTGGCGTGGTACAGAACCTTGTCCAGGCATGGGAATATTTCAAACCCTTGCGCGATCAGACCTTTGTTGATCAGAAGCAACGTTATGTTGACCTTCACCGGCCGGATGGGATACCGGATGTACTGCAATTTATCGAGCATGGAACATTGAACCTGGTAGCTCAGGCGGAGATATTAGGCCACATGGCACAAACTCTCTCCAATTCTGTTCTCGATAATTACCATCACCTTGGTGACGCCGCCTCAATAACAGACGGACTTCCTTATAATCCGAACCTTGGCCCTTATGAAGTTGCCGCTGACGGCCGGTCGAGTGGAGTAAAGGATGATATGTGGGCATTTACAAGCCGGAATCCCGGACTCGATCTTATGGCAGCAACGATGTTTGCTTCAGCAAGCCGGGCGTTGAAGGGATATAACGATGATCTTTCGGCAAGAGCGCTGCGACAATCAAAAAGGCTCTTAACAGAGGCAACGGAATTACTTGCCGGTCAGCCCCAGAGTCTCGCCGGCAGGTTCGGCGGATCAGCAAACATGGGAACCAATCTTCAACTGTACATCTCAACAGGGGAGAAGCAATATATCGATAAATTTCAGGAACTTTTATGGCCTGCACTTGATCGTAATGTAAGTATGAACATTTTAACGGCATTGGATGCCATACCACACATGGACACATCTTTCAGGGAAAAGCTCCGTCCGTATGTTATAAAGTACAAAGATTACATCGACGGACTTGAAAAGGATAATCCATACGGAGTCCCGATAGTCCTTGGTAACTGGGCAGGCAGCGGAGCCGTTGTGAGCTTTGGTACCACAGTATGCTTTGCCAGCATGCATTTCCCTGACATTATAGATGAGAGTCATGCTTTCAAAGCCACCAACTGGCTGTTTGGCTGCCATCCTTACCATAATTATTCCCTGGTGGCAACAGTGGGTGCCGCCCGGCCAAAAGCAGTATTTTATGGTAATAACAGGGCTGACTTCTCATTTATACCGGGAAATGTTGCCCCGGGTATACTATTCAGGCAACCCGACCACTTTGAAAACTATGATGACTGGCCATTTCTATGGGGCCAAAACGAAGGTACAATTGGAGGAAATACCAGTTATTTAATTTTTGGATCAGCTTTTAAGAATTTAGTAAAATAGACAGATTCTTTTCTATATTCATGTTCGATTATTCTTTAAACAGCAGCTGAGCCAGTTCATATAAGCTGCGACGCCAGGTAAGAAATTCGTGAGCGGTTTCTTCTGAAACATAAGAAACAGCATTGAATCCGGCTTCTTTCAGCGCAGCTGCAGCATTCTTCACTCCGTCAGGTCTTTCTTTACTTCCGCAACTCAGAAAAATAAGTTTAACTTTTGATTTGTCTTTGATATCTGCCGGAGCGTATGTTCCGCCGCTCAATAACGCGTAATGAGAAAAAACTTCCGGCTTATTCAGTGTAATAGTTTTGGTTTCCATACCACCCATAGATAAGCCTGCCATGGCGCGATGTGACTGATCTGGTATTGTTGCAAAATTTGCGTCGATATACGGGATCAGCTCATCAATTAGTACTGTCTGAAATGGCTTTATGTCAAAATTTCTGAGTCCGCCAGGCTTAATTTCATTTGTCATTCCGTATGTCATTACAATAATGAACGGTTTTATTTTACCTTCGGAAATCAGGTTGTCCATAATCAGATTGGCGTGCCCCTGGTTACTCCAGGCGGTTTCATCTTCACCCCAGCCATGCTGCAGGTATAAAACAGGATAACGTTTACTTAAGTCTTTTCCGTAATTAGGTGGGGTGTAAACAAATGCCCTCCGTGAAGTAAAGGTGCTGGGAGACGGGAAAAGAATCTGTTGTACATTGCCATGAGGTAAGTCTTTCAGAGCATAAAAATCCATGTCGTGTGCAGGAATTTCAATGCCACTCTCCCAGCGGGTGGAGCCGTAGAAATTTAAAGCTCCCGGATCGTTAAAAACTCCACCGTCAATGGTCAGGTGATAGTAATGAAAACCCTCATCTAAAGGGCCTTCGGTTGTACCGACCCAAAGGGTGTCAGCTCCTTTGGTCAGTCTGGTTCCGCCCCGGCCGCGAAGTCCGAGACTGACGGTTACACTTTGGGCATCGGGAGCTTCAATACGAAAACGGGCATAACCCTGAGAGTTTACCATAGGATACTCTTTACCTGGCTGGTTCAGGGTTGAAGGTTTGAAATCTTCTTTGATTTCTGAAGGACTGGTTTGTGCAAAACAAAAACTTCCTGTCAATATCAGTGAAGTTATTAATGCAATAAGTTTATTCTTCATAATTGTTTGATTTATACAGATACCTCCAATAAAGATATAAGAAATCAACAGATTTAACAACGATTATCTTCGATCCTGTTTCCCAGCGAGGAGGATGGTGTGAGTTTATGAAGCTGGCGTATTGTTCTCTGCTAGTTAACAGATCGCGATCCTCTCGTGGGGAGCTTAACAAGGGAAAATCCCCTGTCACTTCTTCGTTGTGACTGAGGTCTTTTTGTTTTCAGCCCTCACACTCTGCTTAATAGGGTCAAAATAATGACCAGGGCTTTAGCCCAATAATTTCTGAAATGAGGAGGTAGGATTATTAACATGATCGTCTTGGGGGGTGTAGCGGAGGGAGATCAAATATCTAACCTCAAACTGATTAGAGACTTTAAAGAAGTGATTGATTTTCTTGATGATTGGGAAAGCTTTTAACATAGTTCCTGGTTTGTCATTATATTTGTGTTATGCAGATAGACAACCAAAAACTTGAATTATTTAAATCTTTATTCCGGGGCAGGGATGATGTGTATGCCATCCGGTGGGAGAAAGATGGTAAAAGCGGTTATATGCCAGCTTATGAAGTTGATTGGGCTGATTATGAGTCACACAAAGCGAAAGGAGGAACATTCAAAGACTACAAGAACAAAAAACTCAAAGCGGCTAATGATGAGGCAATTATTTTTCATTTCGAAGGTAGGACAACTATGGGAATCTATCCGTTACTTGAAGATAATACTTCCTTTTTCATCGCAATTGATTTTGATGAGTCAAATTGGATTGACAGTATTAAAAAATTATTTTGCACTTGTAAAGGTCTAAATATTCCGGCTTATATTGAGCGGTCCCGATCTGGAAATGGTGGCCATTTATGGATCTTCTTTGACGAAGCATTACCAGCAAGTCAAAGCAGAAAATTTATGTTTGAGTTATTACGACAATCCAATATTATCTCCCAGTTTGAAAAAGAGCCTAGTTTTGACAGAATGTTTCCAAATCAGGATTTTCACTCGGGAAAAGGAATGGGCAATTTGATCGCATTACCATTAAATGGCCATTCTTTACCAAACGGGAATTCTTGTTTTATTGATTATGGAACATTTAAACCAATAACTGATCAGTGGGAGTATCTGAAAAGTATTCAAAAATTAAATCAGGAAAGGTTTAAAGCCAAGTACAATGAAATCTTTAATGAGGATCCCGCAGATGTCTTTAAAACAAATTTCTTACCTGGATTGAAAAGCGATCTTGAAATCGTTATAAGCAACCAAATCTATTTGAAAAGAATCCACTTAAGCAGAAAATTAATAATATTTCTGCGTGAACAGTTGAATTTTTACAATTCTGATTTTCTGGTCAAAAAAAATTTAGGGAAGAGCACTTTTGATACAGAGAAGTTCTTTAAATTGATTGAAGAAAATGATGATGAAATTATTATTCCCAGAGGATTTATTTCATCATTGATTAGCTTTTGCAGAATTGAGAATATTCCATTTAAATTAATTGACAAAAGACAAAAAAAGGGAACTGTGAATATAACTTCAGAGATAAAATTACAAGATCACCAGGAAGAAGCTTTAGTTAAAACCAGAGAAAAAGATTTTGGAGTTATTGTTTCTCCTCCAGGATCAGGCAAAACAATCATAGGTTTAGAGTTGATTGCAGAAAAACAGCAGCCTGCATTAATCATTGTCCACAGGCAACAGTTGTTAGACCAGTGGGTTGATAGGATTCAAAACTTCCTGGGAATTCCCAAAAAAGAAATTGGTCAGATTGGAAATCAGAAGTGCACGATTAGTAAAATTATTACAGTTGCGATGATACAATCTCTGGCCAGAATGGAAGATCTATCTGCATTATCAAATGCTTTTGGATTAATCATTATTGATGAATGCCATCACATTCCTGCGAAATCCTTCAGGGAAGCAATTGTACAGCTAAGTACTTATTATCTCTACGGTCTGACAGCCACTCCAAAAAGAAAAAATAATGATGAAAAATTAATCTATGTTTATATTGGGAATATTCTTCACGAGGTCAAACAAAATGAATACCTGGCAAGTAAAAATATAAAAACCGAAATTAACATCAGAGAAACTGAGCTTTTTGCACCTTTCGATTATAAAATTGACAAATATGAGACCATATCCTGAATCCTCGTTCACGATACCATGCGAAATTCAATGATTTTAGAAGACATCGAAAAAAATGCAGATCGTTTTAAAACCATATTGATTTTATCTGAGAGGAAATCTCATGTTGATATTCTTAACCTTTACCTGAAAGATAAATTTGAAACCATTACTGTTCATGGGGATGATCCGGAAAGTGCAAGAAAGAGTAAAATTGAACAGATAAAACTGGGGCATTTTAAAATAGTTATTTCAACCGGCCAATATTTTGGAGAAGGAATTGATGTTAATAATTTAGATTGCTTGTTCATTGTTTATCCCTTTGCCTTTGAAGGGAAACTCATTCAATATATAGGAAGAATCCAGCGGTCTGAAAACAGACCAGTGATATTTGATTACCGGGACATTAAAATTGAGTATTTTGAGAAAATGTTCAAGCAGAGGAAGAGGTATTATAATAAGCTATTGAAATAAAATGTCAGAGACAAATCGCATAGAATATAAGCAAGAACTTACCCCTAATGTTGATATTGAAAAGGAAGTTGTTGCCTTTTTGAACTACCATGAAGGAGGGTATATTTTCATTGGAATTGACAATGAAGGAAAGATTCGTGGGGTCAGCGATCCTGATGGTGAGATGTTAAAACTGAAAGACAGAATAAAAAATAATATCATGCCCTCATGCTTGGGTTTATTTGATATTCTGGCAGAAAAGAGGGAGAACAAAGTCATCATTAAAATCACTATTGCCAGTGGACCGGAGAAACCATATTTTAAAAAGAAATATGGAATGTCTGAGAAAGGTTGTTTTATACGGATTGGCACTGCTGTCGAACCCATGCCACAGAAAATGATTGATGAATTCTTTGCAAAACGTATACGAAATTCGCTCGGACGAATAGTTTCAAATAAACAAGATCTCAAATTTGAACAACTGAGGATTTATTATGAGACAGCAGGTCTGTCTCTAAATGAAAGATTTGCTTCTAACCTTGAATTGCTAACTGATTCAGGAAAATTTAATTATGTTGCTTACTTGCTCGCAGATAATAATTCCACATCAATCAAGGTTGCTAAATACAGCAGTAAAACAAGGGTAGATCTTAAAGAAAGTAACGAATATGGTAATGGATGCCTGATTAGGGCAGCAAAACAGGTTATTGATAAGATTGAAATAGAAAATCCAACATCAACCCAAATTACCTCGAAAGAAAGGATTAACAAAAGACTATGGGATTCAGTCGCACTAAGGGAAGCTACTATAAATGCTTTTGTGCATAATGATTTTACAAATGAAGTTCCTCCGAAATTCGAAATATTTCCTGACAGGATTGAAATTACTTCTTCGGGTGGGCTCCCGTCGGGATTAAATCAGGATGAATTTTTTGAAGGTTATTCTGTTCCTCGAAACAAGGAACTGATGAGAGTATTCAAAGACTTGGGGATGGTAGAACAGCTTGGATCAGGGGTGCCTAGAATACTTGAAAGTTATGGGAAAGAATGTTTTTCCTTTTCGGATCATTTCCTTAGGATGAGTTTTCCAGTATCTGGTGGTCATGTTGGTCAGGTTGGTAGTCAAGAAGGTGGTCAAGCTGGTGGTCAAGTAGGTGGTCAAGAAGAAATACTAACAGGAAGGCAAAAAGAAGTTCTTGAATTGATCAAGGCAGATCCTGGAATATCAAGAAAGCAGCTATCAGAGAAACTTGGGATTAATCAATCCGCAGTTCAAAAACACATTGATGCTTTAAAAAAGAAGGGAGTAATCCATAGAGAAAGTGAGACTACCGGGTATTGGATCATTAAAATGTGATTTTCCGCTTTCGCTCTCACACTCGAATAGCCTGCGTCAAGGGATTTACTCGCTCTCACTCTCACACTCACTCTTGCTTTGGGAGGATTATTTTCAATGATCCTCAGGGGGTGCTTTACAGAGAAAAAACCCTGCAGCCTCCTTCGTCGGGTGTCGGGGTTTTTTATTTCCAGCCCTCACACTCCGCTTAATATTTAATAATTGCCGTTGGCTTCAGCCAACGGCAATAGGTCAACATAATGATTAGGGCTTTAGCCCAATAATTTCTAACATAAGGGGGGAGGATTATTAATATGATCCTCTTGGGGTTGCTTTACACCGAAAAAACCTTCCAGACGGATTATGGATGGAACTGGAGGATTATTAACATGATCCTCTTGGGGTTGCAGCCCGAAGAAAAAAACCCTGCAGCCTCCTCCGTCGGTTGTCGGGGTTTTTTATTTCTTCACTTTCGCATTCAAACTGCGTTTAATGCTTCGTTCGAAATAAAAAACCCCGGCGCTAAGCGCCAGGGTTTTTTTCTTTGTAGCGGAGGGAGGATTCGAACCTCCGACCTTTGGGTTATGAGCCCAACGAGCTACCACTGCTCCACCCCGCAATGTGGGTGCAAATGTACAACATTGAATGTAATTGACAAAACAATTTCAAAAAAAATTGTAAGTTTGTCATTATAACTCAGATATTTCTGACAGCACATTTCGGATATTAACAAGCTAATAAAAAACTACTTATCATGCCAAGAGTATTTAAAGCTTTCGACATAGAAAAAGAGGAAAAAGAAATAAAACGCGATTACCTCGACCGTCATATGCCTCACGTGATCTGCCCCGACCAGGTAAAAAGAGGTGAGAAATTCATGATTAAGGTGATACTCGGAGAGGAATATCCACACCCCGATGAATATGATCATTCAATAAGCCTCATCCAGCTGTGGAACCGCGAGACACTTCTTGCCGAAGCACGATATACCCCAGGTGTTTACGGAAACCTGCCCTCACATGTTGAAGTCGACTTTTATATCGTTGCCCCCGAGGTTTCGATGAACCTGTCGGCATTGTCGGTCTGCTCAAAACACGGACTTTGGCAAAGTGAAGACAAACCTGTAAAGGTTGTCTGATCTTTATTATCTTTGCAGCCAAATATTTGCCGGAATATGTCAAAAATCGACAAGAAGAAACGGAACTGGCGGGATAAATACAGGTTTTCGGTCACAAACGATACAACTTTCGAAGAGTTATGGAGAATCAGGCTTACAAAGTATAACGGATTCCTCCTTATTACATTCCTCGTTTTCTTTATTATTGGAGCAACAATATCCCTTATTGCTTTTACAAATCTCAGAGAGTTAATACCGGGCTATCCCGACGTGAACATGCGCAGGAATATTCTTCTTAATGCCATCCGTCTCGATTCGCTTGAAAAGGAACTCTCCATCAGGGACAGATATTTTGAAAACCTCAATCTTATTATTTCAGGGCAAAAGCCCATAAATAATTACCTCCCCGGGGATACCACGGGAAAGTATAACACAATAAACTTTAAGAGGTCGCCCGAGGATTCAGCATTACGTGCCCAGGTGGAAACCGCCGACAGATATAACCTGACTCTCGGTCCGGTCTCGGTCGAATCGGTGACAAGCCTGGCAGGATTGCATTTCTACCCTCCCGTAAGAGGAATAGTCTCGGGGAAATTCGATCCGGCATCGAAACATTTCGGAACAGATATTGTCACGAAACCAAATTCCACGGTCGAAGCAGCCCTCGATGGAACTATAATATTTACAGGCTGGACCATGGAGACAGGTTTCGTAATTGAGGTGCAACACTCAAACAACATAGTCTCGGTCTACAAGCATAATTCGGCTCTGCTCCGCGAAACAGGCGACCTGGTGAGAACAGGAGAGGCAATTGCTGTCGTCGGCGATTCAGGAGAGTTATATACTTCAGGTCCTCACCTCCATTTCGAGATATGGTATAAAGGAACCCCCCTTGATCCTGAAAAACATATAATTTTCTAATATAGAAAGGAAGGATGCCAAGAAGAATAGCTTTGCTCGGATCGACAGGATCAATCGGCACCCAGACTCTGGATGTTATTTCCAGGTTTCCGGGTGAGTTTTCGGTTGAGGTTCTTACTGCCGGTAATAATGTGAAGCTTCTTACCCAGCAGGCTTTGAAATTCAATCCCGATTCGGTGGTGATTGGCAATTCCGAACATTATCATCTTCTGAAGGATGCCCTGAAAAGCCATCCTGTAAAGGTCTATGCAGGAGAGGAGGCAATTGAACAGGTAGTAACAGGTTCAAATGTAGATATGGTTGTGGCCGCAATGGTGGGCTACTCTGGATTACGGCCTACAATATCGGCGATCAGGGCAGGAAAGAAAATTGCCCTGGCGAATAAGGAAACCCTTGTTGTCGCAGGCGAGATCATCAAAAAACTTGTTAAGGAATCAGGCGCCGGAATAATACCTGTCGACTCCGAACACTCTGCAATATTTCAGTGTCTTGCAGGTGAAAGGGGAAATCCTGTTGAAAAGATCACACTGACGGCGTCGGGAGGTCCTTTTCTTCACCATACAACCGAGATGCTGAGGAATGTAAAACCACAGGAGGCTCTTAAACATCCGAACTGGGAAATGGGAAACAAGGTAACAATCGACTCTGCATCACTTATGAACAAAGGTCTTGAGGTGATTGAAGCAAAATGGCTCTTTGACCTCTCTCCCGAACAGATTGAAGTGATTGTCCATCCGCAGTCGGTTATTCATTCACTAGTTCATTTTGCCGATGGTTCAGTGAAAGCACAACTGGGAATGCCCGATATGAGAATACCCATATTGTACGCATTGAGCTATCCCGACAGATACTCGTCCGACCTTCCGAAACTTGACCTAAAGAAATATCCTGAACTTTCTTTCATACCAGCCGATAAGAGTCGTTTCCGTAACCTTGCCCTGGCATACGAAGCTCTCGACAAGGGCGGTAATATGCCGTGTATTATGAATGCTGCAAACGAAATCGCAGTTCATGCATTTTTGTCGGGCAAAATAGGATTCCTTCAGATGTCTGAGGTTGTTGAATACACAATGGAGAAAACAGAATATTTTGCATCCCCCGGGCTTAAATTTCTTGAGACTACAAACACCATGGCCCGGTCAGTTGCCACGAAATACATAAACGAACTCTGTAAGAAATCATGATAATACTTATAAAAATACTTCAGTTCCTTTTAAGCCTCTCTATAATTGTTATAATCCACGAGACAGGCCATTTCCTTTTTGCCAAACTGTTCAAAACAAGGGTGGAGAAGTTCTATCTCTTCTTTGATCCCTGGTTCTCACTATTTAAACGCAAGAAAGGAGAGACCGAATACGGAATAGGATGGATCCCTCTTGGCGGATATGTAAAGATATCGGGTATGATTGATGAGTCGATGGACAGGGAACAGATGAAGCAGCCTCCCCAGCCTTACGAGTTCCGTTCTAAATCTTCCGGACAACGACTTATGATAATGCTGGCTGGAGTTATATTCAATTTCATCTCGGCTCTGATAATCTATGTTTGTGTACTTTACGCCTGGGGCGAGACTTATCTTCCCACCTCAAGCGTGAAATATGGGATCGTTACAGATTCAATCGGCTACTCGATAGGCCTGAGAAACGGGGATAAGATAGTTTCGATCGACAACCAGGTTATTGATAATTTCGCACAGATCACGTCCGACATTGTCCTGAATAACAGGAAAACCATACAGGTCGACAGGAACGGTGAGATTATGAACATCAATATACCTGTTGAATACATCGCCCAGATGCTTAAAGGAAATGGAAGGATTGATCCGAGAACCCCATTCAGTCCCTATAATGTTACTGCTTTCGGAAAGGAATCTCCTGCCAAAAATGCCGGAGTAATGCCGGGGGATGAGCTTGTCGGTATCAATGGCAACAAATTTGAATGGTTTGATGAATTCCAGTCCTATCTTGCCCTTAACAAGTCGAAGACTGTTGAAGTAAATGTCGAGCGCAACGGACAGCAGATCAATATTCCCGTTACGCTTACTCCCGAAGGAGCGCTTGGCGTGGGAACATCACGATCGTACGATCAGATATTCGAACTCAGGACGGTCAAATATGGTTTGCTTGCATCAATCCCTGCCGGTATCAGCAAGGGATTCACCACAATAGGCGATTATCTCAAGCAATTCAGGGTGATCTTCTCAAAGCATACCAAAGCTTATGAGTCGCTTGGAGGCTTTATCACAATTGGCAGCATATTCCCGGGTTCGTGGGACTGGCAGGCATTCTGGAACCTGACCGCCCTTCTCTCAATCATACTGGCAGTGATGAATATCCTCCCAATACCCGCGCTTGACGGCGGACATGTGATGTTTTTGCTTTATGAAGTGATTACAGGAAGAAAACCAAGCGACAAATTCCTTGAATATGCCCAGATGGCCGGAATGATAATATTGTTCGGCCTCCTTATCCTTGCCAATGGTAACGATATACTGAGATTGCTTAGGAAATAGGATTGTAATATACAGATTTACAGTCTGTTGTTAATTAATTAACAACAAGGGTCTGCGACGGTGTTAATTATTATATGAAATTTGCTGATAATTACAAAGTATTTATAACTTTGCATGAATTCTAAAACTTAAAGAGATGGGAAAGATTGGAATGACCGAGATAATACTTATTTTACTGGTTGTTGTTCTGTTGTTCGGCGGAAGGAAAATTCCCGAGCTGATGAAAGGAATAGGCCAGGGTATGAAGGAATTCAAGAAAGCCTCAAAGGTTGAAGATACCGACACCAAAGAGGTGGTAAAATAAAGAATTCGATTTTTGAAATAAGATATTGGAGGGACCGGAATCGAGTCCCTTTTTTTACATATACCTGTCTTAAATGCAGGTAAGTCAGTAGATGTATTCGTATTTCTGATTCCTTCTGACAGGAATGAAACCGGCTTCACTTATAATTTTCCTTATCTGATCAGCGCTGAATCTGTTGCCGCCTCCGGCGGCGCTTACAACATTTTCCTCAATCATTACCGAACCGAGGTCATTTGCTCCTGCGTGCAGTGAAAGCATTGCAGTATCTTTGCCAACAGTAAGCAGTGATGCCTGGATATTTGTGATGTTGTTCAGCATTATCCTGCTCATGGCAATAAGCCTAATATAGTCAGCGCTATTGTATCTGCCTGTTATACCTGACTTCTCTTTCAGGTTTGTTCCCTCATCCTGGTATGGCCAGGGAATAAAAGCAATAAATCCGTAATGTCCTTCAGGTTTTTCATCCTGAAGCTCCCTGATCTTAACAAGATGTCCGATCCTTTCATCAATAGTTTCAATATGACCGTACATCATTGTAGCTGATGTCGGAAGATTCATCCTGTGTGCTTCCCTCATCACACCAAGCCATTCTTCTGTGGTAGCTTTAGCGGGAGAAATGATTTTTCTGACCCTGTCGGAAAGGATTTCCGCGCCTGCTCCCGGAAGGCTGTCAAGTCCTGCTGCTACAAGCCTTCCGAGCACCCCGGCGTATGACAGTTTTTCCTTTAAGGAGAGATATACTATCTCAGGAGGTCCCAGGGCATGAAGCTTAACCTCAGGATACATTTCTTTAAGTTCACTGAAAAGGTTTATGTAAAACCCCAGGTCAAGATCAGGATTCATTCCACCCTGAAGCAAAAGCTGATCGCCGCCGAGAGCCTTCATCTCCTCAATCTTGATCATGTATTCCTCCCTGGTTGTGATATATGCATCGGGCGATCCCTTCTTCCTGCAGAAATTGCAGAATGAACATTGGGAAAAGCACACATTCGTGATATTAACATTCCTGTCTATCATCCATCCTGCATTTTTACCGGGGCAATGGATCTGACGGAGCCTGTCGGCGACAAAAATCAACTCTTCGAGCGGTGCATTATTATAAAGGAACAATCCCTCTTCAGCATCAAGGGGGATCAGGTCGAGAGCTTTTTTATACAGATTTTCAGGTTTCATTATTCACATAATATCTCCTTAAGCTGATTCATTATTTTCCACAGCTTCAAACGATGGATGAACTTCAACGGGGCAAAGGTAGTTCTTTGAAAGCTAAACAATCAATAATTTATTTAACTTTACAACTTCAAAAAAATTCCTGACTGATAATATGAAACCTCAGATACAGAAAATATCGCAAATATCTCCTTATCAATCCGTTATTTGCATAACCGGGAATGACGAACTTCCATCCTGGCTGAGTCTTTCCGACGCAGAAAAGGATTTTGCCCTTAAACAACTCAGGGCCAAGGAAGAGCATACAGTCATAAATTCCTATTCGAAAGTTACTTATATTGTCAGGATTATTGAAAAGGGTCCGGAATACCGGAAACTGGAGGGCCTGAGAAAGACAGCTTACAGCCTCCGGAAAACAATAAAGTCGAATAATCATGAAGAACTTGTTATAGCAGCCTGGCATGGTATTGAGGGATCGGTCGGGGCATTTGCCGAAGGTCTTCTGCTAAGCGCTTATTCATTTGACAAGTATAAGACCAAAAGGGAGGATATTGACAGGGATAAATATCCGTCAAAGCTTTTATTATATGGCGACATTTCAGCAAAGGAAATAAAGTGGCTTGCCGACCTTACTGATGCCGTCTGCCTTATCAGGGATCTTATCAATGAACCGGTTAATCATCTTAATGCTCCTGCACTGGCTGAGGAAATACGGAAAGCCGGCAATCAGGCGGGATTCAGCGTTGAGGTTATGAACAAGGGGAAAATAGAAGCGCTCAAGATGGGCGGACTTCTTGCTGTGAACAAGGGGAGTGTTGATCCGCCCGTGTTCTGTATTCTTGAATGGAAACCCGAGAAATGCCTGAACGAAAAGCCTTTTGTTCTTGTCGGAAAGGGTATTGTCTACGATACTGGCGGACTTAACATCAAGACAGGCGACTATATGGACAATATGAAGGCCGATATGGCAGGCGCTGCAGCAATAACCGGTGTCCTTTACACTATTGCAAAGACCGGACTGCCTCTGCATGTAGTCGGTCTGGTTCCGGCAACTGATAACCGGCCGGGCGGAAATGCATATACACAGGGCGACATCATCAAAATGTACAATAAGATGACGGTTGAGATCGGGAATACTGATGCAGAAGGAAGGCTTATACTCGCCGATGCAATCAGTTATGCATCCAAATTCAATCCTGAACTGATAATCGATGTGGCCACCCTGACCGGCTCTGCTGCAATGACATTTGGTATTCATGCCCTGGCGGTAATGGGTAATGCCGACAGGAAATGGTTCGACCTCCTGAGTGAGGCAGGCAATGATGTTTATGAAAGGACTGCTGAACTGCCTTTCTGGGAAGAATATGGTGAAATGATTAAATCCGATATTGCCGATATCCGCAATGTAGGACAGAGGGAAGCAGGTGCAATTACTGCCGGCAAATTCCTTGAAAATTTTGCCGAATATCCTCTTATTCATATTGATATTGCCGGCCCCGGATCACTTAAAAAGGACGATTTTTACAGGTTAAAGGATGGCCCCGGCTCTGGAGTAAGGTTGCTTTCAACATTCCTGCGGAAATTTGCCGAACAACTGATGGCTTAGTTTTAGAGAATTATTATGGAAAAAAAGACTGTAGTTGCTGGTATATCCCATGGCGATATTAATGGGATCGGTTATGAGGTAATTATAAAAGCCCTCATGGATCCGACAATTAACGACATTTGTGTTCCGATTGTATACGGATCGCCGAAAGTCGCCGCGTATCATCGCAAGGCATTGAATATTAATAATTTCAGCTTTAACAATATAAGAACTCCCGAAGAGGCAAACGCCCGGAAGGCTAATCTCATAAATTGTCTTGACGACAATGTAAGGGTCGAACTTGGCAAATCGACAACTCATGGAGGTGAAGCGGCATTCATTTCACTCGAAAGGGCTGTCAGCGACCTGAAAAACGGCAAAATTGATGTTCTTGTAACCGCACCTATTGATAAGAAAAACATTCAGTCGGACAAGTTCCGGTTCAACGGGCATACTGAATATCTTAAGGAGATATCAGGCGCCGATGATGTTCTTATGCTGATGGTCAGCGAAAGCCTGAAAATAGGAGTGGCAACCGGTCATGTTCCTCTGAAGCAGGTTCCCGGCCTTATAACAGCCGACCTTATCCTTAAGAAACTGAGACTTATGAACCAGTCGCTTATTCTGGATTTTGGCATACGCAAACCACGGATTGCCGTTCTCGGCCTGAATCCTCATGCAGGCGACAACTCATTGCTTGGCAGTGAGGAAGCAGAAATTATCGCCCCTGCTGTCGACCAGGCTGTCAGGGAAAACATACTTGCTTTCGGTCCTTTCCCGGCCGATGGTTTTTTTGGTGCAGGCTCGTTCACTCATTTTGACGGGATCCTGGCCATGTATCATGATCAGGGCCTTGCTCCGTTCAAAGCTCTGTCGTTCGATACAGGAGTGAATTTTTCGGCGGGACTTCCTTTCATCCGGACTTCACCCGTCCATGGAACAGCATTCCAGATAGCAGGAAAGGGTGAAGCATCTGAAAGCTCATTCCGGCAGGCTCTTTACCTTGCAGTAGATATATTCAGGAACAGGCAGATTTACAACGAGATTTCACGCAATCCCCTTAAAAAGCAGGATATTGAATTACATGCAGAGCGGGTCGACGAGCTTCCTCCCGAGATATTTAATTCCGAACAGCCTTTATGATCGATTACATTACAGGTAAAATATCTGAACTCACTCCTGCTTACCTTGTCGTTGAAAAC
Source organism: uncultured Rikenellaceae bacterium (assembly GCA_964633505.1). GTDB lineage: Bacteria > Bacteroidota > Bacteroidia > Bacteroidales > VadinHA17 > LD21. The sequence continues at coordinate 114,342 of CAZWHC010000005.1, read as the reverse complement.
GGAGGCATCGGCTATTTTGCCAGCATTTCCCTCTCCACATATTCAAAGCTTGAAGGAAAAGAAGAAGCCAGGGTCTTTGTTCATGAAGCTATAAGGGAAGACAGTCATCAGTTATTCGGGTTTGCAGAAAAGGAGGAAAGGGAAATATTCCGTTTACTGATATCTGTTACAGGCGTAGGAGCAGCCACAGCAAGAATGATGCTTTCATCATTAAGCCCTGCTGAAATTGAGGAGGCAATTTTAGGATCAGATATAAATACTCTGAAGGGAGTAAAAGGCATTGGTTTAAAGACCGCTCAAAGAATAGTCGTTGATCTGAAAGATAAGCTCGGAAAACATTCCGGAACCGGCGAAATATTTGCGTTTACAGACAATACTAAGCGTGAAGAGGCGTTATCTGCTTTAGTGATGCTTGGTTTTGGCAAAAGCGCTGTCGTAAAGATCCTTGACACTATCATCAGGAAGGAGAAGAACCTGACAGTCGAGGAACTTATAAAGAGAGCGCTTAAGAGCCTGTAAATAAGAATATAAGTTGATTTGGGATCAGAGTTATCATATAATAATCTGCTGAGATTTTCTTTTATTGTATTATTCGCTTCTCTTGTCCTGAGGTCAACTGAGGCAAATGGTCAGGCACTTTCAAGCCCTTCCCCGGCCGATACAATCCGCAAATCACCACTTCGACTCAAAGATGTTTCAGGCAATCCTTACGAAACTTCCCCGAAAGCTCCGTTGTTTCTTTATAATCCGTCAAATGTCAAATCGACAGTTGTTTACGATACTGATAAGAATGAATATGTTATCTATCAGAAAGTAGGTGAATTTGATTACAGGACGCCGGTGCGCATGTCGCCCGAGGAATTTCGCAAATATCAGTATAACAAAGAGATGCGTGATTACTGGCAGTCGAGGATCTCAGGCGAGTCGGCAGGATTCAGATCGAACCTGATACCACAGATAGAAATAGGGGGAGCCACTTTCGACAAGATATTCGGAAGCAACGTGATAAACATAATTCCCCAGGGCTCGGCAGAACTTATATTCGGCATCAATATCTCACGTACACAGAATCCTACACTTTCTGAAAAGCTCAGGACTATCCCGACATTTGATTTCAAGGAGAAGATCCAGATGAATGTCACAGGTACTATCGGCGACAAAATGCAGCTTGGCGTTAATTACAACACCGATGCCATGTTTGAATTCGAGAACCGGACAAAACTTCAGTATGCAGGCAAGGAAGACGAGATAATCAAAAAAGTTGAAGCAGGAGACGTCACTCTTCCTCTTCCAGGAACCCTTATCACAGGGAGCTACAGCCTCTTCGGCCTTAAAACTGAGATGCAGTTCGGGAAGCTGAATGTGACTACAGTATTGTCGCAGCAGAAAGGCGAGACTTCGACAATAGATGTAAAAGGGGGGGCTCAGATAAGCGAATTCGAGATATATGCAGACGACTATGAAGCCAACCGTCACTTTTTTCTTTCTCATCATTTCAGGGATATATACAACGATGCCCTCAGGAGTCTTCCTGCGGTGAGCTCGGGCCTCAATATCACTCGAATCGAAGTTTGGATCACCAATAAGACAAGCAGTTACGATGAAACTCGAAATATTGCTGCTTTTGCCGATCTTGCCGAAAACAGCAGCCATATATACAACAAGATCCCTCAGTTCCAGGCATCACCTGGCGGACCGCGATACCCAGACAATAACACAAACCAGCTTTATTCACAGCTTCAGTCGCAATACAGTGAAGTACGTAATGTTGACCAGGTAACCACAGCTTTCAATTCATTATATCCGGGTTTTCAGATTGGCAGGGATTTCGAAAAGATTGAAAATGCAAGGAAGCTCAACGACCGTGAATTTGCCCTGAACTCCCAACTGGGTTATATCTCGCTTAATACACCCCTTAATACCGATGAAGTACTTGCAGTTGCGTTTGAATATACCCTTAACGGGCAGGTCTTCAAAGTAGGAGAGTTTTCGACCGACGGTATCACTGCACCCCAGACGCTTGTACTGAAACTCCTTAAGGGGACCACCCTGAGCCCTAAATATCCCACATGGAACCTGATGATGAAAAATATCTATTCACTTGGTTCAGGCAGGCTCGAGAGCGGTAATTTTCAGATGAACATATTATATGAGGATGATAAAACCGGGAATGCAATCAATTATCTCCCTGAAGGAAGAATAGCCAATAAGGTCCTTCTGCAGGTTCTCGGTCTCGATAACCTTAACTCACAGAACGACAGGGTACCCGACGGGTATTTCGATTTCATCGACGGTATCACCGTGATGGTCAGCAGGGGTAAGATAGTCTTTCCCGTTACCGAACCTTTCGGGAGCTACCTTCGCAGCCAGATAGGCGATAAGTTCATTGCCGACAAATATGTATTTCAGGAGCTTTACGACTCGACGCAGACAATTGCCCGGCAGATGGCCGAAAGGAACAAGTTCAAAATGACAGGGCAGTATTCTTCTGAGTCAGGATCGGAGATAAGGCTTAATGCAACAAATATTCCGGTCGGATCGATAAAAGTGACCGCCGGAGGCGTCACGCTTAATGAGAATACTGATTATACAGTTGATTATAATCTTGGGGTAGTCACAATTATAAATGCAGCCCTTATCGAATCGCAGACTCCCATCCAGGTGTCGCTCGAGAATAACCAGTTCTTCGGATTCCAGACCAAAACCCTTCTGGGGACTCATCTCGATTACAAAATCTCTGATAATTTTAATATCGGGGGTACTCTTCTCCACCTTAATGAGCGACCATATACCCAGAAAGTCAATTTCGGCGAAGAACCTATTTCAAATACGATATGGGGACTCAATACCTCATACAGGGGTGAGTCGCAGCTGCTTACAAAGCTTATTGACAAGATCCCACTTCTCGAAACCAAAGCACCATCAAGCATCTCTTTCAACGGCGAGTTTGCCGATCTGATCCCCGGCCACTCCCGTGCAATCTCAAATGCAGGTAATTCCTACATCGACGATTTCGAGTCGAGCGAAATTCCCCTCGACCTCAAATCGTTCAATGCCTGGTCAATATCAAGTGTGCCTCAGGGGCAGGATCAGCTGTTCCCTGAAGCACGTCTGAACAACGACCAGGCAAGCGGATACAACAGGGCTAAAATAGCCTGGTACGTTATCGATCCTCTTTTCCTGAGGAACGGTTCATCAACTCCATCTAACATAAAAAACAATCCTGAAACCCAGTCAAGCCATTTTGTAAGAGAGATTTATGAAAATGAAATTTTTCCTAACAGGGAAAGCACAAGCGGAATTCCGACAACAATTTCAATACTGAACGTTGCTTATTACCCCGATGAAAAAGGACCTTACAACTTCGATACACAGGCCGGCACATATTCGATGGGTATGAATCAGTCGGGAAAACTTAATGATCCGCGTTCCCGCTGGGGAGGTATAATGAGGGAGGTCCTTACAAGCGATTTTGAAACAGCCAATATCCAGTATATTGAATTCTGGCTTATGGATCCCTTCGTCGAAAAGCCTGATCATCAGGGAGGAGACCTTTATTTCAACCTTGGCAATATTTCTGAAGACATACTTCGCGATTCACGGAAAAGCTTCGAAAACGGATTGCCCGGATCTCCCAATGTAATCAACGTTGACACAACCTCTTGGGGTCGGGTACCAACTGTTCAGTCGGTTGTACATGCATTCGATAACAATTCCGAGTCGCGCATGTACCAGGATGTGGGGTTTGACGGCCTCCGTAACCAGGACGAACCCACCTTCTTCCAGGATTATGTTCAGAAAGCCCAGGCTATAGCATCGCCCGATGTCTTCACCAATATTTTGAAAGACCCTGCCAACGATGATTTCCACTATTTCAGGGGTTCGGACTATGATAATGAACAGCTTGGGATCCTCGACAGGTACAAGAAATATAATGGTCAGGAAGGCAACTCGCCCACCTCTGAGATGTCGTCAGAATCATACCCGACAACAGGTTCCACGCTTCCCGACATGGAAGACATCAACAGGGACAACACCCTGAGTGAAACTGAAAGTTATTATCAGTATAAGATAAGCCTGCGGCCCGAAAACATGAAGATCGGGATGAATTATATTGTTGATGAGATTGAACCAACTGTCACTCTGGCAAATGATTTCGAATCGAAGGTAAAATGGTATCAGTTCAAGATTCCCGTCACAGAATACCAGAGAAGGGTAGGGGTTATAAACGATTTCAAATCGGTGCGGTTCATGAGGATGTTCATGAAAGACTTCAACGAACCTGTTGTGATGCGTTTTGCCGAGCTCAATCTTGTAAGGGCTGAGTGGAGAAAGTATAACATTACTTTCATGGAGGGCGGAGAGAGAATTACAATTCCCGAACCCGAGGACGGCACCTTCGAGATCAGTTCGGTAAGCATAGAGGATAATGCGGGTAAAAAGCCTGTCAACTATGTCCTTCCTCCCGGATTCAACAGGGTTGTGGATCCCCAGAACCCGCAGCTTCGCCAGCTCGATGAACAGTCGATGGTGCTGAAAGTACAGGATCTGGCCGACGGAGATGCCCGTGCGTCATACAGGAATGTAAACCTCGATGTCCGCCAGTACAGGAGCCTCAGGATGGAAGTACATGCTGAAGCCCTTATCGGCCAGCCTCTTTACGACAATGAGCTGACAGCTTTTGTAAGGATAGGATCGGATTATAAGTCGAATTTTTATGAATATGAGGTTCCCCTCAAGCTGACGCCTCCAAATGACAAGTATGATAACAATTCCGAGGACGACAGGGCTGTTGTCTGGCCCGAATCAAACCGTTTCGATATTAAAATGTCGGTTTTGCAGGACGCCAAGAAAGAAAGGAACAGGCAGATAAATGCACCCGGATCGTCGCTGAGCATCTCGGATGTTTTCGCTTTCAGGGACGATTCGAACAGGGTCTATGTCTGTGGAAATCCTAATCTGAGCAATATCAAAGTGATAATGATAGGTATAAGAAATCCTATCCGCACACGCGATCCGAATAATGATACAGGCAATCCCAAATCGGCTGAGGTGTGGGTGAACGAATTGAGGTTAAGCGATTTCATTGAAGATGGCGGCTGGGCTGCAAACGCTCATCTGCAGGCACGGCTGGCCGATCTTGGTACCGTCGACATGGTCGGGCAGGCAAGCACACCCGGCTGGGGAAGCATCGACAAAAAGGTGAATGAACGCAGCAAGGAGGAAGCCTATACATATGATGTTTCAACGACAATGGAACTGGGAAAATTTTTCCCTGAAGAATCAGGAGTAAGATTACCAGTTTATGCCGGATTCTCCGAAACAAGAATTAAACCTCAATATAACCCGCTCGATCCTGATATTCCGCTTAAAGATGCACTGAAGGAAGCTAAAACGGAACAGGAGCGCGATTCTATAAAATCAATTTCGGAGGATTATTCACGACGGAAAACAATATCAATAAACAATGCGGGTATTACGAAAAGAGGCGAAAAGGCACATGCATGGGATCTTGCGAACTTCACTGTAAATTATACATATAACGAGACCTACAGGAGCAATACCAAAACAGAAATTGACCTTGAGAAAAACTATAAGGGAGGGTTAAATTACAATTACGAGGCTCAGCCCGAAAATATTATGCCGTTTAAAAACGTCAAGTTCCTTAATTCGCCGATATTCAGGATAATAAAGGATTTCAATTTCTATCCTTTTCCAAAAAGCATTTCGTTCAGGACAGATGTATCGAGGTATTACAATGAGGTAAAAACGAGGAACATAAACAACCCGGGACTTCTAATCAATCCGACATTCAGGAAAGATTTCGAATGGACAAGGATGTTCGATATAAAATATGACCTGACACGCCAGTTAAAGATCGATTTCACCTCGACAAATATTGCAAGGATTGATGAGCCTGAAGGTGCAGCCGACAGGAAACGCTACAGGAGTGAATATGAAAACTGGCGCGATTCGGTGCTGACAAACCTGAAACATTTTGGAAGGACCACATCGTATAACCATTTCATTAATGTAACATACAACCTTCCTATAAATAAGATTCCGCTCCTTTCGTGGGTAAATGCCAATGCAAGGTTCGGATCTGATTATTCGTGGCTGGCCGGCGCCCTGTATCCCGATTCAATGAAAATAAATCTCGGGAACACAATCAAGAACCATAATGAACTTACTTTCAGTGCAACAGGTAACCTGGCAAACCTGTACGCCAAATCGAAATTCCTTAAGAACATCGAAAATAATGCAAGGCCTGATGCCGCTATCAGGATGAAGACCGAATACAAAACCGAGACCTATACAAGGAACAATGTCAATTTCAGGGAAAAAACCGTCAGGATCATCACCCACAACCTGAAGACGAAAGATGTAAAGGTTAAGATCACCAAACAGGACGGGACTGAACTTAAGGGAAACCTTGAGATTGTCAGCGAAAACAGGGTGAATTTCACTGCATCCGAAACTGCAAACGGCGCCCAGGTGACAGTTGAAGGCAGAATACCAAAAAAGAGAAACCCTGCAATCGTTACCGGAGAATATATGATTAGAGCCCTTATGGGAATCCGTTCTGTCAGCCTTACCTATACGTCATCGCAGGGACAGTTTCTTCCCGGTTTCCTTCCCGAAGCAAAGTTTATGGGGATGTCGAGGACAAACAATGTTTCAGCTCCCGGCGTGCCTTTCATTCTTGGTTTCACCGACAGGCATTTCTTTGAAAAGGCAGCTTCAAACGGCTGGCTTACAACAGATACTCTGTTGAATACCCCTGCAATCTTCAACAACAGGCTTGACCTGTCCCTTCGAAGTGTTATTGAACCGTTCCCGGGCCTCAAGATCGATATAAATGCCGACAGACGGTTCATGGAGAACGAAAGCTCATATTATACTGCCGACTTAAACGGTAATTTTCCCGACAGCACCCGCAACAGGGTTATCACAGGTAATTTCTCAATTTCAGTAATTTCGTGGGGTACGGCATTCGAAAAGATCTCGAAGGATAATAATTATGTATCAAATACCTTTGAAAACTTCAAGAAAAATGCTGTTATAATATCACAGAGAAGGGCCGACGCCCGCAGGGAACTTGATCCGGGTTATGATCCTGATATTGATCCCTCGACAGGAAATCCGTCAGAGGATGGTTTTAAGAACGGCTATGGCCGTACTTCGAGGGAAGTCCTTATTCCTGCTTTCTTTGCAGCATATACAAAGTCAGATCCGCACAAGGTTTCACTTGCCTCCTTCCCGTCGGCTTCGAAGATGATGCCCAACTGGCGAATTACTTTCGACGGCTTTTCGAAATTTGAATTTGTCAAAAAGGTTTTCAGATCGATAAATATTACTCATCAATACAGAAGTGTTTATCAGATAGGTTCTTATACAACAAACCTCAATTATTTCACCGACGGAAACGGTCTCAATGATATCAGGGACCTGCAGAAGAACTTTATCCAGAAATATGAGATAAACGTTGTGACAGTAAGCGAACAGTTCAGTCCTATGATAAATGTCGATATGAACTGGAAGAGCAATCTCACATCAAGGTTTGAATGGAGAAAATCAAGGACAGTCTCCCTGAACCTCACCGGCAACCAGATAACCGACAACAGGATAAACGAACTTGTTGTGGGAGCCGGATACCGTTTTGACGATGTTCAGATAATACTTAAGACCGGCGGTGGGCAGAAGGTTCTTAAGAGCGACCTGAACCTCAGATTCGACCTTTCGATCAGGGATAACAAGACTGTTGCAAGGAAGCTTATTGAGGATGTTAACCAGCCTGTTGCAGGTATAAGGGTATTTACTGTCGGAGCCACAGCCGATTATGTTCTGAGCGACAGGTTCAACCTGCAGGTTTTTGCTGATCATACCCTTAATAATCCGTTTGTCGCCAATACCTTCCCGACTTCCAATACAAATTTCGGGTTCAGTCTTAAGTTCACACTGGCTCAATAATTCGGTTCTCTTTACGATAAACTTTGAGGCCTTTGCGGTAAAATCAAAAATCATTTAACCGCAGAGAGGGCAAATGGTTGGGCAAAGTATCGCAAAGTAAAAACTATCGAAATGGAATTTATCAGCCGGCGGCCGGGTATTAATTAAGCTGAACAACAGATTGATTTCCGGATGCTTTTCGTATTTTTATTTCAATAATGATATCCAATTAATACCAACATTATGAGGTTATTAAGATTTCTTACTATTGCCATTATAGTATCCGGTGGGGTTATACCTGCATTTTCACAGAAAATCGACAGGGTTGAACCGCCTTCATGGTTCACAGGTATGAAGGAAACCGAATTACAGCTTATGGTCCATGGTTCTGATATTTCCGGATTTAATGTTACAACCGACTATCCCGGTATCAGCATCAGGACTCTTGTAAAAACCACGAATCCTAACTATCTGTTCGTTAACCTTGAAATTGGCGAAAATGCCGTACCCGGAAATGTGAAACTTGTTTTTACAAACGGTACGGCGCAGATAATACATAATTATCCTCTCCTTCCACATCCTGAAGGGCAGGCAAGAGGATTTAATTCTTCAGATGTCATTTATCTTCTGATGCCCGACAGGTTTGCAAACGGTGATCCCTCAAACGATAATGCAAAGGGTATGACCGAAAAAGCCGTGCGAAACAATCCGAACGGAAGGCATGGAGGCGATCTGAAGGGAATTTCCGACAATCTCGACTATCTTAAAAATCTGGGTGTTACAGGTATATGGTTGAATCCTTTTCTTGAAAACAATCAGCAGGCTTATTCATATCATGGGTATTCGACAACAGATTTTTACAGGGTTGATCCCAGGTATGGGACCAATGATGAATTCAGGGCAATGGTGTCGAAAGCGCATGGTATGGGTATGAAGATCGTTATGGATATGATCTTCAACCATATTGGTTCGGGGCACTGGTGGATGAAGGATCTGCCTTCGGACGACTGGATACATCAGTTCAGCAAATTCACCCGCACAAATTACAAGGCTTCGGTTTATATGGACCCGTATGCCTCCGATGCTGATGCGACAATAATGGAAAAAGGCTGGTTCGACAGGTCAATGCCTGATCTTAATCAAAGCAATCCGCTTGTGGAGAAATATCTTACCCAGAACAGCCTCTGGTGGGTCGCTTATTGCGGTATTGACGGCATCAGGATGGATACATATCCATATCCCGATAAGGCAATGATGGCACGATGGGCACAAATGGTAGATGATGAATTCCCAGGATTCTTTGTTGTTGGCGAAGTGTGGTATGACGATCCGGCCTTAACTGCTTACTGGGCCAGGGGCAAAATAAATCCCGGCGGCTTTGATTCGCATCTTCCCTCCATAACTGATTTCCCCCTTTCCCTTTCCACACATGGTGCATTCACTGAATCCGATTCCGGGACCCGCGGACTGGCAAGGTTTTATAATATTCTCTCGCAGGATTTTCTTTATCCCGATCCTCTGAGAAATGTTATTTTTCTTGATAATCACGATATGACCAGGTTTTTTACCCAGGCTGGGACAAGACCGGAAATCTACAGGATGGCGCTTGCATTCATTCTTACAACGAGGGGCATCCCTCAGTTCTATTATGGAACAGAGATACTTATGGAAGGGGATAAGAGCAGGGGCGACGGAGATCTGAGAAAGGATTTTCCGGGTGGATGGAACGGAGATGTAGTGAATGCTTTTACGGGAAAGGACCTTACCGGCGCGCAGGCCGATGCGCTTGCCTTCACCCGGAAGCTGCTTGCCTGGAGAAAAGGTAAAGAAGTGATCCATAGCGGGAAACTCAGGCATTTCATCCCCGAAAACGGTTTATATGTCTATTTTCGTTATAATGAAAAGGAATCTGTTATGATAATCCTCAATAACAGCGAAAGGGAAACAAGGACAGTAACAAAAGAGAGATATGCTGAAGCTTTGGGAAGTTTCACCCGCGGAATGGATGTGGTAAGCGGAACTGAGATAAACGACCTGTCTTCATTTCAGATTGCGCCAAAAACGGCAATGATAATCGAACTCAGATAATCGGAAGGCATGACGGATGAAAAAAATCCTTATTTTTGATAGCACTAAAGGACATATAAAACATTAATAAAATAATAAACGAATATTTAAAGACATGAACGTACCGGCAAATTTGTTTTATACAAAAGATCATGAATGGCTGCGCGTCGAAGGTGAATTCGGCTATGTTGGCGTGACCGATTTTGCACAGGGAGAACTTGGGGATATAGTTTTCCTTGAAATAGAGACACTTGGAGAAACCCTTCAGAAAGAAGAGGTCTTCGGGACTATTGAAGCTGTTAAAACTGTCTCCGACATGTTCATGCCTGTGGGTGGAGAGATCCTTGAAGTAAACCCGGAACTCGAAAATTCACCTGATATTGTAAATAAAGATCCCTACGGTTCAGGATGGATGATAAAAATAAAGCTTACTGATCCGTCTGAAACCGTAACCCTTCTTTCTGCAGAACAGTATCAGGCTATCCTATAGAGTCTTTTTAACTTCAGTCTGCTGATAACCTTCAACGATATCGCCTACCTTGATGTCGTTGAAGTTTGATATGTTAAGCCCGCATTCGAATCCTCCGACCACTTCCTTTACGTCGTCCTTGAAACGTTTGAGGGAACCGAGTTCGCCGGTATATATAACTATACCGTCGCGGATTATCCTTACCCTGGTATTCCTCGTTATTTTACCTTCCTTGACATAGCATCCGGCCACAGTTCCGACTTTTGTCACCTTGAATATCTCACGGATCTCAAGTGTGGCAACTATCTCTTCCTTCACTTCGGGTGAGAGCATACCTTCCATGGCTGCCCTGATCTCCTCGATGGCGTCGTAAATAATTGAATACAAGCGGACATCTATCTCTTCCTTTTCAGCAAGCTTGCGGGCGCTTAGTGACGGGCGCACCTGGAATCCTACTATGATGGCATTGGAAGCAGCTGCAAGAAGGATATCCGATTCGGAAATCTGTCCGACAGCCTTATGTATTATGTTAAGCTGAATCTCGGGTGTCGAAAGCTTGATGAGCGAATCGCTGAGGGCTTCAACTGATCCGTCGACATCACCCTTGACAATAATGTTAAGTTCCTGGAAATTGCCGATGGCGATCCGTCGTCCGATCTCATCGAGCGTAATATGCTTCTGTGTCCGTAAGCCCTGTTCTCTCTGCAGCTGGGCCCTTTTTGTGGCAATATCCTTTGCTTCGCGGTCGCTCTCCATGACATTGAATTTGTCACCCGCCTGAGGAGCGCCATTCAGCCCGAGGATAACTGCAGGTGTGGCTGGTCCGACCTCATCGACCCTTATGCCTCTTTCGTTGTACATGGCCTTGATGTGTCCGAAGCTTGCGCCAGCTATTACGATATCCCCAACGCGAAGTGTTCCTGCCTTAACAAGTACAGTTGATGTGAAACCGCGTCCTTTGTCAAGAGCCGATTCGATAATAGTACCTATTGCAGGTTTGTCGGGATTAGCCTTCAGTTCAAGCATTTCAGCTTCGAGAAGGACTTTGTCAAGAAGCAGATCTATATTCAGGCCCGATTTGGCCGAGATCTCCTGTGACTGGTATTTCCCTCCCCAGTCCTCGACAAGATAATTCATGTTTGCAAGTTCTTCCTTAATCCTTTCGGCGTTGGCGGTAGGCTTGTCTATTTTATTTATTGCGAATACAATAGGCACACCTGCTGCAGAAGCATGGTTTATTGCTTCCACTGTCTGCGGCATCACGCCGTCGTCGGCAGCAACAACAATAATTGCAATATCGGTTATCTGGGCGCCCCTGGCACGCATTGCCGTAAATGCTTCATGTCCCGGAGTATCGAGGAAGGTGAGCTGCCGGCCGTCGTCGAGGTTGACGGAATAGGCGCCGATATGTTGTGTTATTCCTCCTGCTTCACCTGCGATGACGTTGGTTCTTCTTATATAGTCGAGAAGTTTTGTCTTTCCATGATCGACATGGCCCATAACAGTTACTATCGGCGGACGCGGTTTGAGATCGCCTTCATCATCTTCTGTCTCCCTGACAGCTTCCTGGAACTCGGCGCTTACAAATTCAACCTTGAAGCCGAATTCATCAGCGAGAAGAGCCATAGTCTCGGCATCGAGACGCTGGTTTATTGAAACGAACAATCCCAGGTTCATACAGGTGGAGATAAGCTCCGTTACAGGGATATTCATCATTGTAGCAAGTTCATTCACTGAAACGAATTCAGTAACCTTAAGGATGTTCTTTTCCTGTTCGATACGGTCCTCCACCTCACGGTGTTTCTGGCTTATTGCCTCACGTTTTTCCCTGCGATAACGCGAACCTTTCGATTTCCCTTTTGTTGTAAGCCGTGCGAGTGTTTCCTTTATCTGTTTCTGAACTTCCTCTTCATCGACTTCGGCTCTTACAGATCTCTTCTTTAATGTTTTCTTACCGGGCTTTTCCTTTTTGTCGGCAGGCGGAACAGGTTTTACAACAGGCACCTGTTCTTTTTCCTTTGTGATCCTTTTCCTTTTCTTTTTCCTTCTGAAGTCACCTTCACCATCAACTTTTACCTGCTGGTAGGAAACAGGCTTTTTCCTGTCTTCAACAGGAAGCTCTATTTTACCGACAACTGTCGGTCCCGACAGCTTCTTAATTTCTGTTTTATATAGTTCGGGCTCTTCTTCGGGTTCCGGTACAGGTTTTTGTCCGGCTTCTTCGGCTGTTACCGCCCCGGGTATTGAAGGCTGAGGCATTTCTGCTTCAGGTTCAGCGGGTTTCTGAACTTCTTCTTTTTTTATTTCTTCAACGGCTTCCCCTGCCCCTGTACTTACAGGTTTATGTTTAGCCTTTTCTTCTTTCTTCTGGGTTTTCTGCTCTCCTGCAATAGCGTCAAGATCGATCTTTCCGACAATATGAAGGTCTATCGGGGCTTTTGTTTTCTCTTCCTTTACAGGTACAACTTCAGTTTCCTTAGGTTTTTCAGCGGCAGGCTTCTTTTTCTCGGTTTCTTCAGGTTTCGGAGCCTCCTTGTGTATCTTTTTCTCCTCTTCAGGTTTCGGAGGCTCAGGTATTACAACCTTAGGCTTAAGAGCTTTGTCAAGGTCAATTTTACCGACAAGCTTTATATCAGGCTTTTTGATCTCGGTCTTGATATCTATTCCCTTTTTAGGTGCTGAAGTATCCTTAATAAGGACTTCGTCATCCCTTTCCTGATCGTCCCCTTTTCCCTGTTCCGGAACATCATCTATGGAGACACTTTCTTTTTTCCTGTGCAGGTCCTTGAGAATCAGCTTCTCTGATTCTTTTTTGACATTCAGGTCGCTGCTGTATTCCTTCAGGAGCAAAAGATAAGCTTCGTGAGGTAATTTTGTGTTTGGATTTGGATCAAGATCAAAGCCCTTCCTGTGCAGGAATTCTATGATAGTAGAAATTCCCACATTGAATTCACGGGCTGCCTTACTTAATCTTGTTGCCTTAACATCTTCAGTCATAGATATCTGTTTCCTTTGTCTTTCTTAAATCTAAATCCTTTTTTGCCGGGAGCAGGTATTATTCAAATTCTGCCCTCAGGATATTAACAACTTCTTTTACTGTTTCCTCTTCAAGATCAGTCCTTTTAACAAGATCGCTTATTGAAAGGTTCAGAACGCTTCGTGCAGTATCGCATCCTATCGCTTTCAGTTCTTCGATTATCCAATCTTCAATTTCATCGCTGAATTCCTCGAGGTTAACATCTTCTTCATCTTCACCTCCCGGTTCTCTGTAAACATCTATTTCATAACCGGTTAACTGGCTTGCAAGCTTAATATTCAATCCGCCTTTTCCGATGGCAAGCGATACTTCATTGGGTTTAAGATATATTTCAGCTCTTTTGGTTTCCTCAATAAGTTTGATAGAAGTTATTTTTGCAGGACTGAGAGCTCTCTGTATGAACAGCTGGTTATTTGATGTATAATTTATAACGTCGATATTCTCATTTCTAAGTTCGCGGACGATTCCATGTATCCTTGATCCTTTCATCCCGACGCAGGCGCCGACAGGGTCAATTCTTTCATCATATGATTCCACTGCGACTTTTGCCCTTTCACCAGGTACCCTTACAATTTTTTTGATTGTAATGAGGCCATCGAAAATTTCTGGGACCTCAAGTTCGAAGAGCCTTTCAAGGAAGACAGGGGAGGTACGGCTGAGAATAATGAAAGGAGTGTTGTTCCTCATTTCAACCTTTATAACGACCGCCCTTATTGAATCGCCTTTGCGGAAATGATCGGAAGGGATCTGTTCGCTTTTTGGAATTATCAATTCATTTCCGTCATCATCAAGAACAAGGATTTCCCTCTTCCATACCTGGTAAACCTCGCCTGTGACTATCTCGCCGATCCTGTCCTTGTATTTAATATATATATTGTTCTTTTCGAGATCGAGGATCCTTGCGGTAAGATTCTGCCGAAGCGATAAAATTGCCCTTCTGCCGAAATCGAGGAATTTAACTTCATCCGATACCTCTTCTCCGACTTCATAATCTTCATCAATTTCCTTTGCTTTTGAAAGGGGAATCTGGGTGTTCGGGTCAGTCAGTTCACCATCCTCAACTACAACCCTGTTTCTCCAAATTTCGAAGTCACCCTTGTCGATATTCACAATGATATCGAAATTATCGGCTGAACCATATTTTTTCGCCAGCATGCTCCTGAAGACATCCTCAAGGACGCTCATCATGGTCGGGCGATCAATATTTTTTAGTTCTTTGAATTCCGAAAAGGTGTCGATCAAATTAATATTTTCCATCTGGTCTGCTATACTTGATATTAATTAAATACTATTCATATTTTTTCTGATACTGTAGCTATATCATTTCATCGATAAAACAACTTTAACCGATTTTACCTGGTCGAAGTTGAAAGGCAATTCTTTTGTCTCCTTCTTTTGTCCCTTCAGCTTTATTTCAGTCTCAAGGTCAAAACCGCCGACAGTCACATTCTTAAGGATCCCTGTATATTTATTTCCTTCATTATCAACAACACTGACTTTACTGCCTTCGTTTTTATAATATTGTTCAATAACCCCGAACGGCATTTCAAGTCCTGGTGATGAAACCTGCAGCTCATAGTCCTCAGTGTCGCGGTCGAA
Source organism: uncultured Rikenellaceae bacterium (assembly GCA_964633505.1). Lineage (GTDB taxonomy): Bacteria > Bacteroidota > Bacteroidia > Bacteroidales > VadinHA17 > LD21. Next base: position 99,220 of record CAZWHC010000005.1, on the reverse strand, counting down.
GGTATTTTCGATCATCCTGTGGATGTTTACACAGTCGTCGATGGTTATCCCTTCCTTCCTGTCGGCGAGCACTGTGATCTTATTCGAACTGCTGACTCTGACAGCAACAAGAAATATCCCTGTCCCCTCAATGAATTCCCTTACCGATTTTTCTATAAGTTCCTTGTCAATCATTCCTGAAAACTGATAATAAAATAGGGGACTCTGGTCCCCTAGGTATCAAATGCCCCTCATTTCGGATGCAAAGATAATGAATGTTTTATAATTAACAATCTCAAAATGTAAACTTTTTTATTTTACAGTGAATTCAACTCAGGGTAATCTACGGGGTACATGACATCATTGATCTGCTTTCGGCAAAATGATTTGCTTAACTTTGCAAATCATTTTGCCGAAAGCGATCGAAATAAACAATGACTGATGATGAAGGCCATGTATACAGAGGAGGAAAGGAAGCTATTGTCGGAATGCAGACTTTGCCCGCGGGAATGCGGCGCCGACAGGTTCAGGGGCGCAACAGGATACTGCAGGTCGGATGCCGGGATGAACATAGCCACTATCTGCGTTCACAGGGGAGAGGAACCGCCTGTCAGCGGGCCCGACGGAATCTGCAACATATTCTTTTCGGGCTGCAACCTCCGCTGCATATATTGCCAGAACCATGAGATTAGCCGTTCGTGCAGGGAATTAAGGGACAGCTCTCCGGATTATGACACAGTTCTTGAAAGAATTATAAGGATACTTGACTCGGGTGTCAAAGCTGTGGGATTCGTATCCCCTTCGCACGTTGTCCCCCAGGTCAAAGCCATAATCAGGGGTTTGCATTCGAAGGGTTACAGACCTGTTACTGTTTACAATACAAACGGTTACGACAAGCCTGAGGTTATCGATTCGCTTGATGGATTAATCGATGTTTATCTGCCTGATTATAAATATAATTCTCCGGTTCTGTCGAAGGAATACTCTGATGCTGAAGATTATCCCGATGTTGCCTTCAGGGCTCTCAGGAGAATGTATTATCAGAAAGGCTCTACTCTTCAGATGGATGACGATGAAAGGGCTGAAAGCGGAATGCTTGTCAGGCATCTGGTTTTGCCTGGTTGTTCAGCCGACAGCAAGGCTCTTCTGAAAAAGATAGCTGATGAACTTTCTCCCGGAATTCACCTGTCGCTTATGTCACAATATCACCCTATGCCATCCGTAAAGGATTATCCTGAACTGAACAGGATCCTGTATCACGCGGAATATGAATCTGTTGTAGCGGCCATGGAAGAGCTGGGTTTCCGAAACGGCTGGGTTCAGGATATGGACAGTTACAGGAATTACAGGCCCGACTTCAGCAGGGAGCATCCGTTTGAAAATTAACCTTGTTGTAAACCTGTGGATTTCAGGTAAATTTTATGCAGGATTTTTAAGGATCAGCTGTTTTTCAATATTATCGCTGAGTTTATAATGTTTTATATGATCGTTGATCCTTTCGCCTGTAATCTCGATACTATTAAGGTCGGCAACACCTCTTCCTGCCTGAGCGCAATAATTAAGCCAGGCAACAGTCGTATGATCAATACCCATCAGTTCAATGGCTACACGGTCGGCCGACAGCCAGTCGGTACTTGCCACACATACCCTGTGGTCGACCTGAGTTCCGTTGTTTGGGCCGTTTCCTTCCATACCCTCGAATCCGTCGATGACGGCAAGGTGGGGATGCAACCTGGCTGAGAGATCGTAAAGGTTATAATTAATACCCCTGAATCCGCTTCCGTGTACTATTGCCTTATCGCTTTTAGCTCCTTCCCTGCGGTTTTTTCCGAAAGTAAACCCCTGGTCCTTTACAGGCGCACCGAAAACAATATTCTTGAGCGACAGGGTTGCGATCGCCCTGTCGTGGGTTTTCATCCTTGCCACTGATACAACATAGGAACCGGGGCTCAGGAGAACGCTTGAGAACCTGACGGGGTGAGGTCTGAAATCCTTTTCGTCGAAGACATACAGAATTTCATTTTTTTCCTGGTCGAGGTCCATGAATTTAACAGGGTATTTTTGTGCGAGCCTGAAATAGCCATAGTTGCTGAATCCGTCGAGCGACGGACCGTTGGCTGCCGATTCGGCAATGACGACATTATCAATCTTTTTTATTGATTTCAGGAATTCGAGCACTCCTTCAAGGGTGTCGGCATGTGTTGCACAGAGAGGAATATCGATCGAAACATTATTGGGTTTAAGCACAACACGACGGTTTCCTATCGCCTGCCGGATCTGTTTTGAATAAGGTTTCAGAGCACGGAAGACCATATCGGCCCTGTTATCGCCGGTTGTAAGTCCGACACCCGAACGTATAGAAATATTCTGAGGCTGTTGCACGGCAGAAGCATATGTACTCAGTGGAGCGGCAAAAGAAACTGCCAGACCGCCCATAACTGATGTCTTAAGGAAATTCCTGCGGCTGATGCTATCCATTTCGAAGTAATTTGTTGATAATATGTACCCAAAGATAATAATTGGAAGGATTTGTTATACTGAAAAAGGTTTTCAGGAAAAAAAATCCGGAGGTTTAGTTAATTAAGAAAATTAACATAATGGATAGCAACGTATTATAATACGTTGATAATTACGTAAATTACTACGTAGAATAATATGTAGATTAACATGGCGGTATTTTGTTCAGTTAATCAGAAGGAGTTGAATATTAAACCCTTTCAGGGTCTGAGATCAGACGATGCATCCAGAGGCTGTATTAAATGCAGGATCCTTTTAACCGCAAAGTTCTCAAAGTTTTAGCATAGTCCGCAAACTATGAATGCAAGTTAGTTACTTCGCGATCTTTGCTAAAACTTTGGGTTCTTTGCGGTTAAAATTCCTTCAGTCAGCAGAAGATCTGAAAATCACATGAATTTTTCCCTTTTCTGGAGGTTGAATAATGCTGCAAGCAGGAAAAGGATGGTTCCGGTGATTAATATAATTCTGTTTTTAAGAGTTATTATTGCCCACGTCGTCTCATTCACATCATACGGGGGGTCGGAGGGATTAAGAAATATGTTCCACTGGCTCTTCCGCAGAGGATCCTCGAGTATAAGGAAAAAGAGCCCGAAAATAATCATAACCACAGCAGTTCCGTTCCCGTTCCTTATCACTGTCGAAAGCATAAACGCCATCATCCCCAGAAAAAGAACCGGATACATTACCTGGGCAGTAACCCTGAATACCTGGAACTTAACAATAAGGAACGAGGAAAGGGATGTGAACACAAGCAATATCAGCCAGGCAATAACGAAGATCAGTATTATCCTTACAAGCCAGACCTTATAGCGATAGTTTGGTATCCCGAAAAGTATTTCGATAGTCCGGGCGTCCTGGTCATTCTGGATCCCGAAAACAGAAGGATAAAAAACAAGCAGTATGCCTGAAAAGATAAAGACTCCAAACAGATCGGAAACCCTTGAAATATCGTTTGCAAAGACATATATGACCGACAATCCGAGATAGAACAGTACCGATCCTCCAAGGAACCAAATGAATTTGTTGGCGAAAATGATCCTCAGATTATAAATGATCATCTTCCAGACCAGTGTGAAAAAGTTAACTACAATATCAGTTTTCATGATTGTTATTATCCTTTTTACGTAATAACCAAAGATATGCATCCTCGAGGTTTGGTGTAGCATTTACTGCATTTTCGCGCGGAGAGGATTCGGAAATCACCCTTACCCTTACCTGATCGCCTTCCGACATATGATGAACGACAAGATGCTCCTCAACGAATTTATTGAACTCACCCGATGGTATTTTAAACTGCCATACATGTCCTTCGGCCTGCAGGGTCATATCCGAAGGTTGGCCAAAATAGCGTAGCCTGCCTTTGTTGAGAACTGCCACCTGGTTACAGGAGCTTGAGATATCCTCAATAATATGAGTCGAGAATATCACTACCCTTTCGCGGCTGAGTTCGACGAGGAGGTTCCTGAACCTTATCCTTTCCCGCGGGTCGAGGCCGGCAGTAGGCTCATCCACAACAAGTATCCTCGGGAGATGGAGCAGGATAAGCGCGATGCCCATCCTTTGTTTCATGCCTCCCGAAAAGGATCCTATCTTTTCGTGTCTACGTTCCTCCATATGGACTGCCTTCAGGACATAGGTAACTCTTTCTTCCCTTGTTGCTGCATCAACAATATTCTTCAGCATAGCCTGGTAATGAAGGTATTCATGTGCTGTCATATTCTCATAGCTGCCGAATTCCTGAGGCAAATAACCTATAAGTCCCTGCAGTTCCTCGCGTTTTTTCTGGGTGTCGAGGCCGTTTATCCATACCTTGCCGTAGCTTTGTTCAAGGATTCCGCAAATTATTCGCATAAGTGTTGTTTTGCCTGCACCATTTGGTCCAAGAAGGCCGAACATTCCGTTGCCTATGTTTATCGAAACACTGCTTAAGGCTTTGAAAGGTTTCTTCCTCTTACCAATGAGGGGAACGGATGAGACAAATTTATAGACAGCCTTCCTGATACCCCTGAACCTTCCTTCGAGCCTGTAAATATCGATATTCTCCTCACTCAGCTTTCTTCCGGTGGTATATATGAACAATCCGGTGAACCATACAAATCCGATTATAAGTACGACAGCCAGATTATCCCATTTCATCTGGAACAGTATCAGGTTGAGCAAGGGTATCATCCAGAATATGAAAAAATCCGAAACAGGTATTGCCTTTTTTAACAATTTACTTCCGTTTTCGGCGCTCTTATTCCGGAATAGTTCCCTGAACCGGTTCCAGACGGAAAGGATGAAGAACCATGTTACCACGCTGAAAAAGAAGATCCAGAATCCTTTCTGAAGGTAGAAGTAAGTAAACCAGGCCAGAAAGACGAGAAGCGGGAGTTGCCAGGTGATGGCTGTCATGTCGCTCAGTTTTCTGTAAGGCTTCTGAAGTCCAAGGCGTTCTCTTATCCTGGCTCCTGCTTTCCATTCCCTCGACCACCTGTTTTCTCTTTCATAAATCTTAACCAGGTTTTGTATATGGATGTTTATATTCTGATCAGGCGGGATGACAGTTTCCCTTGCTTTCCTGAGGCTGTTCATTACAAACCAGGTTGTTGCAGGGACTAAAATGACAGCTATTATTATCGTAATCAGCTTCCAGATGAATTTGTCGATATTTGTATAGATAAGCAGGATCAGGATGATAAAAGCCAGAAGCTGTGCAGCTTTCACTTTCCAGTCGAGTGATTTTATCCAGTCGATTGAATTTTCAAGGCCCGAGTAGAATGTCGGAATAAAGATCAGTGTAAGGAGTGTACTCAGGGTCAGACCTCCTATCACAGTAATCGCAAATGAGGCTCCAATGGCTGAAACGAATTCAGCTTTCCCCATTGCCAGGGGCAGCATTGCTATTACGGTTGTTGAGGCAGTAATAAGTATAGGCCTTATCCTTGCCATACCGGCTGCCATCAGCGCCCTTGAACGTCTGAATCCTCTTTTCCTGAGTATCTTGGTATAATCGATAAGTATGATCCCGTTGTTTACCACAACTCCGAGAAGGATAAGGAATCCCGTGAGAGTGTTTGCATTAAGCAGCGAATTGCCTGTAAGGATAAGCGCTATCAGTGAGCCGAGGGCGGCAAGAGGTATGCTGAAAAGGAGAACGAAGGGTATTGCAAGCGACTCAAAGACAGCTGCAAGGATCATGTAGATAAGCAAAAAAGCTATACCAATCAGATTATAGAATTCCTTCAGCTGGCTATCTTCATGGATTACCTCCACGACCAGGCCCGATGGAATGTTCAGGCCTGATACAATTGATTCGATTTCAGCACGGGCGCCCTCCAGGATATCCTTTGATGATCTGATCTCATCTCTGAAGTTATATGTTACCGTTATTCTTTTTTCCTGGTTCTCGCGGTGGATGTTACCCATCCCGTATGAGAATATTGTGCTTGCCAGTTCCTCCATTTCCATAACGGCTCCCGATGCGCTTGTAACCTCGAGGCGCTTAAGGTCGTCGATTGTTTTGAAATCATTGGCCGGGGCCAGTGTATCTTCTTCGGCATATTTGATAATTATGTCGTAACTCTGTGTTCCCTGCTTGAATTTTGCCCCCGATGAATACTCTCGTCCGAATGTTGCCAGGGCTGCGGAAAGATTCATAAGGGTAAAGTTGTTACGGCCAAGGTAGTCCATGTCAAAATGAAGCTGTACCTCCGGAGTATTATCCTGTATGCCTGTATTTACATTTTCTATGGTTTCAAGAGCATCGATATAATTTTCAATATCGCCGGCCAGGTTTCTCATCTGTTCAAAGTCCTGTCCCCTTATCACTACTTTCTCCGATTCATTTCCGAAGCCAAGAAGATTTGCAAAATCATTCTCAGTATTGAATGATTCGCCTCCGCTGTCACCTCCAGTGAATCCTCCGCCTGCGGATATTTCATCCATGCTGATCTCTGCCGATGAAATGTTCTTTGTCCTTTCGGAAATATCGTTCTTGATCTCAGGGAGTGATCTTTCACTCTTTTTATCCCAGTCCTTAAAGAGGTTTACAGTAACAGTGGCTCTGTCCTCTTCGATCCTGCTTACAACATCTTCCTTCTCGGGCAGGGAGGCAAGCCGGGTTTCGATCTCGGCAACCACGGCATCTGTTTTTCTGAGTGTCGATCCGGCAGGCATGGAGACGCTCAGCCTGAATTCGGGGGTTTGAATTTCACTGTTGCCGTTAATGCTGAGGGCGAGGCTTACAAGCAGGGCAGTGAAAAAAACCACAAGCGATCCTATTATTGTTGCTGCGGGGTTTCTCATACTTGCCTTCAGCACAAGGTGATATGCCTGTATAAGGCGGTCGTGGATCGACAGTTTCTTAAATATCTGTGATTCTCCCGCCGAGGTACCTGATAACAGATAGAAAGTGGCCATCGGGATAAAAAACAGCGCCACCGCGAGTGAAACAAGGAGTGTGGATACTATTGAAACGCCTATATTTTTTCCTATTATCCTTATCAGAAAGTTCGTTGAGAAGATAAAAGGAAAGAATACTATCACAGTTGTCAGTGTGGATGCAAAGATTGAGCGCCAGACCTCCTTCGTTCCCTGCTTGACGGCTGTCGACGGATCTTTTCCTGTTCCAGCAAGCCTGTAAATGTTCTCAAGCACCACCACAGAATTGTCGACAAGCATTCCTATAGCCAGGGCAATTCCGACAAGAGTGAGGCTGTTTATTGATATATTACTGGCGTAGAAGAAATTGAATGCAGTATAAACGGATGCAGGAATTGACACTGCAATAATTGTAACAAGCCTTATATTCCGGAGAAAGTACCACAGGATAAGAATTGCAAGCAAGCCGCCGGTAATTGCCAGATTGATTATCTGGTCGATGTTTTTTTCCATTGTTTCGGCGCTGTTGTTCTGAACGACAATCTCGACACCTGTTGATGAAAGTTCCCTGTTTAGTCTGTTTACCTGATCGATTGCATCGTGCGACAGCTTGATGAGATTTGCCTGGTTGTCGTTTACAAGGGTCATGGTGACTGCGTCCATCCCGTTTACCCTGCTGAATGATTGTCTTTCCCTTACGCCATAGAATATTTCGGCAACATCGTGAAGCAGTACCGGTCCCTGCTGCCTGACTATAATATTTCCGATATCTTTTATATCAGTATATTCTGAAGATATATTCACAAAAAGTTCATCACTCCCGTCGTATACCTTTCCTGCAAAAGTCTTGTTGCTGCTGTTGTTGTTAAGTACCTGGCTTATCTGTCCCGGTGTTATTCCCAGGGCTTTGCATGCTTTCCTGTTAAGCCTGACCTCGATTGAGTTTTCCTGTCCTCCGTAAACCTGAACACCGGCGATCCCGTCAATATTTTCGAATTCCGGTTTTATCTCACGATCGGCGATATTACGAATCCTGTCAACGCCTCCCTCGCCTCTTATCTGAAGCGACATGAACTGATTGTTGAGCTGTTCCAGATCTATTTTTATGACGTTGATAATGAATTCAGAAGGTATCGAGCTTTTTACAATGTCAATTTTTTCCTGGAGCCGGAGGTTAGCATATTTAAGGTCGGAATTCTTTGTATAATAAATAAAGATAGTGCCATACTGCGGTGTGATATTTGATTCAATTTTTTCGACGTTTTCCAGTGTCCCTACAGCTCCTTCGATAGGCACAACAGCCTGATTTTCGATATAGGAAGGATCGAGCTCGAGAGGAGTTCCGACCTGAACAATAAGAGCAGGAAGCTGAGCATTCGGAATAAGTTCAACAGGAAGTTTTTTATAGGAAACATAACCCAGCAGCGATAGTCCGAGAAAGACCATCGTTATGAGAACTCTTCTTTTAAGTACGAAATCCATAATGTTTCCTGTAATTATCAGACAGTATCAGGAAGGCTTTTTCTCCTTCCGTGAATAAAATCTCCGAAAGTATCGAATACCCAGTAAACACATGGGATAACCACCAGGGTAAGCAGTGTTGATGAGACCAGACCACCGATTACGGCGTATGCCATCGGCGACCGCAGTGAAGCGCTCTCACCGATACCGATTGTAAGAGGCAGCAGGGCCAGAATTGTTGTGAGGCTTGTCATAAGTATCGGCCTGATTCTCTGCGATCCGGCCAGGACAATAGCTTCCCTTTTTCCGATCCCGGCCTCCCGGAGCTGATTTATCCTGTCGATAAGAATGATCGCATTGTTTACGGCAATACCCCCAAGCATTATTATTCCTATATATGCCATCATATTAAGAGGCTTACCAAGTATAAAAAATGTAAGTATGGTTCCGACACCGGCAAGAGGTATTGTTAACATAATAACAAAGGGCTGAAGTATCGATTCGAACTGGGCTGAAAGCACCATAAAGACGAGTACCAGCGACAGGATGAGGGCAAAAGTGAGGTTAGAGGTTGATTCTTTTCTTTTTAGCTCCTCGCCTGTGAATTCCATCCTGTAGTCGGGAGGCAATGTTACTGATTTCAGCGATTCGCGGGCTTCTTCCACAACCTTGTCGAGAGGCTGGCCTCCCTTTATCATGGCATAGAGATAACAGGTCCTCGACTGGTTCCTTCTTGTTATTTCTCCTGGACTTATTACCTTTTTAATTTCTGCAAGTTCACTTAAAGGTACTTTTACTGTTCCTGCTGTTATCATCAGGTCGCGGAGCTGGCTAAGTGAAATGTCGTCGAGCTTGATAGTAATATCCTTCATTTCGCCGTCCTTTTCGAAAGTTCCGGCGGCTGATCCCTGAAGATATCCTTTGATCTGGTTTATAACGCTTTCTGCTGTAACATTATAATAGCTGGTTTTAAACCTGTCGATAACGACATCCACCTCCGGTGTACCCTCATCGAGGGATGTTGTAAGGTTATAAAGGCCTGAATTATTTTCGAGGACTGACTTTGACTCTTTAAGTATCCTTTCAAGCTCCGGATAATCTTCGCCCGAAATTTCAAGGGCAAAAGGCGATTCGGATGTCCCCAGGGAAGTCTGGAGTGCAGTTTCCTCCCTTGTGAAAGACACTTCAAGACCGGGAACTGTGGTAAGGTAGTTTTCGACCTGGCTTATAGCATTTTCAGTCTCTCCGGCATATTCATCGTTCATTATGACTTTTATGGAGGCTGTGTTTTCTCCTCCGGCTTCAGTATTCTGAATGAGGGTTGATGTATTATCCTCTCCGGCCTGTGTGTATATCATTTTAACTTTCGGACCAAGCAACTCCTTTATAATACCTTCGGCCCTGACGGCGGTGCTGTTTGTCCTTTCCAGCCCCGTACCTTCAGGCAGCTTAAGTGAAACTGTGAACTCGGCCGATCCGGATTTTGGCATGAACTCACTCCCGAGCTGTGGTATAAGGAGGGCGGAAAGGCCAAGCATTATCACCGACAGTGTAATGACAGTCTTGCGGTTATCGATTATCTTTCCGAGGAAAGGTTTGTACCATCTGAACTGGAGCGCGGATGTTGATACTTTTGCCTGTCTTTTTTCGGGAAACAGTGTTGTAATAAGCATCGGAATTACAAGCAGTGCGACAAACAGCGACGATATAAGTGCAAATGCGACAGTCCATGCCTGGTCTTTGAACATCTCGCCTGAAGCGCCATGAAGGTATACGATAGGCAGAAAGACAACAATCGTTGTTACTGTTGAGGCCGTTATCGCTCCTCCTACCTGGCCTGTTCCTGTAATAATTGATTCCCTGAACGACATTCCTTCCTCCTTGTTCCGGGTGATGTTTTCAAGGACCACAATCGCGTTATCTACAAGCATGCCTGCGCCGAGGGCAAGCCCTCCAAGTGTCATTATGTTAAGCGTCAGGTGGTTGAAGTACATAAGGTTGAAGGTCGCAATTATTGATACCGGAATTGCAATACTTATTACAAGAGTGGTCCCTATCCTCCTGAGAAAAACATAAAGTATCAATACAGCAAGTAGAATTCCGATTATCAGTGTGTTTTTGACCTCACCGATTGCATTGCTAATATATTTGCCCTGGTCGGTTACCTTAATGAACTGATATCCCGGCAGTGCCTTGCTTATATCCTGAAAGCTTTTGTCGAGGCTAAGTACTGCATCAACAGTATTGAATTTGGGTTCCTTATAAATAGCAAGGCCAATACATCTTTCGCCGTTTATTGTAACGATGTTTTCGGGATCCTTGTTTTCAAACTTTATTGAAGCTATATCCCTGAGATACACCGGCACTCTTTCGGTTACTGATACTGTCGATCTGTCAGCTGTCACGGTTCCTGATGCGGGAGCAGGCTGCCTGAATCCGACGATAATATTTTCAAGGTCTTTCAGGTCTTCAAGCACGCTGACTCCCTTTACTACATATTTTGTACCCATTTCGACAATCGAACCGCCCGAAACATTTCTGTTATAGTTGCTTATCTGGGCAGCAATGCCGTCGGAGGTAAGGCCGAAAGATTCAAGAAGGTATTTATTGGTTTCGATCACCACTTCGCTTTCTTCCTTTCCGACCAGCCTGACATCGGCGACACCTTCTATCCTCACGAGTTCATTACGTATATAGTTTTCAGCGACCTTACGCAGGTCGTCCATATTTTCAATAAGATCGTTTTTAAGGCCGACGATCATTACCGGGGAGGCATTGGGATCATACTGGGATATCGTGAAATCCTCGAGGTCGGAGTTCTGGCTGAAGGAATTCAATTCTTTCTGGAGGTCAAGGAATGCTTCGTCCATATCCTTGTTCCAGTTATATTCGACAGTTATGACAGCCGAACCGCCGCGGGAAACAGACGATACCTGAACAACATCGCTCTGCCTCATGGCCAGCGATTCAATCTGATCTACATAGTTCTTTTCTATTTCTTCAGGCGGTTTTTCACCGGCCTTTAATTCTATATAGATCTTGGGAGTGTTGAGGTCGGGGAAAAGGTCGGTCCCCAGCTTACCGAATGAAATGAACCCAAGCAGAATAATACCCAGTACCAGCATCAATACTGTTACAGGATTGTTTACAGCAAATCGGGCAATTTTATTCATACCTATTTAATGATTTTTACCTTCGACCTGTTGCTAAGGGTTTCAAAGCCACCGGTCACTATTCTTTCATTCCTTGCCAGGCCTCTTGTAACTTCAACGTCGGTAAGGTTTTCAAGTCCTGTCTCAATAATCCTTTCAGCAGCAATTCCCCTGTCGACGATAAAAACGGTCCTGCCTCTCTGCCTTGAGAGGATAATATTTTTTGGAATCACTATTACTGAATCTCTCCGGTCGATGACTATGTCGGCTTTAACAAACATCCCGGGACGGAGAAGGAAGTCACGGTTATCGATTGAAACCGTTCCTTTGAAGGTCCGGGTATCGGCATTTATTGCCGGCGACAGCTGTGTTACATTTCCTATTATTGTATCTTCAGGGATTGTATAGTTTGTAAGTTTGACAGGCTGGCCCGGTTTTATTTCGTTTATATATTTTTCGGGAAGCTGAACATCCATATACATGGTCTTATAATCCATTATCTTCACCATTGTAAGTCCGGCCTCAACCTGTGTGCCCTGGGTATGGTAGGGAAGGTCGACTATCACGCCGGTGATGGGAGCAGAGATCCTTGTTTTTTCGAGCTGGAGTTTCGATGTCACAACTGTGGTTTTTGCATTTTCATAGTTTATCTCAGCTGTTTTCAACTCTTTCTGTGTCACCCCGCCTTTCTCATAAAGCGACTGTTGCTTTTTGAGTTCGCTTTCCATAAGTTCGAGATTCAGCTGGTTTGTCTCCATTTTTACTGAGTTTACATATTCCTGATCTTCGAGACGAACGATGACATCGCCGGCATTTACTTTATCGCCGAGCTGCCACAATCTGCCTGTTGAAGGATTTTTCTCCAGGAAATATGATGCTGCGATCTTCGATTTGAGCTCTATCTCTCCTTTCGGGAAAGCGGTACCGGTAGTATTTATAAATTCTTCTATCGATTTGACCTTCAGCTCTTCGACGGTGACAGGTATTTCGACATCTCCGGCAAGGTTCTGGTCCTGATTCCTGCAACCGGCGGCAACTGAAAGGACAACTGCGAATAAGATCAGATTCTTTTTCATATAGTGTATTGTTTATTTATCCAATTCCATAACTGGTGAAACCTGCTGTTTTACCTCGAAATCATAAAGGGTCTGGATCTTAAGGTTCAGCAGTTCCAGCTTGTATGATATAAGCGAGTTTGTATAGGAAAGCTGTTTCTGGGAGAGCTGTTCCTGGAACAGGTTCAGGTCCATACCTGTAAGGTCTCCGTTCCTGTACCTTTCGAGGTTGAGATCGTAGGTAAGCTGGGCATTTGTAACGTTCTGCCGGGCTATGGTTATCTGGTTTCTGAGGTTAATAAGGTTACGATAAACCTGCCGTATCCCCAGGATAATATTGTTACGTTCCTCCTCGAATGAAATATTTGCCGCTTCAATAGTAGCCTCGGTAGCTTTGATCCTCGATTTCCTTTCACCCCAGTCCCACAGGGGTATTGTTAGCGACAGCGATACCTCCTCATTATCAGTAGGACTTGAATATACGTTACCGAATTTCTCATTATCCCCGAACAATCCGATTGAAAGGCCGAGGCTTCCCTTGAATTCATTCAAAGCCTTTGTCTGGATGAGATCGAACTGTGATGATTCGATGTCGATCTTTCTCTGGCGAAGTTCCATTCTGTTTGCAAGGCCCTGATCTATTGCAAACGAGATATCCACATTAACCGTGTCGGCCGAAATGTCTGGAAGCACTATAATATCATCATAAAGGTTCATTCCTATAAGTATCTTGAACTGATCCTTTGCGTTCTCAAGTTCGACCTGCTTATTTTCGAAATCAGATTTTGCAGTAGCAAGGTTCAGTTCGGCCTGGAACATTTCCTCGCGGGCTGAAATACCGGCATCCACCTTGTTTTTTATGATATCATAGCTCTGCTGCATATTCGTGAAAGCCTGCCGTGATATATCCATACCCTGTTGCTGCTGATAAACATAGTAGAATGCCTGTGTCACGCTTTTCTCGAGTGAAAGGAGCTGTATGGCATAGCCTATTTTTGAGTTTTCGAGGGCAAGTTCAAGCTCCTTAAGCTGAAGCTTTGTGCGGTTGTATGTGAAAAGAGGCTGGTCGAAATTCAGTGAAAGGTCATTGCTGAATCCTTTTGTTGTTGAGTTTGAATATTCCGAATATGAATCGCGGTAACCGAACCTGTTTACAAGGGAGACTCTTGCGTCGGTAAAGACAATGGGTTGGGAGACAGTGAAAAGGCCATAGCTCTCGGTGGTTTTCATTGAATTCCATTTTGATATGAGGTCGTTGAATGACCTGTTCTGACTGTATCCTATTGGATTCACTGTGAGGGAGAATTGCGATTTTAGCGCGGCATTCTGGGCGTTGAGGTTTTCCTGGCTCCTTATGAGGTTAAGCCTTGTCTTCTTCATCGAAGGGCTGTTCGATTCGGCTACGCCGAGAGCCTGAGTGAGGGTCAGCCCCTGCTGTGAATAGGCTGAAGTAAACCATAACGACAATATGCCGAATGCCAAACTTTTTATTATTCTGAACTGTCTCATATAATGAGGAATTATTAAATTTTCAATTTACCCTGACCCATTTTACAGCGTCCCCGATCACCATTCTTCCTGTTGATTTGTTTGAGAGCTCTACTTTTGCGCTGTCGGATGATATGTAATATCTTCCCAGCATATTCCAGCCAGGTTCTGCATTATCAAAGTCGAGTGTTATTTCTTCCATGCCTTCGTCGTGATATACCTTGAAATGCAAATCCTTATAAACATTTTCCCTTCCTTCTTCCCTTTCGGGAGAAGGAGTGGTGCCACCCCTTCTGAACGTCATTCTGTCGAGCGATTTCCCGATGTAGCAATATACATCATAGAAATCAGGTGAGTCAATTAAGGTTTTCCAGGTAATTGGCCTTTCCTCCCTTGAAGCCCTTGTATATAATGCCGATCTTATATATTTTCCGTAATATGATGACAGCACCACAGGTTGCCAGTAGTCAGGGGCCCAGAACATGTTTACCTGGTCATACTCATTGCCCCTTCTTTTCTTTATTCCAAGAATCTTTTTAAGAGGACTTTGTGTCACACGGTATCCGGCATCGAATCCTTTATCTTCATTATCCACAATAGTTTCGCCCGGGTAAGTAAACAAAGGAAGCGGTTCAGGTTTTTCCTCATCTTCAGTGTATTGCCCGTTATTTTTGATTTTTTTGATTTCATCAAAAGGAAGGGTGATCTCACCAGGGATATTCTGTGAAAAAAGAGTGTTGACCAGCATTTCCCTGGGTTCGGCGTCGAGTATTATACTTATTTTTTTTGCTTCGCCTGGTCCTATAACCACTATTCTGGAAATATCCGAAGCTTCCATTCCCCTTCCCTGCATCGAAACAACAAATCCCCCGCTATTTGCTCCTCCCTGATACATGCCACTAATTTCTCCTCCCTGTCCGCTTCCTCCCGTCCTGAAGGCTATATTGAAAATACCGGTCACAGGTTCGGGATTTGATGCAATAAATGAAACAAGATACCTGGTTTTGTCGCCCACCACAATTTCACTGGCCTGAAGATTATTGAAAAGGAATCCGGGCTGTTGTTTATTATTGAACCAGTCGTGCAGGAAGGGATAGAATCCGAATCCGAATTTTTCCTTTATATCGTTGTCAAAGGTCATTATATCAACAGATTGAAATTTATGATCGTCGATATATTTCGAGAACCAGTCCCTGAATTCACTGATTCCTGCTTTTGATCTTAACAGGTTAAAAAGGTAGTCACCCTTTAACGTAACCACGATCCTCACTGTATCTCCGCGGGGATTCTGTGCAAGAACATCCCTGAAGCTGGCATTTTTAAGGATGAGGTTGGCCCTGTCATTGTCTGAAAGTCCTCCGGTAAAATCCCTTGAGCTGCTTTGCGGATCAATCTGTTTCTGCAGATGAGATTCAAAAACAGCATTAATCACGGGATACTCCGGGGAAAAGAAGTTATTCTTGAAAAAGTAGAAACTTGGTCCCAGCCTGTACCGGACAGGTTCGTTAACTGCAACACCATTTACATATCTGAAATTCTGTCCGCTGATAAACGTGTTTCTTATAAAATCGTTGAATAACCTGACCTGAAGCTCCTTATCAGTTATAACCTGGTTATTCCTGGCCATCCTTTTCTTCTGCTGTGTGAACCTTTTCTGGAAACCGGCATTCCGGAGTGTCGACAGTTTTTCGGGAAGAAGAACCATTGAAGGCTGTAATTCAGCCCTTGTCTGAGTGTTCATTCTTGGATATGATGAAAACTGTACAGGCACCTCAACAAGGTTCAGCTGACTGTATGGATATAAGGTCGAAAAGCTTGTTTCCAGGTCCCTCATTATTCCTGAGACAAGAAGGTTAATTGTATCCTTTAAAAGGGACAGGTCCTTTTTGTAATAATCATTTCCTTCAAAAAAATAAGTTATGTAATCAATGGAGTCGACACGTATGGTATCTGACCTGTAATTTCCGATTGCCAGTGTAATGCCTGTAAGGGGTGAACCGGGTCTGAATACACGAAATCCGTTTTCATTTGTCATTTTCCCCTGCGAAACCGGTACCAGATCGCCGGTGGTTTTTACCCGCAGCGTATAATTGGTAAAATCAATTTTTACCCTGGCGGGATTTGAAGGATAATAATTCAATCCCGGGACCGGATACCAGTGTGTTTCAGGCGTAAGGAGAACGTAGTTATCCATAAGAAAAGCCTGACGCCTGTTTATTCTCAGCATTGCGACTGTATATGGAGTTTCCTTTATATTGCCTGAATAGTCGGGAAAACAGAATGATTCATCTATCGATCCGGAATATGATATATTTAATGAATCGCTTTCTCCCGGTAAAAGGGGTTTTTCCCTGTCAATTTCAATAATGTTCCTGGTTTGTTTGAAAGCCAGGTTATTATTTCCGGATGTGATATCGGAGACTTTCAGGCTGGGATTAATTGAAAATATGAGGTTATTTATTGTTTTTTTGCTGCCATTTTTGAATTTCAGTTCTGCTGAAGCATCGAATGAATTTTTCTTCTGCTGAAAATCAACTTTTGCATCCGTGAGGTTTACGAACTCTTCATTTTCAAATTTCCTGTTTGTCTCTATCGTCAGTTTTTTCCCGTCGATGTTGCTTTTGTAGTAATGATATGTATTATATCCGCAAACGCCAGCCCCTGCAAAAAATATTATCATGAATACAACTGAAATGACAGTATGCGACTTCGATTGCGGAAGACGTTTAAAAAGCAGCACCGTGGCCAGCACCAGTGATAATCCCAGGAAGAAATATAGTAATCGCTGATTCAGTATCTGGCCGGGATTATCAAATCCGATTACTCCCGATTTATAAACCGGGAATCCGAAAGCCATATAGTCGAATATTGATCCAACCCTGTAATAAAGCCAGAACATATCAAGAGCTGCTATACCGAGAAGTATCAGAAATGTCACAGCCTGATTTTTTATCAGCGACATCAGCATAAAGGCAAGCCCGAGGCTGAAGACAATTGTCGGTACTGATACAATCAGAAGGTATTCAATGTACGACATCAGGTCAACCTTCATGTTTTTTGATATTATGTTCATAAGGAGACCGATGAGCAGGATAATAATGTCGAGGCCGATGAAAAGCCTGAGAATTCCGGCAGTTTTACCCATTATATATTCGAAGTTCGACATCGACCTTGTATAAAGGACCTCGTTTGTGTCGACTTTTTTATCTCTCTTAAGGAAATCGGAGGCAAGAAAAATCACCACAATTGCCTGGCCTATATTAAGAAGATAAAGGTTTACCAGCGGCACTGATGAAGGAATTGATTCGAGCTCCCAGTTCTCATCACCTATTGGTGAAAAGAGGCCTATATTCATAAAAGTGAAAATGAAAAGGGCACCTATTGAGAATAGCCTGAAGAACCAGCTTCTTCTGAGGGTTTTAGCCTCATACTTCGCCACACTTCTTATGTTATGCAGTATGGTCATACTTCATTCGGATAAATCGGCGTGCAGTTTGTGTTCCATATAGTATACATAGGCATGTTCAATATTCGGGACAATGCTTTCGGCCCTGAATTCCGGATTATCGTCGGATACTATCTGTACTTCCCAGCCATCTTCCACGGGAATTGTCGAAATTACATTGTATTTCTCCTTTACCTGGTCGTATTCCCATTGGTCGAGCCTTAGTTTAAAGACATGCCCGTCGGCTCTTTTTATAAGGTTTTCGGGTGATCCGTCAAAGACAAGTTCGCCCCTGTTGAGAAGTGCCATTCCCTGGCATGTGGAAGATATATCACCGACAATGTGAGTCGAAAGAACAATTGTAACATCATGCTGGCTGAGCTGTGAAAGGATATTCCTGAATCTTATTCTTTCGTCGGGATCGAGCCCTGTTGTAGGCTCGTCGACAATGATTATCCTTGGATTTCCGATGAGGGCCTGGGCGATACCCAATCGTCTTTTCATACCACCCGAAAGCCTGTTAGCCTGCCTGTCGCGCACCTCAAGCAAGCCTACCTGATCGAGAAGCCTGTCGACTTCAGCGAGTCTTTCCCGTTTGTTTTTCATTCCTGCAAGAGAACCTGAATAATCGAGGAACTCCCACGTCTTTAAGGATGTAAAGAACCTGAAATCCTGCGGAAGATAACCGAGCATACTTCGTATTTTTTTCCTGTGTTTCTGGATATCCATCCCATCGACAAGGACGATTCCGGATGTTGGCTTCATGAGGGTGACAATAATCCGCATAAGAGTCGATTTCCCTGCTCCGTTGGGTCCGAGGAGCCCGAACATCCCTGTGCCGAATTCAAGGTTTATATCTTTAAGGGCACGGTTGCCGTTTGGATAAATTTGATTCAGCCCCTTGATCTCGATTTTCATGCCTCGGTAAGTTGTTAGGTTTCTTAAGCGGGTTTTTGACGCTATAAAGACGGCGAAAGTTTCAAATGTGATGCCTGCAGCATATGTTCTTTAACATAAATCTTAAAATTATTATTTTGCGGTGACAACAGCATTGCTTCCATTGATTTCCAATCAAAACAAATTCATAATTTTGTAAACTGAAAATTTCGGGGTGACTTTTATAACAAATAAAAGAAAAATTATCAACGATCCGGTTTATGGATTTATAAGTATACCGGGCGATCTTATATACGATATTGTCGGGCACCCGTGGTTTCAGCGTCTTCGCAATATCAAGCAGCTGGGCCTTACCAGTTTTGTTTATCCCGGGGCCAATCACAGCAGGTTTCAGCATTGTCTTGGCGCTCTCTATCTTATGGAGACAGCCCTTGCCACACTGAAAAGCAAGAATGTTGAGATCTCCGATAAGGAAGAGGAGGCTGCCCTTATTGCAATTCTGCTTCACGACATCGGACACGGACCTTTTTCGCATGCTCTCGAAACCTCAATTATAAACGGAATCGACCATGAAGCTCTTTCTCTTCTTCTGATGGAGCGCATGAATGAAACTTTCGGAGGAAGGCTGGAACTGGCAATAGATATTTTCAAAGGCACATACAGCCGCAAGTTCCTTCACGAGCTTATTGCCGGCCAGATGGATATGGACAGGCTTGATTACCTGAAGCGCGATTCTTTTTTTACAGGCGTTATTGAAGGATCGGTCGGATCCGACAGGATAATAAGGATGCTGAATGTTGTTGACGGCAGGCTTGTTATCGATGAAAAGGGGATATATTCGGTTGAGAAATTTCTTATTGCACGAAGGCTTATGTACTGGCAGGTTTATATGCACAAGACTGTGCTCTCTTCAGAAAGCCTGCTTGTTAATGTGCTTGCAAGGGCCAAGGAACTGGCAATGAAGGGAGTGGACCTATATGCGACTCCCGCACTCAGGTTCTTCCTTTATAATAATATTGGTCCTGCCGAACTTGAAAACAGCGGAATATTTACCCCCGGCATCATCGCTGACAATTTTACACGCCTTGATGATTCCGATATCCTCTCATCGGCAAAATACTGGGCCGATCATGATGATACTGTTCTTGCTGATCTTGCAGGAAGACTCATAAGCAGGAACCTGCTTGCAGTCGAACTTCAGAACAAACCTTTTCCTGAGGAAAGGATTAAGGAACTGAAGAGAAAGGCGCTGGCTTTGATGAAAATTGGCATTCAGACCTCGGATTATTATATTTTTACAGACAGTATATCAAATCTTACATATGCACCTGATGCACCTGAAGTGAGGATCCTTCTTAAAAACGGCAAAACAGCCGGGATAAGGGAGGTTTCGGATATGTTCGACCATGATCTTCTGTCGGAAAAGGTTACGAAATACTTTTTATGTTATCCAAAAGAACTCAGATAAAAAATAATAAAGGACATGGAATTTAATGCTGCAACCATTGCCGGATTCCTGAAGGGTGAGATAGTAGGGGATCCCGAAATTAAAGTAAATACGATAGCAAAAATTGAGGAAGGCCATCCGGGAGCGCTTTCCTTCCTGGCTAATCCAAAATATGAACATTACATATATTCAACAAGGTCTTCGATAGTCCTGGTAAATAAGAGTTTCACACCCTCGGATAAGGTTGAGGCGACTATGATAAAGGTCGATAATGCCTATGAATCTTTTGCATCGCTTCTCCAGATGGTCGATGCCGCAAGGCCCCGCAAGAAGGGTATACACCCGACAGCCGTAATTGAGCCTTCTGCTAAAGTAGGCAATAACGTTTATATCGGACCGTATGTTTATATTGGCGATAACTGCGTAATTGGCGACGGCTGTTCCCTTTATCCCCATGTTTTCGTCGGGGATGGTACAAGCATCGGCAACGGATCGGTACTTAATCCCGGAGTTAAGATCTACCACGACTGTGTAATAGGCAAAAATTGCATTATCCATGCAGGCTCAGTGGTCGGGAGCGACGGGTTTGGGTTTGCCCCGCAGTCGGAAAGCGAATTCATGAAGATACCGCAGCTTGGGAACGTTGTGCTCGAGGATAATGTTGAGATTGGCGCCAATGTTGCAATCGACAGGGCGACAATGGGATCAACAATAATCAGAAAGGGAGTTAAGCTCGACAACCTGATCCAGGTCGGACATAATGTTGAAATAGGGGAGAATACTGTTATGGCAGGGCAGTGCGGAGTCGCCGGCTCATCAAAGATAGGGAAGAACTGTATGTTTGGAGGACAGGTAGGTATTTCGGGACATATAAAGGTAGCAGATGGGGTGAAGATAGGCGCACAGTCGGGTGTTCCGGGCGACATAAAGCAGGAAGACTCGATATTGCTTGGCTATCCGGCCATTGATCACAGGGATTTCCTCAGATCGGCTGTTTTGTTTAAAAGGCTCCCGGAAATGAAAACCAGGCTTGATTCACTGGAAAAGCAGGTAGAGTCGATGAAAAAGCAGTGATTTTGAAGCAGACCGATCAATTAGAATGCATCATAAAAGGCTTGATCGTTTGATAGTTCGGTTTTTTTGATTTTTTTTGTACCCGGATTTGTAAAAACTATTGATCAGGGATGAGCGAGAAACAAAGAACACTTGCAAAAGAAGTTACACTCAGCGGGAGAGGGCTGCATACAGGAGTAAATGTCAACATTACTTTCAAACCGGCTCCGGCCAATCATGGATACAAGTTCTGCAGGACAGATCTTCCCGGGAAACCAATTATCGATGCCATAGCAGAGAACGTCACGGATACTTCCAGGGGAACAACCCTCGTTCAGAACGACGCCTCAGTATCGACAATTGAGCACGCCCTTGCGGCACTTCACGGCCTCCGGGTCGATAATGCCCTCATAGAACTCGACGGGCCCGAAGCTCCAATAATGGGTGGAGCTGCCTGGAAATTCACTGAAGCTATCAACTCGGTTGGATTAATCGAGCAGAAAGAGGAAAGGAATTATTTCGTTGTAAAACAGAAGATAGTTTATTCGGATGAAGAACATGGCGTTGACCTTATAGTTTATCCCGACGATCATCTCAGCATTAATGTTCTTATTGATTACAACTCCAAGGTACTGGGTAATCAGTACGCCATACTTGATTCAATTGATGATTTTGAAAAGGATATCAGCAGGAGCAGGACATTTGTATTTTTCCATGAACTTGAGCCGCTTCACAGGATGGGTCTGATCAAGGGTGGTGACCTTGACAATGCGGTTGTAATACTTGAGAAGGAAGTTGAGCAGGAAGAGATAGACAGGATTGCATTGATGTTCAACAGACCCGGAATAAGTAAGCATACGGCCGGAATACTAAACAATACCGAGCTCAGATATCCCAATGAACCGGCACGGCATAAACTTCTGGATATATTGGGCGATCTGGCGCTTGTAGGTCAGCCGATTAAAGGTAAGGTTGTTGCAACAAGGCCTGGTCATTATGCAAATACAAGACTGGCAAAACTTATAAGGCAGGAGATAAAGAAAGCACATTCAAAGAAGAATGTACCTGAATATGATCCTTCAATACCTCCGGTATATACACTTGAGGACATCAAGAAACGGCTGCCGCACAGGTATCCGTTCCTTCTTGTCGATAAGGTTATCTCAATTGACGAATCGACAGTGGTGGGCATTAAAAATGTAACATTCGATGAACATTTTTTCCAGGGTCATTTCCCTGATGAGCCGGTGATGCCTGGTGTTCTGATCGTCGAATCGCTGGCTCAGTGCGGAGGGCTCCTTATTCTTAGCGGCGTTGATGAACCTGAAAAATATTCGACCTATTTCCTGAAGATAGATAAGCTCAAATTCAAGCATAAGGTTGTGCCCGGAGATACCCTAATACTTAGGATGGAACTTGTTGAACCTATGAGGAGAGGAATAGTTATGATGTACGGGCAGGCATTTGTCGGAAGTCACCTTGTTGCTGAAGGTGAAATGACAGCCCAGGTTATTAAAAATAAATAGTCTTTTACAATGATCTCAAATCTGGCATTTGTTCATCCCGGAGCCAGGCTGGCTGAAAATATTACCGTAGAACCTTTTGCCTATATAGGTGAAAATGTTGAAATAGGTGAAGGCTCATGGATAGGCCCTCATTCCACAATACTTTACGGTGCAAGGATAGGCAGGAACTGCAAAATCTTTCCTACAGCCGTTGTTTCGGCGATTCCCCAGGATCTGAAATTTGTTGGTGAAGATACAACAGCAGAGATTGGAGATGGTACCACACTAAGGGAAGGGACAACTGTAAACAGGGGTACTGTCGCTGCAGGTAAAACCGTAGTGGGAAGTAACTGCCTGGTTATGGCCTATGCTCACATAGGTCATGATTGTTTTGTCGGGAATAACTGCATCCTAGGAAATGGTACAGGTCTGGCCGGAGAGGTTAAAGTGGATGACTGGGCCATAATAAGCGCAGGAACACTTGTTCACCAATTCTCCCGGATCGGAGGTCATGCATTTATCGGAGGCGGATCGAAGGTAAGGACCGATGTACCTCCTTATATTAAAGCCGACCGCGACCCGCTTTCCTATATGGGCCTTAACTCGGTTGGCCTGACAAGGAGAGGATTTGATACCGACAGGATCAACCAGATTCATAATATTTACAGAGCCATTTACCAGAACGGATTGAATATTTCGCAGGCTCTCGATTACATTGAAAAGGAAATTGCTACTACTCCCGACAGGGATTATATTTTAGAATTCATAAGAAAATCGGAAAGAGGAATAATAAGAGGTCCCAGATAATATCATCAGGCCGAAGTTTCCCAACCCTGAGCCTTGAGGGCTATTTCAGAACCTTCCTCATTTATAAGCTTATATCCGGACTCTGCATTCGTCATATGACCAATTAATGATACTCCGGGCATTTCCCGTATCTTGTCTGCATCCTCCACGGGAACAGTAAAGAGAAGTTCAAAATCCTCTCCTCCGTTAAGTGCAGGAGTGGCGGGATCCATCTGAAACTCTTCAGCAGCTTTTGATGTTTCGAGGTCGACAGGTATTTTATCATACCAGATCCTGCAACCTGTGCCTGAGAGCCTGCAGACATGAATAAGATCGGATGCAAGGCCGTCCGATACATCGATCATTGCCGTTGGCCTGACAGAGGCATCATTAAGTAATTTCACAACATTTTCGGGGAATTCGGGTTTCAGCTGTCTTTCAATAATATATTCAAAGCCTGCAAGGTCGGGTTTGAATGCCCTTTCCCTGCTGAACAGTTTTCTTTCTCTTTCGAGGATCTGGAGTCCCATGAAGGAAGCTCCAAAATTACCTGTAACACAAATAAGGTCGTTGGGCCTGGCGCCGTCGCGTTTTACAAGTTTAGCACCATCGACAGTCCCTGTTGCAGTGACGCTGATGGTAAGTCCTGTAAGCGAACTTGTTATGTCGCCTCCTGCAAGATCGACATTGTATCTGTTGCAGGCCAGGAGTATCCCTTCATAAAGCTCAGTCACCTTTTCTACTGAAAATTTTGAGCTTACTCCCAGGCCAACAAGTAACTGACCCGGTGTGCCATTCATTGCATAAATGTCCGAAAGGGCCCTTATAACTGTTTTATAGCCGAGATGCTTCAGCGGAGTGTAGACCAGGTTGAAATGGATGCCTTCCAGAAGAAGGTCAGTAGATACAAGCGACAATGAGCTGCCGGCATCGATTACTGCCGAATCATCCCCGATCCCTTTGACTGTGCTAGTTAGTTTTGTCCTGACATTCCGTGTCAGATGATCTATTAATCCGAATTTACCATAATTCCCGATGGGAGTCTGGCTGTTTTCAGTATTGCTCATTATTGAAATGCGTTATTTCTGCAAGTTAAAACAACGGTCAGGTATGCATTATCCTGCGGCCGAAAGGATTGATGGCAAGCTCGGTAAGCTTGAAATGCTGTAAGCCGAAAGGTATTCCGACAATAGTAAAACAAAGTAACACCCCCAAGAAGGCATGTGTAAGGGCTATCCATATGCCTCCGCACAGGAGCCACAGAACATTCATCAGAACGTTCAGGCAGCCTGATCCCTTTTCAGCGATCCGGCTAGTGCGGCCAAACGGCCAGACAGCAAGTGACCCCATTTTCAGAGTCTGAAGTCCGAAGGGGATCCCGATAATTGTTATCATCAGGATCAGGCTTCCGATGAAGTATTCGACAGCGATAATTATTCCGCCAAAGATCAGCCAGATGAAATTGCCTAGGATTTTCATATTAATCCGGTCTTATTATTCAAGAATAATGGATTTGTCTTTAGGATATTTTACCGAATAGGTAAGGATAAGTTGCCTGTTCTCCTGAGGTTTAAGATCAAGATCCCATTTTACTTCTCCTGTCAGTGAATTGTACCTGGCACCCGAAAGTTCAATAGCGCCAACTTCGATGCCGCTGTTTGTCGATACCGGGATCTGGTCATTAACGGCTATCCTTATTGCGGAATTTTTGTTATTCCTTAAAGTTATAAGAAAGGAGTATGTCTCGGTTTTGTTTGATCCGAGTGTTTTCTTACTTGTAAAATCCTGCCTTTTCTCCCTTTTCACGAGTATGCTGTTATCAGTTCCAAGGGAAACTGTAAGAGTATCCTTAAGCTGATTTACATTCAGGAAGGATTTCCCGACAAATGTATTTTCAAAATACAGGGTAGCTTCTCCGCTTATGAGTCCCTGTTTGGCCCAGTCGGTGATGTTACCGGTGAGATAAGCCATGGGAGACAGTTTCGGCACAGTGAGGTATTTGAATCCGGCCGGAGTGGTAGTACGCTGTATTTCAATCGTCTGGACTTTACCGTCGGGTTCGAGTGTATAGGGTACTGTAATATCAAATGTGACAGTGGTTTCGCCGCTTCTTTTTTCGACAGGAGCCGGCATTATTTCTACCTCCTTCAGTTCGGCTTTCTCAGCAGCGGCATCCATCTCAACCATAGCCGGCTCATTCGTTCGTTTAACTCCTGAAGCAACTCCCCGGAGAACAATTCCGGGCCTGGGTTCAGGATAGTAATAATCGATGAACCAGGTGTCGAGGACGGGGATATCTCCTGCAATCCAGGGCGTTGCATTTGAAAAACTAAGTTTGACATCTTTCCACGATACTCCTGTATTCTGATAAACATTTGCCTTGTAGAAGAAAGTCACGGGTTTAGTGATATCATCAACCCTGATATCATATGAAGGATACCATCCTGCATTGTTTACCACATATGAAAATGACAGCCGGCCTGATGAAGGTTTTGAGGAGCTAACCGACACTGTAATAACTCCGGAAGGCAGCTGTTGTTTTCCGGATTTATCGGAAATCTGCTTCTGAAGGGCAGCTATCTGCTTCTCATAATCCTTGATAAGTCTTGTTTTTTTGAGAATTGAATTTTTTACCTGATCCATATTGTTAGTATACAGATCCATTACATTTTTAAGCTGTTCGACGGAGAAAGTTGTTTCTTTAACCAGGATAGCCCTGTTGGCAACCAGGAATGCTTCTTTTTCCTGAAGAACCGTTACAGCAGTTTTCTCATCCTCGACTTTAAGCTGAAGGGTCTCTATTTGATTACGGATATTTTTTACCTCTGGAAGATCTTCAAGGTTTTCAAGGTAATTATTCTGCTGGTTGACTGACATTATGACAAAATCGCCATATCCCTTTACCTGAATGCTCTGCGGATCAATATAGGGAGAAAGGTCTGAAAGCCGGAGGAGTGTCGTTCCGGCAGGTATTTCGACGGATGCTTCATGAGTCAGCTGGGCCCTGTCGGGATAAACAGTTACATGCTTTACCGGGGCCTTAATATCTTTCTCCTGGTCGGCATACAGAGCCAGGAAGGATGCCTGAAGAACTATGAAAAGAGTAATAAGGTTTTTCATCACGATAGAATTTGGACCATAAAGATAAAATTTTCTGTAAGAGTACAGATAAAATTATCAGGCCGAAAAAGGAGGTACTACCGAATGTCCTATTTCGTGAAATCAATGTAAGCTGCGGCGCCTGAGTTATCTTCAGGTCCCTGGCCGGCCATAGGGCATCCCGGGACAGGACAGTTTATAATCTTATGTTCATTATTATCGGCCGGCTCCCATCCCATTACAAGATAAAGAGTGAAGAAGCCTATTACGTAAGCAACTGCGACATGCCATCCTTTTTTTAGCCAGAGTATCACATTACGTCCTTCGGGGAATTTATTTGTAATAGCAACGCCTGCAGATGATCCGAACCAGATCATCGAACCGCCGAAGCCCACTGTATAGGCAAGCATACCCCAGTCGTAATGGCCCTGATCGAGGCAAAGTTTAGTAAGGGGGATATTGTCGAACACCGATGAAAGGAATCCCAGTGCGAAGGCTGTAGCCCATGAGGCATTAGGCAATTCCTCCACAGGCATCAGGGAGGCACATGTGACAAGGCAAAGCAGGAAAACGGTACCTTTAATGGAGCCCGGTACCTCTTTCCATGGAGCCTTTCGGATGAACGCTCCGATGACTATTGCTATCCATACTCCGAGAGCAGGCATGTCGTACAATATGTTTGAGATTATTGCACCTGCAAGAATGAGGGCAACAATGAATATTTTACCCCAGTCGATACTTACATCAGTAGTGGCTTCTTTCTGAATCGGCTGGTATTTATCCTGCTGGTGAGAGCCAAACCATGCAAAGAAAAGCAGGGCAACTGCTGCAGCGACGTAGGCATGAAGTACGTTCAGCGCAGACACTCCGTCGATCCACATCATTGTGGTAGTGGTATCCCCGACAACACTTCCTGATCCGCCTGCATTACTGGCTGCAACAAGGGAGGCAATATAACCGATATGGACCTTATTTTTAAATACGACAAGGGCAATTGTTCCTCCGATAAGGGCTGCGGCAATATTATCGAGAAAGGAAGAAAGGATAAATACAAATATCAGAAGGAGGAACGGACCCTTCCAGTCATCCGGAAGATAACGGGGAAGAATATCGGGTACGCCTGACTCCTCGAATATCTTCGAAAGCATTGCAAATCCGAGAAGGAGGCCAAGAAGGTTGAGTATGATTCCCCATTCACCCTGTCTCAGTTCCTTATCCATCAGCTGCTCGCCGATTGGTGTGGTGCCAAAGAAATGTTCGAAAAAGTGAAATCCGGGATCAAAAATGAACTTGAATGCCAGAAGCACTGCCAGTCCGGTCACCGCCACCCAGAAAGTCTGTTTGTGGAATAAAGCAACACCCAGAAGTATCAATCCGAAGATTATGAATTCGACTCGTACCGGGCCGATCATCGGCACTTTACTGTCGGCAGCAAAAAGGCCAAGCGGCACGATCAGTGTCAGCGCAAAAAGAAGAATCTTTTTATTGTACTTTTCAGCAATTTTCAGGATTGATTTGAACATATTTTAAAATTTATAAGGTAGTCTGTTTCAAAATTAAACAAGCCGCAAAATTATAAATAATTTCGAGCCGATTAAAGGACTGCGCATTACTTTTTAATGATTTTTATCATAAAGCCCTGGCCTGTAATTTTTCAGCATCAATTATTTTTCCCGTATTCTTATTTTTTAATATTTTTGCATCTTTATTTAGATTAAATTTAAATTAGGACTGAAAAGGATCAACAATTGATATTTCAGTTTGTTGTTGTAAAAGGGGGCATGGGCCTTAAATAAAGAAGAGATGGAGAATGATCAGGACAAGATAATAAATGATGTTACTGGAGGCGATTACAAGTACGGATTTTATTCGGATATTGAGACTGACAAGATTCCAAAAGGATTGAGTGAAGATATAATCCGTCTGATTTCTCAAAAAAAGAATGAACCCGACTGGCTGCTTGAATTCAGGCTTAAATCGTACAGGCACTGGCAGACGATGAAGATGCCGGCATGGGCAAACCTTAAGATACCGCCTATCAATTATCAGGATATAATTTATTATGCCGCGCCCAGACAGAAAGCCTCACCATCGAGTCTCGATGACATCGATCCTGAGCTTAAGAGGACTTTCGACAGGCTGGGTATCCCTCTTGAGGAGCAGAAGCATCTGTCGGGCGTTGCAGTGGATGCTGTTATGGACAGCATATCCGTTAAGACCACCTTCAGGGAAACCCTGGCCGAGCTTGGGATTATATTCTGTTCGTTCAGCGAGGCAGTAAGGGAGTATCCCGACCTTGTAAGACGATATATGGGAACGGTGGTCCCTTACACTGATAATTTCTTTGCCTCGCTTAATTCGGCAGTATTCAGCGACGGATCGTTCTGTTATATACCAAAGGGAGTAAGATGCCCCATGGAGCTTTCTACATATTTCAGGATAAATGCTAGCAATACAGGTCAGTTTGAACGTACCCTCCTGGTTGCTGATGAAGAAAGCTATGTGAGTTATCTCGAAGGATGTACTGCGCCAATGAGGGATGAGAATCAGCTTCATGCCGCCATTGTGGAGATTATCGCCGAGAATAATGCAGAAGTAAAATACTCGACTGTACAGAACTGGTATCCTGGCGACAAGGATGGGAAGGGAGGGATTTTCAATTTTGTTACAAAAAGAGGGATGTGCCGTGGCTCTTATTCGAAAATATCGTGGACACAGGTTGAAACCGGTTCTGCAATAACATGGAAATATCCTTCATGCATCCTGAAGGGAGATAACTCAACAGGAGAATTCTACTCTGTGGCCATAACAAACAACCATCAGCAGGCTGATACCGGAACAAAAATGATCCATATCGGTAAGAATACAAAAAGCACAATCGTATCGAAAGGTATTTCTGCAGGTAAGGGACAGAACAGTTACAGGGGACTTGTAAAAGTGCTGAGAAACGCATCCAATGCCCGGAATTTTTCGCAGTGTGACTCCCTGCTACTTGGCGATAAATGCGGGGCTCATACATTTCCATATATAGAGGTAGACAATCAGACTGCAATAGTTGAGCATGAGGCCACTACATCGAAAATCGGGGAGGACCAGATATTTTATTGCAATCAGAGAGGCATCTCTACTGAGGATGCTGTAGGACTTATTGTAAATGGTTATGCAAGGGAAGTCATTAACAAGCTTCCCATGGAATTTGCAGTGGAGGCACAGAAGCTCCTTCAGATAAGCCTTGAAGGCAGCGTTGGGTAGAACGAGAATATTGATTATATTATATTATGCTGAGCATTAAAGATTTGAAAGCTTCCATCAACGGGAAGACAATACTGAAGGGAATTAGCCTTGATGTCAAACCAGGCGAGATTCATGCAATAATGGGACCAAACGGATCGGGGAAAAGCACCCTGGCAGCGGTTCTTGCCGGAAGGGAATTTGTTAAAATCGTTGAAGGACATGTAACATATTTCGGAAAGAATCTCCTCGATATGTCACCGGAAGAGAGGTCGAGAGAGGGTATTTTCCTTGGATTTCAATACCCTATCGAGATCCCGGGAGTAAGTATGGTGAATTTCATGAAGACTGCAGTAAATGAGCATCGTAAACACAAAGGGCTGGATCCGCTTTCAGCCTCTGATTTTCTTAAGCTGATGCGCGAAAAAAAGGAGCTGGTTGAGATAGACTCAAAGCTTGCAAACAGGTCTGTGAATGAAGGTTTTTCGGGAGGTGAGAAGAAGAAAAATGAGATATTCCAGATGGCAATGCTTGAACCCAGGCTGGCCATTCTTGATGAGACCGATTCGGGACTTGATATTGATGCACTGAGGATAGTTGCAAACGGAGTCAACAAATTAAAGAGGCCTGATAATTCAACCATTGTGATAACACATTACCAGCGACTGCTTGATTATATTGTTCCCGACGTTGTTCATGTTCTTTATGACGGCAGGATCGTAAAGACATCGGGAAAGGAGCTTGCTCTTGAACTTGAGGAGAAAGGATACGACTGGATTAAAAAAGAGGTAGATAATCAGGACTGAGATGAACGGTATATCTGAAGTAACAAATTACTATTCTGAATTATATGCGGCGAACATCAAAAGGATCACTGATGATTCGTCAGGATTTATAAATTCGTTCAGAAGCAGCGCCTTCGATCAGTTCAGCCGGCTGGGCGTGCCGACAAGAAAAAACGAAGCCTACAAATACACAAATCTTGACCTCTTTTTCAAGCACGATTATAGTACATATTTCATTCCTGATAAGGCAGATTTCGTAAAAGCCGAGGAATTCAGATGCGATGTTACCGACCTCGATGCCCACGGGATTGTTCTGATGAATGGATTCTATCCGACAATTAACGGGAAGCTGAGAGAGCTTCCGGGAGAGATAACCATAGGAAGCCTGAATGAAGCTTCGCGGAAATTTTCAGGCATCGTTGAAAAACATTATTCCAGATATGCGAAAAGCAACACCGACGGGTTGATCCATCTGAATACTGCCATGGCATCGGACGGAGTGTTTGTTCATGTTCCGCGCGGCGCCCGGCTTTCAAAGCCTGTACAGGTTGTAAATCTTGTTGATGCGGATAAAGATACATTCAATCAGCACCGGAATCTGATCGTTGTTGAGGACAATGCCGATCTGACCCTTATAATATGCGATCATACACTTTCGCCAAGTAAGTTCCTGACAAACGCCGTGACTGAGATACATGTGGGTGAAAATGCCCGCTTCAACATAATAAGGGTCCAGAATGAGCATAACAATGCATGTAAAATCACTCATACGTTTATCCATCAGGAGAAGAACAGCTATACTTCATCTGCCAACATTACACTTCACGGAGGTCTTGTAAGGAACAGCACATACCATTATCTCGGAGGAGAAGGAGCTGAAACCAAATCATTCGGATTGTTCCTGGCCGATAAGTGGCAGCATATTGATAACTTCGTGAACATCGACCATGCATTCCCCAAATGTACAAGCAACCAGCTTTTCAAGGGAGTTCTCGACGAGATGTCAACAGGCGCATTCAACGGACGGATCTATGTAGCGCCCGATGCCCAGGGTACACAGGCATATCAGAAAAACAATAATATTCTTCTTACCGACGATGCCAAAATGGATACGAAGCCTCAGCTCGAGATTTACGCCGATGACGTCAAATGCAGTCACGGAGCCACTGTAGGCCAGCTCGACGACAACGCGCTCTTCTATATGCAGTCGAGAGGCATTGACAAGCGCCAGGCAAGGCTGATGCTTATGTTTGCCTTTGCACATGAGGTTATACAGAATATTAATGTTGAGGCACTCAGGGAAAGGATGGACGGGCTTGTGATGCAAAGACTTAAGGGAGAACTTTCGAGATGTGCAAGTTGCATGGTAAAATGTGGTTAATCAGATGTTGAAGTGAAAGATATTTCCGAAATACGGTCCGAATTCCCGATTTTAAGCAGGAAGGTATATGACAAGCCCCTCATTTATTTTGATAACGGGGCAACAACTCAAAAACCGCTTTGTGTGCTTGATGCAGTAAGGGAAGTTTACACAAACTTCAACGGTAACGTTCACAGGGGAGTTCATGCAATGAGCGATATGACTTCCGAGGCTTACGAAAATGCCAGGGAAACCGTACGTTCATTCATAAATGCAGCCGGCCGTGAAGAGATAATATTTACTTCAGGTACAACAGGATCGATAAATAGCATAGCTTTCTCTTTCGGAGAGCGATATGTTAAGGAAGGTGACGAAATTCTTGTCAGCAACCTCGAGCACCATGCCAATATTGTGCCATGGCAGATGGTGTGCGGCAGGAAAGGGGCACGGCTGAAAGTAATACCCGTCAACGACAATGGTGAAATTATCTTTGATGAATATCTGAAGCTTCTTTCGGAAAGAACAAAAATTGTGGCCGTTACCCAGGCGTCAAATGCACTTGGTACTGTAGTCCCTGTAAACGACATAATCAAAGCCGCACATTCGCAAAACATACCTGTTCTTGTCGATGGCGCTCAGGGAATACAGCATGGCATGACAGATGTGACATTAATGGATTGCGATTTTTATGCTTTTTCGGGGCATAAGATTTACGGACCCACAGGTATCGGGGTGTTATATGGAAAGGGGAAATGGCTTACGGAACTTCCTCCATGGCAGGGAGGAGGCGATATGGTCGATAAGGTGACTTTTGAAAAGACAACATATAATGAGCTTCCGTTCAAGTTTGAGGCAGGAACGATGAACTATGCGGGAGCGATAGGGCTTGGAAGGGCGCTTGATTATGTTTCGGGCATCGGAAGGATAGAAATAGCCTTGCGCGAAAAACAGCTTCTTGATTACGCTACCCGGAGGCTTTCCGGAATAAAAGGCCTGAAAATCTTTGGAAATTCACCAGACAAGATCCCCACAATTTCATTTTTACTCGACGGGATTCATCAGTACGACACCGGGATGATCCTCGACAAGCTTGGCATTGCCGTCAGAACAGGGACACACTGTGCCCAGCCTGTAATGGAACGATTCGGCATCGATGGTACAGTGAGGGTGTCGATGTGTTTTTACAACACCATCGAGGAGATCGATGCTCTTGGCACGGGAATTGAAAAGGTGATTCAAATGTTTTCATAATAATATGGAATGACAGTTAACGAGGTTCAGGAAAGTATAATTGATGAGTTTTCGGTAAGTGACGACTGGATGGATAAATACAACCTCCTTATCGATATGGGGAAGGACCTTCCTGCCATAGATCCGAAGTTCAAGGTAAAGGACTTCCTTATTGAGGGATGCCAGTCGAAAGTTTGGCTTCATCCCGAATTCAACGGAGAAGCGATTAAATTCACCGCCGACAGTGATGCGATAATAACTAAAGGGATTGTCGGACTGCTTATAAAAGTGTTCTCGGGCAGAACACCCGATGAGATAATAGCTGCTGATCTTTATTTTATCGACAGGATTGGTCTGAGGCAGAACCTGTCACCAACAAGGTCGAACGGTCTTCTGGCGATGGTGAGGCAGATGAAACTTTATGCTATGGCATATAAGGCGAAAGCGAAATGATTTCGGAATTCGGATTTATGATTTCGGATTTCGGAATTGGGATTTCGGATTTAATACAGCTTCAATTATCATTCCGAAATCGAAAATCCGAAATCCGAAATATAAGAATCAGCGAATTTGAAGATATACTATAACATGGGGAAAGATGGATCCTACAGAACAGCTTGAAATAGAAACCCGTATCGTAGGTGTGCTTAAAAGCATTTATGATCCGGAAATACCGGTGAATATTTATGATCTGGGCCTGATTTATAATATTGATCTTGATGATGATCATGTGGTTCATATCACAATGACGCTTACTGCTCCGAACTGTCCGATGGCAGAGGACCTTGTGGAGGAAGTTAAGTACAAGGTTGCAGGTACGAGGGGCGTCAAAGACTGCGATCTGAAGCTTACTTTCAAACCTGCGTGGGACAGAAGTATGTTAAGTGATGAAGCAAAGCTTGAACTTGGATTTTTATAGAATAATTAATGGCAGACTGTTTAGACAAGGATGATTTCACAAGGCGCCTGAAAACAAGGGCATCAGAACTTGGTTTCAGCTTATGCGGAATAGCCCGGGCGCGTAAACTCGAAGAACTTGTCCCATATTTCAGGGATTGGCTCAATGCCGGCATGCACGACATTATGAATTATCTCGAAAGGGATCTTGAAAAAAGAGTTAATCCCTCGGCCATGCTCCCTGGTGCGAAGTCGTTAGTGGTCACCGGATTAAGTTATTATTCCGAAATTATGCAAAAGGATCCCAGTGCCCCGCTGCTCTCGAGATATACCTATGGAAATGATTATCATGATGTAATAAGGGGCAAACTCGAAGACCTGCTTTCGTGGATAAAAATGGAAGTACCTGAGGTTTCGGGAAAGATTGTCGTCGACAGTTCAGCCATGACCGAGAAAGCCTGGGCAAGGGAAGCCGGCCTGGGCTGGCAGGGCAGGAATTCTATCATTATCAATAAGGAGGCGGGGTCATTCTTTTTCATCGGGATACTTATCCTTAACATAGACCTCAGCTATGACAATAAAGTTATAAAGGATCATTGCGGCGAGTGCAGGATCTGCCAGGATCAGTGTCCAACAGGGGCAATCAACGGTGATATGACGATTGATGCACGGAAATGCATTGCAAATGTGACTATCGAAAGGAGAGGTCCGATTCCTGAAAACATCGTCCCTTCTCTCGGAGGAAGAGTATATGGCTGCGATAGATGCCAGGAGGTATGTCCGTGGAACAAAGCTCCAAAGGTGAAAAAGACCCCCGAATTTGCAATTGATGAGGAAATTGCAGAAATGACTGCGGATGACTGGAAAAACCTGTCGGAGGAGAGGTTTACAAGGCTTTTCAGGACGACATCCATGAAACGGGTATCTTACGAAAAGATGATGTCAAATATTGAAGCAGTCCTGAGAAAATAACCATCCCCGATTACTTAAGGCCACTTACTTTTAAACCGGATTTATTGTTAATTCTTTAACATTTCCCCCCGACCTGTAAAATATTCCCCTGTTCTTTTTACCTTTCTGTTAAAAATACGTCTTATTTACAAACAGTTCAGGCAGATTGATTGAAAAGGAACTTATAGACGAGTGCAGAAATGGTAATCTGCAAAATTTCCGGAAGGTTTTTGAAAAGACTTCACCCATGATATTTTCAGTTGCTTTCAGGATACTGGGAGATGAGGAGACCGCAAGGGATATTGTTCAGGAAACCATGATCACAGTATGGCAGAAGATTGACAGGATAAAGACCCCGGAGAGCTTTAAGACATGGGTGTACAGGATTACTGTAAATAAATGCTATGATTATCTGAGGAAAAGGAAACGTGATGGTGAAGTCAGGCCTGATGATGAAGGGTGGATGGTGTTATCAAACCGTCTTAAAGAAGATGGGGTAACCGAAATGGATAACCGTGAGACCGGTTTATTGATCAACAGCCTGACAGACAGGCTGAGCGCAAGGCAAAAAACAGTATTCGTCCTTTCAGAACTCGAAGAGATGACGAATGAAGAAATAGTGAAGGTCACAGGGATGAGCAGGACGGTAATAAAAGCTAACCTTTATTATGCCAGAAAGAAAATGGAAAGTATGTTGAAAAAACTATGAGAAATGGATGAAGGTAAAAACAGATATGAAAAAGCGGTAAAGATTATCAGGAAATCAAAGCCTGTTCTTTCCAATCCCGGGGTGATTGAAGATGCGGTTATGAGCAGTATAAGGGATAAAGAAAAGGATCGGGGAATGTTAACCGGTTTAGTTGAATCAATATACGGATGGATCTATATCGGCTGGGTCAGAAGGAGTCTTGTGGGCGCTGCCCTGATTATTTTTACTGTATTCGTATATCAGCAGGCTGATATTTTAAGATCGGTCAGAAGCCTTGAAAAGGAAATTGTTTCAATTAGAAGCGAGCAGCCATCTGTCAATGTACGTGATCTTGAAAGAAGGCTTACCGTTTTTAAAATATCCTCAAAGATCAGCACAGGAAGGAAAATAGAAGTATATGAAAGCCAGCTTCAGGAGATTATTGACTCGTACAAAAATCTTGAACAGAAATATGAGAATCTGAACAGGATCATAGAGGAGGATAGTCTGCTGAAGAATTATTTTGAAAACAAGCTTAAGGAAGAAGAAAATAACAGATCAAAAATCTAAGACAATGAATATGAAACCTGTAAGACCGGCGATTTTGGTTGCATTTTTGTTTGCGTTATCATGCAATGAACCCCGGACCGTAGTAACGAATATTGTTTACAAGGATGGATCGATAAGAAGAAAGATCGAGATGAAATCCTCGGAAAACAATTTCAAAGTTTCTGATCTGCAGGTGCCTTTCGACAGCACCTGGACCATAAAAGACTCTCTGGAAATAAGTGAAAAAGGGGATACGACATGGGTAAAGAGGGCTGAAAAGCTGTTTTCAGGAGTTGTTGAGATAAATAACCTCTACAAGGCCGACAGCGGAGCTAATAAAGACGTTGAAAGAAATGCCCGCTACAGTAAGAAATTCAGGTGGTTCAATACAGAATATTCTTATACTGAAACTGTTGACAAAATAATGAAATTCGGATACCCGGTAAAGGATTTTCTTGATACAGATGAACTAAGGTGGTTCTATTCTCCGCAGGATATAATTGACGAAAAGGAAAATGGCCCCGACAGCCTTAAATACCGTGCTTATGGTGATACAGTCGACATAAAAATTGAAAAATGGATGATTAAATCCCTTTCATCAGAATGGATTCATGAATTTGCTACTCTCACCTCTGGCAAATCAGGAAGTATTCCGCTCGATTCATTAATGACCCGTGAGGCTGAGCTGGGCAGGCTTGTCGATAAAAGCGGTGATGATTTTGACAGCTTATGGACGAACGGCATTATTCTAAGGGAGTTGCTGGGAGAAAAGACTGCCGTAACATTTAAAGCACAAGCTGATTCAGCGGCTGATGTCACCCTTTCAAGATTATTCCCCGATTTCAAAGACTATGTTGTAAAAACAGTTATGCCCGGCAAACTAACATCAACCAACGGATTTGTTGACTCATCGGGCGCAGTAATGTGGCCCGTAAAATCTGATTACTTTATTACCGGACAATATGAAATGGTTTCAAAATCGCTTTCCATTAATATATGGGCCTGGATAGTGTCGGGGTTATTCGTGGCTTTTGTTATTACAGGGATGGCAATAAGGGCAAAAAGAAAAGGCTGAAACCAATCAGCCTTCTAACTTAACCTAATAACCCAAAATATAATCAACTAACCTAACCTTCGTAATCTTTAAGAATATTCATAAGCTTTTGACGTGTGAAGAATATCCTGCTTTTAACTGTTCCGATTTTCAAGCCGAGTTTATCGGCTATCTCATGATATTTAAAACCCTCAACATGCATTTTGAAAGGTATTCTGAATTCATCGCTTAGCGATTCGATTGCCCTTTCTATCTCGCCATGTGCATAATCCGATTCCGGTGAAATAAACCCCTTGTCGTGGGGCATGTTAAGGTAATACAGATCCTGGGTGCCGTCGATTATTGTGTTTTCCTTGAGGTTTCGCCTGTAATTGTTTATGAAGGTATTCTTCATTATTGTGAATACCCAGGCTTTGAGGTTTGTATAATCGACAAATTTTTCCTTGTATGTAATTGCTTTAAGATATGTATCCTGTACCAGGTCGAGGGCAGTGTCCCTGTCCGACGTGAGGCTCATCGCAAACCTTTGAAGGTTGCTTTTCATTTCTATGAGGCTGTTATTGAATTCGTGCGCTGTCATGGTCTGTTGTTTTTGATTGTTGAGGCAAATATATACAGCAAAAAAAGGATAAACAAATCTTAATATCTCAAAATCTCTTTAAAACGGGATCCTTCTAAATAACAGCTTGGAGATAAATTGCATTAAATGAAATGATTAGATGGAAAAATGCAATCTGTTTATAAATTACATATAAATGTAATTTTCTGCTCTTTTATCTCAAATCCCATCACGCTGCTTCTCCTCAGGCAACTTTAATTTTATCATGTCATTACGGGATATTCCAGGCTTTGAAGCAGGCTTATTAATATTAGTCTGAATCTTCGGGAGAGTGTCATAAAGAGGGAGGAATCTTGTTACAGAGTAGCTGGATCTCCCAGTACTAGCTTACAGCTGATGTCAATAATTTCTAGAAGCAATAATTTTAAACCTTCATATTGTCTTTCAGCTTATCAGTATCTGCAACTTCAACCTCTGGAGAGTAGTTACCTTTTGCACTTAAATGTGATATTAAATCATATTCATTAAACCTGACTTATCGTTTTAAACAGTTCAATCCAAAACCAGACAGCACGAATACATTTATAAAATAAGATGAAGAAGCTACGGAACCTCCGGAGCTTTTTTATAATACGAGATCCTTAATTCAGTTTTCAAAGGGTATTCTGTTAGCTTTTTAATAACAGAATGAAATATTTTGTAAATGATAACAGAATATTTCTCTCATAAAAACACGTTTATAAATATCTGAACAACGTGTGAAATATATAGCATTTGCAGTTTGTATTCCACGGAGAATTTGCCTAGTCCTGAGAAATCGCTATTTTTACTCCTGCAATACAATTTTAAAATCTTTTTATGAAACCCATGAAGGCAATTTTGGGCCGCTGGCCTTAGAAATATTGACTTATTATGTATTTAGATTAACATGTTATTGAAATAGTTTCTGGGCTATTTTAATAGTAAGAAAATATGAAGCAGAAAAATCCTGAATCCAGCAATGCCGGATATTTCTTTATATCCTCTAATAAGATACTGAGGGTTGTTAAAGAAGATGAAATTCTCTACCTTAAATCAGAAGACTGTTACACATGGATTTATCTGGTTGACCAATCAAGTTATTTTATGTGCGGGACTTTAAAAAAACATGAAAAGAAACTGACTAAGAAGCATTTTTTCAGGTGCCATAAATCATTTCTCGTTAACCGATCATTTATCAGGGAATCTCATAGTGGTAATATTCATAAGCTGATCTTAACAAACGGTGATGAAATTCCTATGGCCAGAAGACGATTTCGCTTTTACAGAAAAGAATTAAAACCTTTCAAATAAAGGTCACTTTATTTAAGCAAATTTTTAGAAAATCAGAATAAGGGGTTCGCGATAAATTTACCGTTTACTTAATTTACCTGCCATTTACTTAAAAGACAATACCGTTAACTAAAAACAGATATTCAGTGCACTGCATATAAATATATATACTCTATCTTAGCTCTCGAAAGTCAAAAAAGTAAAAAAATATAAATGGAAGACACTTTAAATGTGTGATTAAAAACCATAAGTAGTGGTTCTGATTTGTTGATTTTTTTATTATCAAATTTAAAATTGAAGCTATGGTATTTTTTACTGAAGCGATATTTAAAGTAATAGGGAATACCTGCAATACTAAATTTCTATTATCATTTTTTAAGGACTGAAAATGAAAAAAACAGACAGACATACAAAAATTATCAGAACAGTTTTATTAACTGTCAGTAGTCTAATATTCTTTATCGGGATCATTTCAGCTCAGACAAATCCTGTGTATGACAAGATGCCAAAAATTCTGACTCCTGAAGCTGATGCCGCTGCAATAGGTCGTTATGGAGATTATCCAGTTGACCTTAGTACTGGAGTCCCATCGATTAATATTCCTTTATATGAAATAGATGTAAACGGTTTTAGATTACCGATAAGCATATCTTATCATGCTTCAGGGAACAAGGTGGATGATATAGCCAGCACTGTAGGTTTGGGATGGGTATTGAATGCCGGGGGAGCTGTTACCAGAACTGTCAATGGTTACCAGGACGAAAATAATACTTTGTTTGGAGATCCGGACCCTTATATTTGCAAGTACAAAACTGTTGAACAACTTCAGCAATACTCAGAGAGTCAGAGGCTTTGCGAGATTTTCAATATTGAAAACGGTGTCGACCTGGAATCGGATTTCTATACATTCAATTTTAACGGCATCTCGGGCAAGTTTGCATATAATTCAAACTCCGAACTTGTACTTTCATCCTATGACGATCTTAAGATCTCAGGGGGACCAAGAGCAGGATTTAACATTAAGACACCCGATGGATCTGAATATACTTTTTTCAACGGAGACAGTCTGATGACCAATACAATTATTTATAAAAGCTGTTGGTATCTTGATCGTATAATCACTCCGAATTCAGATACAATCAAGTTTAAATATAACAAGGTATCTTATGTGCAGGGAGAAAATCATATATCCTATAACTGTATTAATGCAACTTACGACTGGAAATATATTGAAAACTCTGACGTGGTAGGATGGAGATACCTGGATAAAATTTTATTTAAGGATGATACAATCAGTTTTTTATATTCAGCCAGGAGCGACCTACGCCCGTATCGTCTCCAGAATATAATAATTAAAAATTCTAACGGGCATATTATTAAGAAGATACGGTTTGCACAAAGCTACTTCGAGTCTTCGGGAGCTAATCCCAATGATCCTGCAACTTACAAGTACCGTAGCAGGTTAAAGCTGGATAGTCTGAAATTTGCTGATCCTTACAGTAAAACATACCAGCAAACATATTACTTCGGATATAATTCAACAAACCTGCCACCATATTTTACAGATTATTCAACTGATATTAGTTATTACGGCCAGGATTACTGGGGTTATTTTAATGGTGTTGCTACAAATTCGCATCTTATTCCTATAATGAACCCCTGCAGTAACTCAAGTTCAGTCAGGACAAGCGATTCAATTTATATGCAGGCGACTATACTGAAAAAGATAGTATATCCTACAGGAGGCAGAAGTGAATTTGAATATCAGGCTAATACTAACCGTTCCGGGGTTTTAATCGGGGGATTAAGAATCAAATCCATTAAAAATTTCATTGACAATGTCGCGACTATCCCGGTTTATTTAAGAACTTTTGAATATCCGGGCGGGGGATTTCAAAGCAACTGGATAGGCAGAACCAACATGGCTGATTTTTCAAGGTGGTGTTATATTAATTTATCAGACGGAGTAACATTTAATTATACATCTGTTCCAATAGGACGGATCAGTTATTCTGACGGCACAACTGTCAGGTATCCAGAGGTTGTTGAATTCACCGGTCCTCAACGTGAAACGAAATCTGTTTATAATTTTGATATTTTTCAGGAGTCTGAATATAGCGTACCATCAGATCTTGAACTGGTATATGGATGTACTCCGCCATATCCGATAATATTCCCTGAAGGATGGGAAGGCCCCCAGGTTCCTCATCATTTTTACCCGTCAGAGTTCTACAAAGATCGTCCTTTTAGATCGGGACAATTAACAAGACAAACAGATTACAGGAAAACAGGAGCAGGTTACAAAGTTGTCCGGGATATTTCTAACACATGGCGAGCTTTTCATGAACAGGACAATGTTATTGTAGGCTTAAAATTAACCACATTAGGTCCGCATCACCAATCCTGCCTTTCATCCGGCGATCCGGAATGTGTATACCAGTATTTTAATATTTATTGGGATGCCGGCGTGAAAAAAATGACTCAAACTATTGAGGATCTTTATGATACAAGGGACAGCCTGATCTCATCCAGAATCACAAGATTCGAATATGGAATGATTAATAATACCAATGGACACACTTTTATAACAAAAGAAAAACTAATCGACAGCAAAGGTGATACTCTGTGGAAATCGACACGCTATCTTCCGGAAGCATATCCTGTTGCGACTGGCGTTTACCAGGCAATGAAAACAAAAAATATGATAAGCTCTCCCATGGAGGTGATCAGCGGGAAAAGTACCGGAGGTACAGACTATTATCTAGGTTCAGACGTTTTTCTGTACGGCAGTTTCGCGAATGTTCCTAAACTATCACAGGTAAAGCAACTGCAGCTCTCCGCGCCTTCTCTTTCATACACGAACCTTACTGATTCAAGACTAAAATCCAGAGTTACCCTCGACAGTTATGATCTAAATGGGAATATCGTTACTACAACGCCATCTGACGATTTTTCCACGGCATATATATGGGGTTATCATGGCAGGTACCCTGTTGCCAAAGCCACTAATGCAAAAAATCTGATTAATTACACGAGTGGCACAACTACCGGTGAACTGATATTTCAATCTAATACTTTTACAGCCCAATCAAGTACATTCACGCATATTCAAAGCGGATATATAACGCTTGTAATTAATTATGGAAGTGACCCCGGAACAAATAAAACGGCAAGGTTTAACTACTACTTGACAGGTCCTTCAAATATGTCAGGTACTTTATGTACAAGCTCAGGGTCAGGTTGCGGAACCTATTTAAATATGGTTACTTTTTCCTCAATGCCCGCCGGAGCATATACTTTAACAGTAATTCCTCAGGTAAACGATCTGGCCAGTTCATCTGTTTATTTTAATTATTCGTATAATAATCAGACTGTAAGCTCATACTATACTGAATTGTATTACCAGGGATTCGAAGAATATTCCGGTGCAACAGCATCCTCTGCATCTATGCCCTCTCACGCCGGAAAATATTTCAAAACAGGATCATTTACTGTTCCCTTCACTTTACCAAATAGCAGAAGCTATATTATAGAGTATCATTACTGGAATGGATCAAAGTGGGTCAGTATGGTACGCAATTACACATCAAACATGACACTTACTGACGGGAGTGCATTCGACGAGATCCGGGTGTGCCCAAAAGATGCCAAAATGACAACATATACCTATGATCCCCTGGTTGGAATGACATCATCAACAGATGAAAATAATATAAGCACATATTATGAATATGATAATTACGGAAAGTTAAAGAACGTGAAGGATCAGGATGGGAACATTATCAAAAACTATGATTATAACTATAAATCAGGAAATCAATAAAAATTATGGCAACATCTCATTTGCTAATAAATGACTAATTCCTTCAGCTATGAAAAACCTGCTTTATTATATTTTATTGGTATTTCTGTGCCGGAATCTTCCGGCCCAGGAAATATTTGGTCCGCAAGCCGTCCCGGGAGGCGGAGCTGCCCAGACATATTATTATCAGTCAGGGCTTCAGGAGCCTTATTGGTCATGTTCAGGAGGCCAGGTTATTTCATATGATGGCAGTTACTCGGCTACTGTCGTATGGGGAACTTCACAAACTACCGGCACTCTGACCCTTTACAGTAACTATGAATACGTGGACGACTATACAGTCACAATCTGGATGCCTCCCGTGGCCTCTTCAGCTTCATCGGTGACAGTCAGTTCATTTACTGCAAACTGGAACAGCGGGTATAATGTTTACTTTCTTGATGTATCTGCTTCCTCCACTTTCAGCACATTTATTTCGGGATATAATAATCTTTCTTGTTCAGGCACATCAAAAAATGTGACAGGCTTATCATCAGGAACGACATATTATTACAGGTTAAGGGGATATTTAAGCTCAGGTCAGCCAACAGCTAACTCCAATACAATCACAGTAACAACTGCTCAGCCGGCTCCGTCCGCACCAACAGGGCTAAATGCAACAAATATCGGAGTTACATCTTTTGCT
Source organism: uncultured Rikenellaceae bacterium (assembly GCA_964633505.1). Classification (GTDB taxonomy): domain Bacteria; phylum Bacteroidota; class Bacteroidia; order Bacteroidales; family VadinHA17; genus LD21. Next base: position 55,872 of record CAZWHC010000005.1, on the reverse strand, counting down.
GCCAACTGGGGCACCGTATCAGGAGCGACAAGTTACAGGCTGGATGTATCTGCATCAAGCAGCTTTTCTACATTTGTTACCGGGTATAATAATCTGACAGTTAGTTCCACAACACAAAATGTAACCGGCTTAACTCCAAATGTTGTCTATTATTTCAGGGTAAGAGCTGTCAACTCTTCCGGTACTTCCTCCAACTCATCAACATACTCTGTTACACTTAAGCCGGAATCACCTGTAGCTTATGCTCCTTATAATTTAACATCAAGTTCTTTTAAGGCCTCGTGGTCAGCAGTTGCAGGAGCCACCAGTTATCAGCTTGATGTTTCTTCAACAAGCTCCTTCTCAACATTTATAAGCGGATATAATAGCAAATCAGTCACATCAACATCATACAATGTAACAGGATTATCCGGGAGCACATCCTATTATTACAGGGTCAGGGCTGTAAAATCTTCCCTTATCTCCGATAACTCAAATGCTTCCCTTGTAATGAATCAGAATTATGCGCAAATTGTCCAGGTTCTCAAGGAAGGTGTTACAGTTACCAAGAATATTGATAACCTTGTTGTTGGAGAAAAAACTATTGTTTTTCAGATTTATGATGGACTTGGCAGACCAGATCAGACTGTGACATTAAACGGATCCCCTTCTCAGTATGATATTGTTCAACCGGTGGTATATGACAGTCTAGGGAACGAAAGATTTAAATACCTTCCTTATACAAGTAATTCTACCGGGATATATAAAACCAATCCTCTTGCAGCACAGGCATCATTTTACTCGGGTCAGGCTAATGTTGTTCATGATGCGCTACCTGTTTCGGAAACGGTATATGATAATTCTCCTCTGAATAGAGTACTGGAACAATCTGCCCCCGGGTACGCCTGGAAGATTTCCAAAACCGGCGGGGTAAGTAACAGAACAGGTCATACCACCAGGTTTGAATATAACAGCTATGATACGACTGATGTATATATCTGGGTATGCGATGAAGTTAACAAAATCCCTAAAGCCCTTAGTGCAAACAAGTTTTATCCTGCAAAAAAGTTATATTGTAACCGTGTATATAACGAAAATGCCACTGCAGCTCCGGGTTCATCTTATTACACCGATGAATTCAAAGATTTTGAAGGAAAGGTTATTATGAAAAGGACTTATGACGGGTCTTCGCTCCTGAATACCTATTACGTGTATGATCACCTCGGAAACCTGCGGTATGTCCTGCCTCCAATGGTAACAATAAGTACTGACGGAAGCAATAATAGCATAGTCACATCAACAGAGCTTTCCAATTATTGTTATATTTACAGGTATGATGCAAACAGGCGGCTTGTTATGAAAAAAATGCCCGGAGCAGATTCAGTCCTTATGGTGTACGACCTGCGCGACAGGCTGGTCGCCACCCAGGATGGTGTCCAAAGGGCAAAATCACCACAGGAATGGTCATTCAGTAAATACGATGCCCTTAACAGAACTGTCCTCTCCGGTACGATTCAATCTGCCAATACACGCGTTCAGATGCAGGCTGCGGTAAACTCTTATACCGGGACTAATTTATACGAAGACAGGACAAGCAGTGCAACCAACCAGTATTATACCGATAAGTCATTCCCGAATTCAGGCTTTGCAAAGACATACATGCAGGTTAATTATTATGATGATTATGATTGTAATTACGATGCCTCGCACGTTGCTGATTACAGCTACGTGACCGATTCCGACTTTCCTTCCAATTCTGCGCTGACAAGAACGGCAAACAAGCCTACAGTTAACAAGACAAGACAACTCGATCCGGCTTCTTCAACAGAGGTCTGGTTTACCACAGTGAGCTTCTACGACAAGTATTACAGGATCATCCAGACGCAGAATTCAGGGGTTCAGGGCGGGAATGTCAGGATAACAAATGGCTATAATTTCCCGGGCTGGCTTTTAAAAAGCAAGGAAACACAGACTGTCGTGCAGGGTTCAACAAGCCTGACCAACACCGTGCTTACGCGTAACGACTATGACCACCAGGGAAGACTTCTTAATACATATCATAAGATCAACTCCGGTGCCGAAAAAACTCTTGCCTCCCTCTCATATAATGAGCTGGGGCAACTGCTTACTAAAAAGCTGCATGTTACATCCGGTACGGGATTGCAAAAGACAGATTACACCTATAACATAAGAGGCTGGCTGAAGAAAATCAATGAGCCTGATCTCAGCGGAGGCGAGGGAGACTTTTTTGGCGCTGAGCTTCTGTACAATGAAGGTTTTGAAGCTCTAAACGGAACTGCAATGAACGGAGCAGCAATGTATAACGGCAATATCAGCGGTATTAAATGGAAGAACGGCAGCTCGGGATCAACACAGAAAGGATACGGTTTTATTTATGATCAGATAAACAGGCTGACAACTTCAAAATACGGAGAGGGAACGTCATATACGACTAATGTAAACAGGTATGATGAGAATCTGACCTATGACAAGAACGGGAATATAAGAAAGTTATTCAGAAATGGTCAGATAAGCACAGGAGTTTTCGGAAACATTGACAGCCTTGGTTATAAATATCCGGGAACCGGAAATCAGTTATGGGCAACAGGTGATATTGTGACAGATGTAGCCGGGAGAGGTGACTTTTTCGATGGTACAAATGGTTATTCGACTAAAGAGTATTATTACGATAAGAACGGTAATATATGGCTCGATAGGAACAAAAAGATGAAGACAGTGTACAATTATCTTAATCTCCCTGCAAGGATCAGCGACACTGTCAATACCACTTACAAGATCGAATATGTTTACACTTCTGCAGGAGAAAAGCTTAAACAAAGGCTTTCGACAGGAACGGCACTTCTCTACAACGGCAATTTTGTTTATACTCTTGACGGCACTGCAAATGGGATAGTGGTGAAATACATCCTTACCCAGGAAGGGAGGGCAACAAATTCAGCAGGTACATATACTTATGAGTATTTCATGAAGGATCATCTTGGAAATATCAGAATTAATTTTAAAGACTCGTCCAATGTAGCAGTGATTATTCAACAGAGCGATTATTATCCGTTTGGGATGATACATCAGCCGCAGGCGACAACGACAAGCGATAACCGGTACCTCTTCAACGGCAAGGAGCTGCAGGATGAATCCCTGGGCGGGGTAAACCTTGATCTATACGACTACCAAACTCGTTTCTATGATCCACAGATAGGGAGGTTCACAACTATTGATCCGGCTGCTGAAAAGATGAGAAGAGTTTCTCCTTACTCATACGGGTTCAACAATCCAATAAGATTTATTGATCCTGATGGTATGGTCCCGGATGAATGGAAGTTTACATTTAACAATGAGGGACAAGAGAATCTTGAGAAAGTAAGTAATAAAGGAGGAAACATCACTCAGTATGTTCAAATGAACTGGGAAGTAAATGGTGAAACATTAGATCAAGGAACCCGGGTCTATCAAACAAACAATAATGAATCTAATGTTGGTGTGGCAATTCATGGTGGACCTTACCAGGGATCTTCAGCATGGTACATTAATGCATCGGGGAAAGTTGATAATATTTACCCCGAAGCTTATTTAGTAGGATTTGCGCAAGCTGGATTAAAATCACTTACGAAGTCAGTTGTTAACAGCGTTGATGATGCTGTTGTAACAGGTAGCAGGGCTTTTGAAGTTGGACCATATAATACTTTAAGAGGTGCCGAAACAGGATTAGAAGCACATCATGTGGGTCAAAAAGTGTCGATGAAGAAATTTATTCCTGATTACGATCCAAATACAGCACCTTCTATTCTTGTTCCTAAAGTTGGACATACACAAGGAGCTGGAATACTATCCAAAGGCACATCAGGAATTACAAATGCTCGCCAGTTAATAGCAAGAGATATTTTTGAATTAAGACGGGTTTATCCTTCTGTGCCTAATAACTCCTTGCAGAAGCTTATTCAGATGAATAAAACAATGTACCCAGATGCGTTTATAAAATAGTTGGAATGAATAACGCTGAAATTATTGAAAGAGAATTTGCAGAAGCCGTAAAAGGAATCAAAGAGGATTGGCTTATAAATGTCAGTTCAGAATGGTACGAATATATAATTGGACTGCCAATTCATTTACAAATTGTTTATCTGGTAGTTGTATTTCATAACCAAATATTTAATGGTGGTTTTCATCAATACTTCGTTAATGGCTATGGTCAATTTGCCAAAGAAACAATTAATGCACTTTTTAATATTGGAGCACAAAACAAAGCTGATTTATTAAAAGAGGCATTATTGAAAGTAAATTCTGAGAATAATACTGATCCTGTTTTCAGAAGAAGAATACTTGAGAAAGATATAAGTCAGTTGTTCGTTAGTGACGAATTATTTGGTCCTTTAGATGAGCTAGATACTAAATTTTATGCATGTGAACAGGAAGATATCGAGCAGTTATTAGCTGATTATCTAAGAACAAAGAATCTGTGAAAGTGGAGTATATTAGCTAGCAACTAGCAACTGAAGGCCCGGATTTATCCGGGTTTTCGTTATCTATACAGCCAGCTTCTGAATCTTTCTTTTAGTAATGAAAGCATCGATAAAAGTTTTAACCAGTTGTTTATCCTCCTGATCGAGCTTCTCTACTTCCCGGAACTGAGACAATAACTCTTTATCTGTTAGCTGGGCAGAAACCACTTCATCATTGCTGCCGTTCATAAGGTAGTCGGTAGTTGTATCGAGAGCTGCAGCGAGTTTTTGTAACACTTCTATTGAAGGTATGCTCTGTCCTCTTTCATACCTGGAAAACTGAACCGGGTGAATGCTCATCTTTTTTGAGATCTCTTCCTGGGATATCCCCTTCTTGGTCTTGCATTTTTTAAGGTTTTCTGCGAAATCATTCATATATTTAGTAGCGACAATGCAGTTCTGACATCAAGCGATCTGGCCAATTTATGTTATATTTACAGGTACGATAAGAGGCAGCGAATAGTGGTAAAGAAACTTCCGGGTGCAGAATCGATGTTGATGGTTTATGACCTTCGTGACAGACTTGCAGCTACCCAGGACGGTGTACAGCGTGCAAAGTCTCCCAAAGAATGGTTGTATACCAAGTATGATGAGCTGAACCGGCCAATCCTGACAGGAACAATTCAGTCGGCCAATACAAGAGTTCAGATGCAAACGGCATTAAATGCATATACTGGTACAAATCTGTATGAAACAAGGACCACAAGTTCCACGCACCATTATTACACCCAGAATTCATTCCCAAATTCCGATTTTACAAAGACTTACCTGGCAGTATCATATTATGATGACTATGATATAAACAATGATGGATCAGGGAGTGGGGATCCGGCATATACGACAGATACGGATTTCCCGAATAATGCAGCTTTCAGCCGGCTGAAGAACAAGGTTACCGTGAGCAAGGCAAGGGAGCTTGATCCTGCCAGCAGCTCAGAGGTCTGGTTCACTACTGCAAGCTTTTTTGATAAGCAATACAGAGTAATACAGACAAAAACAACGGGGATACAGGGGGGGAGCAACCTTGTGACCAATGAAGTTAATTTCCCGGGCTGGCTTTTAAAAAGCAAGGAAACACAGACTGTCGTGCAGGGTTCAACAAGCCTGACCAACACCGTGCTTACGCGTAACGACTATGATCACCAGGGAAGACTTCTTAATACATATCATAAGATCAATTCGGGGACAGAAAAGACGCTTTCTTCATTATCATATAATGAACTGGGGCAGCTACTCACCAGGAAACTTCATGTTACATCTGGAACCGGGTTACAGAAGCTTGATTACACGTATAATATCAGGGGCTGGCTAAAAAAGATCAACGAGCCGGATCTCAGCGGGAGTGACGGGGATTTCTTTGGCATGGAGCTTCTGTATAACGAAGATTTTACTGCACTAAACGGAACCAACCAGTGGAACGGTAATATTTCGGGGATGAAGTTTAAAAACAGCTCATCGGGAGTACAGAAGGGCTATGGTTACACGTACGATCAGTTAAACAGGCTTACGGCGGCGAAATACGGACAAGGCTCCTCGTTTACCACTAATGTTGACAGGTATAATGAGAATATGACTTATGACAGGAACGGCAACATATTAACACTTTCAAGAAAAGGGCAGACAGCAAGTGGGGTATTCGGAAACCTTGATATACTCACATATTCATATACCGGTATGGGCAACCAGGTAAGGGCTGTCGGGGATGCAGTAACGGATGTTCAGGGACGCGGAGACTTTTATGATAGTACCGATGGAAACAGCAATAAGGAATATTACTATGACCGGAACGGTAATATGTGGTTAGACAGGAACAAGAAGATGAAAGTTGTTTACAATATACTGAATCTCCCGGCACAGGTTATTGATACTGTTACAACTTCGGACAAGATAGAGTATGTTTACACCTCATCGGGTGTTAAACTGAAACAACGCCTGTCGGCCGGCACAACACTATTATATAACGGCAGCTTTGTGTATGAGCTTGATGGTACGGCCAACGGCATAATCGTGAAATACATTCTCACGGCAGAAGGAAGGGCAAATTACTTATCCGGGGCATATACTTACGAGTATTTCATGAAAGATCACCTGGGAAACACGAGAACAGCCTTTGATGTCCCTTCAGGAGCTGCTGTAATTACACAGCAGGATGATTATTATCCCTTCGGTATGTTACACCAGCCACAGGACGCTACAACAAGCGATAACAGGTACCTCTTCGGTGGAAAAGAACTACAAGACGAATCCCTGGGCGGGGTTAATCTCGACTGGTATGACTTCCATAACCGTTTTCTGGACCCACAAATAGGGCGTTGGATATGCCCGGATCCATTGATGGAACAATACCCTAACTGGTCGCCTTATAATTATGCCGCTAACAACCCGATCAGGTTTATTGATCCCGACGGAATGGCATTCAATGATCCGAACGATTATTTTGATATGCATACTGGTGAATATCTTGGTAAGGATAAAGACCTTTTAAATAATAATGTTTATCTCACCACTAAGACCAATTGGAAGGCTATGAAAGGTGAAAATTGGGATAGTAAGGTTGTCGGAAGCATGTCGCCTGATGGTTACAACATCAGTAGTGAAGTGGCAGCAGGAATCTTTAACCATTACTATGAGGAAGCAGGTTATAGCCTAAGTGAATTATCTGGCAATAGTGTTATCCCTCAGATTAAAGGGAACGAAAAAACATGGGAGGACATTGGTGAGACAAAATATGGACCTATTTGGGGTCTTAAATCCGGAGAATTTCAAATATCTGCTGAGAAACATAAAATTGGAGGAACACTTGTGACAAAATATGACTACATAAATTTATTTGTCCACGAAAGAGGCGCTCATGTAGAAGACTTTATAAGAAATGTTCAAGCTGGTCTTAATCCATATTTTAATAATACCAGGGATATATCTCGGTTCGAAAAAAATGCTATTAGGTTACAGGTAGGACATCCAAGTTGGAATGGGACATCTAAAGCATTTAGAAGCGTTATAGAAGAAAATGCCCTTGATCTTTTTAAACCGAGTGAATTGAGTGAGATCCTTTCACCGCAATATATCTTTAAATAAATATGAAAAGCCTAACAAAAACAGTTATAGGATCAACGTGTGTTGGCTTACTAATAATTTCTTGCTTGCCAAATAAAAACCCGAAAAATATTTTCTGCATCCAAGAGATCGAATTAATAGCAACCACCGTTCTTAATCCTGATAAAGTCCTTTTCAGAATCACTACCGATGAAAAATTAAGAGAAGTATTATTGCAAAAAGGATGGGATAGTATAAAATTTTCAGGTGGTATTTTTGATACATTAAATTTTAATCATAAGCTTATTGGAGTTGCCGAAACAGATAACACAGATGAATTAAAGATAGGTATGGCTACTTCAAAATTCTTTGGTTATACACAGAATCAAAAAGATTCTATTGCCTCAATTACATTTGAAAAAGTAGAAATAAGTATATTCTCGAAAAATGAAATATGGAAATTAAAGCCATGTGAGAAATCAGATGTAAAGCAATAGATATTAGGTAGAATCATGAAAACCCGGGCTGGCGACCGGGTTTTGCTTTTTATAGCGTATAAGCCTGCCTTGCCTTGCTGTCACGAATATAGGTATCTATCAGATCCAGCAGAGTTTTCTTCTTGTCTTCCTCGAGTAGTTCGAGATCCTGGAGACGCTTAAGTGTCCGTTTATCGAATTTACTGTTAACTCCTTCACCCACCAGGTAATCGAGCGATACATCGAGAGCGTCGGCAATCTTTTTTGCAGCTTCAATCGATGGCACAGCTTCACCGCGCTCGTATTTACCGATCATCTCACGGGAGACTCCGCTTTTTCCTGACAGGTCCGTTTGAGACCAATCCTTTGCCTTTCTGAGATTAGTAATTACCATGCCTTTATTAATATTCATTTAGTAGTGTCAATGCCGTTTTTACGTCAGGCGATCAGGCAAATTTATGTTATATTTACAGGTACGATAAGAGGCAGCGAATGGTTGTAAAAAAGCTTCCCGGTGCAGGATCGATGTTGATGGTTTATGATCAAAAAACAAGAAATGAGTATGACCACCAGGGAAGACTTCTTAATACATATCATAAGATCAACTCCGGTGCCGAAAAAACTCTTGCCTCCCTCTCATATAATGAGCTGGGGCAACTGCTTACTAAAAAGCTGCATGTTACATCCGGTACGGGATTGCAAAAGACAGATTACACCTATAACATAAGAGGCTGGCTGAAGAAAATCAATGAGCCTGATCTCAGCGGAGGCGAGGGAGACTTTTTTGGCGCTGAGCTTCTGTACAATGAAGGTTTTGAAGCTCTAAACGGAACTGCAATGAACGGAGCAGCAATGTATAACGGCAATATCAGCGGTATTAAATGGAAGAACGGCAGCTCGGGATCAACACAGAAAGGATACGGTTTTATTTATGATCAGATAAACAGGCTGACAACTTCAAAATACGGAGAGGGAACGTCATATACGACTAATGTAAACAGGTATGATGAGAATCTGACCTATGACAAGAACGGGAATATAAGAAAGTTATTCAGAAATGGTCAGATAAGCACAGGAGTTTTCGGAAACATTGACAGCCTTGGTTATAAATATCCGGGAACCGGAAATCAGTTATGGGCAACAGGTGATATTGTGACAGATGTAGCCGGGAGAGGTGACTTTTTCGATGGTACAAATGGTTATTCGACTAAAGAGTATTATTACGATAAGAACGGTAATATATGGCTCGATAGGAACAAAAAGATGAAGACAGTGTACAATTATCTTAATCTCCCTGCAAGGATCAGCGACACTGTCAATACCACTTACAAGATCGAATATGTTTACACTTCTGCAGGAGAAAAGCTTAAACAAAGGCTTTCGACAGGAACGGCACTTCTCTACAACGGCAATTTTGTTTATACTCTTGACGGCACTGCAAATGGGATAGTGGTGAAATACATCCTTACCCAGGAAGGGAGGGCAACAAATTCAGCAGGTACATATACTTATGAGTATTTCATGAAGGATCATCTTGGAAATATCAGAATTAATTTTAAAGACTCGTCCAATGTAGCAGTGATTATTCAACAGAGCGATTATTATCCGTTTGGGATGATACATCAGCCGCAGGCGACAACGACAAGCGATAACCGGTACCTCTTCAATGGAAAAGAACTACAGGATGAATCTTTAGGCGGCGTAAATCTTGACCTCTATGATTACGGGGCAAGGTTCCATGACCCGCAGATAGGGAGATGGCATGTACCTGATCCGTTAGCAGAAGAATATACAAGTTTATCACCCTACAACTATGTTTCCAATAATCCATTAGTCTTCATAGATCCAAATGGAATGGCTATGGATAATTATGATATTTACGAAGATGGAAAGATAAAAGTTGAAAGGACAGATGAAAAATCAGATACTTTCACTTATCATGATAAAAATGGGAACAGTCATTCTTTAGGCACTTTTGAGAAGAATGAAAGTGGTTACATTAAATTACAAAGTGAGTATTATCATGAGTCTGGAGATCTTAAATTAGGATATACTGTTAAGTCTGGCAATGAAGATAAAAGCTATGTGTCAGGGGAAGCTTTGGCAAGCTTGTTTGGAGCACTGGCGGATAATAATACATCTGATTTAACAATAATAAGTGCAAGTAACTCTGATGGAACTTCACCTGCTCCGAGCAAATCGCATGTTCAGGGAACAGGGCTTGATTTGAGATATTTAAGAGACGATAAAAGCGGGAATGCTGTTAATATTTGGAACTCAGATATTGATTTTAGTAGACAAAACCAATTTAACAAATCACTTGATAAATTTGGCTGGACAAAAATGCTTTCTGAGCACACTTCTAGAACAATAGGTCCTTTTAGGGACCACTATTATAGAGATAATACGCATAAATTGTGGGGTACAACTGATTATGCCAAACCAGGTGCTCGCCACTATCATCACTTGCATGTTGGAGGCGTGTATGGAGGAACTATACAATTTAAACCAAATTTAGAGGAGATTACTAAAAAATGAATATGAAGCTATCATTGATATTGTTACTTGTATTATTTTCTTGCAGTAATCCTAAACCTAGGGATACTAAGCCATCAAATGAGATTGGCACATCCAATAAAGAATTAGAGAAGATTAATGGAGTAATTGAGTTTGATCTTCAAAATATTACAGGGAATAGCAATCCTTTAGCAATTTACAATCCTGATGGTTCAAAATTTATTGAAATCTCAGGTGTCACAATTAGGATAGGAGATACTGAATTTAACATTAAGGAAAGTGATGAAAAATTGCTACAAAATCAAATTGGGGCACGGTGGTTTTATCCAGAATATGATATTTTAATTACTGACTGTATGTCAGAAACAGACAAATTTTATATCATACAAATTGGAGGCTCAAGTAAATATGTCAATAAGCATGATAACAGATTGAAATATTACTCTTATCAAGACTTCATTGTAAATAAGACTTTTCAGCTCAATAAAGAATGCCCTTTAAGAGAGCAACCAAATGATACGTCTAGAATTATAGACAGTTATGACAAGTTTACATCCTTCCAAGTAGTTGAATTTAAGGGTGAATGGATTAGAGTGAAGCCTGATTTTGAGCTATATGGAAGTTCAGATCTTTCTGGTTGGGTTCGATTGGAAAAAGAAAGAAATCTGCAGATAACCAATATCAACTTTAGTTTTTAAAAATAATATAGAAACCCGGCAAGTCCGGGTTTTTTGCTTTATTGGCTATAATGCCAGTTGTTTAATCTTATCCTTTGTGATAAATGCATCAAGGAATATCTTAACCACCGATTTTTTATCCTCCGGCATCTTCTCGATCATTTTAAACTGGTTCAGCAACTCCTTATCTGTCAGTGAACTGTTAGCCAGCTCATCAGTTGTGCCGTTCATCAGGTAGTCTGATGTGACTTCCAGGGCATTGGCCAGCTTAGCCAGTATATCGCGTGAAGGTTGCTCCCCTTTCTCTTCATACAGTCTTTTCCGTGAAAACTCGTATGGTTACAGGCCATTAAAGAGCGCACATCAAGCAGTTGAACAGGTCAGGAAAAACAGTTACAAATATGACTGGGTTTTCGACATGGACATTCAGAAGTTCTTTGATGAAATTGACCATGAATTAATGTTGAAAGCGATGACGCATATACTGAAAGAGAAATGGGTTAAGATGTACATGGAGCAGTGGCTGGCAATGCCGATCATGAGAAAAGACGTATGACAGGAGACGGTTACTTACGGTTCTATGAGAGGCTTAGGGGGGTAATTCCCCTTTGCCTGCTCGGCGGTTAAGATTTATTGTCCATTTAATATCTCTTATTGTTTAAAGATTATTCATACTCAGCAATACTTTTTGAGTCAACTTTTGTACTTTTAAAGAAAAAATGGATTTCAATGTCAGACTGAGTAACGGTCAGATAATGAGGGGCTTCATTCAAAGCCCCGGATCCGGCCTGCGTGCGGTGATTGTTTTTGTCCATGGGCTGGGTGAACATATTCAGAGGTATAAGGATTGGGCTGATCTCTTCAACAAGGCTTACATCGGTTTTGCAGGTGTCGATCTTCCGGGGCACGGATTATCCCAAGGCAAAAAAGGGCATATAAGAAGTTATTCAGTAACTGACGAGATGGTCTCCATTCTACTTGGGGAATGCAGGAAGACTTTTCCAGGAACACCTTTGTTCCTTTACGGGCACAGCCTGGGAGGAGGGATAGTTCTCGACTATCTTGTAAGGAACAAGCCAAAGATAAAGGGAGCCGTGGTGACCTCGCCCTGGCTGAAACTATCCTTTGAACCTGACAGGTCAAAAATAAAACTTGCAGCTTTTATGAAAGGTATATTTCCTTCGCTTGTCCAGCCTTCGGGACTGAACACCGGGCATCTGTCGCACGATCCTGAAGTTGTTTCAAGGTATAAAGCCGACCCGCTTGTCCATGACAGGATATCAGTGAGCCTTTTTCATTCTGCAATGAAAGCAGGGGATTATGCCCTCAGAAATGCGAAGGAACTGAATGTCCCGCTACTTCTCATGCATGGCAGCGATGATCAGATATGTTCGCCTGAGGGAAGCAGGGAATTTGCATCCTTAAGCGCCACTACAGAATTGAAAATCTGGGAAGGCGGTTATCATGAACTTCACAATGAACCGTTCAGGATGGAGGTCTTCGGGTATATTAGCGGCTGGATAAACAGGCATATTTCATAAAAATTTCACTTCAGCCGATGGAACTGAGAACCACATTCCCGATCGGGCCTTCGAAGGATAAGATATCCTACAATGATCCTGTCATGTTCATTGGCTCATGTTTCGCAACATCAATAGGGAAAAAATTTGAAACAGGTTGCATGCCGGTAATGATAAACCCCTCCGGGACTGTATATAATCCGGAATCTGTTTTACGTACTCTTGATAATATTATAAGCAGGAGGCAATTCGTGCCTGATGATCTTTACAATCATGATGGCAGATGGATAAGTTTCGATCATTATACTGAATTCTCATCCTCCGACAGGGATGAATTGCTTGGAAGGATAAACCTTAGCAATCTGCAGGCTTCAGAATTCATCTCAGGGGCTCGTTTCCTTTTTATAACTTTTGGAACGGCAAGGGTTTACAGATTGAGGCATTCGGGGAATATAGTGTCGAACTGCCACAGGCTCCAAGCCTCATCATTTACAAATGAATTGCTCGGGGTTGATCATATTGCCGGAGTGTGGAGCGAGAGGCTCAACCTTCTGAATAAGCTTAATCCGCAGCTTAAGGTGATTTTTACAATAAGTCCGGTGCGTCACTGGAAGGATGGGCCTCATGGCAATCAGGTAAGCAAGTCGGTACTTTTCCTTGCTGTTGAAAAACTACTGGAGCATCCATCCCGGCCGTCATATTTTCCTGCCTATGAAATTGTTATGGATGATCTTCGCGATTACAGGTACTATGCTGATGATATGCTTCATCTTACAGAAACAGCTGTCGATTACATATGGGATGCCTTCTGCAGGTGTTATTTTGACGGGTCTACTGCAGGTCTCTGGCGGGAAGTGGAGAAGATATCAAGAGCAGTTTCGCACAGGATACAATCAGGTGAAAGAAATGAGATAAGGAAATTCTCAGAAAATATCCTTTCAAGAATTGACAGGCTTGTAAGTGAAAATCCAGGTCTGGATCTGACAAAGGCAAGAGACTATTTTCTCGGTCTGAAAGGTGCTATTTAAATACTTCTATTGCCTTACGGAAGTCGCCGGGACTTCTTGAGATTATTATGTTTTCAGGAATCTTCTTTTCATGAGCTTCCGGGAAGTCGGTAAGAACAATTTTCCTTATAAGAAGGGATTTCCCTATACTGCTGAAATAGTTGATCTTTTTTCTGGCAAAGTCGAAGGCGGCAGAATTTACAATAAGGTATTCAAATGGTTTTATCTTGTGTATCTCGATAACCTCAGAAGCAGGAAGTATGCCTCCTGTGAATATAACGTCGAACCCCCTTTTCTTGAGAAGGTATTTATAAAAAAGGAAATTATTATCCGACATATAATCGGAGGTGTTTATCATTGCAACGCACGATTTTGATCTCAGCAGGGGGGCCTTAAGATTGTAATCCTCAATTACAAGGATCTGTTTGATCGTATTTCTTACAAACTGTTCCTGTGCACGCGACAGGCTGCCTGTCTGCCAGAGTATCCTTGATTTTTCGAGCAGGGGCTGAAAGAAACGGATGTAGGCATCTTCTATGCCATAGTTCTTAACTAAAGGAAGCAGGGCCTCATTGAACTGTGATTCATTGAACCTTATGGCGGTCATAAGTATTTTCCCCGGCTGGAAATTCTGGTCGGGGCTTTCATCCAGGCTGCTTACGGTCATCACTTCCTTCAGAAGCTCGTCTTCGCTGAGCCTTGCTATTTTTGATATTTTAAGGCCGTTTCGGTTCAGATAGGCGACATTCAGGATCTTCTTGAGCTCGGTTTCGTTGTAAGTTCTTATGTTAGAATCAGTTCTATCGGGTTCAAGAATCTTGTACCTTTTTTCCCATATCCTTATTGTATGGGCCTTGATTCCGGAAAAACTTTCCAGATCCTTAATAGAAAATACATTTACCCCTTCTTCCATCTTAAATTGTGATAATTACAGTTTATTAGAAAGTCTGAATCCCCATAAAAAATAACAATTAAAAAATCAAAATGTTTCTTGATTTAGAACTGAAAAATTTTCAATTTTTGCGGATCATTCCCCAATTATCCGCAAGATCAGGAATCTGAATAAATCCCTATTCGGGATTTTCAATCATAATTTTTTTCACCACCCGTGTGCCGTCAACGAAGCTTATTGTAACCAGATACATGCCTCTTGTCGGCTTCTTCAGCAAAACCTTGGTTGAAGGAACAGGCTCTTTATATTGCGCCCTGAATATATCCTGACCGATCATATTAGTTACCTTAACCAGTGTCATATCCTTTTCGGTTCTGATTGTAAAAGTGTTTTGTCGTACCGGAACAGGATATATGGTTACAGGCGAAATGTTACTCTCCCTCAGGAAAGATTTTTGCGGCTCACTCCTGACAATGCTTACAGTATCATTCTGTGAATGAAGTACCGGCATGCATGAAATAAAAGTAATCAGGAGTAGAATTTGCTTCATAAGCACTATTTGTTAAACCCTCGCAAAAACTGTGCTAAAGGTACGCATTTTTATTTAATCAGGGTAAAGAATTTTTCTGCTTTTTCCAGATCCTCCGGTGTGTCGATGCAAACGCTTTCCCATTCAGTAATAGCAGTTCTGATCCTGTACCCGTTTTCAATCCATCTGTTTTGTTCGAGCGATTCGGCCTTTTCCAGGAGGCTCGCGGGAAGCCCTGTAATTTTGTTCAGTGTGCCGGTCCTGTAGGCATACAGGCCCAGGTGTTTAAAATATGTATGGACCTTTGTCCATTCATCTTGTGAGGCATCCCTGACGAATGGAATAATGCTCCGGCTGAAATAGATTGCATTTCCTGCCGTATCGATGATAACCTTGGGCTGATTGGGATTCGACAGATCCTCGCCGGGAGCTACCTTTCTGATAAGGGTGGCGATCTCAACTGATTTATCGGCAAAACAAGATACAAGCAGTTCAATCTGTTCAGGTCTGATGAATGGTTCGTCGCCCTGTATATTCACTGCCACATCTGTTGAAATACCCCTTTCTTCTGTTAATATTTTAACAGCTTCGGCACAACGGTCGGTTCCGCTCCGGTGTTTTTCTGAAGTCATTACCGCGTTTCCGCCGAAATTAATTACGGTATCGTAAATCCTGCTGTCGTCTGTTGCAACAAATACTGTATCGAGGATAAGGGATGCCTGTTCATAAACCCTTTTTATCATTGGCTTTCCAACGACATCGGCAAGGGGTTTTCCGGGGAATCTTGTAGATGCATACCGGGCCGGTATAATGCCGGTCAGATGATATCCATTGTAAGTATTCATGTGTCAAAGTTAAGAAAATAGGATTTCCCTATGTTTTAAAAATATCTTAAATTCGCACAATCTTTTAACAGTAATGAGAGACCTTCAGACAATCAAGCAAAGGTTCGGGATAATTGGCAATTACTCCGGGCTTAACCGGGCTATCGATGTTGCCTTACAGGTTGCACCAACCGATCTGTCAGTCCTTATTACAGGTGAGAGCGGAACGGGGAAGGAGTCATTTCCTCAGGTTATTCATAATTACAGCGCCAGGAAGCATGGTCAGTATATTGCCGTGAACTGCGGGGCTATACCTGAGGGTACTATAGATTCGGAGCTTTTTGGCCACGAAAAAGGTTCATTCACCGGAGCTACAGAAAGCCGGAAAGGATATTTTGAAGTAGCCGATGGCGGAACTATATTCCTTGACGAGGTCGCCGAGCTTCCTCTTTCCACACAGGTCCGTCTTCTCAGGGTGCTTGAATCGGGTGAGTTCATCAGGGTCGGATCATCGAAGGTCCAGAAGACGAATGTCAGGGTAATTGCTGCAAGCAATGTCGATGTGGCGAAAGCAATAGAGCACGACAGGTTCAGGGAAGACCTTTTCTACAGGCTCAATACGGTACCGATAAAGATTCCGCCGCTCAGGGAGAGGGGAGAGGATATCTTTCTTCTTTTCAGGAAATTTGCTGTCGATTTTGCGGAGAAATACAGGATGCCAGCCATCAGGCTCAGCAATGAAGCAAAAAATGTTTTGCTGAATTTTTCGTGGCCGGGGAATGTGCGTCAGCTTAAAAACGTTACCGAGCAGATTTCAATAATAGAGGAGGAGAGGGAGATAACTCCGGAGGTGCTGAAAATCTATCTGCCTGAATATAATTCTGCAAAACTTCCTGCCATAATAAAAAGAGAAGAGGATAAAGCGTTTTCAAGTGAACGTGAGATCCTTTACAAGATACTCTTCGATATGAAGAGCGATATGAACGATCTTAAGAAGCTGGTGCTTGACCTTATTAAATCGGGCCAGTATGACCTTGCCTTTCAGCAGAATAATTCGGGGGTGATCCAGAATCTCATAAGAGATACTACGCATACGGGGCATTTTGAGGAGGAACCGGAACCCAAACCGGCCGAATTTCCTCATCACAGGGCACATACAAACATACAGGATACCGAGGAAGTTGTTGAGGAATCACTATCACTTGCCGGGAAAGAGATAGAAATGATTAAAAAGGCGCTTGAAAAATATAATGGTAAGCGTAAGCTTGCTGCAAATGAACTTGGTATCTCTGAAAGGACTCTTTACAGAAAAATAAAGGAGTATGGCATTGAACTATAAAAACCCAACCTGCCCTGGGAATCGTTACGGACTGATAATCCTGCTTGCCCTTTCATCAATCATTTTCAATGGTTGCGGGATATATTCCTTCTCGGGAGCAAGCACCGAAGGCCTGAAGACTCTCAGCATACAGTATTTTCAGAACAGGGCAAGCCTTGTTCAACCCGGTCTCAGCCAGAACCTTACAGATGCCATTATTGACAAATGCAAGGCCCAGACCAGTCTGAACATTGTAAACGGACTCGGAGATGCGAATTTTGAGGGCGAGATATCTGACTACAATACACGGCCTTTGACGGTTTCGGCAGATGCAACGGCTGCCATGAACAGGTTCACTATAACAGTTAAGGTCAAGTTCACAAACTCGGTCGATCCCGAAAAGAGCTTTGAGCAGACTTTTTCAAGATATGAGGATTACAATAGTTCCCTCGATCTCAGCCAGGTTGAAGCCGAACTATCGGAGAATATTCTAGAACTGATTGTGGAGGACATCTTTAACAGGGCATTTGTTAACTGGTGACTCTTAATGAACAGGAACGACTTCTTGGGCCTTATTGGCAGAGACAACCCTGTCGACCGGCAAGTACTTGCCGAGCTGGGCGAGCTTATCACTATTTTCCCTTATTTTCAGACCGCACATCTACTTCTACTTAAAGGACTTAAGGACAACCAGGACATCAGGTTCGATAACCAGCTGAAAATCTCTGCGATTCATATAGCCGACCGTGAAGTGCTGTATAATCTTCTTAAGATAACTCCCGAGGCAGGTATCACGGAAAAAGAACCTGTCAGGGAGCCTGATATCATTCCCGTTGTTACTCAACAGGAACATCAAGCGGAGGTAGGGACTGTTTTATCAGGCGCTGCTGAAATCCAGCCGCAGGAACCGATAATAACTGAGAGCAGTATTTCTGAACCCGAACCGGTTTCCAGGGAACAGGGGGATAATCCGGTACCCGAGACATCTGAAATACAGGTTGATCTTGAGCAGACAGTTCTCGATTCCGCAAAGAACAGTGAGGATCTCATCTCCGAGATTGAAAAGATCTCTTCGGAAATGCAGGAAGGGAAAAATGAGGAGAATGACGATTATCTGACAGGCCGTCCCATCCTGATAACCGATGATATTGATAATGAAGTATCTGTTCCCGGAGTGCTGCTTATTAATGAAGAACCTCCGGATGAAGGTGAAAAGATATTTTACATGGATCCGGGATTTTCGGTCCCTGAATATGAATCTGAACCAGTTAAGGATCATGGACCTTTACCTGCAGAAGCCTTGCAGCAGGAGGCTGAAGAGACAGGTGAGGCTCCTGAGCCTCCGGCTCCTGTTCAGCAACCAGCTGAGGCAGTTTCAAAAGCAGTTACACGAAAAACGCAGACTGATCTTATTGACAAGTTCATTTCAGAAAATCCGAGGATAGAACCCAGGAGGGAAAAAACAGATCAGCCGGTTGAAGATCTTGCAAATCCTTTCACGGAAGAAAAGGGCGGATTTATGACCGAAACCCTTGCACGAATATATATAGCTCAGGGGTATTATTCCAAGGCGATAGATATTTATGAAAAATTAAGTTTGAAATTTCCGGAAAAAAGTGGTTACTTTGCGACTCAAATTGAAAAAATAAAGGATATCCTTAAATAATTGAAAAATGGGAATTTATATTTTTATTTCGGTTCTTATTCTGATTGCCTGCATTCTGCAGATAATGATTGTGCTCGTTCAGAATTCAAAAGGAGGCGGTCTTGCCGCCAACTTCACATCAGCAGGCCAGTCGATGGGAATAAGGAAAACAGCCGATTTTCTTGAGAAATCGACATGGACTCTTGCAGCAGCGATATTAATTCTTTGTGTTGTTGCAACGGCTACAATTCCAAGAGGTTCTACAAGTGAAAGGTCGAGAATCGAAAATCAGATACAGAATGCCGTCGATCCCAATGCTATTCCGACATTACCGACAGCAGTTCCTGATCAGCCGGCTACAACAACTCCATCAGGCAACAATGAACAGAAACCGGGAAACTAGAATAGTATAAAGATAAGGTTCTCAAAGTGTCAGTTTGTCATAAGCTGACACTTTGTTTTTTATAAATAATGAATTAATTGACAGATATTTACGAAAAGTAATATTTATTTATTAATAAAAACTGACACGCCGGAATCAATAAAATGACGGCAGAATGCAAGTTCTGACATGAATTTACCCTTTGGCATAAATTATGCTAATGGGAGAGGCAGAAAACATTGTTTAACTTTAAAACTAAATAAACATGGGACAATTAAAAGGAAAAGTATTGGCTGGAAAGGTTTTGGTAAAACCTCATGAAGCTGAAGAAAAAACCGCAAGCGGAATTATCATTCCCGATTCAGCAAAGGAAAAACCCCGTCAGGGAACAGTTGTAATGGTCGGTTCACCTAAGAAAGATGAAGAAATGGAAGTCAAGAAGGGCGATGTGGTTCTTTATGGCAAATATTCAGGCCAGGAACTTAATATAGATAATGAGGAATATCTTCTGATTTCGCAGACTGACATTTTGTTTATCGCATAATTAGAAACCAATAAAAAATACATAATATGGCAAAAGAGATTAAATTCAATATTGAGGCACGTGCTCAGCTCAAAGAAGGTGTAGACCAGCTGGCTAATGCAGTGAAAGTCACCCTTGGTCCCAAGGGGCGCAATGTTGTTCTTGAAAAGAAATTTGGTGCACCTCATGTTACAAAGGACGGTGTTACAGTTGCAAAGGACATAGAACTTTCAGATCCCTATATGAACATGGGAGCTCAGATGGTAAAGGAAGTTGCATCGAAAACCGGTGATATCGCAGGTGACGGTACAACTACTGCAACAGTCCTGGCACAGGCCATTATCAATGTAGGTTTAAAGAATATCACAGCCGGAGCCAATCCTATGGATGTTAAAAGAGGAATTGACAAGGCAGTTGAAAAAGTGCTTTCACATCTCAAGTCACAGGCACAGGTAGTTGGAAATGATCTCAGCAAGATCGAGCAGGTTGCACGCATATCAGCAAATGACGATATTGAGATCGGCAAGCTGATTGCTGAAGCAATGGAAAAGGTACACAAGGAAGGTGTTATTACAGTGGAGGAAGCAAAAGGAACAACAACATCTGTTGAAGTTGTTGAAGGTATGCAGTTCGACCGTGGTTACATATCTGCATATTTTGTAACCAACACCGAGAAGATGGAAGCTGATCTTGAAAATCCTTTCATTCTTATTTATGACAAGAAGATATCATCGATGAAAGATATGCTTCCGATTCTTGAAGCAACAGCACAGACAGGTCGTCCTCTTCTTATTATCTCAGAAGATGTTGAGGGTGAGGCTCTTGCCACGCTCGTTGTAAACAGGCTCCGTGGTTCTCTCAAGGTGTGTGCAGTTAAGGCTCCCGGTTTTGGCGACAGAAGAAAAGAGATGCTTGAGGATATTGCCATTCTGACAGGCGGAACAGTTATATCGGAAGAAAAAGGTCTTAAGCTTGAACATGCAACTCTTGACATGCTCGGAACTTCAGAAAAAGTATCTGTTAACAAGGAGAATACCACAATCGTTAACGGGTATGGTGACAAGGAGATGATCAAGGCAAGAATAGGTCAGATCAAGCAGCAGATGACAACTACAACCTCCGATTATGACAAGGAAAAACTCCAGGAGCGTCTTGCAAAATTATCGGGCGGTGTTGCAGTGCTTTATATCGGAGCTGCATCTGAAGTTGAGATGAAGAACAAGAAAGACCGCGTTGACGACTCACTGCATGCTACGCGTGCAGCCATTGAGGAAGGTATTGTTCCCGGTGGTGGCGTTGCATATATCCGCGCAATTTCGGCTCTTGAAAAACTCAAGGGTGACAATGAAGATCAGACAACAGGTATCGAAATTGTAAAGCGTGCCATTGAGGAACCACTTCGTCAGATCGCAGCAAATGCAGGAAAAGAGGGTGCCGTAGTCGTACAGGCTGTTAAATCAGGTAAAGGCGATTATGGATACAATGCCCAGACCGACAATTATGAGAAGATGTATGAGGCCGGTGTCATTGATCCTGTTAAGGTTGTAAGGGTAGCTCTTGAGAATGCAGCATCAGTTGCAGGAATGTTCCTTACCACAGAGGCTGTTATTGTTGATGAAAAAGAAGAAAAGCAGCCTCCTATGCCTCCACAGGGTATGGGCGGTGGTATGCCTTATTAATATATACAGCAATAATAATTTATATCGTAGAGCCGGGTCACAGACCTGGCTCTACGTGTTTATATTTTTATATATTTGCACGGTGTTTTCAGCAATAGTGTTTGATGCAGCATATCAGAAATTTTTGCATAATTGCCCATATCGACCATGGTAAAAGTACCCTGGCCGATCGCCTGCTTGAAAAAACCAAAACGATTAATGAACGTGAATTCCAGGATCAGGTTCTTGATAACATGGATCTCGAACGCGAAAGAGGCATTACAATAAAGAGCCATGCGATCCAGATGGAATATGAGTTTGAGGGCAGCAAATACAATCTGAATCTTATCGACACCCCCGGTCATGTTGATTTCTCATATGAAGTGTCGAGGTCAATAGCCGCTTGCGAAGGCGCTTTGCTGGTGATCGATGCCACCCAGGGAATTCAGGCGCAGACTATTTCGAACCTGTACATGGCAATAGACCATAGTCTCGAGATAATTCCGGTCCTTAACAAAATGGATATGGCAAATGCAATGCCTGAGGAAGTCAAAGACCAGATAGTCGATCTTGTGGGTTGCAACCGCGAAGATATAATAG
The DNA here is from genome assembly GCA_964633505.1 of uncultured Rikenellaceae bacterium. GTDB lineage: Bacteria > Bacteroidota > Bacteroidia > Bacteroidales > VadinHA17 > LD21. Next base: position 33,772 of record CAZWHC010000005.1, on the reverse strand, counting down.
AGGCAAGTGCAAGAACAGGAATGGGAATCGACAGGATACTGAGCGAGATAGTAAACAAGATCCCCCCTCCTGCAGGAAGTCCCGACGCCCCCCTTCAGGCCCTTATCTTCGATTCAATTTTCAATCCGTTCAGGGGGATCATTGCATATTTCAAGATATTAAACGGTACGATACGGAAAGGCGACAGGGTAAAATTTGTAAATACCGGACATGAGTACAACGCCGAAGAGATCGGGGTGCTTAAGCTGAGACAGGATCCGAGGGAAGAAATGTACGCCGGTGATGTCGGATATATTATCTCGGGAATAAAGGTATCGGCCGAAGTAAAGGTAGGAGATACAATTACGAGTGTAAAAAATCCCTGCGAAAAGGCAATATCAGGTTTTGAGGATGTAAAACCCATGGTGTTTGCAGGGCTGTATCCTGTTGATGCTGACGATTATGAAGATCTCAGAAGCTCGATAGAAAGGCTTCAGCTGAATGATGCTTCACTTTCTTTTGTCCCGGAATCGTCGGCGGCACTTGGATTTGGGTTCAGGTGCGGTTTCCTCGGACTGCTTCATATGGAAATAATCCAGGAGAGGCTCGACAGGGAGTTCAACATGGATGTCATCACTACTGTTCCGAACGTATCATTCAAAGTTTTTACAACAAAAGGGGAAGAAATTGATGTTCATAATCCTTCCGGTTTGCCCCCTCTTAACAATATAGAAAGGATCGAAGAACCATATATTATAGCACAGGTTATTACCCTTGCTGATTATGTAGGGCAGATAATGACGCTTTGCATTGACAAGAGAGGAACGCTTAAAAACCAGGTGTATCTGACCCGCGACAGGGTTGAGATCACTTTTGAAATGCCGCTGTCGGAAATAGTTTTTGACTTTTATGACAAGCTGAAAAGCATTTCACGGGGTTATGCCTCATTCGATTATTATTATACCGCATATCAGAAAGCAGATCTTGTAAGGCTGGATATCCTTCTTAACGGTGAGATGGTTGATGCGCTTTCGACTCTTATTTACAGGGGACATGCAAGTGATTTCGGACGTAAAATGTGTGTCAAGCTCAAGGAACTGATACCAAGGCAGCAATTTGACATTGCAATACAGGCGGCCATTGGCGCCAAGATCATTTCAAGGGAGACTGTCAAGGCTGTAAGGAAAGATGTGACTGCAAAATGCTATGGAGGCGATATTACAAGAAAAAGAAAACTTCTTGAGAAACAGAAGAAAGGGAAGAAACGGATGCGGCAGATAGGTAATGTTGAAGTGCCCCAGCAGGCTTTTCTTGCAGTTTTAAAACTTGATTAGAAAATTCAGACGGCTGTCAAGATTTTTATTAATTATTAGCTGATTTTAAAAAATTTACTATTTTAGCGTCCGGGAAACGGGGATTTAATATTAAGATCTATCCCTTCTATCTAACCTAAACTTACTACCCTGGCTTTTTTTTATAGAGCCGGGGTATTTTTTTAGCAGATAAGCCTGTAGCCTTTACCGTGAATATTAAGAATCTTTACTGAAGGATCTTTCCTGAAGTATTTTCTGAGCCGGGTTATATAAACATCCATGCTCCTGGCATTGAAATAATTATCATCAATCCAGATACTTTTAAGGGCATAATTCCGCTCCAGCATCTCATTTTTATGTTTATAGAGAAGTCCAAGCAGCTCTGATTCCTTCGTTGTGAGGTTAATCAGGTCATCGCCTGTTGAAAGTATCTGTCTTTTATTATCGAAGATATATTCACCGATATGGCAGATATCCTCTTCCTTAGTGGCAGCTGTCACTGAAGTTCTCCTGAAGATAGCCTCGATCCTGTAAAGCAATTCCTCCATTGAAAAAGGTTTTGTTATATAATCATCGGCTCCGCTTTTGAATCCCTCGATTATATCTTCTTCCTGGTTCTTAGCTGTAAGAAAGATCACGGGTATTCCCGGATCGGTTTTTCTTATCGCTTTAGCAACCGAAATGCCATCGAGCTCAGGCATCATTATATCGAGGATGCACAGATCGAATAGCCCTGGTGAATATGACTCAAGAGCCTGACGGCCTGTTGAAAACAAGGTTGTTTCGTAGTTTTTTGCAGTAAGATAGTTTCTGAGAAGGGTTCCCAGATTTTTATCATCTTCTGCAAGCAGGATTCTTTTATTCATTTTTTCCGAATTGTGGGATGATTATAGTAAACTTGGTGCCTTTATTTAACTGGCTTTCAACTCGTATTGTTCCATTATGCTCCTCAACAACTTTTTTCACGTAGCTGAGCCCCAGGCCGAAGCCTTTTACGTTATGAACATTTCCGGAATGGACTCTGTAGAATTTATCGAATATCCGTTTGAGGTTTTCCTTGCTGATCCCGATACCATTATCTTCGACTGTGATAACGATGCCCTTTTTACTGTTCCGTGTTGACAGTATAATTTCGGGGCTGCCGTTTGAGTACTTGATGGCATTGTCGATGAGGTTTGATATTGCATTCACAAAATGGATCTCGTCGACCATAGCTGAAGGATCAGAAGCAAGAAAATCCTTTTTTATTATGCCATGATGGCTCTGAACAAGAAGGGTATGATTTTCCACAGCTTTGTTTATGAGGTCATGGAGGTCCATTCCCGAAAAAGAGAGCTTTGTGCTCATCTTTTCAAAAATAGCCATCTGAAGCACTTTTTCAACCTGGTACTTAAGTCGCATGCTCTCATCCGATATTATATTCGCAAGATAGACTATATTCTTGTTCTTGTCGGGGATGGTTTTGTCGGAGATCATCTGTGAGGCAAGCGAAATTGTTGAAATTGGTGTTTTAAGCTCGTGAGTCATGTTATTTATGAAATCGCTTCTTATTTCCGACATTTTCTTCTGGCGGAATATGACAATGAAGGTACTTGTGCAAAGAATAAGCAAAAGAAGCGTGAAAATTATCGACATTGCAGCCATTCCTCCGGTTTTCTCATAAAGGTACTGCTGCTCCTGAAGGCAGTAAAGAACGAGCTGGTTCTGGCTCTGTACCGGATCGTTGGGGAAAAGCTGGATTATGAATTTGCTGGTTCCCGGACTGTCGGTAAACCCGGGAGTGCTCCAGATTGTTCCAAGTCTTCCTGAATGTATTGAAAACTCATAATCGAGGTGTATCCCAACATCATTGAGAGCTGATCTGATGAGACGGTTTACCTTGTCGGGGTTTATCCGTTCCCTTATGTCAGGTGAAGAATGAAGGATCTTTTCGAGGATACTTTCTATATATATTATTTTATTGTTTACACGGCCTGAGACTGCAGCATCAGCAATTTGTGCCGACGGTTCAGTTATATTCTCATCTGGAATGGGCGATATGTCCTTGGCGGATATATATATTTTCTGACCGGAATTTGTAATCAGCAGGGGTTTGCCGTCCTCTTTGCCACCATAGGATTCAGGGATGCCCTGCCCCGACTGGTATCCCCTGAGGCGGTTTGCAAGCGGTGAACCGGAAGGAATATTAACAGTTACCGAATCGGTCGATTCGGGATTTATCTCTTCCACAATCATGTCGATAAGTTCCTGGGCTTCGAGGTCGAGTACCACCGATTCGAGCGCCCTGTTTGCATTATACCGGAACTGCTGATCTGTAATAGCCATGGAATTTCTGATCCAGTAAAATTGAATCATGATCAGGCCTGATATAACCAGGAAAAACAAGATGGCAAGCAGTACTATGGTTTTCCGCTTCATACAGATACAAAGGTACTTGTATATATTTTAATTGTTATTTCTTTAACGTTCTTTAACACCATGAAACGGCAAACTTTCATCCGGGGGCCTGATAATGTGAAAGCCGGTCAAAAAAATTTAACATTTAATTAAATATTTGTTAATTTTGAACTTAAGCCATAAAAAGATTTTTTTATTTCAAACTACGTGTTTATCTTTGTAAAGTATTTGGCACGATATTTGATTTATACAATACAGAGGTTTTTTTCATAGGTTAGGTTAGTTTTAGGGTTATCAAAAGTGAGCCGTTCCGAGCCCTCGGAACGGCTCTTCTTTTATGGGTACTTTATAATTTTCAGAACAATAATCCGGTATTTCTATCTTTTGCGATACTATCAAAGCTGATGCGGAACACGCCTGATACCGAATCAATATCTCTAAGTGAAGTCATTATCAAATCGAACTGTAATGATTTTCCCGCATCGTTAACAAGCATTAAATAATCGATATTCTTAAGTTTTTTTATCAGGAAGCTTTTGCCTGTTCTGTTTGAAATAAGCTGATATACAATAATATTCTCAGAATGAGAATATGTAAACCGGCTGAACTCATCAATATTATCTTTATTTTCATCAACGGCCACAGGATCTGTGTTTTTGAGAGAGATTGAAAGCTTTTTATTGATTTTCAGTGTCAGCTTATAATCCCGGTCGGAGGATACAATTCCGATTATGACTGGAATATCCTGATCATCGGCAGGAAGATGTATCCTTTTAATTTTCTGTTGATTCTTCATGGCAGCTTACCTCATTTGTAAAGGTAAGAAAAGGGAATTATACTATGCAGTTTCGGCAGACAATTCCCTGATTTTTGCCCAGGCCTTGCACGAAGCTTCCTGTTCTGCTTCCTTCTTCGATACACCTGAACCTGTCCCGAATACATCCCCGTTTATCATCAGTGTTGCAGAGAATACCGATTTTTTAAGCTTGAAGTCGTATTCCTCCTTATGGGTAAATGTCAGGTTTGATTTATGTTTCTGTATCCATTCAAATACCAGGCTTTTATAGTCTGTATCGGTGCCGACGATGGTCTGGAGGTTCAGGTATTTATTGAATACCCTTTTAATGAAAAGGGTTTTTGTCTTTTTGAATCCTTTATCGAGGAAAAGGGCTCCGATAAGGGCTTCGAGGGCATCTCCGTACAGGTTTTTTGTTGAGCTGGATGAGTTTACATTGCTGACGAGGATTTTATCAAGGCCCATTGATATTGCAAGCTGATTCAGGATGTCGCGGTTAACGATCCTTGACCGGATCTTGGTCATGAATCCTTCGTTGGCTTCGGGGAATTTCTCAAAAAGATAATCGGAGAGAATAGCATCGAGAACCGAATCGCCGAGGAATTCAAGTCGCTCATTATTAATTCTTTGTCCGTCGGGAAGGGTAAATGAAGCTGATCTGTGAATGAATGCCACTTCATAGATCCGAAGGTTGAAAGTCCGGAAGCCTATTATTTTCCTGAGGCTGGATGCGAATTCCTGTCTGTTTGGGATATATGAACCATTATTTCTTATGGGGAACAGCGTCACTAAACCTCAGCTTTTTTTAATACTATTGAGGCATTATGGCCTCCGAAGCCAAATGTATTACTGATTGCAGCGTTTACTTTTCTTTTCTGCGCTGTGTTTACGGTAAGGTTCAGGTTCTGGTCGATGGCCGGGTCGGGAACTTTGTAGTTTATTGTTGGAGGAACTATATCCTCGACTAGCGCCATTATTGAGGCAATAGCTTCTATAGCGCCCGCCGCTCCGAGGAGGTGGCCCGTCATTGATTTTGTCGAACTTATATTAAGTTTATAGGCATCCTCACCGAATACGGTCACAATGGCTTTTGCTTCCGAAATATCACCGAGAGGGGTGGATGTTCCATGAACGTTAATATAATCGATGTCCTTTGGTTCGAGATGTGATTCGCGAAGTGCAAATCTCATTACATTTGAAGCTCCCAGGCCTTCAGGGTGAGGAGCAGTGAGATGAAATGCATCAGCTGTCATCCCGGTTCCGATAATCTCGGCGTAAATTTTTGCACCTCTCGCTTTTGCGAATTCGTATTCTTCTAGGATAAGGGCTCCGGCGCCTTCACCCATCACAAAGCCGTCGCGTGTAAGGTCGAAAGGCCGTGATGCCTGCTTAAATTCGGCGTTATTTGTCGAGAGGGCCTGCATCGAATTGAAACCTCCAATGCCCGGTTCATTTATTGCAGCTTCGGATCCTCCGGTTACAAAAACCTCGGCCTTGCCCCATCGTATATAATTTACTGCATCGATTATTGCATTCGTTGATGAGGCACATGCTGAGACAGTTGCAAAATTAGGCCCCGTAAAGCCATGCTTGATCGAGATAGATCCGGCAGCAATGTCACCGATCATCTTTGGTATAAAAAACGGGCTGAAACGGGGAGTTCCGTCACCTTCGATATATCCTTTGATAGCAAGGTAGAAGGTTTCAATGCCTCCGATACCCGATGCCCAAATTACACCGATCCTGCTTTTATCGATTTGTTCAAGTTCAATACCCGAATCGGCAATCGCCTCATCCGATGCAATAAGAGCATATTGGGTAAACAGATCGAGTTTGTTTGCTTCTTTTCTATCGAAGTAATGCTGCGAGTCATAGCCTTTTATTTCACACGCAAACTTAGTCTTGAATTTTTCGGTATTAAAACGGGTGATCATATCACTTCCGCTTATGCCGTTTTTCAATCCATCCCAATATTCACGCAAATTATTACCTACCGGAGTCAGCGCTCCCAGCCCTGTAACTACGACTCTTCTCATAAATTAATTATTATGAATGCAAAACTATTTTGCATTTTCCTCAATGTACTTAATAGCATCGCCTACTGTACTGATGCTTTCAGCCTGATCATCGGGGATTCCTATATTGAATTCTTTTTCAAACTCCATGATTAACTCGACAGTATCAAGAGAGTCAGCGCCAAGATCATTTGTGAAACTGGCTTCAGGAGTTACTTCAGCTTCATCAACTCCGAGTTTATCAACTATAATCTCTTTTACGCGTGTAGCAATGTCGGACATAATTATAAATTTTAATTAATAATAACTTAAAACCTTGCAAAGAAATATATTTGTACCATATTTTTCAAATGATTTTGCGAAATTTCTTTGTCTGTCTTTGTAATATATTGAAAATAAGTGTAATAAACTTATTAATAAAATCAGGGTGCAGACTTTATGGTTTTTAATTAAGTATCAAATAATGAGAAATATAGCAATTTTTGCATCCGGATCAGGGACAAATGCCGAAAACATAATAAAATACTTTTCGACCGGCAATTCCGCGAAAGTCACACTTGTTCTGTCGAACAGGCGTGAAGCCTTTGTATTAAAAAGGGCTGCTGCACTTAATGTGAATACCGTTTTTTTCGACCGGGCCGATTTATATACTAAAGATACTGTCGCCGGATATCTTTTGGAAAGTAATATTGATTTTATAGTACTGGCCGGTTTTTTATGGCTTATTCCAGAAAAGATCCTGAATATTTATCACCGCAGGATAATAAATATTCATCCGGCTCTTTTGCCTTCCTACGGAGGGAAGGGGATGTACGGGGAAAAGGTACATGAAGCGGTTATTGCCAGTGGTGACAGGGAATCGGGAATAACAATCCATTACGTAAACAGCTTTTATGATGAAGGAGATATCATATTCCAGACGCGGTGTAAAATTGAACCGGATGATACACCCGAAGCACTTGCTTCAAAGATACATACCCTGGAGTATAAGTATTTCCCTGAAGTGATTGAGAAACTTGTTACTGCTTTGCCCGATAAGCATTAAAAAGTATCTAGCAGGCTTACAGCTACTTTCTTTATCTTTTCGAAGTTTTCAATATTTTCGGGAGAGACAGGTTCAACGGGAGGAGCTTCGACCTTTAGCGGATCGACAGGCGATCCGTTCATATAAATCCTGAAATCGAGATGAGGCCCTGTCGACAGGCCGCTGCTTCCCACATATCCTATTATATCGCCCTGTTTTACAAAGGCTCCCGACGTTATGCCCTGGCCAAACCGGCTTAGGTGAAGGTAAGCGGTTGAATATACACTGTTATGTGTTATCCGCACCACTCTGCCTGAGCCGCTCTCAGTACCAGCCTTAGTAATCCTGCCGTCGCCTATCGCCAGTACAGGAGTGCCTATCGGAGCCGCATAATCGACACCATAATGAGGCCGTCTTATCCTGAGTATGGGATGCAGCCTTGAGGAGGAGAACCTTGAGGAGACCCTTGAAAACTGAAGGGGAGCTTTCAGGAAAGCTTTTCTCAGAGAGTTGCCCTCACCGTCAAAATAGCTTTCCCTGCCATCCTGAATGAAGGGTATGGCACTTATTTCGGTTCCTGTTCCCCTGAACTCGGCACAATATATCTTTCCGACATCAAGAGGCTGACCGTCAATTGACAGTTCTTCATACACAACTTTAAAACTGTCGCCCTTCTGAAGGCCGAAAAAATCGACACTCCAGGCAAATATCTCCGACAACTTTGCGACAAGCGACGGATGCATTCCGTCGTTGAGCATGGCATCCCAAAGGGATGTTTCAATTGTGGCAGAAGCATACTTTATTACGCTTTTGATCTCCTTTCTGTATGGTGTTATATTAAGGGAATCGTTAAAACTGAAGACATAACTTGTAGTTGGATCATGTTCATAAACCATATATTCTGCCCGCGCAGAGCTGTCTTTCGAGCAGAATAGTGTATAGTGGTTACCCGACCGTATCTTTCTTACATCGAAAACAGCAGCGGAGTTTTTTATCAGTCTGTCGATCTCTTCCATCGATATTCCATGTTCAATAAGTATCGATGAGAGAATTCCGTTCCGTTTGATGCTGCCCGACAGCAGGGTGAATGAATCCTTTGGGATGCCTAAGAAATATTCTGTGGTATCGGGGATTGCAGTTGCAGATGTATCGGCCTGAGCTGTGAAAGACAGGTTATTTCTCCCGGCCGGACCGTTGCACGAAAAGGCAGCAGAAATTATCAGGAGGAGAATTATAAGCCTGGGTCCCGACTTAATGTGAATATCCTTATTTAACAACAACGTTTACAATCTTTTTGGGAACAACAATAACATTTGCGGGAACGGAAGATCCCAGCCATTTTGACGATCTTTCATCGGCAAGCACTGCTTTTCTTATTTCGTCGGCAGGCATGTCGGCCGGAAGTTCAATAAGAAATCTCATTTTCCCGTTAAATGAAACAGGATATTCTATTGTATCCTCTTTCAGGTATTGAAGGTCAAATTCAGGCCAAGGTTCGTATGCAAGCGATTTGTCATGGCCGAGAAGCTGCCATAGTTCTTCTGCAAGATGAGGTGCAAAGGGTGAAAGGATAAGGGTATATTTATCTGCAGTAGCCTTTGAGACCTTTCCCTTTTTATATACGAGGTTGAGGAATATCATCATTTCGGAGATGGCAGTATTGAATTTCAGGCTTTCAATATCGTCTCCCACCTTTTTGATGGTTTTATGAAGGCCTTTAAGAAGTTCATTATCGTAATCTGCCGAAGTAATATTTTCAGGATTTGAAAAGAACCTGAACGATCTCCCAATGAAATTGAACACCCCTTTTACATTTCTGTCGTCCCATGGCTTCATAACATCAAGAGGCCCCATGAACATTTCGTAAAGCCTCAGTGAATCGGCTCCATAACGGCTTACTACATCATCGGGGTTTACTACATTCTTAAGCGATTTTGACATTTTTGCCACTATCTGCTTTACCTCTGTGCCGTTTTCCTTGTTATAGAATTTCCCGTCTTTTTCCTCGATCTGGTCGGCAGGGATTTTTGCCCCGGCTTCGTTCTCATAGGCAAATGCCAGTATCATTCCCTGGTTAAACAGCTTTTTATAAGGCTCATCAGTTGAAACTATTCCGAGATCGAAAAGCACCTTATGCCAGAAACGGCTGTAGAGAAGGTGAAGCACTGCATGTTCGGCTCCCCCTATATAAAGGTCGACAGGCATCCAGTATTTTTCCTTTTCGCTATCGAAAATAAGCTCGTCATTACGGGCATCGATGAACCTGAGATAGTACCAGCATGAGCCGGCCCACTGGGGCATTGTATTTGTTTCCCTTGTTCCCTTCCGTCCGTTAAGGTCGGTAATATTAAGCCATTCTTTTGCATTTGACAGGGGCGATTCGCCTGTTTCGCCGGGAAGATATTTTTCAAGAGGAGGAAGTTCAAGCGGGAGCTCGTCATCGCCGAGAACCGTTATTTCGCCGTCTTCCCAGTGGATAACAGGGAAAGGTTCTCCCCAGTATCTCTGTCTGCTGAACAGCCAGTCGCGAAGCTTGTAATTTACCTTTGCCTTTCCAAGATTCCGTGATTCAAGCCAGTCTGTCATTTTCCGGATACCTTCCTCCTTGGCCAGCCCATTAATATCTACGCCTGTAACAAGGTCAGATGAGTTTATATATTTTCCGTCTTCGGTCCAGCACTCATTGCCTTCGAGTATCCTGAGCCGCTGGTCATGATCAGTAACATCCGGATCCTGTATACAAACTATCGGAAGGTTAAATTTCTTAGCAAACTCAAAGTCCCTTGTATCATGAGCCGGGACAGCCATGATTGCACCGGTTCCGTATCCTGTGAGGACATAATCGGCAACCCATACCGGTATCAGTTTATTATTTACAGGATTGACCGCATATCGCCCGGTGAATACCCCGGTTTTTTCCTTGGCAAGGTCGGTACGGTCGAGATCCGACTTCAGGACCGACAGCCTTATGTATTCGTTTACCTTAGTGGTATATTCGCTTGTGGTTATTTTCCCGAGCAGTTTATGTTCCGGTGCAATAACCATATAGGTGGCTCCGAAAAGCGTATCGGGACGGGTTGTAAACACCGTCAGAGTTTCATCGAGGCCATCGATTTTAAAATCGACTTCGGCGCCTGTTGAACGTCCGATCCAGTTTCTCTGCATATCCTTTATACCCTCGGGCCAGTCGAGGTCGTCGATCCCTTTAAGCAGACGCTCGGCATAATGAGGGATCCTAAGCATCCACTGCTTCAGGTTTTTCTTTTCGACGATGTTACCGCATTTTTCGTGAGAACCGTCATTGAGTACCTCTTCATTAGCGCAGACTATCCTGCAACTGGGGCACCACCAGACCTGGGCATTATCATAATAAGCAAGACGTTTTGAGTCGACATATCTTCTTATCTCCCTGTCGCCAAGCTTTTTAACCTCTTCGGGTATTGTTAATTCATTAACAGGTCTTCCTTTCTGAAGTTTCTCATCGAACCAGGTATTAAAAAGGCGGATGAAGATCCACTGGGTCCATTTAAAATAAAGAGGATCGGTTGTATTTATTTCCTTGTCCCAGTCGTAGCTGAGGCCGAGTTCCTTTATCTGACGCCGGAAGGTGTCGCAATTGTTTTTTGTTGTAATGGAGGGGTGGGTTCCGGTCTGGATTGCATATTGTTCAGCAGGCAGTCCGAATGCATCCCAGCCCATTGGATGGAGGACGTTAAAGCCTTTCATCCTTTTGTATCGCGAATAAATATCGGTTGCAGTATAGCCTTCGGGATGGCCGACGTGGAGGCCGGCTCCGGAGGGGTAGGGGAACATGTCGAGGATATAGCATTTTTTAGGATTTGTAAGGTCCTCCGGGGTACGGAAAGTCTTGTTCTTTTCCCAGTACTGCTGCCATTTTTTTTCGATCGACGAGAAATTGTAGTCCATTGTTGATGATAATATATTTTGTATCTATTTTATTGATTGATGAAGGGAGAGCGGAGATCTTCTTTTTTATCCACGAATGACATGAATGGTCACCAATACTCACCTCTCGTTACTCACCACTCATCACCTCATCTGTCTTCTTTGGCCTGCGAAATTAGAAAAACTTTGGCAGAAATCCTTTTTTAACCGCAGAGGGCGCAAAGAATTTACGCAAAGAGCAAGAGCATTTACCCCCTTCCCAACCTTCCCCCACAGGGGAAGGAGAGCCTCAACTGAGGTTTCTCCTATGACTTTTTTTTCTTATGTTACCGAACCATCCTTTCCCCTTTGGGGGAAAGAAAGGGGGTAAACAACAGGGAGAGAAACTTACTATGAGTGATATTCTTTTAGCTTTGCGTTCTTTGCTGTTGCTTTGCGATCGCAGCGGTAAAAGGAGAAATTCACTATTTCACAGAAATAGTTGTAAAACCGCTCCAATGGAATTACTTTTGCCATGAATTGACTGGTCCCGTAGTTCAATGGATAGAATGACAGATTCCGGTTCTGTTGGTTGAGAGTTCGAGTCTCTCCGGGATCACAGACAGAGACGCTTAAAACAAGCGTCTTTGTTCTTTTGAAGCTTCTATTTTATGAATAAAAAGAGTAAAATCTGGCATTGGCTTGCTGTTGCCCTTCTGTCGATGATATGGGGAACCAGTTATATTTTAATGAAAAAGGGATTAAGGTCTTTTTCACCCTATCAGCTGGCTTCCTTGAGGATATTGATTTCATGTTTATGCCTTTTACCTTTCGCCCTGCGAAGTATTCCGAAATTCAATAAGAGTAATTTTGTTTCAATCCTCATGATAGGATTCTTTGGAAGCGGTATTCCTGCTATCCTTTATCCCCTTGCCGAGACAAGGATTGACAGCTCGCTTACAGGCATGCTGAACACTCTAAGCTCCGCATTCACCCTGCTGATAGGTATTGTTTTTTATAAAAGAAAAGCTATCAGGTCGCAGATAGCCGGGGTGTTTCTTGGTTTTGCAGGAGCAGCAGGATTGCTTTATGGCGGCTCACTTGCTTTCAATTATTATGGTCTGTTCGTAGTGCTTGCCACCCTGATGAACGGCATCAGCAATAATGAGGTGAGCAAAGTCGAAGGATTGAAAGGTTTGGAGATAACCGCGCTTTCATTTTTTGTTGTGAGTCCATTCGCACTGGCTCTGCTTCTTGGCACTGATTTGCATGCTGTTGTTCTCACCCCTCACTGGCTTATGAACTTCGGATATATTGCCATCCTTTCAATTCTGGGCAGCGCTTTTGCCAATGTGGTTTATTATTTCCTGATCAGGGATACTTCACCAATAGTTGCATCGGTAGTTGCATATTTCATTCCAATAGTTGCAACATTGTGGGGATTGTCAGACAATGAGCACCTGGCATCCACAATGTTCATGTCAGTGTTACTTATACTTGCAGGGGTGTACCTGATAAACAGGCCCGGCGCACTGAGAAAAATCAGGCAGATGATAAAATGAATACTGGAATGTCTGAAAATTAAGAGTGTACAACCTGGTAGAACAGGTTTCTGTTACCGTATTTATAGTCTCAGTATTTCGATCATCTCAGTCACAGCTTCTGCATCTGAAACCTCCCTGACTGGTGATAAACCTGCAAGGGCTCTTGCTGCATTCAGATCGTCATCGTTGACAAAATCCTTCCCTATTACGATCATATACAGGATAGCCGATTTTAATGTGTTGGCCTTCACCCTGAATGTATGCGGACTTTGACGGGCCGGGAAAATGTGGACATAATGTGTGTCGTGGTTATGGTATTTCAGCATCCACTGCGATCCATCCGATAAGGCAGTTATTTTAAAGTCATTGAAACCAGTCCCGGTCCATGACATAAATCGTTCTCTTTCGAGAAGCTCATTCTCCTGAAGATAAAGTCTTATCTCATTAAAGATTTCAGGCTGTGGCAGACTGCCGGTGTAAATATCCATCACACAGGTCCCCAGATGCCGTAGTTCCCTGGTAAGAGTTTTAATATCTTTTTTTGATTTGCCTGATATGTTCTCCTCAATGAATTCCCTTATATAAAAAAGGTAGTGCTTCAGAGGATTGAACATCAGGGGAGCCGGGTTGGAGAAGGTCGGGGTCACTTTATTTCGGATTTCGGAATTGGGATTTCGGAATTGGAATTTCGGAATTAGGATTTAAAGGTTATAAAATACATAAGTTAATAAAAAAAGTCCATTCAACAAAATTTATCACAGATGGGAGGTTTTATTAAGAATAAGTTAACTTTATAATGCACTAACCTCATCAAAACTGATTAAAAATGTCAGAAACTTCAAGGGAAAATTTCGTGAGGACAATCAATCACAAGCAGCCCGACAGGACTGTTGTGGATTTCGGATCGTCTCCCGTTACAGGCATACATGCAGTTATAGTTGAAAAGCTCAGGGAATATTATGGTCTTGAAAAGAAACCTGTAAAGATCATTGAGCCGTACCAGATGCTCGGTGAGATTGATGAAGAACTGCAACGCGCAATGGATGTTGATGTTACAGGTCTGGGCGGTGAAAAGAACATGTTTGGAATTGCAAACAGCGACTGGAAGGTACACAAGACTTTCTGGGGGCAGGAGGTGCTTTTCCCCGGCGATTTCAATTATACCCGTAATGATAACGGAGATATCCTTATTCATCCGGAAGGAGATACTTCAGTCGCTCCGAGCGCAATGATGCCGAAAACAGGATATTTTTTCGATGCCATTGAACGGCAGAGCCCGGTTGATGATGCCACGCTGAGGCTTGAGGATAACCTTGAAGAATTCGGACGTGTTACAGAACATGATCTTGCATTCTGGAAGAAACAGGTTGAGGCTGTATCACAATCCGGAATGGGAGTTCTGGCTAACCTTGGGGGAACGGCTCTTGGAGATATTGCGCTTGTCCCCGCTGTTCAGCTGAAAGATCCGAAAGGGATAAGGGGAGTCTCCGAATGGTATGTCTCAACTCTTATAAGGGAGGATTTCATAAAGGAGATATTTGACAGACAGACCGATATTGCCATTGAAAACCTCAGGGATTATTATGGGGCCATTGGCAACAAAATAGATGTTGTTTATATATGCGGCGCTGACTTCGGAACACAGAATTCGACATTCTGTTCACCGGAGACATTTGCAAGGGTGTGGCTGCCATATTACAAAAAAGTCAATGACTGGATCCATGCGAATACAGGATGGAAGACATTCAAGCATTCGTGCGGATCAGTAATTTCACTGCTTGATCTTTTTATTGAAGCCGGTTTCGACATAATCAATCCCGTGCAGATAAATGCTGAGGGGATGGATCCTGTAATACTCAAAAGGAAATTCGGCGACAGGATAGTGTTCTGGGGCGGAGGTGTCGATACCCAGGGTGTATTTGCGTTTGGAACAGCTCAACAGGTTAAGGCCCAGGTAAAGAGGCAGTGCGAAATTCTAAGTGACGGAGGCGGATTTGTATTCAACACGATTCATAACATACAGGCAAATGTGCCTTTCGGCAATGTGGTTGCAATGCTTGAAGCATTGAGGGAACTGAGATGAAGGAGAGAAGCTTTAACTGGTACTATCTTTTTTCGATCAGCCTCATCTCAGCAATGGGCGGTCTGTTGTTCGGGTATGACTGGGTAGTTATTGGAGGTGCAAAACCATTTTATGAGCCTTATTTTGGCATTACCGGTAATCCTGCGATGCAGGGATGGGTGATGAGCTGCGCTCTCGCAGGCTGCCTTGGCGGTGCAGTGCTTTCAGGATGGCTTAGCGACAGGTTCGGCAGGAAGAAGCTCCTTATTCTTTCAGCATCATTATTCATTATTGCAAGTATCGGAACCGGCAGTGCAAACACATTGACATCTTTTGTCTCCTATAGAATCCTGGGAGGTATCGGAATAGGTCTCGCCTCAAATCTTTCACCGATGTATATTGCTGAAGTCACCCCGGCAAAGATAAGGGGAGCCTTTGTATCAGTAAACCAGCTTACAATCGTTATCGGGATCCTGCTGGCTCAGCTTATAAACTGGCGGATTGCAGAACCGGTTCCCGCGAATTCAACTGTACAGGAAATTGCATTTTCATGGAACGGACAGACGGCATGGCGACAGATGTTTTTCGCGTGTGCTGTACCTGCATCGCTTTTTTTTATCCTCATGTGGTTTGTTCCGGAGAGTCCTCGATGGCTTGCAAAAAGACCGGGAGGCGAAAACCGGGCGCGCAGGATTCTTTCCAGAATCGGAGGAGATGAATTTGCAGGAACTGAACTGGCATCGATTGAAGATACCCTGAAAAATGCTCCTGGCGCTGCAAGCCTTAAAATGCTCAGGGACCCTGGTATTGTGAGGTTGCTTCTGATTGGTGTTGTGATTGCCGTATTCCAGCAGTGGTGCGGGATAAATGTAATTTTTAATTATGCCCAGGAAGTTTTTGCCAGTGCAGGTTACAGTGTTTCTGATATCTTATTCAACATAGTTATCACCGGAAGTGTGAACCTTATTTTCACTTTTGTCGGGATGTTCACTGTCGACTGCCTCGGACGCAAGTCGCTTATGCTTCTGGGAGCAGGCGGACTTGCAGGAATTTATGCTGTTATAGGGAGTATGTATAAGCTTAATATACATGGTCTTCCGCTGTTGATTATGGTTGTGTCGGCCATTGCATGTTATTCGATGTCGCTTGCTCCTGTTACCTGGGTCGTTCTCTCGGAGATCTTTCCCAACAGGATCAGGGGATTGGCAATGTCGGTAGCTACATTTGCCCTGTGGGCAGCCTGTTTTGTTCTGACTTATACATTTCCGATACTGAACCAGATTCTCAAAGCTTCAGGCACCTTCTGGCTTTACGGCCTGATTTGTGTTTTCGGATTCTGGTTCATTTACAGAAAACTTCCCGAAACTAAGGGAAAGTCGCTTGAGGAGATTGAAAGAATAATGACCGAAGACCGATGATGGAAGAGTATAGCTATTGGTTCCCCTCCTGGGAGGGGCGGGGGTGGGTAAAAAACATGAAAAAGATCTTGATTCTTTTATTTGTAGTGGCCGGATGTGCAGGTGAGCCCAAAGAGGTCAGGGAACATCTGTCACTTGCGGGTGAATGGCAGTTCGGAATTGATTCACTCGATCGGGGAGTAATGGATGAATGGTATAATAAAGATTTTTCAGAGACTGTAAAGCTTCCGGGATCGATGACTGAAAACGGCAAGGGGAATGAAGTTACCGTTAATACTGAATGGACAGGAGATATTGTAGATAAATCGTATTTCGTCGAAAAACGATACAAAGCCTACAGAAAAGAGGGTAATATAAAAATTCCTTTCTGGCTTAAACCTGTTAAATACTATAAAGGAGTTGCCTGGTACAGTAAAAATGTTGAGATACCTTCTTCATGGCAGGGGGAAAGAATAGTCTTGCACCTGGAAAGATGTCACTGGGAATCGGTTGTTTATGTTAACGGAAGGGAGGCAGGCAGGGGTAACAGTCTTGCCACACCAAATGAATTTGACCTTACTGATAATATTGTCCCTGGGAAAAACAGGATATGCATAAGGATTGACAACAGGGTATTAATCCCTGTGGGAGTCAACTCCCACAGCATCAGCGACCATACACAAACCAGCTGGAACGGCATCACAGGCAGGATAGAGCTGACAGCTGTTCCAAATGTTTATATAGATGATATAAAAGTCTTTCCAGATCTGAAGGAAAAAATTGCAAAAGTCATTGTAAGCATAAAAAATCCTGAAAAATCGGACTTTCGCGGAAAGCTTCTTCTGCGGGCAGAAAGTTTTAACACCCCTGAAATAAAAAAACTTCCGGTTAAAAATGTAACAATTGTTACAAATTCTGAGGGACAACAGGTAATTATCAAGTATAAAATCCTGAAACCCCGGCTTTGGAGCGAGTTTTCACCATCACTCTACAGGCTTACAGCCGAGCTGACTGAACGGGGTAATACGATTGACAGGCGAACGACTGACTTTGGCATGCGTGAATTCAGGGCTTCGGGGACACGATTTGAGATAAACGGACATCCTGTTTTCCTCAGGGGAACAACAGAATGCTGCATCTTTCCGCTTACAGGTTATCCGCCCTGTGATATTCAGTCGTGGGAGAGAATACTGAAGACCTGCAGGGACTATGGTCTCAACCATGTAAGGTTCCATTCCTATTGTCCGCCTGAAGCTGCCTTTATTGCTGCCGACAAACTTGGGATATACTTCCATATCGAATGCAGTTCATGGGCTAACCAGGGAACCACAATTGGAGACGGAAGCCCTGTCGACAGGTTCATTTATGAAGAAGGCGACAGAATATTGAAGGAATATGGTAATCATCCGTCTTTCTGCATGCTTGCATACGGGAACGAACCTGCCGGAGATAAACAGAATGAATATCTTGGAGGACTGATAAATTACTGGAAGGCAAAGGATAACAGAATGGTTTATACATCAGCTGCAGGCTGGCCGATCATTCCAGAAAACGATTATAACCTTACTTCCGAGCCAAGGATCCAGCATTGGGGAGAGGGACTGAAAAGTGTTATCAATTCTTTACCTCCAAATACAAGATTTGACTTCGGTGATTATGTCTCACAATACAAGGTGCCTGTTGTTGGCCATGAGATAGGTCAATGGTGTGTATATCCCGATTTCAGTGAAATTCAAAAATACACAGGTGTCCTGAAACCAACGAATTTTGAGATTTTCAAAGAAACACTTGTCGGGAACGGTATGGGCGATCAGGCCGGAAGTTTCCTTACGGCGTCGGGTATGCTTCAGGTTCTCTGTTATAAGGCTGATATTGAGGCGGCGTTGAGGACCCGTGGTTATGCTGGTTTTGAGATGCTGCAGCTGCACGATTTCCCCGGACAGGGAACCGCTCTTGTCGGCATCCTGAATCCATTCTTCGAGTCAAAGGGTTATGTGACGCCCGATGAGTTCAGGATGTTCTGCAGCGAGACGGTTCCTCTGGCCTTAATGGATAAGATTATTTACAGGAGCGACGAAATATTTACAGCTGATATTGTTATTTCACATTTCGGGGAGAAACCGCTGGAGGGAAGTACAGTGATGTGCACTGTTAAAAAGGAGGATGGGGAAACTGTGCATCAGCAGGCATTTACAACAGATATTATCCTTACCGGAGAAAATACCCCTTCCGGGACTGTCAGATTCAATCCTGCAGGCATTTTGAAACCCCAAAAATTCATCCTTGAAGTATCAGTGTCAAATACGACAGCAAAAAATAAATGGGATTTCTGGGTTTATCCCCCTATAAAAGAGATTGATCCTGGTAAAGTTCTGATCACGGATAATCTCGATAAAAAGGCAAGTGAAAAACTGGCAGGAGGCGGATCAGTACTGTTGCTGACCTATGGCAAAGTTGGCAGGGAAAAGGGAGCACGGGTGGAGATCGGATTTTCGAGTATTTTCTGGAATACTGCCTGGACAAACAATCAACCACCTCACACCCTGGGAATTTTATGTGATCCCTGGAACCCAATGTTTAAGGATTTTCCTGCCGACGGCTGGAGCAACTGGCAATGGTGGGATCCTGTCACACATTCGCAGGCAATGATTGTCAGTGATCTTCCGGCAGAGCTTAAACCGTTGATCCAGCCTATAGATACGTGGTTTGAGAACAGGAAGCTGGCACTGGCTTTTGAGGCAAAATGCGGCGGAGGAAAACTTCTGGTTTGCAGCATCGATCTGAAAAACCTGACTGATGACAGGCTGTCATCCAAGCAATTTTTGTATTCGATCCTGAATTATATGAACAGCAGTCACTTCAATCCCGGGGTGGCAGTTCAGGTAAGCAAGGTAAATAGTCTCTTGAGTATGAAATGATGCAGTGATATGATTTGAAATTACTGGGAATTTAAAAAGCATTTCTTTTTAACCGCGAAGAGCGCGAAGATTTTGCAAAGGACTCAAAGAGGAATTTTTTAAGTAAAACACTTACTTTACAGATATTTTTTAAGAACTTACACAGAGAACTCAGAGAAGACACGGAGGGCACAGAGGGATATCAGCCAGGATCCTTTATAATTTATTTTTTTCATAAATTAGGGTGTATAAAAACTGATTCTTAAAACCAAAAAATAAAACCAGAATGACATTAATTACACTCGGACTGATAATTATTGTTGTTGCACTAATAGCAGCAAAAACAGTTCCTTACATACGTGAACACAGGTCAAAGATCCTGGCCGGTGCATTAATAATCTTTTTTATCCTTCTTTCCTTTGCCTCGGTAGTCCAGGTTGAACCGGGCATGGTCGGTGTTAAAAAACTCTTTGGCAAGGTCAGCAACAACATCCTCGAGAGCGGGCTGAACTTTATCAATCCTCTTTCAAAAGTGGTAATGTTCGATATCAGGACCGAAAACTATACTATGTCGGGTGTACATGATGAAGGCACGGTGCAGACAGATGATGCCATAAGAGTCCTGTCGGCTGATGGTCTCGAAGTGATTGTTGACCTTACAGTACTTTATAAGGTCATCCCTGCAGATGCTCCCCGCATTCTAAGGGAGATAGGCACTGATTACAGAAATGTTCTTGTGCGTCCGATTTGCAGGACAGGGATCAGGGATAATGCGGTTTATTACGATGCAGTCTCATTGTATTCAACGAAACGTGATGAATTTCAGGACAGGATTTTTTCGGCTATTGAATCGAATTTCAGGGAAAGGGGACTGATGCTCGAGCAGCTTCTTGTACGGAATCTTACTCTTCCGGAATCGGTTAAGGCTGCAATAGAATCTAAGATAAATGCAGAGCAGGAAGCTCAGAAGATGACATTTGTTCTTCAGAAAGAAAGGCAGGAGGCTGAAAGGAAAAGGGTTGAGGCCCAGGGTATTGCAGACTATCAGAAGATACTGACATCAACCCTTACAGACAAGCTCCTTCAATATGAAATGATAAAGGCGATATCTTCTTCGCCAAATTCGAAGCTCATAATAATGACAAATGAGAAAGGTTTGCCGATAATGGTAGATACAAAATAGGAAGGCTAATTGTTGTAAGCTTCCCGGGCTTCATTAATCTGCCTGCGCAGAAACCAGCTTGCAAGGAAAAGAATGCCAATGATAAAGAGGATAATATAAAGAAACGCAGCTGCCCTCTCATTATACTGAGCCCAAATAAAGTAAACGATTCCAAGCGCTATCATAAAGATGCCTCCGATCCAGGGTCTTTTCCACGAGAAGACGATAGCAATTATCAAAAGGAAGCTCGGTATAAGATGCATCAGCAGTGCGAGAAGGGTTTTGAAAAAGCCTGCGCCTGTTCCAAAAACATCAAAGGCAAAGAGGCTTACAAGAATTGTGAGCAGGATAGCCGCTACACGTGGAAGCCATAGCAGAAAAAGAAGAAGTGCATATTCAAGTGTTTTCATGATCTCAGGTTTTTAGAGAAACAGGCTTCCGGGGGAGTCCGTTACTAAATCACGAAAAGAGATATTTACAATCAAAGATACATCTGCAGGAAGTAAAAGTCAATTTTGATTATATATATTTACTCGTGAAAAGGTTAAAAACATTCATATGATTAGAAATAACATCATACTGATTTTCTATGTACTTGCATCAATTCTTGTTTTTGGACAATCATGCACGCAAAGCGCTTCAACAGCGAAAGACGAATATGACCTGGTAGTTTTGAACGGCAGGGTTATTGATCCTGAATCAAATCTGGATTCCATCAGGAATATTGGTATAAAGGATGGATCCGTAATAACTGTCACAGAAAAGCCCATCAGCGGGAAATCATCAATAGATGCAGCCGGGCTTGTTGTAGCTCCGGGTTTCATCGATATGCACCAGCATGGGCAGAATCAGGAAAACTACAGTTATAAGGTCATGGACGGGGTTACAACAGTCCTGGAACTAGAAATGGGAACAAATGATGTTGACCGATGGTATCGCGACCGTGAGGGAAGGACTCTTATTAATTATGGAGTAAGTTCAGGGCATGTACCGTTAAGGATGAAGATAATGAATGACCCTGGAGGATTCGCACCTGTCGGGGATGCAGTATATAAGAAGGCTTCGGATGATGAGATCAGGCAGCTAAGTGAAGGAATTCAAAAGGGATTGAACAGAGGGGCGCTTGGCGTCGGCTTCGGACTGATGTATACTCCTTCGGCATCGAGGCTGGAGATAATTGAAATGTTCAGGGTAGCGGGCAGGCACAATGCTCCATGTTATGTTCATATGCGGTATGGCGGACTGATAGAGCCCGATTGTATTGCAGCTCTTCAGGAGGTTCTTGCTGCTTCGGCGGTTTCGGGAGCTCCCCTGCATATTGTTCATGTTACAAGTCTCGGATTCAGCCTTACTCCGCAATTGCTTAAAATGATAAAGGAAAGCCGTTCTCATGGTATGGATGTTACTGTAGAGTGCTATCCCTATACTGCAACTCAAACAACAATTGAATCGGCGGTTTATGATGAAGGATGGCAGCAGAAATTCGGTATTGATTACAATGACCTGCAATGGGCTGAGACCGGGGAAAGACTTACTGCTGAGAGTTTTGCGAGATACAGAAAAACAGGGGGAATGGTTATAGCTCATTCAATTCCGGAAGATGTTGTAAAATCAACAATTGCCGATTCAATCGTAATAATTGCCAGCGACGGTATGATAGAAAATGGAAAAGGTCATCCAAGAGGTGTAGGAACATTTTCGAGGGTACTCGGGAAGTATGTCAGGGAAGATAAGCTTATTACACTTAAGGAAGGATTGAAGAAAATCACATTGATGCCTGCAGGAAGGATTGAAGGGATCGCTCCTCTGATGAAGAAAAAAGGAAGAATATGTAAAGGATCTGATGCCGATATTACAATTTTTGATCCGGAAAAGATAACAGACAGAGCTACATATGACGATCCTTCAAGGTATTCGGATGGCATAAAATATGTCATTGTCAACGGAACCTTAGTCGTTGAAAATGGCGCTATTGTTGAAAATACATTTCCGGGAAAACCTGTGAGAGGAATGATAAAGTGATTTTTACTATTGTTAGTCTGACTTTCATTAAAATTGCATATATTAATGGTTAGAAATTCAGGTTAAACATTATCCTGGTTTCAGGTTGCCTTTTCAAAACCGGAGCATTCTGCCACATATTTTTGAGAATTTTTGTCGATGATTTCCAGTAGCAAAAAACGCTCGATTAGTGAAATTTTGTTTTAGTCAACATATGCCATTTGTTTGTCAAAACCCATAAATGTCATATGGTATAAATAACTATATTTCAGGAAATTTTAACAAATGACTATGAAAGGATCTCTACTATTGTCAATTGTATTTCAGGTGATTTTTTTGGCTGCCGTCTCATGCAATAATAGTAAAGAATCAGCCAGCCAGGAGGGTAAAATTCCCCCACAGGAAGACGGATCATTTTTATTGAAGCTTGATGATGCAGCATGTTACAATGATGTAACAAATCCTTCAGGCAATACTGCAGAATGGACTTTCATTGTTCCTGGCGCAGGCCGTTACAAAGTATGGCTTTCAAGTGCGACAACGGATACAATCCATCTTGGCTATTCAGGTTCAGTTAAAATCAGCCTTCTCGACCATCACATTGAAAAGATCCCTGAATGTGACACTATCATCAGAAACACAAATGAAGTATCATATCCTTATTTCAGGACAGATTCCTACATGGGATCGTTTTATTTTCCTGAACCGGGCGAATACAATATCCAGGTCATAAGCGAAAAAGTTATTGCTAAAGAATCAGGCAGTCAAATTAGTTCTCAACAAATTGATACAAAGCTGATGTCGTTGATGCTCATTCCAATGACACGCTGAGGTTTAATTTATTTCTTTCAGTACTGGCAGGAAAATGAAAAGAAGGATTCTCTATCTTGTTTTTTTCGCACTGTTGCATCAGTTGTCTAATGCACAGCAGCTGCCTTTATACAGCCAGTATCTCTACAACAAGTTCCTTATAAATCCGGCTTCAGCTGGTGCCGATGGTTTTACGAGCGTCAATATAACTGCGCGGGAGCAATGGATAGGTTATTCCGGTGCACCAAGAACTTATTCAGTCAGCTATCAGTCGAGGATCCTGAAAAGAGGATACAGACTTAAGCAGAATATTTTCAACAAAACTGTTTATAAACCAAAAAGCCCCGGGAAAATAGGATTTGGAGGATATGTATTCAGTGACAGAAACGGAAGAATAATGCGTACAGGATTTCAGATGGCTTATTCTTACCACACATGGATTGCCGACTATACCCAGCTTTCACTGGGGCTGGCATTTACAGGGTATCATTTCATGATAAACACCCAGAATATAAATTTTGAGGATCCGGCTGAGCCATGGCTTAATAATGAGCTGAGAAGAGGAATGTTTGTGCCTGATACTGATTTTGGTCTGTATATACTGAATCCGGATTTCTGCTTTGGTTTTTCTGCAAACCAGATGTTTGGTGCGAATGTTAAAATCGGAGAAGAGGCTTACAACAATTACTGGATGGACAGGCATTATTATATGTTTGGATCCTATAATTTCCATACCGGCGTTAAGACCGAATTGCAACCATCAGTTCTGTTTAAAGTCTCTGAACAGGTCAGGCCCCAGCTTGATCTGGGTTTCACATATAATTACAACAACGATTTCTGGGCCGGAATTTCATACAGAACTGGCAGCGCCCTTATTGCAAATATCGGGATGAGGTATTTTACAAACAGGGTCAAACTGACAAGCATGTATATGGGTTATTCCTTTGATTTTACTCTTAATAAAATTCAGAGAGCCACCTACGGAACGCACGAGCTCACGCTCGCAATCAAGTTCGGCGATGTCGACAAGAGGTTTAATTGGGTCGACAGATTCTAATTCTCAAGAACTTACACAGAGGGACTCAGAGAAATCACAGAGGGCACAGAGTTAAGAAACTAAATCGTATCTAGCCCCCACCTGGAGATTGGGAGGCAAAAAATCCAATAACTTATACAGTAAGTCCTGAAGCAATGGGTGAAATCCATTAACCGCAATCCCGAGAACTCGGGAGCAGAGTAAATCGCAAAGATCGCAAAGTGGATTTTCCATTTATATAACTCTGCGCGCTTTGCTTAAAACTCTGTGTCCTTTGCGGTTAAAAGGATAATTTGAAGAAATGACCTGGCAGGATACTCCCCGGTACACCTTTACTTCACTATAGTTACAACTCCTACGATAGGTTTCATCCCATTATGCAGATCGATTACATAGTGATATGAATCAATAGGCAGTTCTTCATGTCTGCTGCGGCCGTTCCATGGCACAGGATATCCGGGATCGGACTCCCATAATACCTGACCCCACCTGTTGTAGATGGTTATTACAACATTCGGATAGAGATCAATGTTCTCAATGTTCCATACATCATTTATGAGGTCCCTGTTGGGTGAAATGGCATCCGGGATGATAAGGCAGAACTCATTCATTCCGATAAGCCTTACTGAATCGGTGACAGTACATGTATTCATGTCTGTTACTGAAAGAGCGTACCATCCGGCAGGAATTTGTGATAATACTCTTCCCGTTGAGTTATCCGGCCATCTGTAAAGATAATCCCCTCCAGAGATGCCGCCCGATACACTCGGTGTTATTTCACCGTCGCGCGAGTCGGGACAGAATGGATCTATCTTTTCAAACACGATCTTTATAGGATCAGGCTGAGTAAGATTTACTGTCGAATCGGCATGGCAGTTGTTGGAATCAGTAAGGATAATTCTATATGTTCCTGCCGACATGTTTTGTCTCTTGCTTCCGATATTCCCGTCAGCCCACAAATAATCAACTGATCCGACATTATTCACAGGAGAAATGTTGGCGTATCCCGTCTGACCGCCGAAGCAGTTGATATTGTAATCACCATCGAGACTGACAGATTTTTCTATTGTCATGCTCAGCTTGTTCGGCTCAGTAAGGACAAATGTTTCAGATGTTGAACAGTTGTTGACATCAGTGATCGTCACAGTATACTCCCCAACCTTAAGTTCTGAGATATCTTCCGTGCTTGAGCTAAATCCGTCAGGGCCTTTCCAACTGAATGTATACGGAGCAAGGTTTGGTGACAGCTCGAGTCTTATATAACCGTTTGATTTGCCATAGCAACTGATGTTATAGCCATTGTAGTTTGAGAGCTCGCTTGTATACTGGATACGTGGGTGTACCCAGATGGTAATTACCTGCTCTTCGCCAATGCAGTCAGCACCTCCGTCACTCGGGACAATCCTCGGGGTGAAGTGATATTCAACCTTATGCCGTTCGGTTCCGCTGTTGGTAAGTGTTTCGGTCAGTGAGACAGGTGTTGTATATGTTGCACCTGGTGTAAATCCGTCTATTCCAGGATCAGGAACTACTCTCACATCATAAACCCACTGCCCCTGTACCATACCGTTAAGATTCCTGACATTAAGGGTTATACTTTCGCCATAGCATATTACACTCTCATGAGGGTTAACTTCTATCTGAGGAGTAGGATTAACCCAGACTTCAGCTGTTATTGAAGGAATCATGCATAAACCGTATACTGTAGGAACAATATTATATATAACATTATGAGCTGAATTATCAGTGTTGAACAGGGTCTGGGTAATTACAGAGTTAAGACCTGTATTATCGTCAGAAGCCCCGGTTATTTCCCTCGATGGACTTACAGTCCATGTCCAAGTAGTTGCAGGGGCATTACTGCTCATTATGAGTCCCGTTATTGCACCATTGCAAATGACATCTTCTGCAGGAGTGACCCTGATTCCAAGATCAGCATAGTTTACGGTTACATTGGCTGTACATGTGCTTATATTACCCGATTCATCAATTACGGTAAGGACTACACTATTTAATCCAATATCGGTACAGTTGAATTCGTCTTCACTTATTGTCATCAGTGCAACAGCGCAGTTATCATAGCTGCCATTGTCAATATCCTCAACTGTTATTGTTGCAATACCGGTATTAATATCAAGGGTAACCGTGATATCCTGGCATATTGCAGTCGGTCTGGTATTATCAACAACTGAGACCGTGAAACTGCAGGATGCTGAAAGGCCTAATGCATCAGTGACCGTATAAGTAACTGTCGTAAGCCCGCGGTTAAATGTATAGCTGGTCAGATTATTAATTCCGTCTGAAGGTGACGAGGCTGTTGTGGCACCAGTCATTACCCAGGTCAGAGTAACTACGTTATCGTTAGGATCGGAATACATAGCTGCCAGACCTTCGTTAATAAGTATATCGCAGGTCGTTGCACTTGTGTTTGTAATAATCGGCCTCGGACAACTGATTGACGGAGCCATATTATTAAGAGTCACAATAACTTCATTGCTGATTGCAGTAACATTGCCCATTCCAGGATCGCGACCTGTTACTGAAGCCACATTCCTTATCCTTCCGGCAGCGACATCGGCAGGTGTAACAATATGCTGTCCGGTGCAGGTTACCTGGGCGCCCGGGGCAAGCGTAAACGGATCATTTGCGCATGTTACTTCTGCAATAGGATCATCAATTGTTACTCCGGTTAGTGTAACGTTTCCTGTATTTGTTACCGTGAAAGTATAATGTATTATTTCACCGGGTGAAGTATAATTTGTTTCTCTTGCACTCTTTGTAATTCTAAGTTCAGGACGCTGATTTGCATTCACACTTGCACTGGCTTCATCCGACAGGGTAGTTCCGTTATAGACAGTTATTGCTGTTGCAGTATTATCAACTCGTCCATTGTTAAGATCATTCTGCGTTATTCTGTATGTTGAAGGTATGTTGTTTGTACTTCCCGGAGCAAGGCTTGCAATTGTCTGATTCAAGCCGGTAAGAGGGTCATTTACAATAACATTTGTTAGAGTGACATTTCCGGTATTTGTCACAGAAATAGTATAGTGAAGTATATCTCCGACTGTGCTGTAGCCGGTTTCCCTGACGCTCTTGGAAATTGATAATGATGGTGCAACGTTGGCAGTTACCCTGGCACTTGCGGGGATGTTATAAGGCGTTCCCCTGTATGTGAAGATTGCCCTGGCCGTATTGTCAACATATCCCCTGTTAACATCATTCTGTATAATAGTATATACTGATGTGAAAGACAATGATTCGCCAGAAGCCAGACTTGCAATTATCTGTCTGAAACCTGTTAACGGGTCGGTTAATGTTATGTTTGTCAGTGTTACCTGGCCTGTGTTCTCAACTGTCAGTGTATATGTAATAACATTGCCTGCAGCATTATAGGTGACAGGATCTGTATTCTTTGTGAGGCTCAGTTGAGGAACAGCAGTAAACATTTGAGTATCGTTATCAGTATCAGTTACAGTCGAACCTGAAGGAGTGGTTGCTGTTACTGTCGCTACGTTGGTGAATACCCCGGTATTTATATCCTGCTGTGTCAGGGTATAAATACCTGTATATGTAGTATTATCAGTTTCGCCAGGTGCAAGCGATGAAATCGGGCCGCCAGTAAGTATAACATTGGGATTTGCATCCGTCACCCTTACATTGGTTAATACAACATTACCTGTATTCTGGACAGAGAATACGTAAGTAATCTGATCGCCTGCATTATATACTCCCACAGGAGGATTGTCAACATAAGTTCCGGTTTTCTGGATCGTAATACCTGCCGAGACTGTAAACCTCTGTGTGTCATCGTCAGAGTCCGTAACAGTGGCACCCGAAGGAGTTGTGCCTGTCACAGTTGCAGTGTTTGTAAATGAACCCGTATTAATATCAGCCTGTGTTACAGTATAAGTTGCAGCATATGAAGTATTATTTGTAACCCCCGGATCAAGAGTCGCGACAGGTGTGCCGGTCAATGTTACCCCGGGAGCCTGATCTGTTATCGTAACATTTGTAAGTGGAACATTTCCTGTATTTTCAATTGTAAATGTGTATGTTATCAAATCGCCTGCATTGTAACCTGCCGGAGCATTATCGATGTATGTTCCGGTCTTCTGTAATGTGATCCCGGCAGAAATTCTGAATGTCTGAGTATCATCATCAGTATCGGTAACTGTGGAACCTGAAGGTGTTACGCCCGAAACTGTTGCGACGTTTGTAAATGAACCGGAATTAATATCGGCCTGTGTCAGTGTATAGACACCGGTATAGGTAGTATTGTCGGTTGCCCCCGGTGCAAGTGATGGTATAGGACCACCGGATACCGTAACATTTGTATTTACATCATTGACTGCAACATTTGTCAGGACAACATTACCGGTATTCTCCACGGTGAAAATATAGGTAATCTGATCTCCCGGGTTATAGATACCTGCGGGTGCATTGTCGACGTAGGTTCCTGTTTTCTGAATTCTTACTCTTCCTGTGGCTGCAAAAGTCTGTGTATCATCATCAGTATCAGTAATATTTGTTCCTGACGGAGTCACTGCATTTACTTCAGCCGTGTTGATGAACGAACCTGAATTTATATCAGCCTGCGTAATTGTATAAGTACCTGTGAATGCAGTATTATTTATCTGTCCCGGAGCAAGGACAGTAATCGGAGTTCCGGTTACAAGTACATTAGCAACCAGGTCGGTAATTGTAACATTTCTGAGAGCCACATTACCTGTGTTCTGAATGGTGAATGAGTATGTAATCCTGTCACCGGCATTTAAAGTACCAAGCGGATCAGTATCAACATAAGTTCCGGTCTTTTCAAGTGAGATCGACGCTGCTGCGTTGAAAGTCTGAACATCATCATCGGTATCTGTAATCGTTCCGCCCGATGGAATTCCTGCAGTAACAGTAGCAGTATTCGTAAATCTGCCCGCATCTATGTCAGCCTGAGTAAGTATATAATAACCGGTGAATGCAGCATTATTTTGAGCGCCCGGGACCAGAGTTTCTATCGGGGCACCTGTTACAATGACATTCGTATTGGCATCGGTTACTGTAACATGTGAAAGTACCACGTTACCTGTATTTCTGACAGTGAATTCGTACGTAATTCTGTCACCGGGATTGTACGTACCGACAGGATCATTATCAAGGTATGTACCTGTTTTTTCAAGTGTAATGCCTGGCAGAGCTGTCAGAGCCTGGGTATCATCATCGGTTCCGGTTACGGCAGGACCTGAAGGAGGATTACCGGTCACTGTTGCAATGTTCGTAAATGAACCCCTGTCGATGTCGGCCTGAATAAGAGTGTAAACACCGGTGAAAGTTGTTGCATCGGATGAACCGGGAGCAAGGGTTGCAACAGGACCACCGGTTACTGTTACGTCAGGATTTGCATCTGCAATTGAAATGTTACTCAGGACAACATTACCATTATTTGTAACCGTAAATCTGTAAGTGATATGGTCGCCTGCATTATAGATACCGTCGCTGTTGAAATCAACATAAGTACCTGTTTTCTGAAGGGTTACCGAAGGAGCGGATGTGAATGTAGTGGTTTCATCATCTGTGTCTGTTACAGGGTTTCCTGACGGATCAGTACCTGTCACGGTTGCGGTATTTGTGAAGGTTCCTGCGTTAATATCACCCTGAGTCAATGTGTAAACTGCTGTATAAGCGGAATTATTGACTGAGCCTGGGGCAAGAGTAAGAACAGGTGATCCTGTGAGTATAACTCCCGCTGTATTGTCGGTAATGGTTACATCTGACAGAATGGAATTTCCGGTGTTTTCAATTGTGAATGTATATGTTATCTGGTCGCCGGGATCATAGATACCGTTTCTGTTGGCATCGAAATAGGTTCCGGTTTTTGTGAGTTCGATCTGAGATACAAGGTTCATATATATTATCACCTCGTTACTGTTGTCTGTCACAGGTTGGCCTTCCGGATCCTGTCCTGATGCGGCAGCAATATTCCTGACACTTCCATTGTTGAGGTCATTCTGATCGACAGTATGATAAGCAGTGTAGGTCCAGGTCTCTCCAACTTCCATTATTCCGTTTCCGTTGGTGTCGCCTGAGCTGTAAACCGATGCAGCATCAGCATTATTATCGGAAACAGATACCTGGGTAATGGTTACATTTCCTGTATTCTGAACAGTGATTGTGTAATTGATTACATCGTTCAGCGATGAATATTGAGTAAGGGCAGGATTGCCGTTGATATCTGTGAATGTCTTCACAGTAGAAATTTCAGGAATACGTGTCAGTCTCTGCTCGTCATCGTCAGTATCGGTATATGCTACATTATTGTAGATTCCCGATGCCGTGGCAGTATTTGAGAATATTCCAGCATTGATGTCTGCCTGGGTAAGAGTATAGACACCTGTATATGCGGTATTGTTGGTCTGACCGGGGGCGAGTGAAACGATTGGTGTACCGGTAATAATAACCTGAGGATTATTATCGGTTACAGTGACATTTGTGAGTGTTACATTACCATTATTTATCACTGTGAACCTGTAAGTAATCTGATCGCCAGGATTGCAAATACCGTTTCCGTCGGTATCATTATAGGTCCCATCCTTGAGAAGTTCGATATTCTGGGATGAAGCAAAGTTCTGGGTATCGCTGTCGGTGTCGGAGTACTGATCGTCCCTGAAGCGGCCGGTTGCGGTGGCGGTATTGGTGAATGTACCGGCGTCGATATCGGCCTGGGTAAGGATGTAGGTTCCTGAGAAGGTCGTATTGTCTGATGCTCCGGGATCGAGAGTCGGTATTGGTCCGCCGTTAACTGTTATTGAAGGATCGGACAGGGTAACATTTACGAGTGTGACATTGCCTGTGTTTGTTACTGTGAAGGTATAAGTGATCTGGTCGCCGGGGTTAAATATACCGTCTGTATTTGTATCACTGTAAGTACCGGTTTTTACAAGTTCGATTGAAGGTGAAGGAGTTAACTCCTGGACATCATCATCGGTTCCGTTATACTGAGAACTGTTGTAGGTACCGCTGGCAGTAGCAGTATTAGTAAAGATGCCTACATCTATATCAGCCTGAGTCAGGGTGTAAGTGCCTGTAAATGTTGATGCATCTGAAGAACCAGGATCCAGCGATGCAATAGGACCTCCATTCACTGTTATCAACGGGTCAGTGATAAAAATGTTAGTCAGGGTTACATTTCCGGAGTTTGTTACCGTGAATGCATATGTAATCTGATCTCCTGCATTGTAAGTGTTTCTCGGAGGATTATCGATATAGGTGCCAGTTTTCTCAAGAGTTATCCGGGCCTGAGGCGTGAACTGCTGAGTATCTTCATCAGTATCGGTTACATTTTCACCAGCAGGATTTGTTCCGTTGGCCGTCGCAGTATTTATGAAACTTCCGGCATCAATATCATTCTGAGTAAGAGTATATATTCCTGTGAACGAAGTATTATCAGATTCACCCGGTGCAAGGGATGCTATTGCATTTCCTATGATCTGAACCTCAGCAACTGCATCTATTAATGTGATATTTGTCAGGGTGACATTACCCGAATTTGTAATAGTGAATGAATAGCTAATGCGATCGCCTGCATTCTGGATATTATCATTATTAGTATCCTCCCATGTCCCGGTTTTTTCGAGTGTTATTTCTGATTCAACAATCGCGCCGACGATCTCATCATCTGAATCAGAAACAGGAGTAGTACTAAAGAACCCAGACGCTGTTGCAGTGTTAGAGACTGATCCGGCATTCAGATCAGCCTGTGTAACAATATAGTGCTGATCATACGTCTGGTTTGCTCCTGGAGCAAGTGAAGTTATGGTCACTGTCAGGCCTGTAAGCGGGTCGGTTACCGATATATTAGTTAATGTTACGTTACCGGTGTTTGTAACAACAATCGTATAATGTATGACATCACCAGGACGTGAGTATGATCCTTCTTCAGCAACTTTAACAACGTCGATTGACGCATTGTTTACTATTGGTGTTTCTGCAGTATCTTCTGTTGGTCCGGGAACCTCATTGGAAGTCAGGCTGAAAGTATTCACAAGATTTTCGCCACGATCGATATCTCCCTGGGTCACTGTGTAAGAAGCAATATGTGTCCAAGTCTCACCAACATCCAGGATTCCATTTGCTGATAAGCTTTCGACGACCTCATCAAGTGTATTAAGGCCGGTTCCCGGGAATGTTTCAGTTGCAACAGCACCTGTTATGCTGACATTTCCGGTATTGGTAATGACTATGCGGTATGCTATAGTCTGGCCTGCAGTTGAAATTTCTTCATCACTGGTTTGTGTTTTTTCAACAGTAAGTAAAGCGGTCTGAACGATAGTTGTTGTTGCATCGTCCTGGGCAGGTTCAGTAAGGTCAGAAGTTACTGTTACAATATTAACAACAGGAACTCCGGCATCTATTGCGGCCTGTGTTACGTTGTAGGTTGTGGAATATGTCCAAATTTCGTTAACGTCAAGGATCTGGTCGTTATCTGTGTCTCCACCTGTAAGATTAGCAAATCCGGTTAGAGGATCATCGACAGTGATATTAGGAAGTCCGATATTGCCCGTATTTGTAACTGTTATGGTATAAGTCAATGTAGTGGGCGAAGAGATTTCGGTAAGGTCGACATCCTTTTGTACTGACAATGAAGGATCGTGTGCCAAATCCTGGGTATCATCATCGTCGTCTGAGTATGTTTCGTTATTGAATGTACCTGATACAGTTGCGATATTCGTAAATGAGCCAGTCTCGATATCGGTCTGTGTTATCATATATGTGCCAGTAAATGTCGTGTTATCAACGGCTCCTGGTTCAAGGACAGCTATCGGGCCACCGCTTACTGTAATCAGCGGATCATTGATTGTAACATTAGTCAGAGGTACGTTTCCTGAATTTGTGACAGTGAATGTATAGGTTATCTGGTCGCCAGCATCCACTCTGTCGGCCGGACCTGCGACAGCCATATTGACTGAGCCTGATTTTTCAAGATTTATGCAGATGTTGGTTACTGTTACGGGTATGGTAACAGTGCAGAGGTTAGCGTCTCTGACGGTAATAGTATAGTCACCGGCAGGGATATTATCAAATGTAGCTGCATCCTGGAAAGTAGTACCATCGATAGAGTACTGGTAAGGAACGGTACCACCAGTTGGATTTATAATGATCATAGTAGTGCTACTATTACAATTTATTGCTGGGGCGTTTACTTCTGCTGTAATCTGCTCGGGCTGAGTAATAGTGACAGGCACTTCGAGTGTACAACCGTTAGCATCTGTAACGATGAAAGTATAGTCACCAGCAGCGAGGGCGGTCTGAGCGGGAGTAATAGTATAAGGAGCAGTACCACCGGCAGGAGTAATCACTACAGCACCGTCAGAGAGACCGAAGCAAGAAACATTGGTAATCTCTGTAGTAGCTGTAATCTGCTCGGGCTGAGTAATAGTGACAGGCACTTCGAGTGTACAACCGT
>CAZWHC010000004.1:0-340681 GCA_964633505.1 uncultured Rikenellaceae bacterium | reverse complement strand
CAGCCGTCGGCACCGTCTGCTCCTCAGACAACCCTGACCCAGCCGACCTGCAGTGTAGCAACCGGAACCATCACCGTGACATCTCCAACAGGTTCAGGTATGACTTACAGTATTGACGGATCAACATATACCAACACATCAGGTGTATTCAACTCCGTTTCACCAGGAACCTATACTGTCACTGCAAGAAGTTCAGCAGGTTGTGTTTCTTCCGGATCTATTGTTACGATCACTGCCCAGCCTGAGACACCGTCTGCTCCCCAGACAACCCTGACTCAACCTACCTGCAGTATAGCAACAGGAACCATCACCGTGACATCACCAACAGGATCAGGTATGACTTACAGTATTGACGGATCAACATATACCAACACATCAGGTGTATTCAACTCCGTTTCACCAGGAACCTATACTGTCACTGCAAGAAGTTCAGCAGGTTGTGTTTCTTCCGGATCTATTGTTACGATCACTGCCCAGCCTGAGACACCGTCTGCTCCCCAGACAACCCTGACCCAGCCGACCTGCAGTGTGGCAACCGGAACCATCACTGTGACATCTCCAACAGGTTCAGGTATGACTTACAGTATTGACGGATCAACATATACCAACACATCAGGGGTATTCAACTCCGTTTCACCCGGAACATATACCGTCACAGCAGGAAACTCAGCAGGATGCATTTCTTCCGGAACAATTGTTACGATCACTACCCAGCCTGAGACACCTGTTATTGCCAATCATACGGCATCGATAGTATCGACTGGGACCTTTACAGTGACACCTGCGGGAGTTCCTTCAGGGACAACATACACATGGACAGCTCCAATATATACAGGCGGGGTGACAGGTGGTAGTGCACAGGCAAGTCCGCAGACGAGTATCAGTGGAACTTTAACAGGAACCGGAACTGCGGTATATACAGTGATACCTGTATCAGGAACATGCACAGGGACATCATTTACAGTGACAGTTACAGTTACATCTACATGTGCTCCGGTTACCATAGGGACTCAGCCATCCAGTACGGGTATGTGTTCTGTTTTTGGAGAAGCCTCGTTTACAGTAGTAGCCAATGGAACCTCTCCATTTACATATCAATGGCAATATAATAATGGAGGCACATGGGTTAGTGTAGCAAACGGTATACCTGCAGGGGCATCGTATACGAATGGATCTACGGCAACTCTTGGTGTGACAGGCATCACGACAGCAGGCAGTTATCAATACCGCTGTTATATAACGAATTGTACTTCTGGCAATACGACTTCAGCAGGAGCAACTCTTACAGTAAATGCATCCCCTTCAGCTCCGACAGTAGGACAGATTACTCAGCCTGGATGTACAGTTGGGACAGGCAGTGTGGTATTGAATGGATTGCCCTCGGGGACATGGAGGCTGGTCAGCAATCCTGCAGTAATAGACATAACGGGTACGGGCATCAGTTATACAGTAACAGGACTTGCACCCGGGACATATGTGTTTACTGTCATTGATTCAAATGAATGTGGATCACTGACGCCATTGATAGTAACGATCAATGCTCAGCCTGCCACACCTGCAGTATCCAATCAGACGGCATCGATAGTATCGGGTGGAACTTTTACGGTTACACCATCAGGAGTACCGGTAGGTACAACTTACACATGGACAACGCCGGTATATACAGGGGGTGTAACAGGTGGCAGTTCACAGGCAAGTCCGCAGACGAGTATCAGTGGAACTTTAACAGGAACCGGAACTGCGGTATATACAGTGATACCTGTATCAGGAACATGCACAGGGACATCATTTACAGTGACAGTTACAGTTACATCTACATGTGCTCCGGTTACCATAGGGACTCAGCCATCCAGTACGGGTATGTGTTCTGTTTTTGGAGAAGCCTCGTTTACAGTAGTAGCCAATGGAACCTCTCCATTTACATATCAATGGCAATATAATAATGGAGGCACATGGGTTAGTGTAGCAAACGGTATACCTGCAGGGGCATCGTATACGAATGGATCTACGGCAACTCTTGGTGTGACAGGCATCACGACAGCAGGCAGTTATCAATACCGCTGTTATATAACGAATTGT
Source organism: uncultured Rikenellaceae bacterium (assembly GCA_964633505.1). GTDB lineage: Bacteria > Bacteroidota > Bacteroidia > Bacteroidales > VadinHA17 > LD21. The sequence goes on along the minus strand of CAZWHC010000004.1, from coordinate 338,602 downwards.
ACTTCTGGCAATACGACTTCAGCAGGAGCAACTCTTACAGTAAATGCATCCCCTTCAGCTCCGACAGTAGGACAGATTACTCAGCCTGGATGTACAGTTGGGACAGGCAGTGTGGTATTGAATGGATTGCCCTCGGGGACATGGAGGCTGGTCAGCAATCCTGCAGTAATAGACATAACGGGTACTGGCAGCAGTTATACAGTAACAGGGCTTGCCCCGGGAACATATGTGTTTGGATGTTCAAATACCTTAGGATGCACTTCATCAAGCTCAGAAAATGTAATAATCTTTCCAAATGCTTCAATGCCGGCAACTCCGTCAATTGGAACTATTACTCAGCCTACATGTTCAATACCAGACGGTAGTGTAATTCTGCAAGGACTCCCATCATTAGGTTCCTGGACAATAACTCAAACACCAGGTGCTGCTACCATTATAGGAAATGGAGACAACAAAACTATTTCTGGTCTTAAACCAGGAACATATTCTTTTACAGTAACGAATTCATTAGGATGTACTTCAGGTAGGTCAGATAATGTAACTATTAATGCTGTCAAGGTTGGTGTCATCCCGAAGATTACAGTTAAATATGAAGATTTGCTTATTACTTATAATCTTGGAGATTCGTTGGTCAGCTACCAATGGTTTAGTGGGCCAAATCCCATCCCAAATGCAACTTTACAGTACTATCAGACAACAAATCGGCCAGGTACATACACCGTAGTTACAGTAGATATAAATGGATGTACTAATACCTCAAATTCGATTACAATAGCTGGAATAAAATCACTTTCTGCATATCCAAATCCTGCATCAGAAAGTTTTACCTTGAAAATGCTTAATTACACTGAAGGTAAAGCTATTATAAAAATATTTAACTCAAATGGATTAAATGTAGTCGAATTTAAAGTTGATGATATTGATGATGAAATACTTAAGAGGATACCAGTTAATGACTTGAAGGAAGGCGTTTATTTAATTCAGGTTCTGCTTGATAATCGGGAAGTATATTATTCTAAAATTGTAGTAGCAAAATAATTATTGGACCAAAAAATAATTTCAATTATGAAACTTAAAATGATTATTCAAGGGCGAATACTTATTATTGGACTTTTATTAATTTACAATCAGCATAATTCGAATGGTCAGATGGTAGGTTCTGAAAAATGGAAGCAACCAGGTTTCTTTTTTGGGGTAGGTGTAGGGCTGACGAATGCACAAATATTAAACAAGGCAACGAAATCAATTCCTGATTTATCAGTTGAAAGAAGGGCATCCATTCTTGGATCGATTGAAGCTGGATTTTTCTTTTCAAAGCATTTCGGTTTAGTATCTGGAGTAAGTTATTATTCTTACTCATCCGATCTCTTTATTGATTCTTATCAAAACCAGTTTAATGCAGTTGATCGGGAGAATGAATCCTTTGACCTTCAGATTTCAGGTAATGATATTAAAGAGATTCAGGATGTTGATATTTTAAGTATTCCTTTGTGTCTTAACATCCGCAAACCTTTAAATACAAAATCTGGGTTCTTCATGCAAGCAGGAGTTAATGTCATGATCCCGATGAATAAAACTTATAAAAGTAGTGGAACATATACTTATAAGGGCTATTTCCCTGCATATAATGTATTGCTTGAAAATCTTCCTGATTATGGTTTCCCTAGTGACCTTAAAGTAAATTCCAATGGTGAACTTAGTCTTAAACCAATAAATTATGGAGTAATCGCCTCAGCGGGAATTGATTACCTGCTTCAAAAAAGAGTTCAACTTACAGTTTATGCCATTTATGACAGATCTTTATCCAATATCACCAATTATTCGTTGGCTGAAGAGTTTTATCTTTCAACACATGCAGGTGAGGTAAATAGTATAATGAGTGGGAGTAGTAAAACATCTCTGCAATGCTTAGGTCTGAAAGTTGGTGTAAGATACTTCATAAGCAGCTTCGAAAAAAACAAATATCAGTCCCGCCCAACTAGCAGGCAATACTTACGTGAAAGAATACGTCAACAACGAAAGGGCTTTGTGCCTTCTTAAAATGTGCTCTAATTGTTAATTGAGAAGCTTTGGTTCAAAATTCTGGACCTATTAAAATTATGGGTAAATCTAAATTCATAAAAGCCGGTTTGTGATTTTTGAATTGAGATTTGTGATTTGAGATTATTGATAAGGAGAACGGCTGTCTGCCTTTCTTCAGCCTCGTAGAGGCTAAAATATTTGTAGGAACCATTGGTATCTACAAAACTAGCGCCGGACCATAATGTTTGTTGAAATGCGGAAAATCACTTTCCGGCGCAAACGGAGACGGTGAGCTGGTTGAAGGAGGAGGGGTAGTTTCGGCAATGGTCGGCAGGTCTGAAACAAGAGGATTACCTTTGGTGATCCTGGTTGGGTGGGCATGACAGAAGCTTAAGCCCTGTCATTCGCTGCGCTCATTACAGGTTAAGGTTTTTCCGAACTTGAGAAAGCGGTGCTTTCGGAAAATTGTAACTCAGGTTATCTTTGATGATCATACTTTGGAAGATCGAGCATAAAAGAAGCTCTTAGTCTGTTTCGCGAACTTCTCCCCTCGTTGCGAAGCAGAGAGGGGCTGGGGGTGAGTACGTGAAATATCAGGATTACCTTCGGTGATCCTGGTCGGGGGGATCATGACAGAAGCTTAAGCCCTGTCATTCGCTGCGCTCATTTACAGGACTTTGTTTTTACAGTCTTATGAAAGTGATCTTTCAACGCCTGTAAAAACAAAGCCCTGCCGCTGATGCGGACAGGGCTTAAGCTTCTGTCGGGGTGGCAGGATTCGAACCTGCGACCCTCTGGTCCCAAACCAGATGCGCTAACCGGGCTGCGCTACACCCCGCTTCGTCCTCCGAAGCTTTCTTCGGAATCCGTAGCTTTAGCGGAGGATTCAGCGAAGGAGGGCTTCGTCCTCCGTAGCCTTCTTCGGAATCCGTAGCTTTAGCGAAGGATTCGGCGAAGGAGGACTGCTAAAAGTGCCGCAAAAATATAACGAGTTTTCAAATAATCATAATGTATAGCGAAATATTTTCCGGAGGCATATAATCCTGAAATTAATATCAGAGATCCCAACGCATGTTTAACCCACCCCTGGCCCCTCCCAAGAGGGGAACTTTAAAAACAGCCACACTCCTGCATGTAGTTGCAATGAAGCCTTTAACTTGCAACCAGCACCCTGCACCCAGCACCCAGCAACCTGCAACCTGCAACTTGCAACTTGCATCTGACTTAATTTCCTATCTTTGTATCCATACAAATCATCGCCATGAAAACCAGCCATATCCTTTCCGTCCTGCTGATACTGTCAGGAGCATGTTTCAACCTTACAAACGCCCAGGAAAAGACAAGAACCGTCTCTGGAATAGTTACTACATTCGGCACACTGCCTCTTAATAATGTCAGGGTATTTGCAGATAAGTCGGGAAATATTGTTTACACCGACTCGACAGGCAGATTCTCTGTCGGGATACTGGATAAAGACATACTTTTCATATCGGCGGCTGGATTCAACAGCAGAAAGGTCAGGACAGGCAGGGAGAATATTTATTCAGTCGACCTTTCTTATGAGGATAATATAAGCAACTTCAATGACGCTGTAAGCCACGGACATATTTCCGAAACTGTGCTGAAAAACGCATTAATGCTCGAGGCAAAAAAGAATGAAAAGGACTATTCAAAATACAAATCCATCTACGACCTTATCTCAAGCGAGATATATAACGTAAGGATAAACGGCAATACAATCGTAAACACAAAACTGAGATCCTTCGACAGAACACCCGAGGTACTCCTTGTTGTGAATGACAAGATAGTTTCCGATATCTCCTATATCATACCGGTCGACGTCAAATCGATAGAATTCATCGACGATGTAGGTACAACCCTCTACGGCTCTATGGGAGCGAACGGAGTGTTGAAGATTACCCTCAAATAGGCACGGGATTTAGCCCCTCGCCCCTGGGAGAGGGGTTGGGGTGAGGCCGACAAAAGTGTGGGCAGAGGGTGCATCTCATATTTAAGAACTTACACAGAGAACGCAGAGGGCACAGAGACCACAGAGTAATAAATTAAATCCGGATTTCTTAGCCCACCTTTAGGGGGGATGGGGGGCAAAACAACCGGGGTTGGAGTGTAAGATACCGAATACCGAATACTTTTCTATCTACCGTCTACGGTACCACGACGAACCTGTACTCCCCTGATCCGACCTCATACACCGCATACCCTTCCTCCATACCCTGAAAAACAATCCCCTTTGACTTCCTGATCTTTTTTCCGTTTTCCCGCACTGAACCCTGATCTGAAGCAGGTACATATACTGTTGCTGTAGAGCCTGCAGGCACCTCAATTTCCATAATGAAATTACCATTTTCCTTAAGCCAGTCAATGGATGCTGTCCCGTAGGGAGTAAGATTTGAATATGATGCATTATTTGTTCCATCTGCAGGCTGGGGCCTGAAAATAATGTTTCTATATCCTGGATTAGCAGGATCTGCATTCATCCCTGCAAGCTTTCTGTAGAACCAAACTATCCCTCCTCCGAACATCGGATGATTACGGGAATTGGTACCGTTCCACTGTTCCCATGTAGTTGTTGCTCCCTGATCGATCCACCATCCGTACGAAGGCTGCGTCCTCTGGCTCATAACTGTCGCCGCCAGCTCATGGAGACCATTCTCCGAAAGGATTTCGAAGAAAAACTGAGTCCCAAAAATTCCTGTATCGAGATGGTCACCAGCTGTATGGATATCCGACTCAAGGGCTGCTACTACCTTCTTCTTCTGATCATCCGGGACTCCCATCTTCAATGCAAAAATATTCCCTCCATAAGGGCCATAAGTTCCTTTGTCAGTATCGTAGAACTTCTTCTGAAATGCATTTTTTACCTTCTCCGCCAGATCTCTGAAATATTCTGCATCAGAATCCTTTCCAAGAACCTCTGCAGCCTTCGCGGTTAAATCAGAACACCTCCAGAGATAAAAAGTATGTACCATATCATCGGGAGGCAGCTTCCCCGGGGCAACCCAGTCGCCCAGGTTGATCCACCTGTTCGGCCTGTTCCTGTCGGGTGCCTGTGAAAACATTATTCCTTCATCGTCAGTCCAGGTCAGCATATATTTTATATAACCTGTCATGCCGTCATAATTTTCCTCAAGCATCTTCCTGTCACCATAATGAAGGTAGAACTCCCATGGCATTATGTTCATTGCAGCTCCCCATGCTACGCCTCCACCGCATCCGGGCTGCCAGGGAGCGCCATTGGGTACATATCCGTTTTCCCTGTTACGCGATCCGTAAATATCCCTTATCCATTTTGTATAAAAGGTCCGCGCGTCAAAATTGTTCATTACGGTAACACAAGCCACCTGCCCGTCGCCAGTATAAGGCGATCTTTCGCGGTGCGGACAGTCGCTCGCCACTCCGCCGTGCATATTGTCGGTCTGGCTGCGCCACCAAATCCTGTTGATATTGTTGTAAAGCTCATTTGAGCAGCTGAATTTGCCTGTGGTCTCAACATCAGTATACACAGCTTCCGCCATTATCTGACCAGGACTGAGTTCTCCGGGCCAGTTAGTGATCTCCGCTTCCCTGAAAACGAACCATGTGAATCGGGCGGAATAGGATTCAGGTCCGCCCCCCTTCATTGTATATGAGTTGGCGCCCATGGCCGATTCGCATTTATATTTTATTTCAATCTTCCTTCCTGCTTCGCCTGAGATATTCATAAGATGGATCCACCCTGATATCTCCTGTCCGAAATCGATCCTGTAACAACCTTCACCAAGTTTTTCGGTTTTTACAGGAGGCAGAACTTCCATCACCCTGTCGGGAGGCGACATATGGGCCTTCAGGGATCCTTCGGGCGCTTTCCTGATCGCAGCATTCTGCCATCCCGAATCATCGAATCCCGCATTGTTCCATCCGGGTTTTTCAAGACGGGCATCATAATGTTCACCGTCGTAAATCAGATCCATAGTAACCGGACCTTTCTCAGACTTCCAGCTGTTGTCGGTAGTTATCATATCTTCAGTTCCGTCGGTATATCTTATATATATCTGTCCGAGGAAACGTGGACTTCCGTATCCCTGGCACCAATAGCTGGCCGGATTGTAAAAACCGTTTCCGAGGAAGGCGCCGATAACATTCTCTCCCTTCTTAAGATTACCAGTAAGGTCGTACGACAGGTACATCACCCTGTATTCACTGAAATTATTGCCTGTCATGACGCCTATTGTTCCAATGTCATCCCGTTTTCCGTATAGGGTAAGATTCGGAACCAGAACATCATTCCCAATTTTTTTGCCATTCGCATAGAACTCGAAGTATCCGAGACCTGTCACGAATGCCCGTGCGGAAGCCACTTCCTTATTAACATTGAAGCTTTTTCTGAGCAGCGGGGCAGGAGGGGGCATCACGGCAGGTTTATAATCGGTTGAAGCCGGTCGTGGAGAAGACGGTCTGGGCAATGCCTCTTCGCCCTGCCACGGGGCTCCTATCCACTGAGCTTTCCATTCCGCGGGGTCGAGTATGCCCATGCACCAGAAAGCAGGCTCGCTCCATTCCGATACCTTTCCCCTGCTGTCCCATACCCTTACCTGCCACCAGCATTCCTGTCGCGAGCCGGGCTTTTTCCCGGCATAAACGACGTTCACCGATTCCGGTGAGATTGTTTTTCCGCTGTTCCACAAGTCGGCCCCGCCCGATAAGAGTTTTTCCTTTGCCGAGACTGCCCTTATCTCCCATGCAGTCTGATACTGACCACGTTCACCCGGATCAGCTATATTTATCCACGATAAACGCGGATTCTGAATGTCTACAACCTGCGGATTGTTAAGATATTCACAGGTGAGCCTCACGGGTTTCAGGCCTGCAAATGCCATGCTGCCGGTAATGAGCAGCAACGCTATTGATAAATATTTCTGTTTCATTCCTTAAAATTAAAGAATTAATGCTAAATTATCAGGCTAATCTAATTTTTCAGTCTATTCATCTAATAAATCAAAGAACAATGAAAAGAATTCTACCTATTTCAGTGATCGCTGCCGTATTGACAATTTTGTTAACAGGTATAAGTTCAACTCTTAATTCTCAGGAAATCAGCCTGAAATACAATTATCCGGCTGACAAGGGAGTAAAATATGTAATGACCTCGACGATGGCACAGGTAATGGACATCCAGGGGCAGACGATGCAGACTGATGTGAGCTCTGTCTTTGGCTGTTCAGTCAAATCAGCAGGAAATCAGAACGGGAATATCGCTGTGGAAATTACTGTGGATACCCTCGGACAGGTAACCAGCTCGCCTATGGGCGGATCGGGAGGATCTGTCGCCGGTATAAAGGGAAAATCATGTAAACTTGCAATCACCCCTGACGGGAAAGTTATTGATCTGACGGGCGCTGAAGCCGTCACATTTAATGTCGAGGGAAGCGGAGAATCGAACCTGAGCTCGTCGCTTGGAGACTTCTTCCCGCGTCTGCCTCTTACAGCAGTAAAAGCCGGCGACACATGGACCTATACTGATTCAACAATGACAAAGACTCCCACCACGACTATGAAGGTTACCGATATTGCAGAAAACAAAATCGAGGGCATTGAACTTATTGACGGTATTGAATGTGCACGTATTAAGTCGACCCATACAGGTGTCATGACAATGGCACTTCAGGCACAGGGGATGGATATTTTTATCAAAGGTCCGTATACAGGCACCTCAGAATTTATATTCGCTGTAAAAGAGGGATATTTTTTGAATCTTAAATCTGCAACATCCGTAAAGGGCACCCTCGACCTGCCATCGATGGGAATGAACATGCCCATTACAATGGATATGAAGTCGGAGTGTGTGGGGAAGTGAGGAGTCAGGTGTCAGGAGTGAGGGGTGAGGAAGAAGTATTGAGTGGTGAGTATTGAGTAGTGAGTTGTTTTTAACCAGCACCCAGCACCCAGCAACAAGCAACCTGGCTTTGAACTTTCTTTGTCAACGTTTGTTTATTTTTCAAAACATTCAAAAAATATGAAAAGAAACACATTACTAACGGCTTTAATAATGACTTTGCCTATGGCAGCTGTATCACAGACGAACTTCTATGACTTTAAGGTGAAAACGCTTGAAGGCGCTGATTTTGACCTGGCATCCCTCAAGGGGAAAAAGGTGATGGTTGTAAATGTCGCATCTAAATGCGGTTTTACACCTCAGTACAAGGATCTCGAGGAGATGTATAAGAAATATGAGGGAGATCTTGTAATAATCGGATTTCCTGCAAATAATTTCGGAAGCCAGGAACCGGGGACGGCAGCGGAGATACGTCAGTTCTGTTCAGCAAACTATGGTGTCACTTTTCCATTGATGGAGAAAATATCCGTGAAAGGAGATGATATGCATCCGCTTTATAAATGGCTTACTTCCAAATCACTTAATGGTGTAATGGATTCGGAGGTGAAATGGAATTTTCAGAAGTACCTTATTGACGAAAACGGAAAGCTTGTTGATGTTATGTACTCTAAAGAGAAACCCGAATCAGAAAAATCATTGACCTGGCTTTCGGCAAAATAAAGATTTTGTTTTTTGATTGGGTTTATGTTTATAAGCCCCTGAGGAATTTATCCGATGGGGCTTTTTAATTTAAAGTAAGTTTGTTTTAACCGCAAAGGAAACGAAGGTTTTGCAAAGGACACAAAGAATTAATAATTAAGAACTTACACAGAGAGCACTGAGAAGGCACAGAGAGACACAGGGAAAATACAGATATACAAATAGTTACCTCTGTGGAACTCTGTGGTTCTCTGTGGAACTCTGTGTAACAAAAAGAATATTCTCTTAAAGAGTTATAGTAAGTGTATTGCCGGCTTTGGCCACTGAATAGGATTTCAGTGCAACTGTGGCAGGACCGTTTACAACACTGCCTGTGGGCGAAAATACCGATTGGTGGCAGGGACATGGAAAATTGTTGGCAGTAGAGCTGTACTCAATGGTGCATCCCTGATGTGTGCATTCACTGTTGAGGGCAACAAATCCGGCTGATGTATTGGCTACAATAATTCCCTGAACAATTACATTACCGCCAACGGTGTTCAAACCTACATATCTTGCATCGGTAAGGTCGAGGGTAATCTTTTTGTCGTCTCCGCCGTTTCCGCCATTGTCGTCACCTGAATCGTCTTTTGAACAGCTTGAAAATACGGATGGTATTAAAAATACTGTGGTTCCTCCGATAAGAACCTTCTGAATTAAATCTCTTCGTGTCATTGGGGTTTATGTTTTTAATCTCATAAGAAACAGATATAAAGGGATTTTGTTCAGAAATCATTTAAGAACTTACACAGAGAGCACAGAGAAGACACAAAGACCACAGAGCTAATACAAAATTTTCTCTGTAGTTCCTCTGTGGGACTAAGTGTAACAAAATGTGTGTTTTAGCCCCTCGCCCCTGGGAGAGGGGTTGGGGTGAGGCCAACACAGCAGAAGGGGTCAGGTGGTTGGGAAATAAGAACTTACACAGAGAGCACGGAGGAGACACAGAGGCCACAGAGTTAAGAAAGATTTTCACTGAAGTTCCTCTGTGGAGCTAAGTGTAACAATATTGGTTCTTTTTAACCCACCTTTAGGGGGGTAGGGGGGTAAAACAGACAAAAGGGGGCAGGGGGTTAAGTTATTAATTAAGGGAGGTGAAATAAATTATCCAGATCCTGTGGTGAATTTATATTAGTGAAGGCTTTCCTGTTCCCGGGGGTATCTTCCACGGTGAATGTGGAGTAATTCTGCTTAAAGATAAAATCCCTTATCGCCCTGCTTTTATCCTTAACAATGAATTTCTCAAGATCATTCACCAGATCTTTCCTGTAAATTGCATGCAACGGCTCGATATTGTCTCCGAGCTGAGGGACAATTATATCCGCTGAACTACCTTTAAAATCAGAAATCATATCCGAAATAAGCTTTTTATCCAGGAATGGCATGTCGCCTGCAAATACAAAGGCTGCATCTCCTGAACATGAAAGCAGACCGGAATGGATTCCTGCAACCGGACCGAGACCGGGAAATATATCTGAGGCAACCCTGTATTGCGGATATGAGCTGAATTCCTCCGGATTGTTTGTAACTATGACTATCTCATCGAAGATGTCGGTTATGACGCCGGTGATCCTTTCAAAAACAGTTGTACCGCCGATAATGATCCTGGTTTTGAGTGTGCCTCCAAAACGTCTTGCCAGACCACCGGCAAGGATGACCCCCGAGATCCTGTTTTTCACCGGGAAAGGTTTGAAATATTTTTCAGCAGCCTCCGGCAGCTTTTTTCTTTTTGGCAGCAGGTTTTACAGCAGGTTTGGCAGCCGTTACAGAAGACTGGTTGTCAGATGCCTCAACCGACAATCCGCCTCCTCCGAGAGCCTGTCCGGCGCTTTTCCTGAAATCGTATAAGGCAAACTCCTCATCCGGACTTGTCGATGATGGCTGTCGGGGATTCAGTATGTTTTCGAACCAGTAATTGAGTCCTCCTTCAAGGACATAATTATTGTCGTATCCGAGCTGGCGTGTTATCATCCAGGCCTCATTGGCTGTCAGAGTGCCGTTCGAATAGAAGACGTTCATCTTTACATCCTGGTTAAGAATATCACTGTAATCGGGCGAAAGAAGGTTAGAAATTGGTATGTTGATTGCTCCCGGCAGGCTGAATTTTTCAAATTCTTCCTGTCCTCTCACATCAATAAGCCTCAGGGAAGGATCTTTTTTTACTATCATGTCGGCCACAACATCCGGGGCCAGATACTGGTTGCGTGTGTTGACTTCATTCAGAAGTTCTTCGGCAGTCAGCTTATATGGATTAGTCTTGTTCTGAGGGACAGCTGCAATAATCAATCCCATCGGAATCACGAACATCGCAAGTAATTTTAACGGCTTCATGTTTTAAATTTATTGATGATAATGGACACTATTAAGTACTTATACAATTATTAGCTTTTACCCCCTTCCCTCCCGATAGCAATCGGGATTCCCCCACGGGGGAAGGAGAGACCTCATTCAACCAGCCTTTCCCCCCTGGGGGAAACGGGAAAGGGGGTTGTTGCAAAAAAAGGAAACGCTGAATAATACATAGTTTTTTGCAAAATTAACTCATTTCATTAATAATCAATATGCTTCCCTCGGGAACTTTTTTTCTGCCCATTCGGCAACGGAGAACATTCCAAGAGCGGCGATGATGAGTAAAAGTCCGAATATGCCGTCTGACATCCCTAGTGCCGTGCTTGCCTTTGGTTCACCCAGATAATTTGCCATATACATCTTCTCCCACCATGGATATGTAAAGGCGAAGCCATAAACCCCTATGAAGAGTCCGCCAATGAATACCATGGCATCTATCTTGCCTATTGCTGCGCCGCAGAAGCTTGTTCCGGGGCAGAACCCTCCCATTATGAACCCGGCGCCCATAACCACACCGCCTATAATAGCCGAGGTGAGATAGGTTGGATTGACATATACAAGGTCGAGGTCTATCCAGCCGAAAAGGCTCATGAAGAGAAGTCCGAGCATGGCGGTTATTGCTCCGGTGAAGAAAACTTTCAGGACTACGGCGTCATAGCCGTAAAATATGCCTGCAAGTTTTCTGCTTGAAGAGAATCCGCTGCTTTCAAGTACCCATCCGAATGCTATTCCTATTAGAAATGCCAGAAGGAAATTTGTGTTTTCGGATATTATTTCATTTGGTGCTAATGGTCCCATGTGTGTGTGTTTAAATGTTGATAGGTTGAAAAGTTTAAAAGTTGAAAAATTGAAGGGGCGTGCGGCTCGCGGCTAACGGTGTGCGGTTATAAAGATTCCCCATCAGTGTTTCTTTGCCGCGTACCGCATACCGCATACCGCAGGCCGCTTTCAGATCCAGTTTCGTCTGAAAAAGTACGCCAGCGCGAATGCAGTTCCGAAGATCGCCATCATCGTCACGAAGCCACCGAGCGAAAGGACAGCCATACCGCTGAGGGCAGAGCCGCTTGTACATCCTCTTCCAAGCTGTGATCCGAAGCCAAAGAGTATACCGCCCGCAAGCGCAAAGACGAGCCTGCGTTTTGATGTGATCTTTGGAGAATGTTCGACTTTCAACTTAAGTCTTCCTGCGAGAGCTCCCGAAATGAATCCGCCCACAAGCACTCCGAGCATTTCAAATACCAGCCACGATTTCATCGGGTTGCCGGCATGACTCTGGGTATATTCAGCCATGAAGGGCATGTTCTTTCCGCCTTCGCTTCCGACAGCCTGAATGGAGGAGGCAACTACGCTTTTAACGGCTCCGCTGGCTCCCAGCCCTCGTCCGGCAACGAAATTGGCTGCCAACAGCACAAGCCCGAGCAGTACCCCTCCAACATATGGATTAAGGTACTTTGTTTTTTTTGGTTGTTTTGGTTCTGACATTTCAATTTGGTTTTATCTAGTATTACCTTTTTTATTCTAATGTGCGAAGTTGCATGTTGCATGTTGCTGGGTGCTCGTTACTGGGTGCTGGGTGCTGGTTGCTGGGAAATCTATGTTGTTTTCAGTGTTCTTTCGCCTTTTCGCCCTCTCGCCCTCTCACCCCATCTCTCCCTCTCGCCCCATCTCTCCCTCAACTCTTCGCCCTTCGCCCTGTTTAAAACCCACCCCTGGCCCCTCCACCACAAATCTCCCCTGCAGTCTGGCTCCTTCGCTAAAATGATCCACCGGATCATTTTTTTACGCTCGGCCCCCCAAGAGGGGAATTTGCTGCTAGTTGCTCCTTGCTCCCTGCACCCTGCTCCCTGCTAGTAAAGCCACCTGCTCACCTGTCCTGCATATACAATAATAAATCTCAGCATCAGACTCCCGAAGATCACCAGGACCGGGGGAATTAGAGCCGGGATATGGTATTTTCTCAACTCAAGTATCTCAAGGATTGCAGGTACAAGCAATCCCAATATCACTACAAATATCCAGAACGACATCGTATAGGGCCCGCCAAGGAACATGTTCGCAGCTTCGATCTGCACCTGCGTGCCGGCCAGGTATCCCATGAACATGTGAACTATAAGGAAAAGCTCTATCCCTATTATCACAAGGTCAATCTGTGCAAAATGTTTTCTTTCATCGGGGTTCTTCGAAAGGAGCAGTGTTGCAGCGGCGCCTGCCGACAGACCTGATGCGAGGAACAACGGACCGAGTATCGATGTATTCCATAGCGGCCTGGCATTGAAAGCCGAAAGGAGGATCCCGGTGTAGATACCGAGTATCAGTCCGTAGATCAGCATTATCCATGCAAGAGCCAGCTTATATTTATTGAAGAATTTCTCAAGCTCCTTCAGCCATTTGTATTTCCAGTCCCATTTCGGGAAGATATCCCTTATATGGAGCGCACACCAGATAAAAGCCACAGGGGTTATTACCATTAGTGTCCAGGCGCCCCACGACATTGGCGATTGAAGTTTTATGTTAGTATAAAGCTGCCAGAAAAACAATTTATGGCGCAGGTCGATGAAAAGAGCAAGCAGGCCCATTACAAGGAGGAAAGGGGTGAGAAATGGTGTGATCCTTACCGCGGTGTAATAAGTCTTTCCCCGGCCTCTTATATAATACAAAGCCGCCAGACAGAGAATTCCTGCAGCCATTCCTCCGAGGAAGAGGTACAGAGGGATCTGCCAGTGCCAGATATGAAGACTGGGGTCAATCATATTGTTCATTCTGCCGCTGACAAACAATTCTTCTTTCATGTGATTATTGTAGATTATGAATTTATGAATATTGAACAGGAAATGAATGAAATTTAAATTTGAACTTTCTTTCTTCTTTGAAAATTCGACCCCCTTTCCCGTTTCCCCCAGGGGGGAAAGGCTCGCACCTGCCCCCCTGGGGGAATCCCGAAATTATCGGGAGGGAAGGGGGTAAAAACAGTTTCCATTAATTCTTAAATGTTTCTAATATTGTGATTATAAATTAAATCAAAAAATATAATCTGGGATCTGTTCCGGCTTCCGGAATGAGAGTCTTGAATTTCCTCTTCTTCAGCGCCACCGAAACATCGCTGTTCGGGTCATCGAGATCTCCGAAGTACATGCATTTGGTGGGGCAGACTTCAACACATGCGGGGTTCATCCCCTTCAGGATACGGTGTTCGCAGAACGTGCATTTATCCACATACCCTTCGGGATGAGGATAGCGTGCATCGTAAGGGCATGATGCTATACATGCTCCGCAACCTATACATTCGGTATGTTTCACAAGCACTATCCCGCCTGCGGCAAAATGGCTTGCCCCTGTCGGACAGCATCTTACGCATGGGGCATTGACGCAATGGTTGCATCTCTCCGATCTAATCTCGATCTCGAGTTGCGGATAGGTCCCGTCCATCACTTCCACGACCCAGTCGCGGCAGAAGCCCAGGGGTACATTATTTTCAGTCTGACATGCAACTACACAGTCGCTGCATCCTACACATTTTCTGGTATCAACAGCCATCGCATACCTCATAATGCTGCCTCCTGCTCTGCTTTTTCAGTTAGAAATGTAACAAAGTTGCCTCTCATCCCCGTTCCTCCCATAACCGGATCGACGAGCACCTTCGTTATAAGCTTTGTATCATTTGCTCCTTTGCCATAACACCTGGTCATCTGCTTCTGGGTATGCCCGAAACCATGGACCATGTATACCGAATCCCATCGTATTCTTTCAGTAATTCTTACCTTGACGGGGAAGTCGGAAATATGTCCGTCCTGGTTCTTTAGCCATATCTCCTGGTCATTCTGCAGTCCCCATTCTTTTGCTACTTTTGGGTTGACCCACACCTTGTTTTCATCCATGAGCTCAGTAAGGTTGGGATTATTGGAGGTACGTCCGAATGTATGCATCGGCGCCCTTCCGTATATGAGCCTGTAGTAACCTTCAGCAGGTTCTTCGTGGGGAACATATTTGGGCATCGGATCAAATCCGAACTGTTCGAGGTAGGTGGAATACAGTTCTATTTTGCCCGAATCGGTTCCAAATTCAACCTGCTCATCCGGAGCAATATACAGATCGTCATATTCCCTTTCAAATGTCTTTACGCCAATATTTTTCATCTCGGTAAGCGAAGTCCCCATCTGTTTGAGCTGCCAGTCGAGCAGGTCTTCCTGTTTCTCATAAGGGAACCAGGCTTCAAGTCCCAGCCTAATCGACAATTCCCTAGCTATCCAGTATCCAGGTTTCGTGTTGTACATTGGCTCAGCAGCCGGCATGCGGAGGGCGATCTGTGGTTTCCGGTGAGGACTGGTCCTGATTATATCGTAACGTTCGAGATAAGTACATTCAGGAAGGACTACATCGGCCCATCCCGTATATTCCATCGGCATTGTATCTATTGCCACTATAAGATCTAGATTCTGTATAGCCCTGATGGTGTTGTCAATACCTGGTATTGTCGACAGCAGGTTGGTGCCGTTTATTATCCATCCTTTTACAGGATATCCCGGGTTGTTTTCGGGTATCGACGCATCTATTATCACGTTTGTGGGAACCGATCCCGCAACCGGATATTTCCCGGGAAAGAGATCCTGCCAGGTTTTCGAAGGCTCTTTGTAAGGCGGGATAAGGGCTCCGGCAACCGATGCCCTTGCAGGCCGATAGAATCCGCCTCTTCTTCCCCACGATCCGAGAAGCGCGTTAAGCATTGCAATAGCCCTTATGCGCTGCGTGTCGTCGCCATACCAGGTTACATGGCGTCCGGGATGCACAAGAACAGCGGGAGCCGCATTCGCCATTTCCTTTGCGGTTTTCCTGATAAGGTCAGGTGCAATTGTGGTTATCCCGTAAGCCCATTCAGGAGTGAAATCTTTCACATATGCCTTAAGCTGGTCAAATCCAGAACAGTATTTCTCAACATATTTCTTATCGTAATATTCCTTGTAGATAATCTCATTCATCCATGCCAGGAGCAGCGCTGTATCGGTCGAAGGCTTTATCGGGAGCCAGTATGCCGATTTACTTGCAGCAGTGCTGAACCGGGGATCGACAGTGATTATTGTCGCTCCCTTGTCGATTGCATCCGACATTTCCTGTATCTGTCCGTTATGCATGTTCTCGCCTATGTGTGAGCCTATGAGAACAAGACATCTGGTATCCCTTATATCGGTTATTTCGGGAGAATATACTTCTTCGCCAAATGTGGCAAAGAATGCTTCGTCGCGGGGCCCCCGGCACTGTGCATATGAAGGTTCGGATGTGTTTGGCGATCCGAATGCATTCATGAGGTTTGTGAAGTTACTGCTTCCCGAACCATGTGTGAAAAGGGCCATGCTCTCAGGTCCGTACTGGCCGGCAATGGCTTTCATCTTCGACGCGATATGGTCAAGGGCTTCGTCCCATGAGGCTTCCCTGAATACCTGCCTGCCGCGTTCTTCTACCCTTATCAGCGGGGTCTTGAGACGGTCGGAATCGTAGTACATGCCGACACCGCCTGTACCCCTGGGACAGAATCGTCCGTTACAATGCTGATCCTCATCATTTCCGATGATTTTCCAGATCCTGCCTTCAGGTGTCTTATACACCCATCCGGCACATTTCCAGAAACATACTTCACAATATGTCGGGGTGCGCCTGAGATCAGGTGGTATCGCCACGCTTTCGGGAGCTGATGAGGATTGTCTGAATAATCGGTATCCGCCTGCTCCGGCGGCCAGGGCCCCGGCGCCGTAGAGTGAAATTTTTATGAACTCTCTCCTGTTTGTCATACTTAGTTAGCCTGAAAGGCCAGTAAAATTAACAAAAATCAAATCTGATAATATCTATATACTTAAATATATCTATTAACCCCTGTCACTGGGCGTTTCCGGATATTGTTAATAAATTAACAATCTGATAAATAGTCTTTATTTATAATCATTATAAATAATCAATAGTGCTAAAGATCATATATTCAAGGTACTCCGTACGAAAACACCACTTGAAGCACCTCCTTCCCCTTTGGGGGAATCCCGATTCGTTCGGGAGGGAAGGGGGTAAATTCGACATGTTTTTACCCCCTTTCCCGTTTCCCCCAGGGGGGAAAAGCTGGTGCAGGTTTGTCTAGATCAGTACCAAGACCGGTAATGCCTTCCATCATTTTACCCGGACCAAACAGCCTTCCGGCAAGAGGCCATATCTTCTTCAGATACCTGTCCTGCCCGGTTCTTATTATTAAGGCA
Source organism: uncultured Rikenellaceae bacterium (assembly GCA_964633505.1). Classification (GTDB taxonomy): domain Bacteria; phylum Bacteroidota; class Bacteroidia; order Bacteroidales; family VadinHA17; genus LD21. The sequence continues at coordinate 321,427 of CAZWHC010000004.1, read as the reverse complement.
AGTTCATCCATCGGTCCGGGAGATACAGATGGTCTGTATTTATAACCAAGTGTCGTCATAAGTACTGCCAGATCGTTATATTTTCCAAGATACTGGCCGAGAGTTTCCAGTTTCTTTTCCAGACTTTTAACCTGACCCGGATTCAGGGGTCTGAAAAAGAAAAGCTGGAACAACAGGTCCTTTGTCTTTTTTCTTAACTCATGAATATTGTTTTCCCTTGGGTAGATACGGGCTTTAAGGTATGCTGAAGAAGCAAGGTTCCATGTGCTTACAAGCGACTTTAAAAGGAGGTTCTGATCATCAGTATTCATATTAATGAATCTCATCCTGTATTCTGATTTATGAAGAAGACTCTTGATTTCTTCGATATCCTTCTTCATCCCTTCATCTGGACTGGTCATGGTATCAGGACGTTTCAGAAGGGAAGATATTTTCTCATTAGCTGTCAGTTTTGCAAAAACGAGAGGATGGTCTTTCTTAAGCTCTTTCAGGAGTTTCTTCAGCACTGAGGTCTCGCGCCACGAACCCATAATCCTTCCTGCTTCGCGGATATACCCGTATTCACGTTCGAATACTTCCGTGCCTGTAATTATTTCAAGTAATTTCAGGGAAGCTCTCGACTTTTTTAACAATACCCTTATATCATGAACAGCCTCTTCGTCAGGGATGACTGACGGATCAAGCATATATCCTGCCTCCCTGATATATCCGCATAATAAAGGTTTGATATCTGTCAGTTTCGGACCGGCTGTATCCATTTGATACCGGGTTGGTAGTTCTGTAAATTTAACAATTTAAATAATTATGCGCTAAATCTGAGGGGGATAGTTTGAACATTTTCAGGTTAACCGCAGAGAACGCAAAGTCTTACGCAGAGATCGCAAAGCCTTGATTAATGCCTATAACTTTTGCGCCCTTTGCGAAAACTTTGTGTCCCCTGCGGTTATTGATTTTAAAGAACTTACACAGAGGGCGCAGAGGAGCACAGAGCGCACAGAGGAAATTGTAAATGACCGAAGCATGGGGTTCCCCTCCCCGGTTGGAGATAGAGGTGGGTTTGACTTGATTACCGGCCTCACCCCAACCCCTCTCCCGGGGGAGAGGGGCTTAAGAATGTGAATGTTAATAACATTGATAACGTTATAACTAAAATCAAAAATTATATTGGGCAGCTATCATCCCCATCTCCCTTGGGAGAGGGGGACAGGAGGGGGTGAGGCCGAATACCGAAAACCGGTAACTGTAATAACCTCATGATTTCGTTTCAATAATACCCGTAAAAAACTAATTTTGTTAATGGATAAAAAAAGAGAAGATGGTTAAACCAAACAAAGAGCAGCGGATCGGTATCCTGACTGCCGGAGGCGATTGCCCCGGTATAAATGCGGCGATAAGGGGAGTGGGGAAGACCGCCATCGTGAAATACGGAATGAAGGTAATCGGTATAAGCGACGGTTTTACAGGGCTTATAAATAAGGAATACAGGGAGCTTACCGAACACGATCTCTCTGGAATACTCACTCTCGGCGGTACAATACTTGGAACATCACGCGAAAAGCCTTTCAAAAGCGACAGAAAGGGGAGGAACGATCTGCGCAAACCTGTTCTAATAAAGGAACATTATGAACAGCTTGACCTCGACTGCCTTGTTTGCATCGGCGGCAACGGAACACTTAAAACAGCCAATCTTCTTGCACAGGAGGGCCTTAATGTTGTCGGCATTCCCAAGACTATCGACAATGATGTATGGGGCACCGACCTTACTTTCGGCTTCGATTCGGCAGTTAACATAGCAACCGAAGCCATCGACAGACTTCACTCAACTGCCAATTCCCACAAAAGGATAATGATAATAGAGCTGATGGGTCACAATGCAGGGTGGATAGCCCTCTTTTCCGGCATCGCCGGGGGAGGGGATGTGATACTTATACCCGAGATACAGTATGATGAAAAGATCATTGCCGATTATCTTGTTTCGAGGTTCAGGGAAAACAAGGCATATTCCATTATGGTTGTTGCAGAAGGGATCAAAACCCCTGTAAAAGAGGAATCAGCAGCCAGGTATCTGAGCAGGAGGATCGCTGAACTCACAGGGATAGAGACGCGTGAGACTGTCCTCGGTTATATTCAGCGCGGAGGTACGCCATCGCCGATGGACAGGGTGCTTGCAACCCGTTATGGTACTGCCGCCGCCGATCTTATTGCCGCAAAAGAGTATGGCAAAATGGTGGCTCTCAGGAACAATGAGATTACTTCAGTCCCGTTATCAGAAGTGGCAGGCAAGCTGAAGTACGTTGATCCAGCAGATCCGATGGTCATTAAAGCTAAAAATATGGGAACAAGTTTCGGGGATTGAAGAAGGTTGCTAGTTGCTGGTTGCATGTTGCTGGTTATTCCCTGCCGCACGCCGCATCCCTTTTTAAATATTATGAATAAATAATCAAACCTGTCCAACATGAAACATATAGTATTCGTCCGTCACGCCCGCGCTGAAGAAGATTCAGGATCATTCCCCGATTTCGAACGATCGCTTACAACAAGCGGAAAAGCCGCATCTGAGAAAATGGCAGGAAAATTCAGGGAAAAGGAAAAAGGACAGCTGTTGTTAATTACAAGTCCGGCCTTCAGGGCTTATGAGACAGCTCTTGTTTTTGCCAGGATATTGAAGCATAAGCCTGATGATATCATTCTGAAAAATACTCTTTATTCGGATCCCAACCTGAATGCCCTTGGTGATATATTGGCGGAGGCTGATGATTCAATCGATACCGTTGTTCTCTTCGGCCATAATCCCTCATTTACGGAGCTTGCCGACAGGCTCTCAAAAAACGGCTGTGATTTTCTTCCAAAGGCAGGGATTGTTTGTCTGGCATTCCATACCGACACATGGAAAGGCATTGTACGGGAAAGAGGAACAATTGAATATTTTCTGAAACCCGAAAAAAACTAATGAGCAAGACATACATCCCAAAGGAGATAAGCTGGCTGTCGTTCAACGAACGGGTATTGCAGGAGGCTGCCAATAAGGATGTTCCACTGATGGAACGTTTTAAATTTCTTGGCATATATTCAAATAACCTCGATGAATATTTCAGGGTAAGAGTCGCAACTCTCATGCGGTTATCGCAGCTTGGACAGAAATCGAACGATATCCTCGGATACAGCGCCAGAGCTACACTGAAAAAGGTCCATGAAATAGTACTGGAACAAAACGGAAGGTTCGAGAAAATCTATACCAGCCTTATTGGGGAACTCGCAAAACATAAGGTCCATATTGTAAATGAAAAACAGCTGAACAGGGAGCAGGCTGAATTCGTAAGAAGTTATTTCCTCAAAGAGGTCAGGAACAGGCTCATGCCCTTTCTGATAGGAAAGGAGACTGAACTCCCTAATCTCACCGACGATGCGATTTATTTTGCAATATATCTTTCAAGAAAGGGTGATCAGAAGAAGAAGTATGCCCTTCTTGAAATACCTACAGGAATTCTTCCCCGTTTCATAGTCCTTCCGGAGAAGGATGACGAAAGGTATGTCATCTTCCTCGACGATATAATAAGATTCGGACTAAAGGATATCTTCTTCATCTTCGATTTTGACGAGATACGGGCTTATACTATAAAGCTTACGAAGGATGCCGAGTTTGAGCTTATTGATGATATTTCGGAAAGTTATATAGAAAAGATTTCGCGGAGCCTCCAACAGCGAAGACACGGGAGTCCTGTACGTTTTATTTACGACAGGGAAATGCCTGCCGATATGCTCAGGATGCTTACAAAAATGCTGAACTTTGGTCCGGATGACGCGATAATACCGGGCGACAGGTATCATAACTTCAAGGATTTCATGCGTTTTCCCCATCTGGGAAAGAAAAAATACTATTACGAGCCGCTGATACCCGTCGATCATAAGGATATACAGCCGGGTAAGAGTATTTTGTCGGCTGTCGACAGGAAGGACATAATGCTGTTCTTCCCTTATCATCCATTCGATCATTTCATCGACCTTTTGCGTGAGGCATCGATAGATCCTTATGTGACATCAGTTCAGATTACACTCTACCGGCTTGCAGCCAACTCAAGCGTCATAAATGCCCTTTTGAATGCAGTGAGGAACGGCAAAAAAGTAACTACCGTTGTCGAGCTTCAGGCACGATTCGATGAGGAGGCGAATATCCTGTGGGGAAATAAGCTCATGGAAGAGGGTGTTAAGGTGATCTATGGTGTTCCCGGATTAAAAGTTCATGCAAAGCTATGTCTGATAACCCGTTCAAAAAATGACATAACCCAACGATATGCAGCTGTGGGAACAGGTAACTTCAATGAAGATACTGCAAGGGTTTATACTGATCATCTTCTTCTTACATCAAACAAAAAGATCACTAATGAGGTGTTTAAGACCTTCAACTTCTTCAATGTCAATTACAGGAAGGATAACTATTACCATCTTGTTCTCTCGCCGTTCTTTCTGAGAAATAAAATGAATCTTCTCATTGAGAATGAGATAAAAAATGCTAAAGAGGGGAAAAAGGCATATATATATCTTAAGCTGAACAATATAAGCGATGCTGAGATAATAAACCTCCTTTATGAGGCCAGCCAGGCAGGGGTTAAAATTAAGATGATAGTCAGGGGCATGTTCTCGCTTGTCACAGGGGTAAAGGGACTGAGCGAAAACATAGAGGCAATAGGGATTGTCGACAGATTCCTCGAGCATACCCGGTTCATGATCTTCTGCAACGACGGCGACGAGGAATGTTACATCTCCTCGGCCGATCTCATGACCAGGAACATAGAGCACAGGATAGAAGTCACATGTCCGGTTTTCGATAAAAGTATAAAAAATGAGCTGAAAAAGATCTTCGAGATCCAGTGGGCCGACAATGTAAAAGCCAGGATACTTGATCCGGCATTGTCGAATAAGTTTGTTAAAGCGGGAAAGGAAATTGTTCATTCACAGATGGATGTATACAACTACATCAGGAAGATTACCGCAAAATGCACTGAAAAATAATAAGCCATGAATATATATGCAATTATAACTGGCACCGTCATTATAATTCTGTTCTCATGGTTCTTTTCCCTGAAGCATGGCAGGTATCATGGGATACCGAGGTTTTTTTCGTTCGAGAGCATCTTTCTGCTGGTATTGCTTTGCCTTAAAGTCTGGTTTCAAAATCCCTTCTCGTGGTACCAGATTATTTCATGGATATTTCTTATTCTTTCGGCATATGCCGGTCTGGCGGGTTATTTTACCCTTAAGGTAAAGGGAAAGCCAACCGGGAATTTCGAGAATACCACCATTCTTGTAAAGTCAGGTATCTACTCGCTGATCAGGCATCCGCTTTACCTGTCGCTGTTTTGTCTGGGCACAGGCGTTATGATGAAGGATCCCGGAGTACCTGAGATCATTCTTGGAGCAATAAATGCGATTGCGGTTTATTTTACAGCCCGTATAGAGGAAAAGGAGATGATCGGAAAGTTCGGGGAGCCATACAGGGAATATGTCAGGGAAACGAAGATGTTTCTGCCATACATCTTGTGATTATTTTTCGGCGCGGGGCATTCGACTCGCGGCATGAGGTAGGCCTCGATTAATATTCGTCTTTAATTCGTGCATCCGTGGCGAAAGAAGAAGTTGAAAGGTTGAAGGGTTGAAAGGTTGAGGGGGAGATGGGGAGACACTCAAACTTCGATCTCTTTGCTTTTTAACAAATGATTTCTATATTTGAGTACACTAAAACACATTTTTATGAAACGAGCATGTTTAACAAACACAAACAAGCATGAAGATATTTCATGCGAGTTCCATCCGGCCTTAGAAATCAATTTTCTTCGGATGAAAAGCAGAATCATAACAATCTCGGTATTATTTTTATTTATTGCCGTTTCAGTATCAGCTCAGACAGGAACAAAAAACGATAATGCCATCGGCAAATGGAAATTCGAAGCTCCCTATGCACCTGAAGGGTTCACGGCCGGAACAATAGAGTTTTCGATTGCCGACAATAAGTACACATCGTCAATTTCATTCTCCGGTAACGATTATAAAATTCCGGGCGATAAAACAAAGATCGAAAAGGACTCAGTTTCATTCTCAGTTCTCATTGAGGGTAACGAGGTGTCGATAACACTTAAACCCGAGAGCGACTCAAAGATGACAGGAAAAGCTGTTTATTTTGAGGGTGAGATCCCCATTACAATTACGAAGGAAGTAAAGAATAAATAGTTCAGAAATAATATAATATGAAGATTAAGCTGGTCTTTATTATCAGCCTGAGTTTCTTTTTTCTTTCACTTTACCCCCAGGTTGTCAACAAAAAGCCGCTGAGTGAAAGAATTACGGGATATAAACTTGATGTAAGGCTCGATCCGGTAAAAAAGACAGTGAGCGGCGATATGCAGGCTTACTGGATAAATAACTCTCCCGATACTGTCCCTGATATAAGGCTGCATATGTATATGAATGCCTTCAGGAGTAACCGGACAACAATGTACAGGGAGATGGGAGGATCGCCAGGGAATGATGAAAAGGACCTGGGATGGATAGAAATAAACTCTTTAAGCGACAGCAAAGGCGCCGATCTTAGCTCCCGGATGCAGTTTATAAGCCCCGACGATGGTAACAAGGAAGACAGGACCGTACTTAGGGTCCTTCTTCCCGAACCTGCATTACCAGGCGATACAATCAGCATAAACGTGAATTTCGAAACCAAGCTTCCTTCAAGGATAAGGCGGACAGGATTCAGCGGCGATTTCTATTTCGTTGCCCAGTGGTTTCCCAAGTTCGGGGTTTACGAACCGGCAGGGATGCGCTATGCCTCCAGAGGCGGATGGAACTGTCACCAGTTCCATGCCACATCCGAGTTCTATTCAAACCACAGCATTTATGATGTGGCAATAACCCTTCCTTCAGACCATGTCATAGGCTCGGGAGGTATGTTTCTGTCGGAAAAAGCTGACGGGGATTTTAAAACTGTCACATACCGCGCCGAGGATATTGTTGATTTTGCATGGACTGCCTGGCCCGGCTATGCAGTGTTCAACGACAAATGGAAAGATGTAAATATCACTCTTCTGATACCGAAAGACAGGGCAAAACAGGCCGGACGACAGCTCACATCGGTAAAATATGCCCTTGAATATCTCGATACGAATGTTGGGCCCTATCCGTGGCCCCACCTTACCTTCGTAGATCCTCCGGCAATAGGTGCCGGCGCCGGTGGAATGGAATATACAACATTGTTCACTTCAGCATCCTCATACTTTGTTCCCCCATTCCTGCATATGCCTGAAATGGTGACTGTACATGAGTTCGGACATTCATATTTCATGGGAATGCTGGCCAGCAATGAATTTGAGGAACCATGGCTCGATGAGGGCGTCAATTCGTACTGGGAAGAAAAGATCATGGATAACTATTACGGGAAGAACTCAGGCCTTATCAGCCACAGGTTTCTTAAATTATCTGATATATCTTCTGCACGTTTGTCATATGTTACTTCACCCTCACGGCAGGCAGTGAGCAATAATGAATATTCGTGGAATTACCCGCACGGCACATACAGCATGATGTCGTACCAGAAAACCGCAATATGGCTGCATACCCTTGAGGGCATTATAGGCACTGAGACAATGAATAATGTGTTCCGGGAATATTACAGGAGATGGGCATTCAGACATCCCTCCGGCCGCGATTTCATTAATGTTGTGAATGATGTTGTCAGGAAGGAACACGGTCAGAAATTCGGTCCCGACATGAACTGGTTCTTTGATCAAACCCTTTATGGCACAGGGATCTGCGATTACAAGGTCAGCAGGATCATCAACAGTAAATACAGCAAACCGGAGGGAAAAGCCGACACTTCCGATTCGGAAGTCAGGACATGGAGTAATCCTGATTCCCTTTATACCTCGAAAGCCCAGCTTGAAAGGATTGGCGAGGTAAAGCTTCCTGTCGATGTTCTCATACATTTCGACAATGGTGATGAGATCCTTGAGCACTGGGACGGTAAAGCCAGGTTTAAGGATTTTGAATACAAAGGCTACAGGCAGATAGAATGGGTAAAAATTGATCCGGAATATCTTATCAAAATGGATGTGAATTTTGTAAATAATTCAATGACGATGGAACCTGACAGGGCTCCGCTTCACCGGATTGCAAATAAATTAGTTGCCTTTATGCAGTTCTTTTTAAGTATCATGTTATTGTAATCAAAATGAAAATATCCACCTCACTCGGAACAGGATTCCGGAGGACACTAAATACAAAAAAGAGCATTCTCATTGCCTGGTTTTGCATTTTAATCCTGGTCCTTGTTTTTGCATACCCGCTTCGCAGTTCATTGCGATCTGCCTTCGGATCAAGCATGATAACCGAAAAGTTTACAGACGGTATAAACATTGAGGCTTTCACCGACCTGGGTCCGGCATTTAAAAGTATAATGTCATTCTTTACAGCAGGATTTCTGTTCACATTTCTCGCTGGATTTTTCCTTAATGCATTCCTTACTGCAGGATTGTTCGGAAGTGTGAAAAAGAATGATATGAAGTTCTCAGCCCGCGAATTCTTCAGCTCAGGCGCCGGCAATTTCTTCGGTTTTCTAATGATTTCGTTGATACTGTCACTTATTATTGATGCAGTTTTTCTCCTGGTTGTCGGACTTCCTGCTGGAATTGCCAGCGCGTCGGAGACAATATCGGATAGAACCATCTTTATTATCCTTGTAATAACCGGGACAATTTATCTTTTGATACTGCCGGTTTTATTCCTTGTTGTCGATTATGCAAGGGCATTTAAAACTGCCAGTGAAGATGCTTCACTGTTTGGAGCTATTGGCAAAGGCTTCAGCCTCGCATTTTCGAATTTAAGGAAATCGTACGGTATGATGCTCCTTCTTATTCTTGCGCAGGTAGCGCTGGGGATTGTGGTGATGCTTATCCTCCCGGGCTGGAAACCAGGAACAGGCGGAGGAGTATTCCTTCTGTTCATTGTTTCACAGTTGCTCTTTATAATGAGGCTGTTCCTGAAAACATGGCGATATGCAAGCGTAACATCAATGATGAATGCTTCCAACGCAGGTAATAATGAAATAATTGACAAACAGGAACTATGATTTCCCTTTGAGTCCTTTGCGCAAACCTTTGTGTCCTTCGTGGTTAAATTCTTTTTTACCGCAAAGGGCACAAAGGTTTCTCAAAGGGCGCAAAGTAAAGTGAACAATAAAACTAAAAATTTTCAGACCTGACATTCCATGGAAAAGCAAGAACTAATAAAGATCAGGAAAGAGGTTCACCATCACCTTGTAAATGAGCTTCTGCCGTTCTGGATGAATAGAATGATTGATACCAGGAACGGCGGTTATCTTACTCATTTTGACAAAGACGGAAACGATACAGGTGAGGATGAGAAATCGCTTATAGCCCAGACCAGATGCCTCTACACCGCTTCGTCGGCCCACAGGGCAGGCTATGGCGATGGTAAGCTTGCAGAGATGGCACGCCATGGCGCGGAATTCCTCATAAACAGGATGTGGGACCATGAACATCAGGGTTTTTTCTGGATGATGGACCGTAAGGGAAATGTGAAGATCGATAAGAAAATAATATACGGCCACAGCTTTGCCATCTATTCGCTGAGCGAATATACTCTTGCAACAGGCGACAAGCGGGGTGTTGAATATGCTGAGAAGGTCTTCGACCTTTTTCAAAAATACTGCACCGACACCATGTACGGAGGATACTGGGAGATGTTCGAGCGCGACTGGACACTCAGGGGACCCGGAAGCGCGGGCGGCGACCGCAAAACACTAGATGTCCATATGCATCTCATGGAAGCCTTTACCACCCTTTACGAATGTACGGGAAAGGATGTCCATAAACGAAAACTAAATGAGGTTATAGAGATACTTCAGAAACGGATCAACCATCCGGTTTACAGGACAGGGATACCTCAGTTCTTCAGGGACTGGACGGTTGCGCCGCAGATCAAATTCGAGATTATCTGGGGATGGGACAGGTTTACGGGTGAAGGCACCAAAGCCAATGTCACCGATAATACATGCTTCGGACATAACGCCGAATTTGCGTGGCTCCTGAAACATGCCCTTGATATCCTTAAAGCCGACTTTACGCCTTATATGAAGGATTTCCGGACTATCTTCGACCATACTGTAAACAACGGTATTGACACTCAGAACGGAGGAGTCTTTGTGGAAGGGCCGCATTCGGGAGGCGTTTCGGACCGTGAAAAGGAATTCTGGCAGCAGGCTGAGGTGCTTACAGCAATGCTTGACGGATATCTTATGTTCAGGGACCCGGTTTACCTCGAGGCATTTAAGAATGTTCAGAGGTTTGTCTTCGACTATATGATAAACAAAGGAGTGGGAGAGTGGTATCCGCTGATGACTCGCGACGGACTGCCTGTGTGGACCCATATGGGGCATTCGTGGAAGATAAACTATCATACTGTGAGGTCGATGATACTGACCTTGCAAAAGCTCGACACGATCGTTTCAGAAATATGATATGAAATTATCACTTTCAGCCCCCGACTGGATAGTGCTGATAATAGTCATGGGAGCCAGCCTGGGCTACGGCATTTATATGTCGTACCGTAAAAAGTCAGGCCGCGACAGCTCGGGATTCTTTCTTGGCGGCAGGTCGATAAAATGGCCGATTGTTGGTGCATCCCTTTTTGCCACAAACATCGGGGCCGAGCACCTCGTTGGCCTTTCAGGCGATTGCTACAGGTACGGTCTTTCAGCGGGCCTGGTGGAGCTTACGACAGTGATAACTCTCGGGGTAGCCTGCTCTATCCTCTTTCCTTATTACATGAAGAACAAGCTGTTCACCATCCCCGAATTCCTCGAGATACGGTATAACCGCCGGGCCAGAACATTCTTCTCAGGACTCATGCTTATCATCAGTGTGATGACGAAGCTGGCATTCACCCTTTTTGCCGGGGCCCTTGTGCTGAGAAGCATCCTGGGATGGGAAATAATGCCCACAATATTCTACATCGGGATCATAGTCGCCATATTTACTATAATCGGAGGGTTTACTGCTGTTGCATACACCGATTCCATTCAGGTGATAATTATGATAGCCGGCTCGGCAATAATGCTTATTCTGGGACTTGACAAGGCTGGCGGATGGGACGGACTGATGGAAAAAGCTCCACAGATGATGTCGATAGCAAAGCCGTTCGACGATCCCGTTTATCCGTTCTGGGGAATACTTGCCACTGCATTTTATGCCGGTGTTTTTTACTGGGGGATGGATCAGGTGAATGTACAGAGGGTTCTGGCAGCCCCGAATCTGAACCATGCACGTTGGGGCGCCATGTTCGCCACCTTGCTTAAGCTTCTTCCCGTCTTTATTTTTGCACTTCCCGGGGTCATCGCATTCGCATTGTTCCCCGGCGAGCTGCAGGGCGACGACACAAAGCAGACATTTGTTCTCCTTCTCAACAAGCTTCTGCCGACAGGGTTAAGGGGACTGCTTATGGCATCGCTTCTTGCCGCCCTTATCACTTCGCTGATTGGGGTGCTTAACTCTGTTTCAACGCTTGTTGTAAGGGATTTTATTGTCGAATTCAAACCTGATATACCCGAGAAAAAGCAGGTTCTCCTTGGACGCTATGTTATTGTCGCAGTTACTCTTCTGGGTTTTGCTGCAGCATATATGGTTTATAAAAACGAGGAAGGATTATATAAATATCTTCAGACGATATCGGCCTATCTTGTCGTACCCGTATTCCCGGCCATACTTTTCGGGATAATAAGCAAAAAGGTCACATATAAGGGAGCCGCAGCTTCGGTTCTGGTCGGGATTGTAATTGCCACGGTTTTTGTAATCGACCAGATGCTCGGACCTGAGACAGGCAAGACAGTCTTCCCTTTCCTTCATCATAAACTCACACTTAATTTCGGCTACCGCGGCCTCTGGGCTGAAATACTCATTACGGGAGTATTATTTGCAGTTTCGGCATTCACTGAAAAGACTGATGCCCTGAAGCTTGAGCGGACTACAATCGATTATTCAAAGGGTCTGGCTTCTTTCAAAGGAGTCACCGACTGGCGGCTTCACCTTGTAATCCTTACAGTGATGACTGTAGCTATACTTTTCTGGCTTAAGTAGGTCTGTGCAAAACCGCTGGCTGAAGCCAACGGTAGTTGGGCCAAAAGGAGCATTGCTGTTGGCTATTGTTGCCGTTGGCTTCAGCCAACGGCAATCTATGTACATTTTTTTTGGACTTTAGTCCTTATGAGCTAATTCCCGCAGGTGGTGTTGTTTGCAGAAGTAAACATACTGTTTAACTGTTTAATAAAGAAGATGATACAGTTCTGCCAGGAAATCCCTGTTATCTGCCTGGAGATAATGCATTTCGCCTCCCATTCTGCTGAATGTTTTGCAATATCTGAGATAATAAGCCGGGTTATCTGCCGGCGGTTCTCCGTCCTTATTCCAGTCCCATTTGTTCTCTGCAATATCGACGACAACCATGAAATGATTATCGATATGCCTTCCGTTCTGTAATTCAATATTCTGGCTCATCGACAATGCTTTTTCAAATATCATCGGCGACATCACGGCCGAACCTACCGAAAGATATACTCCTCCCTCGAGCATACTGACGCTTTTTGTGAAGCTAAGGAAGTCGGTAAGGGCTGTCCTTCCTATGGCGGCTCCGCAGTTTACAGGATGATTATAGATAATATCATGCCCTATCATCGGATGCCCGGTGAAAGGTATCTTAAGATCGTAAGCCCGGCACTGGACTGAATATTCCTTAAAAGGATGAGGGATCTTCATGAATCCCCCGGGAATATCGTTTTTCCTTATTGTATCATAAAGGTCCGCTGCAGCCGCTGCATGTTGCGGATTTTTTTCAATACATTCCTTTATCTCGAACGGCAGCTGCTCCCTGTCAGGGATCTGAAGTCCTTCCTGCGAGATCATTTTACCTATAGATTCCCCGTATCCCAGGTTTTCATATGCACCGCAGATTATTGCAAGATTGATATATCTGCCCGTTTCCTCCCATATCCCGAACTGCCCTTTTGTGACGTTATCCCTTACGCTTTCACCTGTGTATCCCTGAAAGGCAAATTCCCAGTCGTGTATTATTCCGGCCCCGTTTGTTGCCAGATGAGTAATCCAGCCTTGTCGTATAAGTTCAGAAAGCAGCGGACCGAGACCGTTCTTTATTGAATGGGCCCCGAAAGCAAGAATGACTGATCTCCCGTAAGCCCGTGCGTTTTTAATTTTCCCGGCAGTAAGGTGGATAAGGTCCCTGTTCAGGGAAGTCATTTCATCCGGCCTGTATGAAAGTGCGACCTGTTTTTCCTTTATTGAAACCTGGTTCTTCCTTTCGCTGAGGCTGCGAACGAGAAGATTGTTTCTGTCGAACTGAGGATGAGGCATTTATCTGATGTTTAATAATTCTAATACTTAATATTAAAAACTTTCCTGCCTGTCGTTTACCCCCTTTCCCGTTTCCCCCAGGGGGGAAAAGCAGGAACGAAACTCCTTCCCCTTTGGGGGAAGGTTGGGAAGGGGGTAAAACCTTCAACAGGATGATATGTATATTTTTGATTCCTTATGCAAAATTTAATAATTCAAGTAATTTCGAAGTTGATGAAAAATCAGGAATTACGATTTCAGCTCCGGCTTTTATCAGCCTGCTTCGCTTCGACTCATTGAGCCCGAACCTGCGCAGCTCATTGGTTGCGACTCCCACAGTGATTCCGCCGTGCTTGTGTGTTTCCCTGATCTCAACCGGACCATCACCGAAAGTAACAATAGACGCGGCTTCAGAATCTCCAATCCGGTTCAGTAGTCTGTCGAGCACAACTTTTTTTGCTTCCTTCCTGATATCACCGGTTGCGCCAAAGATCCTTCCTTCGAAAAAGTGATCATAGCCAAGGATAGCTGCTTCGTGCTTTACATCAGCCTCATCGGTGCCGCTTGTGAGGAAGAGCTTTATACCTTTGTCATACAGAAGTTTAAGAAATTCAACAGATCCCTTTATTGTTAAATCATTAACACTGAGTTCCCTGTTGTTGAGCTTCATTTCACGTTGTCTGACCATCTTCATGAGCTCTTCGTTATATATCTGCTTGTAGCCATGCTCATCAAGGATCTGATCTTCAGGCACAATGTCAAAATCCCTTACAAGTTCCGTCAGGAGTTTCATTTGTCTCAGTGTCTGGATCCCGGTGGTCTTGTCAATCAGATCGTCAACGGCGGTTTTTACCTTCATATAAAGGGATCTGTCGGCATCATTGTACCTTTCTCCCATCACTGCTTTTACCATCATTGGAGCCATGATATGTTCCCACCCTTCGCGAAGGGTTGAAATTGTCCCGTCGTTATCGAAAATGGCATATCTGATCTCAGGTGGCTCAGGAAATGCAACGATCACCTCTGTCTCAGTATTCCTGAAATATTCAGCCTGACGGATATCATCGGCAAGATCGGGGTTGAAGATATAATCGGGATCAGTTCCGATATTAAGGATCTCTTCAGGTGAAGCTGTTCCTGTTGTGAATAGCTTTTGTATCGTAACACCTGCTGCAAAGGTCCCGAGTTCAGCCGCGGTTTGAAGCGGAAATCCTGCTGCAATTGCGGCCGATATGCCGGCAAGATAGCTGTCACCGGCACCGACAGTGTCAATCCTTGCCACGATCATAAGTCCGTTCATTTCCGAAATGCCCTTTTCATCAGTAACAAGTGAACCCCTGTTGCCGCGCGTTATAAATACAGGTTTCCTGTAACGTTCATAAAGTCTCTCTGCCGCTTTTCTTACCTCTGTGCAGGAAACCTCTTCACCCTGTTCCTTTGTTATTCTGCAAAGCCTTAATGCTTCAATGTCATTCATTTTTCTGAAAGCCCCACTGTAATCGTCACTGTAATTGCGGCTGTCAGCGATAAAGACCTTTTCAGGAAAGAGTTTTATGACTTCGACCAGTATCTTCCGCAGGTAGGGGGTATGTATTCCTGAAAGGACCTGCTGGTTGATTATCACAAGATCGACTTCCCCGGCTTCCTTTTTAAGATTTTCAATCAGCGCCGCTGCAGTGGCATCTTCAAGACTGTTGTAATTTCCGAAATCGATCCTGTTCTGTTCTTCATCACCGATATGGGGTTTTATATAGACATGGGTCGACCAGTTATCATTCTGAACAAGCATATTTCGTGTGTTAATGCCTGTCTGTTCCATTATCCTTATCATTTCAGTACCGAAAGGATCATCGCCGATGACTCCGAATGCCCTGATATCCTTTATGCCAAGGGCCGCCAGGTTGTTTGTGACGTTTCCTGCCCCTCCCAGGGAGTACTTCTGGTATTTCACAGGTTCGGTCGGACGGCCGGTCTCGATCGATATTTCGCTCAGGGAAGGGTCAACGAACCAGTATGCGTCAAGGCAGAAATCACCTATAACTGCAATTTTTACTTCAGATATTTTCTTTAACAGTTCCTTTATTGATTCGGTCTTCATATGTCTCTTGTACTATTTTCCGTAAAAATGAATTTCAACTGAACGGCAAAGGGCGTGAATAACAGGAAGGTGAAGTTCCTGGACGAGAGCCGTATTATTCTCCGGTACATTTATAAGTATATCACACCAGGGCTTCATTTTTCCTCCCGGTTCACCTGTCAGTCCTATTACATTCATATTAAGGGCCTTTGCAGTGATACAGGCATTTACGATATTGGCAGAATTGCCTGATGTGCTTATTGCAATCAATATGTCATTTTCATTGCCATATCCGATCAGCTGCTGTGCATAGACAAAAGCATTGCCTATATCGTTTGAAATTGCAGTGGTAAGGGCTGTCTGCGATGAAAGGCATATTGCCGGGAGTGCATGTTCAAGCCTTGAAGCCAGTATTTTGCCATCTTCTCCGCCTGTCTCCTCAAGCCTTTCCTTCAGGCTGTCGTCAAGAGGTCGGCGAAGTTCAAAGCTTTTCATAAGCTCTCCTGCCATATGTTCTGCGTCGGCGCTGCTTCCTCCGTTTCCGCAAAGCATGATCTGGCCGCCGTCCGAATAACATTTGATCATCATTGCCGCAGCTATGGAAATGGAATTCATTACTGTCGAAAGCTTCGGATACCTGGCAATCAGCCCTTCTGTTACTGGATCAACTTTCATTTCATTATGATTAGTCACTATAAATGTATAATTTTATTTCGTCGAATTTCGCAATCAATGTAAAAATGGCCTCAGTCACTGCATGGATATGTGAGGAGCGGGGAGCAGGGAGCAGGGAGCAGGGAGCAGCCACAAGCAGCATATTCCCCTCCTGGGAGAGCCTGCCACGCCTCAGCGTGGGGTAGGGGGTGGGTTGAAAGGTTGAGGGGGAGATGGAGTGATGGGGAGATCTGTCTTTAATTCGTGCATCCGTGGCGAGAATAAGATGTGAGTAGTGAGCACCAACACCCAACACCCGGGCCGAGCGCTAAGAAATGATCCAGTGGATCATTTTAGCGATGGAGCCAGCCTGCAGGGAGGGCCAGCAACATAAAACATAAAACATAAAACACAAAACGCAAAACGCAAAACATAAAACACGAAACACTTAACACGAAACACTTAACACGAAACACTTAACACGAAACACGTAACTAGCATGACTGAAAAAGTAAACCCGGTATTAGGTGACAAATCTGTCTTTCCATCGGAAGAAATCCTGAAGTCTATCACAGGTGAAATGATGATAATCTGGAAAAGGATTGTCGATCATGCAGAAAGCAATTATAAGGATATCACAAAGGAATGGAGATATTACAACGACGGCAAGCAATGGCTTTTCAAGCTGCAGTATAAGCTTAAGACAATATTCTGGTCGTCGGTTCAGGACAACACCTTCAGGATAACCTTTTATTTCGGAAACAAGGCAGAGCACCTTCTTATCGAAAGCGATCTTCCTGATGCAATAAAGGAACAGTTCAGCACAGCAAAAACCTTTGGCACAATGCGGCCTGTAACTTTCACTATCTCGGAAAATACGGATATCAATTCGATTTTTAAACTGATAGACCTTAAAACAAAAATTAAGTAGGAGATTCGGTATCCGGTTTTCGATCCCGAATCGCTTCGCTCTCGGGATTTCGGCTTCGCCTCAATATTCGGTATTCGGTGTTCGGTATTCGGTGTTCGGTATTCGGTACGAGTCAGGGGTCAGGAGTCTCATTTCTCATTTTTCACATCTCAGTCTCAAGTCTCACGTCTCACCTCTCATGTCTGCTAAATGACTTGCCAACTGCCAACTGCCTACTGCCTAGTGCCTATTGCCTACTGCCTAGTGCCTATTGCCTACTGCCGAGTGCCTATTGCCTACTGCCTATTGCCTATTGCCTAGTGCCTAGTGCCAACTGCCTACTGCCCACCGCCTTCCCCATAAGCGTCCAGCGCCTTCTTCACCGATCCATGTAGCAAAAGCAGCTTTCTTGATGTTTCGGGGTCGAGGCCGAGTTCATCCGAAATCATTTTTGTTCCGCGGCGGATAAGTTTCTGGTTTGTGAGCTGCATGTTTACCATCTTGTTGCCTTTTACCCTTCCCAGACTTATCATTGTGGATGTGGTGATCATGTTCAGGACAAGCTTCTGTGCTGTTCCTGCCTTCATTCTTGTACTTCCTGTGACGAATTCCGGTCCGGTTACAACCTCTATTGCGACATCAGCCTGTGCGGCGACAGGGCTTCCAGTATTGCATGTAATTGAGCCTGTAAACAGACCGTAAGCCTTTGCCCTTTTTAGAGCTCCGGCGACATATGGTGTTGTTCCGGATGCTGCTATTCCTACCACTGTATCTTGAGGCGTCGGGTTGAATGCGAGAATGTCTTTCCATCCGAGTTCCTCATTATCTTCAGCCATTTCGACAGCTTTACGGATTGCTCCGTCGCCACCGGCGATCAGCCCTATTACGAATCCATGGTCGAGGCCGAAGGTAGGAGGTATCTCCGAAGCGTCAACGATGCCAAGCCTGCCGCTTGTCCCGGCTCCGATATAAAATAGTCTTCCGCCTTTTTTCATCCTTGCGACAATTGCCTGTACAAGCTTTTCTATCTGCGGTATTGATTCCCTGACGATTAAAGGAACCTTTTGATCTTCAGTATTTATTGATTCAAGAAGCTCCCTTATACTTTTCTTTTCAAGGTCGTTGTATAATGATTCCGATTCTGTTGTACTTATCATGGTTATGTTGCTTGTTGCTGGTTGCTGGTTGCTTGTTGCTTGTTGCTTGTTTCAAAACTTAGGTTCAATGTTCAAGGTTAAATGTTCAATGTTTAATGTTCAATGTTAAATGTTAAATGTTAAATGTTAAATGTTTAATGTTCAATGTTTAATGTTAAATGTTGAATGTTCAAAGTTTAATGTTCAAAGTTCGAAGTTTTGTATAATTGTACTACCTGACCCCTCACACCTGACACCTTACTACATATTCATGTATGATAACCCACCCCCAACCCCTCCCAGGAGGGGATCTCCTGTTCTAGTCACTACTCACCCCTTCACCCCATCTCCCCCTCACCTTTTCACCTCCTCATTCCTCCTATGGTACCTTATCAGCCCCTCAATCGGCCCCTGTGCAATTGTTGTTATCCTGAATCCGTTCTCCTCAAGGACATCCTCAAGGATAGGCCTGAAATGCCATGCCACCGATCCTGTGACAGCGATATCAGTACCTTCGGGGAGATTATACAGCCTCAGGTTGCGGTTAACGAATTCCTGAAATGAGTTTCTGACAAGGTTACGGCAATAGGGTTCATTGATGAAGTCGTTAAGGAATCTGACGAATTTGCCAATGAAGCGGCTGGGGAAGACGCCCCTGTATACATGACTTACAATATCGTCTTTCTCGGCTCCGTACCTGGTCCTGAATTCTTCTGAGAGATCCGGGGGCATTATGCCTCTGAGAAAATCTGCAAGCAGTCTTTTTCCCAGCCATGCCCCGCTTCCCTCGTCGCCGAGGATGAATCCGAGCGGCGGAACATTTGCAGTGATAGTGCTGCCGTCGTAATACCCTGAATTGGAGCCTGTGCCTATCATGCAGATGAAGCCTTTACGGCTGCCCAGCAGTCCCCTTGCGGCGCCGGTAAGATCGGAAAAGACAAAGATCTCAGGTTCAGGCAGAGCCGACCTGATCGCATTCTTTACCTTTTCTTCCATTGCCCTGCCGGCACAGCCCGCACCATAGAAGAAAACGTTTGAAATTTCGGGATAACTGAGCCCCGGAAGCACCTCCGATGTGATCACCCTTCGGAAATCATCCTCCGATACAAAATTCGGATTTAATCCTATTGTCGGGATTATATCTGTTTCCTTATCCGGTGAGACAGCACACCATTGTGTTTTTGTACCGCCGCTTTCTGCAATTAATTTCATAAATCAAAAATAATAATTATCGCCACGGATGCACGGATTAAAGACGGATAAAAATCCTGGCTTTCCATATTCTGCACAGAAGCAGCCATAGGTAAACTTTTCAACCCTTCAACTTTTCAACTTTTTCTTTCGCCACGGATGCACAAATTAAAGACGGATAAAAAACCTAGCTATCCCAGCAACCAGCACCCAGCAACCAGCAACCAGGACCCAGCACCCACTACCCAGTACCCAGTACCCAGCACCCAGCACCCAGCAACCTTCCTAAGTATAAATACTCATCCTAAAATAGGTACTAACCCTCTTACAGTTGTATGTTGAAAAAAATACTTTTGTGTGAATAAATTAACAAACACTGAAATCATTTGTTGATGGAGAACTACCATGAACTTCTGAAGCAGGATGTAAGGTTTGAGGAGGGGCTCAACGCATGTATGAATTGCGGGGTCTGTACAGCAATATGCCCTGCTGCTGAATTCTATGACTATGATCCTCGAAAGATAGTCGATCTTGTTCAATCGGGCGATAATGCCGAGATTGAAAAGCTCCTGAAATCTGAAACAATTTGGTATTGCGGCGAATGCATGTCGTGCAAGACAAGGTGCCCGAGGGGAAATACTCCGGCACTGGTTGTTATGTCGCTCCGTTCACTTTCACAGAAACTTGGGTTTTTTACAGAATCGGAAAAAGGCCGGCAGCAGTATGCAATCAAACGGACAGTTGGAGAGAATATCTTCAACTATGGTTATTGTGTGGCAGCATATGCCGTGAATCCTGAACTGCATCCCGAACAGGGACCCGTATGGAAATATGTCATTGACAATTCGCATGAGGTTTTTGAGCGTCTGGGCGGGAAAATCGATGAATATGGCGCCGGACCACTTCGTAAGATCCCCGATGACGCAAAGGAAGAGCTTAAAAAGATCTTTGATGTGACGGGAGGGACTGAATTTCTTGAAAAAATTGAAGAACATTCAAGGAAAAAAGCAGCTGAAATGGGACTGCAGGTAAGCGAAGAAGGAATTGACAATGAATATTTCATAGAAGTTTATACTACCAACAACGGCAGGCATACAACCTGAAACCCTCATTATATGGAAAACGAAGGAAAACTTAGGATCTGGTCAGATTATCAGAAGGAGATTGCTGATGATCATTTCTTTTATGTAAGATCATGCATCCGGCAGAGCTTTTATCCGGGTTCGGAACAGTTTTTTCTCAATTTTCTGAGGAACGACCTGGGGAAAGATGTCTTTGAAAATCCATCACATACAACATGTACGGGGATTGGATACCACGCTGACATTGTTCCTTTTTCCACTATCCAGACCGTCGTTGCACGCCATTTTGCCCTTATGAAGGAATCGCAATACAAGAACATTGCCATTTCATGTGTTACCTCATTCGGAATATATACCGAGATAATTGAGACCTGGAAGCATTTCCCGGAAGAGCTTGAAAAAACGCGTGAATACCTTTTCAAAGCAACCGGAAGGGAATTCGATATCCCTGAAAACATGGCCCATACAAGTGACATTATTTACAAATTCAGGGAGGAGATAGCTGCCAGAATTAAATATCCTCTTGTAAACAAGCTTACTGGCAGGCCTCTGAATGTTGTTGAACATATAGGATGCCATTATGCCAAGATGTTCCCGAAACATGGGGTGGGAGGGGCCGAGTTTCCACGCGTACTGAGCGGCATGGCTGAAGCATGGGGCGGACAGGTAATAGATTATCCCGAAAGACGTCACTGCTGCGGATTCGGCTTCCGCCAGTATCTTGTACAGGCCAACAGGGGCTATTCAATCTCAAATTCAGTAAAGAAGTTCGAATCGATGAAGCCTTATGAGCCCGATCTGATACTTACAAACTGCCCTGGCTGCAATATGTTCATGGACAAATGGCAGTATACAGTGAAGGAAATGGAAGGCACTACCTTCGGAGCCAACGGGCAGTCAATACCGGTACTCACATATGAAGAGCTTGCTGGCCTTGTCCTTGGGTACAATCCATGGGATCTTGGTCTTCAGTACCATATGGTGCAGCCTGAGCCTCTTCTCAGGAAAATGGGAATAGAAATAAACAGCGAAGATAAATTCAGGACAAAGGACGGCAGACAGATGCCAATTCCTCAAAACCTTATTAATGTCTGATATGACAGGAAATGTTATTGTGGTTGGCGGTGGTACTGCAGGCATGGAAGCTGCCGGCCGGCTGGCTGATGAAGGGTTATCCGTAACTCTTGTCGAGAAGGAGAAGGAACTCGGGGGCCATCTTAAGGAATGGCATCATCTCTTCCCCGACAGGCGCAGGAGCAGCGAGGTAATGAACTATCTGAAAAAGCGTACCGGAAAGGTAAATGTTATAACCGGCGCCACTGTCGAGTCGTTCCATAAAAAAGGCCGCGAATTCATTGTCAATACCGGCAACGGTAATACCCTCCATGGCGATGCAATGCTTCTTACTACGGGATTCGACCTTTTCAGAAGCGAACGCAAGGAGGAATATGGATATGGTATCTACGAAAATGTTATTACCTCAGCAGATCTCGAGGTGATGTTCAACAAGAAGAACGTCAGTCTGAAAAACGGGGGGAAGCCCGAAAGAATAGGACTTCTGCATTGTGTGGGATCGAGGGATGAAAAAGTAGGAAACCTCTATTGCTCGAAACTGTGCTGTGTCACTGCCGTGAAGCAGGCTATTGAGCTGAAGGAGAACCTTGGCGACTGCAGGGTGTTCTGTTTCTATATGGATATGAGGATGGGAGGAGCATTGTATGAAGAGCTTTACAGGGAGGCACAGGAAAAATACGGCATAGGGTTTATAAGGGGCAAGATATCGGAGGTAAGTGTAAATATCGATAACAGGCTTGTGGTAAAGGCAGAAGATACGCTTGCCGGACGGCCGCTACGTATGGAACTCGACATGCTTGTCCTTATGGCAGGGATGGAAATGTCGCAGGCCGGAGCCCGGCTTGCCGAATCGGGTAACCTGAAAACCGGGGAAAACAGGTTCTTTGCACCTTCCGATAATCATTTCGGTAGCAACCTTAGCAATGTGAAAGGTATATTCTATGCAGGAGCATGCACTGCTCCTATGAATATCACCGAAACAATTTCCCATGCCAGAAGCGCTGTGGCAGATATTATCAGTTACCTGAAAAACACCAGATGATATGGAGAAATTTGGTTTTTCACTTCAGAAGGCCCGTGTCATAAACTACGACACCAACGACAGGTCAATAGCCGAATATGTTCTTGAAAGGGAACCGAGCCTGAATCTGTGCATCGAATGCGGATGTTGTTCAGCAACATGCACCACAGGAAATTTTACCGGTTTCAGCCTCAGGGAAATGAACATACTCATGAAAAGGGGGGAGAATAAAGAGGTAAGAAATAAAATAAAACAATGCATGCTTTGCGGTAAATGCATCCTTGTATGTCCGAGAGGGGTAAACACAAGGAATGTGGTATTTCTTGCAAAACAGGCATTCCAAAAATACAGCGCCCATGCAGTTTGATCCTTTTGAATTACCGTTCGACATCGGACTCTATTTCATACTCCTGTTTGTTGTAGCGCGGAGCGTTATCTGGTTCAGGCAGCTGTCGAGGCCCGACAAGCTAAGGCTCCAGCGCGGATTCTTCGGCAGGGCTTTTGGCCAGAGCATCAGGGAGATATTCCTTGAGAGCCTTATACACAGGAAAATACTAAAAACGAATCCCAGGCTCGGATATATGCATATGAGCCTTGCTTTCGGATGGTTCCTCCTCATCCTTTTCGGAACCATCGAAGCAGATATTTTTGGTGAAAGACACCTTAATCCTCCCGCCCGTGCCATTTTCTTCAGGTTTTTTAACCCCGATCACGGCAAAACACTTTTTGAATCAGGTTTTGCCTTCCTGATGGATCTTATTCTTGCCTTTATTTTGTCGGGACTCATCCTGGCGATAATAAAAAGGTTCTCCTCAAGGGTGGTGGGGATGAAGAAGACAACGCGGCTTAAGATGCTCGACAGGGTCGCCCTTACTTCACTTTGGCTCATTTTTCCAAGCCGCCTGATAGCCGAAAGCCTTACAAGCGGGGCCTACGGTACGGGCAGTTTTCTTACGGGAAGCCTGGGAACGGTACTTGCCTCATTCCTTCCTGCAAAGGAAGCCGCATATCCCTTCTGGTGGCTATATTCGCTTTCACTGGGAACCTTTTTTGTGCTTCTGCCGCTTACAAGGTACATGCATATCCCCACTGAGCTGTTTCTTATTTTCATGAGGAATTCAGGCATAAGGACAGGCGATAAGGCAGGAACTTTTTCGGAGGTAGAGGTTCATTCCTGTTCATCATGCGGGATGTGCATTGATCAGTGCCAGCTAAACTTTTCGGCCGGCATTAATACAATCCAGGCAACATATCTGATGAAAGCTATAAGGAACAATAGTGAGACAAAGGATATTGCAAACAACTGCCTGATGTGCGGACGGTGCGACGAAATATGCCCTGTTGGGATCGAAATCTCGCCCATAAGAATGATAGAAAGGAGAAATGCCCCGGCAGGGATCAGGTATAATAATATCTGGAACGGATATTTCAGGACACGTCCCGTTCAGGCTGCAACAAAGCAAAGTGTAAAGAGCAGTTATGATTTCCTTCCCACGGTCGTGGCGAAAAAGGCTGATATACTTTATTTTGCCGGTTGCATGACTCATCTCACCCCTTCGATTAAGAATGCCATGACCGACATCCTTGATGCAAGCGGATTACGATGGTCGTTTATCGACGGGAACGGAGGGGTATGTTGCGGAAGGCCTCTCATGCTGGCAGGACAGGATAAGGAAGCAAGGGAACTGATAAACTACAACTCGCAGCTTATCTGGAAATCGGGAGCCCATACTCTTGTCACATCATGTCCAATCTGTTATAAAGTATTCAGGGAAAGCTATTATCTTGATGTTGAAGTCCTTCATCACTCGCAATTCATTAAGAAATGTATTGATGACAATTCGCTGAAGCTGAATTTTACTCACAGGAATGTCACTTACCATACCCCATGCGAACTTGGAAGAAATTCGGGAGTATATGAAGAACCCAAGGCTGTGCTTCGTCATGTGGCAAACCTTGAAGCCACAGGTTATGATGATGAGAAATCACTATGCTGCGGGGGCTCACTTGGTAATATAATGCTAAGTCAGTCCGACAGGCGTAAAATAGCTTCTGATGTTACCAGGGCTCTGACTTTAAGCAATCCCGATTACCTGGCTACAGCCTGTCCGCTTTGCAAAAAGACGCTGGCGCCGGTTACCGACACAAGGGTTGCCGATATTGCCGAAATTGTGGCAGGAGCGATAGTCAGGCCGGAGTTAAAAAAAAATCCCATCAGGGGAAGCAGTAAGATAAGAGAATCTGCAGGAGTTGCATAGGTCTAATCCTCAACTGCTTGCATTTTGTTAATAACTTATCTGCATATTAACATAACTCTCGCATATTTTTTGTTCTTTCGCGAACAAAATGGATACTGAAATTGTATTCCTGTCGTTATATTGTTGTTGTTAATCAAAATATCCTTACATATGAGCAGAAAAATGTATACTATCATTGGTGTGATAGTTCTATTGGCCTGGTCCTGTGGAAGTAACAGTGACCAGAATAGTGTGTCGGAAAATGCGGTGGTTCAGGAAGCTGACGGAACTCTGGCCCTCGATATGGATGAAGCAACATGTTACAGTGATGATGTAAATCCTGCAAGCAACACAGCTGAATGGAATGTTGTTGTTTCGAAACCGGGGACTTTCAGGGTATGGCTCTCAAGCGCCACGAAAGACACAACGAAGCTTAGTTATTCCAATTCAGTGAAGCTGAGCCTTCTGGATAAATTCCTCGAAGTGAATCCTGTATGTGATAAAGTAGTATTGAATTCAGGTGAAGTTTCACTGCCATATTACAGGGCTGATTCATACATGGGATCGCTTTATATCTCCGAGCCTGGTGAATACAGTATCCAGGTGATCAGCGAAAAAGTATTGCCGAAAGAGGCTGAGTTTAGTGAAGACATGGCAACAGACGATACAAGGCTGATGTCGGTCATCCTTACACCTCTGTCGCGCTGACCTTATCTTTTATCCATAGTCTGGCATTTACGAATGCCTTAATCCATGGTGTGATTTCATCATTTCTTTTTTCACGGGGATAATATCCGCATTGCCAGGGGAAAAACGACCTTTCAAGATGTGGCATCATGGCGAGATGCCTTCCGTCGCCTGAACATAATCCTGCAACATCGTGGTCCGATCCGTTGGGGTTTGCCGGATAGGTGCCTCTGCTGTATTTCAGAACAATATTATATTTTTCAGGAGAAAAAGGCAGGTTGAATTGTCCCTCACCGTGAGCAACCCATATCCCAAGTTCCATCCCCGACATGTTTCCGAGCATCACTGATTTGTTTTCCGGGATTTTAACCCCGACAAAACCTGATTCGAATTTATGTGATTTGTTATGGAGCAGTTTTACGTTTTTATCATGACCGGGATAAATAAGCGAGAGTTCGGCCATCAGCTGGCATCCGTTGCATACTCCAAGCGAAAGGGTGTCGTCGCGCCTGTAGAAATCGTCGAGAGCCTTCCGCGCTTTTTCATTATATCTGAAAGCGCCGGCCCAACCTTTTGCCGATCCCAGAACATCAGAATTTGAAAATCCACCCACAAAGACTATCATATTCAGTTCTTCGAGTGTTTCCCGTCCGCTGATAAGATCTGTCATATGTACATCCTTAACGTCAAATCCTGCAAGCCACAGGGCATACGCCATCTCCCTGTCGCCGTTGACGCCTTTTTCACGTATTATTGCTGCTCTGATACCGCTTTTCTTACGGCGGTCGGGCGTTATGCCGAGCGATTTGAAGGTCCCTTCGAAATTGCCTGTGCTGAATCTGATGTCATGGTCCCTGTAGGATCTGAACCTTTCTGAAGCCAGCTTCTCTCCACTCTGTCTGCAATCGAGAAGATATGATGTTCTGAACCAGGTATCCCTGAGCCTGTCTATATCAAATACATAGCTGCCTTCCTGATGCAATATCCTGATTACTCTATCATTTACCGGATGACCGATCGAGAAATAGGATATGCCGTTCTCCAGAAGTATCTCGGCAATCTCATCTTCGTCTTTCACCTGAATTATGATACCGGGATTCTGGCTGAACAGGAGCTTAACAATATCCTGTTCATCAACAGCATCGAGGTTGATGGCAAGCCCTCCGGATGTATTTGAAAAGCACATTTCAAGAAGGGTTGTTATCATCCCACCGGCAGATATGTCGTGACCTGCCATAATTTTGTTTTTAGCTATCAGATCCTGTACGGCATTGAATACCTCTGCAAAATATCCCGGATCCTTAACTGTCGGCACCTCGTCGCCCACACTGTTAAGAATCTGGGCAAAGCTGCTTCCTCCGGTAAGCAGGGCATCCCTGCTCATGTCTATATAGAGCAGGCTTGTATAAGGGTCATTTACAATTACAGGTTCAACAATTTTCCTTACATCATTTACCTCGCCTGCGGCTGATATTATTACGGTTCCGGGTGAGATTACCACCTGGTCGTCATATTTCTGAGTCATTGAGAGGCTGTCCTTGCCTGTCGGTATGTTGATTCCGAGTTCAATTGCAAATCTGCTTGCAGCCTGAACGGCAGAATACAACCGGGCATCCTCTCCTTCGTTCCGGCAGGGCCACATCCAGTTGGCCGAGAGCGAAACACCACTTAACCTGTCGGTGAGCGGCGCCCAGATAATGTTGGTAAGGGCTTCGGCTATTGCAAGAACTGAACCTGCTGCCGGATCGGCGAGGCCTGCCGCCGGGGCATGACCTATCGAGGTTGCCATCCCGTATTTTCCCCTGTAGTCGAGGGTGATGGCGCCCAGGTTGTTAAGCGGAAGCTGGAGAGGACCTGCACATTGTTGCTTTGCAAGCCTTCCTGTAACCGACCTGT
This sequence comes from uncultured Rikenellaceae bacterium, assembly GCA_964633505.1. Classification (GTDB taxonomy): domain Bacteria; phylum Bacteroidota; class Bacteroidia; order Bacteroidales; family VadinHA17; genus LD21. Next base: position 294,059 of record CAZWHC010000004.1, on the reverse strand, counting down.
CGACCTTATTTGTTAGCCAGTCTTTGCATGCAACCTCTTCGAGCTGAAGTACATTCTCAATATATTCAGGAAGCCTTTCGGCCGAATATTCAGGCTTTTTATAGCTATGTTCAGGATATTTGTCAACCATGGTTGTCCTTGGAGGATCTCCGAATAGAGCTTCAAGGGTAATGTCAATCGGTTTTTCACCTGTAAGGCTGTTCATGAAGGTGAATTGATGATCGCCTGTAATCTCTCCTATTATGTAAATAGGGGCTCTTTCCCGCTCTGCAATCAGCTTTAGTTCCTCAATGTCGGCAGGTTTCATAACAAGTCCCATTCTTTCCTGCGATTCGTTGCCTATTATTTCCCTTGCCGAAAGAGTAGGATCGCCGACCGGAAGCCTGCTTATATCGATCAAACCGCCGGTAGCCTCCACAAGTTCCGACAGGCAGTTAAGATGTCCTCCCGCTCCGTGATCGTGTATTGACACAATAGGATTTTTGTCAAGCTCGCTCAGGGCACGTATGGCGTTATAAACTCTCTTCTGCATTTCCGGGTTAGCCCGCTGAACGGCATTAAGCTCTATTGAACTATGATACTGGCCGGTATCTACAGATGATACTGCTCCGCCTCCCATCCCGATCCGGTAATTATCGCCACCAAGAAGCACTATCAGATCACCTTTTTCAGGGATATCCTTGGCGCTGTCGTTCTTTTTCCCTGTTCCTACGCCGCCGGCAAGCATTATCACCTTGTCGTAACCATACTTCCTGCCATTTTCGAAATGCTCAAATGTTAGCACAGATCCGCAGATAAGAGGCTGTCCGAATTTATTCCCGAAATCGCTGGCTCCGTTCGAGGCTTTTATAAGGATATCCTCAGGCGTTCTGTAAAGCCACGGTCTTTCGGGTGTTGCCTTTTCCCATGGTCTGGCTCCGCCTGGTCGGGGGTAGGAGGTCATATAAACGGCTGTTCCCGCAATGGGGAAGGCTCCCTTACCCCCTGCAATCCTGTCTCTTATCTCACCTCCTGTACCTGTCGATGCTCCGTTGAACGGCTCAACTGTAGTAGGGAAATTATGTGTCTCGGCTTTTAATGAAAGTACAGATTCGAAATTTTTTATTGAAAAGTAATCGGAACTGTCCTGTGAAACAGGTGCAAATTGTTCAATCACAGGTCCCTGTATGAATGCACAGTTGTCCTTATATGCAGAAACAACTTTATTCCTGTTCAGATGGGTGGTGTTCTTTATCATCTGGAAAAGAGTTGAATCCTTTTCTTCTCCGTCGATAATGAATATGCCGTTAAAGATTTTATGCCTGCAATGCTCTGAGTTCACCTGTGAGAATCCGAAAACCTCGCTATCGGTAAGCGGCCGTCCGATTGATTCCGATAGTTTTCCAAGATATGCGATCTCATCATTATTTAGCGCAAGTCCTTCTTTTTCATTATATTCAGCAATATCTTCTATATATACTATCTCCTCCGGTTTACGGTCGATAGTGAAAATATCCTGTCCGGGATTCCTGTAAACTGCCTGAAGCATAGGATCGAAGCGTGGTTCGCCGGTTTCAGATGGAAAAAACTCCTCGATTCTGATGATACCCCTTATACCCATGTTCTGGGTAATTTCAACCGCGTTGGTGCTCCAGGGCGTTATCATTTCCTTCCTCGGGCCCACAAAAATACCCTTAACTGTTGTTTCCTCGCAAAGGGGGGCATTACCGAACAGCCATGAAAGTTTTTCAATATCTGCTCCCGGCAAATCAGAATCGGTACCGGCAGCAATCACATTACCGGAACCGCATTTGAAAAAAAGAATCATTGGACAGGTTTAATATATTGATTAATAATAAACTGGGCGAGATACTATAGCCCGGAATCCGAAAGTCAAAGATAAACATTAGTTTTTATCATCACGCTTCAGACCGCTCCTTTTAAGGAATGCTTCCATCGATGGCTCCTTCCCCCTGAACTTAATATACAGATCCATAGGCTTTTCGGTGTCTCCCTTTTCAAGGATATTAAGTCTGAACGAATCGGCCAGTTCCTGATTGAAGATACCCGATTCCCTGAAACAACTGAAGGCGTCGGCATCGAGCACTTCAGCCCATTTGTACCCATAATATCCTGCTGCATAACCTCCTCCGAAAAGATGGGTGAAGGAGCAGCTCATATTCAGAGACCTGTCGTAACTGCTAAGTTCGGTTTTCGAAAATGCGGCTTCCTCCTTATCACTTACCTCTCCCTCGAAGGGTTCGGAAAGAGTATGCCATGCCATATCAAGAAAGCCAAATCCAAGCTGTCTGTTGCAGGCATAGCCTTCGTTGAAGGTTTCAGCATCCTTTATCCTTTGAATATATCCGGCGGGTATCCTCTCTCCGGTAAGGTAATGTCCTGACCAACTGTCGAGCCATTCTTTTTCAAAGGCCCAGTTTTCCATAAACTGCGACGGCAGTTCAACAAAATCGCGCGCCACATTCGTTCCCGAAAGGCTTTCATAATTACATTTTGAAAGCATCCCGTGAAGTGCATGCCCAAACTCATGAAGAAGGGTGGTAAGTTCGTTGAATGTCAGAAGCGATGGTTTGCCTCCGTTTGGTCGTGTGAAATTTGTAACAATCGAAATAAAAGGAATTATTCTCCGGCCGTTCTCATTCCTCTGTTCCCTGTAGCTTGTCATCCAGGCACCGCCCTGTTTCCCTTCCCTGGGATGGAAATCGGTATAGAATATTGCGAGCAGTGAATCGTCCCTGTCACTTACTTCCCAGGCAGTTACTTCGGGGTGATAAACAGGGATCCCGGGGGCCGGTCTGAATTTAAGTCCATAAAGGGATGTTGCAAGTCCGAAGACCGCATCCCTTACTTTTTCGAGCTGGAGATATGGTTTAAGCAGTTCGTCGTCGATGCTGTGCTTTTTAAGCTTAAGTTTTTCAGAATAATATGCCCAGTCCCATCGTTCAAGTCTGCCTGAATGGCCCGAACCGGAAGCAAATTCCTCAAGCTCTTTAAGGTCCCTGAGGGCAGCTGTATGAGCCGCGGAGTAGAGGTCATCCAGAAATTTCTCAACATTTTGCTGGTTTTCGGCCATCCTGTCTTCAAGGACCAGTTGTGCGAAGTTCCTGTAACCCAGTATCCTTGCAATCTCAAGCCTCAGATTCACAATCTTTTTCACAAGTGTTCTGTTGTCTTTTGCATCATTGTGAAAAGCCCTTGAATTATATGCCCTGAACAACTTTTCACGCAACTCCCTTTTTACAGAGTATTGCATGAAAGGCATATAGCTGGGGTATTGAAGGGTAAAGATCCATCCGTCGAGGTTCCGTTTCTTAGCCTCATGTGCTGCCATCTCAACAACATCAGGGGGAAGTCCTTCAAGATCTTCTGAATTATTAATACCCAGACTGAATGAGTTGGTTTCGTCGAGAACATTCTCCTCAAATCTGAGGGCAAGTTGCGAAAGCTCTTCAGATATCTCCCTGAACCGTACCCTGTCGGAGTCGGCGATACCGGCGCCTCCCATGATGAAGCTCCTGTATTTTTTATAAAGTAGCCTGTTTTGTTCAGGCGTCAGCTGCGCCTTTTCCCCCGATTCATAAAGTGTTCTGATCCTTTCGAACAGCTTCCTGTTAAGTGTTATGTCATTCGAGAACCTTGTCAGGAGCGGTGATACTTCCTGTGCGGCAGCCTGCATCTCCTTTGATGTCTCAGCGCTGTTAAGGTTGAAAAGTATGAGGGAAATGTCGCCAAGCAGTTCGCCGGAGCGCTCGAGGGCTTCTATTGTGTTAAGGAATGTAGGTTTCTCACTATTTTCAGCGATAGCATCTATTTCAGCGGAAGCCATTTTTATTGCTTCATCGATGGCAGGCCTGAAATGTTCAGCTTTTATAAGATGAAACGGAGGAGTGCCGTAGGGAGTGTCGCGGCGCCCAAGCAGGGGATTTGTAATGCCACCTGTGTTTTCAGAAGTATCAGTCATCAAGTTCCTCCTCATATTCGTCGTCATCATCTCCTGTTGCTCCGGCATATTTTGCAGGATAGGGAGCATTGCCTTTTTCAGCAAACCACAGTATTCTGTTCAGGAGATCATCATTCCCTGAATCGACTCCGTCAAATTCGGGGAGCATGCTCTTCCTTGCATAATGAAGAGCTTTCCCTTTCAGTGACGACAGCTGTGGATTCATTTCATCTATCGGGATATTTGAAGGCAGCGCCTTATACGGTGTTTCATCGGACGTTGAAGTGAAACAGTCGGTCATCGGATTGGCTATTGCATCCTGTATGTTCATTGGAGGAAGGCCGAGTACCTGTTCTATCGTACGTACCATGGAAGGCTGTGTGTACCAGGTGCTCACTGTCTTTTTAAGCCGGGAATACGGGCTTATGACAAGGGCGACAGTGCGGTAGGCCGATACATGATCCCATCCTCCCTGTGAGTCATCCTCCACGACGAAGATAACGGTATTATCCCAGAACCTGCTCCTTGAAAATGCCTCAACAATTCTTCCAAGGGCAGCATCATTATCGGCGACCATAGCCCTCGGTGTCGGATATCCCGGCCGTATCCCTGCTGTATGATCGTTGGGAAGCGCCACAACCATAAGTTCCGGAAGCTGATCACCCGGCATGGATTCATAATCCCTGAGCTCCTTAATGAGGACATCCGCCCTCATGGCATCTGTAAACTCATGATTGCCGTACGAAGGATAGGTCTGCGACAGTATTGGTTTGACAGGCTCTATTGTGGTATGGTTGTAAAATTTTATCCTTTCTCCGTTTATATATTTCTTATATATATCGGCCCATTTGAGTTTTTCCTCAAGAACGGGGACTGATGCTTCGCCGTATATTTGCACTGCCTTGCCGTGACTTAATGCATTGTCCCAGAGAAATCCTGTAGGGGCATAGACAAGAGCATCAGTCTGTACATGAGGATAGCTTCTGAACCATGCTCTCATGTTCTTTTCAATATAATCAGTGACAATTGAGGCATCAGTCCACTGGTGTCCCTCTGCAGAGCATTTTCCTGAAACCATGAAATTGTCGAGAAGGAGGAATTCCCTGGCAAGTTTGTGAATGTTTGGAGTGACATTTTCGCCGTAAGTACAAAGGGTAGGGTCGCCGTCTCCTTCAGTCATGTCGCCCAGGATCTGATCATATGTCCTGTTCTCTTTTATAATATATACTACGTGTTTGAAAACCGATGGTTCGCCTATACGGTCAGGCACTGGTTTGGGTTTTACTCCGGGCCTGGGTGTCTCTCTTGCAAGTGCAGCCCTTGCAAGGTCATTGACGGCGATCACTGTATCGGTGTAGGCTTTAAGGTTTTTGAATGCCGACGGCGGTATTACCGACACCGACGCCTCCATACTGTGTGAATTAAAAATCAGGTTTTTTGTTGTTGCATAATTGAGCCCGAGTCGTGCTCCGTTAGCTTCAAGGTTGGCAACATATACAGTTCCTTCCTTTGTGACAGTAAGTCCTGAAGGATAGGCTCCGGTCGGGATGAATCCGCGGATGGCGCTTTTAGGTCCTGAACCTTTTCTTGCAGCCCTTCTTGAAAGCTGAATTACAGCCAGCGCATTGTCCATTCCATTGGCGACATACAGGTATTTCTGGTCGTTCGACAGGCATAATCCGTTTGGGGAATCACCGAAATACGGATTTATCTCGGGCTGCAGCCTTATACTGATAGTCTCTGTTATCTCATCGATAAGAGTATTTATGACTGTGACATTATCGCTGTTCGAATTTGTGACATAGACATATCTTCCCGATTTGTCGCTGATTATTTCGTTAGGATGCAGACCTGCAACGATTTCTTTAATTATTGCCCCTGAACGCGGATCGATCACGGCAATGCTTCCTTCTCTTGTCGAACCGCCTGCATTATTGTTTACCCTTGCCAGTCCCCATGGCACTCCTGCCACATCCTTATCGGCGGGAAGCGGATGCCGTCCCGCCCAGTTTGTAACATAAAGTTTTCCTGCCGCCATGGTAATCCCGTAAGGTGCAACGCCCGGATCTGCCACCCATATTGTGTCGCCCGATGTAAGATCCTGTTTTATGACCCTGTTATTGCCGTTAAGCACCACATACAGATATTCTTTGTTCGATTCCTTATTGATAAGGATCTCATTGGGAAGAGCCATTTCGGCCGGCGGTATTTTCCCGTATTCATATAGTTTTCCGAATTCGGCTTTTGTACCGTCCCACTTTGCTGAAGCAACATACGATCTGTCGTCAATGCCGACTACGCTCCAGTACACTTCGAGGGAGCCTTTATTATCGTGCCAGATAAGTCCCGAATATGTGTTCATGGCGCCTCTGAGCGCAGTATGAAGGCTGTTCCTCAGAATAAATTTTATCGAATTATCGGCTGTGCTTACAAACACTATGCTTGAACGTTCCAGGATAGCAAGCCATTTTCTGTCGGGCGAGATAACCACTTCCATGGCATGGCTTTCATTCGATGCATCGCCGAACAATATTTGTTTACCGGCCGGCTGAATAAGTCTGTTATAGGGCAACTGTACCTGTCTCGATCCTATCTTCACCTCTTCCTGTTGAAGGACCTGGGCATTAACCTGGATGAAGAGCCCGATAAAAAACAATACCGGCAGATACCGGCGGATAAGATGGAACATGTCAGTGAGTTTCATATGTCAGAGGTTTATCAAATTAACAATGTTTACAGCACGCTCCTAAGATAGTTCAAAAACAAAAATGCTGAATTGAAACATAAAAAAATTAACCGCAATCCCGAGTACTCGGGAGCAAAGAAGGTGCAAAGTTCGCAAAGCCTGACTGATTATTTCTATTGCTTTGAGTTCTTTGCGCGAAGACTTTGCGTTTCTTTGCGGTTAAAAGGATATCTTCAACAGCATTTAATCTTCAGAACGGAAGATCGCTCATTTCATCATCCGGAGGTATGTCGTCGAAGGTACTATGTGGCGGAACATTCTGGGCTTTCCCGGAATCAGCGATTCTTTCAATTTTCCAGGCATCAAGGTTGGTGAAATAGTTGATTTTGCCGTCGCGTTCCCATTTATTGCCTTTCAGGTTAAATGAAACCTTAACCTCCTCATTGAGAAATGATTCGTTGATAAGGTCGCATTTATCCTGGATAAGCTGGAATTTGATATAATCGATAAAGACAGCAGCGCCGCCAGTCTCTTTTTTCTCGATAACAAATTCGCGTTTTTTGAATTTGTCGCTGACCTGGTTTACAGGCATTATATCGATCACTTTGCCTGAAATTTCGAAAGCCATATTATTCCTCCTTAATAACTATCTTTTCGATTCTGTCGCCCTGTTTGATAAGGTCGATAACATCAAGGCCCGACGACACTTTACCGAAGCATGTATGCTGCCTGTCGAGATGCTTTGTGTTCGTCCGGTTGTGACATATAAAAAACTGTGACCCTCCTGTGTTCCTTCCTGCATGTGCCATCGAAAGCACACCGCGGTCGTGAAACTGGTTGCCGCCATTGAGTTCGCATTTGATCTGATAGCCCGGGCCTCCTGTTCCGACTCTCGGGTCGTTCATATCTTTCGAGTAGGGACATCCGCCCTGGATGACGAAATCCTTTATGACCCTGTGGAATGAAAGGCCATCGTAAAATCCTTCCCTGGCCAGCTTAACAAAGTTCTCAACAGTGTTTGGTGCATCCTCTTCGTAAAAGCTTATTTCCATTACTCCCTTCGGAGTGTGTATCTCGGCAGTTCTCATTTACTGGACTATCTCAAGCAGTTCAACATCAAATATAAGGGTCGAGAAAGGCTTTATTACATCGCCTGCCTGGCTGGCGCCATAAGCAAGGTTCTGCGGAATATAGAGCTTGAATTTTGAACCTACTGGCATTAACTGCAAAGCCTCAGTCCAGCCGGGGATAACGCCCGAAACCGGGAACTGTGCGGGTTCGCCTCTTTTTACTGATGAGTCAAACTCGGTGCCGTCGATAAGGGTTCCTGTATAATGAACTTTTACAGTGCTGCTTGATTCAGGTTTCGGGCCTGTTCCCATCTTTACTACTTCATACTGAAGACCGCTGGGAGTTACAGTAACACCGCTTTTTTCCTTGTTCTTTGTCAGAAAGGCTTCGTTCTCGGCTATATAATCCTTGTAAAGGATCTTGTCCTGCTCTTCCTGCTGTGCCTGCTGCTGAGCCTGCCTTTCAGTGACAAACTGCATAATGAAACCTCTTGCAATCTCATCTGTCATTTCTGCCTTGTCATTCTCGCCGTCGAGCATAGCTTTTGCAACAAGTCTTGCATCGAGTTTAAGACTGTCGCTCTTCAGTGCATTGTAGTTAACAATCCCGAAAGCATATGACAGAGAGTCTTCCCTTGTATTAATTTTTGCATTCGATATGTTGTTCTTGGAACAGGATGTGAACATTATTGCCGCTGCGCCTGCCAGAACGATTAATCCTTTGATTTTCATTTGATATAGTTTTAAATTAAAAAATTAGCGCAAAGATAATACTTTGGCCTGAGCAAAAAAGTCAATGGTGATAATTTTTTAGCATTTCACTGCACGCAGTATCTGCCTTTTACCGGGCGGCCCGGGAAGCAGAGTGACATTGAATCCCGATCTTTTCAGACTCCTCTTAACACTTCCCTTGACACTGTATGTCACAAGAATGCCATCACTGCAGACCGCCCTGCCGATCCGCTCAAAAATATCATCGCTCCACATCTCCGTCTGTTTGCCGGGACCGAATGCATCGAAGTAAACAAGATCATAGGTTCCCTCGATTTCCAGTGCAACAAGGTCTGCTTCAATCTTCCTGAGCATAAAACCATCCGTGACCTGTTCGAATGAATTCCACCGGCATCGATGTATTTTATCAAACAGCATTTTACTGTCGCCTTTAAGGATGTCTGTATAATTAAGAGATTCGGTAACGTCGGGCTGAAGCGGATACTTTTCAATGGAAGTGTAATATACTTTTCTTTTCGCCTTTTCCGAATATATGCAGGTAAGCAGGGCATTCAGCCCTGTACCGAAACCTATCTCAAGAATGCGTACCGGATCGGCTTTCGTAAAGTCAAATCCCGCCCCGATGAAAATATGCTCTGATTCCTGTATGGCCCCGTGAACTGAATGATAATGCTCATCCAGTCCCGGTACATACAACGTATCCGAACCGTCCTCTGTTCTTATTATACTCACCATTTGCTACCTGCCTGTCAATTTGAGCAGTTCCTGGTCATAAACCGATGCTGCAATCTTATTATATTCATTATCAAGCTCCAATAGCCTGTCTTCTGTTTCAAATGATGATTCAAGATACAGAAAATAATCTGTAACAGAAATTTCACCTGACGAAAGGGCCTTATCGAGGAATTCCCGGTTCTTCTCACCGTCAATCATGGCCCTGAGTTCCTCAATTGTTTTTCCTGTGGCATTCAGCTTTTCGATATCGCCTCTTACCTCTGTTGAAAGGCCGGCAAGTTTTGCATCCCTCATCGAAGCCATATGGTTTGCCATTGCCATCGAAGTTTTTACTTTATTTGAATTGGCCCACAGTGGAATTGTAAGCCCTGCTACCGGCCCCGTATAGGTTTCCCCGGGAACTATCTCAGAGGCATATCCGGCCTGAAATTCAGGATATCCTTCATTACGCGCCAGCCTAAGTTCGCTGAGGCTCACTCTGTATTCTGTTTCCGGAATAAGAAAAGCAGGATGAAAAGATTTCTTTGTTTCAACGATATTTTCAGGATTTGATTCAATAACATCAGGATAGTCAGTAAATTCAGGGATGTCTTTTAATCCTCCCCCGGCATACGAAAGCTTTTCCCTCAGAAGAGAAATATCTGTTTTTGTCCTGGCCATATCAAGATTATTTGACGACAGCGCCAGGAGTATTCTGTTGTACTCGAGCGTGGTGGCCTCGCCTGAATCCACCATCTTCTGCCATGATGACCTGAGCCTGTCGTAAAGCTCTTTTCTTTTTCCGAGGATCCCGATCTTCTTTGAATTATATATATAATCGAGTACGAGGTATTTTGTCTCAAGCAGTATGTTAAGCTTTACGAGATCATATTCCTGTTCGGCAAGAACTATCATTTCCCTGCTCAGGCGGCTCCGGTTGATGTATTTAAGGGGAAATGAAAAAGACTGGGTCACCGACCAGGTTTTTTTATTGCCTGTACCGGGTTCCTGACCGGGCATATATCCAAAGCTAAATGCCGGGCCGGGAGGGGTGAGGCCGGTCTTTGCTTCATACCTCCTGGCTTCGAGAAGCTTATTGTAAGCTATCAGCTCCGGATTGTTATAAGCAACCTGGAGAAGATAATCATCGATGCGCTGGCCGGCAAGGGTATAACAGAAACCTGTTATAGATAATATCAGCAATATCTTCTTATTCATTTTTGTTTTTGTTTTTCCTGATTACATAATAGACTGATGGAAGAACGATAAGGTTCAGCAGCGTTGAGCTCAGAAGACCTCCCAGTATCACTATTGCCATCGGGCTCTGTATCTCATTGCCGGGCTTGTCGCCGCCCATTGCCAGCGGTATAAGGGCAAGGGCCGCAGTAAGCGCCGTCATCAGTATAGGGTTAAGCCTGTCGGTGGAACCTGAAATAATATGTTCCCTGAAGCTTTCGTTTTCCGGGCCTTTTTTGATGTACCTGCTTATGAGAAGTATCCCGTTTCGGGTAGCAATGCCGAACAGAGTTATAAAGCCTATGATGACGGGAATGCTAATTACATTTGATGACAGTTTAACTGCAAAAATTCCACCGATAAGAGCCAGCGGAAGGTTGAGAAGTATTATGGCCGACAGCCAGTTATCCCTGAATTCACTGTAAAGTATTACAAATATCACGAGAATAGCCGCAATTGATGCAAGCGCCAGCCTGCTTGCAGCGCTGTCGGCGCTTTCAAACTGACCTCCATATTCAATATTGTAATTTTCAGGAAGCTGTATCCTTTCATTTATCCTTTTTCTTATCTGATTTACAACGCTTCCTACATCGCTTCCTGTTGTATTAACCGATATGACTATCTTCCTTCTTACATTTTCCCTGTTTATAGCATCGGGACCCGAGGATGATTCTATATCCGCAACGAACGACAGTGGAACCTTCCTTCCGTCGCGGGTATCTACAAGGGCCGACCTTATGCCTTCAATGTTTCCTCTTGTTTCGTCATTGTATTTCAGAACAAGGGGGAACCTTTTTTCATCCTCATAAACATCTGATACTTTTTGCCCGCTAAGTGCATACGATACAAATGTGTTGAAATCGTTAAGGGTGATGCCGTACCTAGCCAGCATTTCTCTTTTTGCTTTTATTTTTACCTGGGGAGTTTCGATCAGCTGCTCGACATTCAGGTCTCCGATACCTTCGATATCAGCGATCTCAGCCTTTATCGAGTTTGCCATCCTGTAAAGGTCGTTAAGATCGTCTCCAAACAGTTTGATCGCAATATTGGCTTTTGAACCCGACAGCATATTGTCGATACGGTGCGTTATCGGCTGACCTACTTCAACATTAACTCCCGGAAGTACTTTAAGCCTTGTCCTTACATCTTCGAGAAATTCCTCCCTGCTTCTGTCCTTAAGTTCAAACGGCACATCAAGCTCCGATACGCTTTCTCCGAATGAATGTTCGGCGAGCTCAGCACGTCCCGTCTTACACGACACGCTCTTTATTTCGGGGATCCCGAGCAGAATCCTCTGTGCTTCCTTTCCTGTTTTTGCCGACTCATCAAGGGATATCCCGGGCATTGTCCCAATGTTTATTGTCAGGGCTCCTTCATTGAATGAAGGGAGAAATGCCGAGCCGGTGGTGGTGAAGAGAAATAGAGCAGCAACTAGCAGAAGAGCTGTTACTCCTATCACAAGTGAATTTCTGTTGAGGGTATAATTAAGTATCTTTCTGTAAAGCGAACCGAGCTTCCTCTCAACAAATGTCCCGTTAACATCCGCCTTCAGCTTCTTTTCATTCAATAGAAGATAGCTGCAAAGTACAGGTGTTATGGTGATTGCGACAATAAGCGATGCGAAAAGTGAAACAATGAATGTTATTCCGAGCGGTTTCAGCATACGGCCTTCGAGGTCTTCGAGAAGAAACAACGGAAAGAAGGTGATTATTATGATTATTGTGGCGTTCAGTATGGATGACCTCATTTCGGAAGAGGCGCTGAATATTACATCCATCACCGGGGCTCTCGACGCCGGATCCTTTGCTATGTTCCTCCTCAGCTGCTTATATGTGTTTTCAACATAAATTATCGCATCGTCGACAAGAGAGCCTATGGCGATAGCCATTCCTCCGAGGCTCATTGTGTTTATTGTATACCCAAGAGTCTTAAGTGTTATTAGAGTGACAACCAGCGATAAGGGAATAGCCATGAGCGAAATGAACGTGGTCCGGTAGTTGAGAAGAAAGAAGAACAGGACAAGAACCACAAAGAACCCTCCTTCCAGAAGGGCTTTCAGGACATTGTTTACTGAGGTCCGGATGAAAGAAGCCTGGTTGTAGATGTCGGTATGGAACTCAACAATTGAGCCCAGGTTAGTACTTATATCACTTATTGCATTGTCGATATCGCGCGTAAGCTTTACACTGTTGGCTTCAGGCTGACGTGTTACGGTTACAAGCACCGCATCATTGCCGCGGTATGATCCTGTGCCGATGGGAGGAGTCTTGCCGATATCAACATCGGCTACATCACCTATTCTGACGGGGTTCCCGTTTACAATCTTTATGAGGGATGCCCTGATATCGTTAAGATTGTTTGTCCTGGTTATTCCCCTGATTATATATTTATTTCCATATTCGTTGATAAAGCCTCCTGAAGTGTTTGTATTCAGATTTTCACATGTAGCGGCTAATTCTTCTACCGACACACCGGCAAAGTTCATCCTGTAAGGATCGGCAAGGATCTGATATTCTTTCGCATCGCCGCCTATTGTGTTGACCTGGGCAACTCCCGGCACCGACAGCAGTCTTGGTGTCACATTCCAGTCGGCAATGGTCCTGAGTTCCATCTTATCAATTGTATCGGATGTCATACCTATTATCATCATCTCGCCCAGGAGAGAAGCCTGAGGCGCTATTACAGGCTGGTCGACTCCGGCAGGAAGCATCTCCCTTACCTGGAAAAGACGTTCGGAAACAGTCTGCCGGGCCCTGTAAATATCAGTTCCCCAGTCAAATTCAACCCATACGATCGAAAATCCCATCGATGAGCTTGATCTTACTCTTCTGATGCCTGTTGATCCGTTAACAGTTGTCTCTATGGGAAAGGAAACAAGTTTTTCGACCTCCTCAGGCGCCATGCCGTTGGCTTCTGTCATGATCACGACAGTCGGAGCGGTAAGCTCAGGAAATATGTCGACCTCCATTCTGCTGATAAGATATACACCTGAAGCAAGTATCAGAAATGCACCGGTAAGTATTATCAGCCTGTTCTTCAGCGAAAAAGCAGTTATTTTGTCAAGCATGGTGCAAAGTTTAATGATTGTGTGTATGGGCAGGAGCGCCTGACGACATCTGCGACAGTTTGATATTGTAGGCGCCTGTGGCAACAATAGTTTCATTTTCTGAGAGTCCGTCCATGACTTCAGTAAATTCTCCATCGGTCTCTGCGGTTTTTATATATCTCTTCAGGAAATCGCCGTCTTCATCTTCGACAAAAACATAAAACTTCCCAAATTCCTCCATGAGCGATGTATTCGGAACCACAATGACATTGCTTCTTAGTGCGCCCGTCAGATATACATCTGCGAAGGTTCCGTCGATAAGTCCCGGATTATAATCAAATTTGAAATATACCGGCACATAGTATGAATCAGGCCCTATGCTTTTTCCATAAGAGATCCTTTTGCCGTTCATCTCGCCGGTCCTGAAGATATTTTTATTATATCCGGTTGTAAATTTTGCACTTTCGATCGAAGGAACCAGGTTGAGGTATGCAGGCGATACGTCGGCCTTAAGGATCATCGAATGCTCCGTGACAATCGACGCCAGGGGATGTCCTGCACTTACCATCTGCCCTTCCGTTACAAAGATCTCCCTTATGAATCCGCTTGCCGACGAAGCGACATAGTTACCGGTTATTACTGATGTGCCACCGAGATTTTCAAATTCGGCAAGCACCTTTTCATAATTGGTCTTTATCTCAAGAAATTTTTCCTGAGTGATTATTTTATCTGAAATAAGCGATTTTGCCCTTTCATAATTTGCCAATGCCTGGTCGAGGTCCGATTTTAACTGGCGTATCCTCAGGTCAGTATTGCCTTCAGCAAGTTTGTCGCCTGAAATTGTGAATAATCTCTGTCCCGAGGTAATTCTGACACCCGGGAACAGATAATGATCAATAAATTTTATTATTCCTGATGATTTTGCAGTAAGGATGCTCACATCCTTGCTGTCGACCATGATCCTGCCGCTGGTCTTGATCACAGTGGCAAAATCCTGTTTTTTAATGGTTAACACTGTATGTTCAGGTTCAGACACTGACTGGGGAGTTATACTTTCCTCAGCGGCGGTATGGTCGTGAATATCCGTTTTATTCCCGCCACAGCTGCTCATGCCTGCAACGAGGAACATTATAATAAATGAATGAAATGAAATTTTCATGCCTGATGTGATAATGGTAATTAAAATAAAAGCATTGCGTAGGCTGAAGATCAGCTTGACGCAGAAAGAACTACGTAGTAATCTACGTAGCTGACTACGTAATTAACTACATAGATATTCAGGAAAGGGGAGGGGCTCGAAGAAGGCAGGAGCCGCCTGTACCGGCTGAAGAGAAATATCTGTTTTGATTTATGAAAATTTCTGAAACAGGTAAATCGGGATTGAAATCCGGATTAATGCCTGAACATGAAAGAAATATTTCAGGATTCAGGGAATGAAACAGAAGATTTGAAAGATTGCATACATGTTCATCATGATGTTCGCTGCTAACCTTTATCGGATGACTGTGGTTATTGGAACAGCAGGCATGATTGTGTGAAAGATGACCGAAGAATTCGCGGTTATCATCAATATGATGGTGAGGGATGACATTGTGAACAAACAGCGCCATCCATGCAATTATGAAAACTGATGCCTTTAATTTAAGAGCCTTTCTCAATCCTCGGAATTTTTTTACAAGATAATCATTTCTGAAAGAACATTTTATCCTCAGGAAAAGTTCGATACTTTTTTAGTATTATTTAACTGAAATTGCTAACTGCCAACTGCCGACTACCACTCCGAATCGTACCACGACCTTACATCCGTTATCCTCATTCCGGCTTTAACGGCGGCCTCAATACCCAGGTCGCCGTCTTCAAAAACCTCAATGTATTGCGGTTCAACATTCATCAGTTCAGCACACTTTAAAAATGTCTCCGGATGTGGCTTAAACGAATCCACATCATTTGCCGTTACAATGATTTCGAAATATTTGCGGAGATCGGTTATTTCGAGGGTTCTTTCGACTGCTTCACGGTGACCCCCAGTTCCGACGGCCATCGGAAGAATGCCATGGTATTTTTTAACTATGTCGGTGACAGGCTCTATTGGTTTTACAAGATGCTGATATTTATAAAACTCCTGCATCTTTTCCTCGACTATCGTATCGATGCTTACGCTGCCATTCAGGTTGCAGTCTTTTATGATTTCCTGGGCGATGAACCATCCCGGGCTTCCTGTATGTTTCCGCAGGAAAAGGTTGTCGATATGAGCGCCGTACCTTGCACAGGCTGTTTTCCATGCCTTGAAGTGGTATGGCATTGTATCGGCAAGTGTGCCGTCGAGATCAAAGATCAGCCCCTTTACCCCTTGTTGAATGTCGTATTTCATCAGGATATAATTTTTATTTTATTGGTCCGATGGAGCCCACCTTTTTGATAATTATATACATACGTGTTGTATGTAATTCATGTGAGTTTCATCATAAAAAATTAAGGGGCAAAGATATAAAAAATGTTTAATGGCCTGAGCCGGCAATTTAGCGAACGTTAACGAATCCTGAGGTTCGCCTGTCTTTCGAACCAGTTACAGTCGGTTTTAAGATATGTTAGCAAGGTATTCCGCTTGTTGATAAGGCCGAAGAAACCATCGAGGTAGGTTATCATATCTTTTTTTGATCTCGGGTTCAGATAGGGGAAATCATTTATCACTTTGAGCAAAGCCTCTTTTTTCTGCTGAAACTCGTTTATCATTTTCATAAATGACTCGTCGCTCCTGCATACCGCCATATAAAGTCTCTGCCTTGTAGTTTCTATGGGAAGGCTTTCGAAGGGAATAGCATAATCTGTATTTACTATCCCGGCGTAATCGAAATCGTAGGGTATTGCCAGGTTAACTTCATTGTCGGGAACATCGGGTTGATACATAAGCTGAATATTGTGACCTATTGGTACCGACCAGTCGGAATTCCCTATCATATAATTGAACAGCGCCGCCCTGTCGAGCATGTCCTGTCTTATATTTCGCTGTGTGAGGCCTGAATAGATTATCTCCTTTGTTTTAGTCCGTTTTTCAAGCTGTCTGACAGGTTCAATTGCAAAACCATACTGAACAACAGGTTTTTTCTCCTTTGCTGTATTGATATAATTGATCCTGAAAAGTCTGACCCTGAAGCTGTAATCGGTAATCACATTGTATAGCTTGTAAACAAGGTATTCCCTGAGGATATAATCTTCAAATCCAAGTTTACAGTATGTAACGAACTTGAGCTTGTTTAATCCTGCGAATTTTGAATCGGCCGGATCTTTCATCTGGAAATTGATCATAAGGGGAGGAAAATCACAGATTGCTGACCGCCTGATATTTCCTCTTGGCCTCACCTTGATCTTTTTTACAATCGAATCGGTTTCATTTTCGAAATATTTGAGATTTGCTTCAAGGTACTCATCACTCATCTTTTCCTTTTTATATTTTGTTATGTCGAAGCTGAGAAATATCTCGAACAGGTCGTCGGAGTCGAAAAGTGTAACCCTTACATCCTGTGTATCTGCAATAGTAAGGTCCTGAAGGGTGGTATCGGCCTGTCCGAAGCCTGATAATCCACACAGTAAAAATAGAAACAGGGTTATTAGCTTCTTCATGGATGAGTTATTTTCAGGTTTAAAACCTGATCTAAATTACAAAAGAGAAACCAGATATGAAAAAAAAACAGGCCACTGAGGTCTTGAAAGGGAAACAGGAGCAACAGGAATAACAAAATAAATGCTGATATGTTTTTAAAAGGAATTGCCGTTGGCTAAAGCCAACGGAAGAGAAAAATCAGGCCGCTGATGAGGCGGCCTGAACGAATGATCATAATGTTTACCTTCTATATTGAACCAGGCAGGTCTTCACCTGGCGATAAACATTCTCTGCAGTAAAACCAAGCTTCTCATCGAGCACCTTGTATGGCGCCGAATAACCGAAACTTGTGACGCCCCATACAGTCCCATTCGGTCCGGCAAGCGCCTGAAGCGTGGAAGGCAGCCCTGCAGTAAGTCCGAATACCGGAACATCATCAGGGATTACTGATTTCCTGTAATCTTCTGGTTGATTCCTGAAAAGCCCTTCCGAGGGGGCCGACACTATCCTTATTTTCAGTCCGTCGTTTTCGAGTATTACTGCTCCTTCAACAAGAGTCGATACTTCTGACCCGCTGGCGAGGAGCACTATATCCGGTTTTCCCTGGCAATCACTTACAATGTATGCTCCTTTTTCTAACTTAAGGGCATCGGAATATCTGTCGCCGGTTATGGACGGCAGATCCTTTATGTTTTGTCTCGATAAAATAAGTGCTGTTGGTGTAAGCCTGTTCTCAAGGGCAAGCTTCCACGATATCGTTGTTTCATTCGAATCGGCCGGACGGAGAACGAGCATGCTGTTCTCTCCTTGATGATTCTTAAGCTGTTCCATCAGCCTTATCTGGGCCTCCTGTTCAACAGGCTGATGTGTTGGCCCGTCTTCCCCGACCCTGAAGGCATCGTGTGTCCATATATAAATAACAGGAAGTCCCATCAGGCATGCAAGCCTGACAGCAGGTTTCATATAATCGGAAAAAACGAAGAATGTCCCGCAGGCGGGGATAACACCGCCATGGAGCGCCATTCCGTTCATAACTGCTGCCATTGTAAGCTCAGATACTCCTGCCTGAAGGAATGCACCTGTGAAATCGCCTTTTGCAAAAGCTTTCGTATTTTTCAGGAACCCATCTGTTTTGTCGGAGTTTGAAAGGTCGGCCGATGCTACAACCATGTTTTCAACTTTTGATGCAAGAACACCTAGAACTGCAGCAGAGGCAGCCCTTGTCGCCGATCCTTCCTTTTGTATTATTCCCCTGAAATCGATTTCAGGGATTGCTCCCGACCAGAACATCTGAAGCTTATTATCAGCATCCCTGTTATTCCCGGCCCATTCATTCTTCCTTGCCTTCCATTCAGAGGCTGTTTTTTTCTTTTTCTCGAGGATTTCCGAATAAAGCTGCCTTACATCATCGAATATAATGAAAGGATCGTCGGTATTGCCTCCAAGGTTAAGGAGCGACTTTTCGAACGATCCTCCCGCCTCGCTTACAGGCATCCCGTGTGTGGAGGTCTGTCCCTCAAAGCTGTTCCCCTCCTTGTCGAGAAGTCCTTTTCCCATTATAGTCTTTCCTATGATGATGGTAGGCCTTTCCTTTTCACTGACGGCATCGTTGAGGGCTTTTCTTATCTGGTCGTGGTTGTTGCCTTCGATTGTAATTACGTTCCATCCCCACGACCTGTATTTCATTGCAGTATCCTCTGATGTTACAGCCTTCGTCTGAGTGGAAAGCTGAATGTTGTTGGAGTCATAAAACATTATAAGGTTATTCAGCCCGAGATGGCCTGCAAGCCTTCCTGCACCCTGTGATATTTCCTCCTGTACCCCGCCATCGGAGATGAAAGCAAAGGTTTTATGTGAAAACAATTCCCCGAAGCGTGTTGCAAGAAATCGTTCAGCTATTGCAGCGCCTACAGCCATTGTATGTCCCTGTCCCAGCGGACCAGATGTGTTTTCAATGCCCCTCATGACATCCAGCTCGGGATGGCCGGGAGTCGGGCTTCCCCATTGCCTGAAGTTTTTAAGCTCATCGGTGGTGAAACGTCCGGTAAGTGTAAGTACAGAATAAAGCATCGGCGACATATGGCCGGGATCGAGGAAAAACCTGTCGCGGTTTATCCATGCCGGATCACCGGGATCAAAATTCAGGAATTCCGAAAACAAAATATGAATAAAATCGGCTCCGCCCATGGCGCCACCCGGATGCCCTGATCTGGCCTTTTCGACCATCGCCATCGAAAGTATCCTTATGTTGTCGGCTGCTCTTTTGTGTACATCAATGTCCATAATAAAAATTTTATACCGTATTGTTAAGCTACGGTAACAAAAGTATAATTTATTGGTTACTGAACAAAATCAGGCAGCCTGCGAAGGTGCAAAATTATTACAGATATTTCCTGTCCTCCTCGGGAACATCAAAGTATTTGTCATATTTGACAGAGTCGGGACCGATCATTTCAATCGACGTGCCGCTGATCTTGTATGTGCATTTTTCACCTACTATATCCGAAAAGTAGATATCATACTGCTTCCCCTTGTCGTCGACCATCAGGATCCTTACAAGGTGATCATATTTCAGACTGTTCAGATGGGCATGACATATCGGACAGTTGATTATGAATTCCTCGCCTTCGTCAATGGCGAAGGTGGGATGTGTTGTCACCGTATAATTACCCAGTTCGGGATTAAGAAAAATAAGACCTTTTTTTGAACTGTTGACTTTCGTAGCCGAAAGGACAATGGAAGTCTTTACGTTCAGAACGCCTTTGCAGGCTTTGCATAAGTATTCAGTTGCCATGTCTTACCTCCTCCTTTAGTATCTATTAATAATTGAAATCAAATAATCGGCTGCATTCTTTACAAGATACGACATTTTTTCACCAAAATCAATACTTTCCGGCTGTATTCCAAGCAAATAAACCGGCATAAGAAAAAATTCCGACACCCTTCCCGGTGATATGTTATGGGTGTTGAAAGTCGTATCTTCTGTCTGGCTGATATCGAGTAATTTATAAGTGCCTGGTTCAGAGTTCATATCAACAGCATCGACAAGCACCAGGATATCCGGATTCATCCTGTTTATTTTTCCTATATAATTTTCAATGCTTACCTCGACAGTCAGCCCCGAAACTGAACCTGATCCTGTTATACCTGAGCAAACATAAACGCCAACTCCGTCGTCCTTACGGAGGACGTTGCCGATACCCGCGAAAAGAATCTTCCTGTCTTTTTGCGAAAGTAAATTGATGAGTTCTTCAGACACTTTTTGTAAGATAACGGACAAGAACCTGTCTGAGACAGTTTGGACATATTATGTTGAACATATCTTTCCTTTTAAGCCCGTCGCGAACCTCTGCTTCCAGATCGTGACCATCGGCGAGCCGAAGCTCCCTGTTAAGCATATTAAGGTTGAGAATTGACGAGAATGCTTTAGGGCCAAGCTTTTTATGAAGATATGCAAGGTGTTCCCTCGTTGTTATTACAGCGCCGCAATGGCTGCAGACAAGCAGTTCTTTTTCCTGAAAGTCGATATTGTCTTTCCTGTCGAAAACGGCAAGATCAAAAATTTTGTCAGACAGAGCCACCCCTTTACCGGTGATGCAATGCTCCTGGCAAAGGCCGCAGAAAATACATTTCCCGTAGTCCCTTGTAATGGTCCTCATCCCATTTTCCCTGTCGTCTGAAAATGTTATCGCATGAGGTGGACATACATTGGCGCAGGTCTCACAACCCACGCAGTTATCGTTGTCGACGACAGGCCTTCCCCTGAATTTTTCATAGGGCACATGCGGCTCTGCTGGAAACCCCGAGGTATATGCAGGAGTAAATAGCGATACAACAGCTTCCTTTAATTCCCTTATTTTTGGATATTTCATTTCACTGCCTCCTTATAATCATCTTTTACCGTCCTTTTGTCGAGCGGTGTGCCAAACCTGTAGGTGCCTCTTATCAGTGCATGTGCGGCAACTGTTGCCGTGAAAAAAAGAATGGGGATTGCAACAAGAGCCTTGACTCCTGCGCCGGTAATGCCGAAATGGAACAATACACCGATAAGGATGCTGCAGCACCCCAGAGTAACACATTTGGTTGCTGCCTGAAGCCTGTTGTAAACATCAGGAAGCCGGATAAGCCCTATGCATCCGAAAATATTGAAAAGTACGCCTATACAGATAAAGATAATTGTGATCATCTCATTCATTAAGTTTTTTGCCGCTCAGATATTTTGCCAGTGTTAATGTTCCGATGAAGCTCAGTATTATCCAGGCTATACCGATATCAAGGATGAACGATTTTTCTGTCTGAACCGCGATTATCGCACATATGCCGACAACCAGTATCCCGAATATGTCTATTCCGACCATCCTGTCGGGGATCGTCGGACCTGCGATTATCCTGTAGAGGCATACGGCGCTTAATCCGATCTGAATGTAAAGCAATATTGGCAGCCAGTCGCTCATTCTGCAAATTTTTTAATGTATTTTTCAAAAGCCCCCGTTATTATCCGTGTATATTCCGCCGGGTCCTCCGACCTGACATATATCCAGTGTATATACAGGTCGTCGTCGATAATATCGACGGTAATAGTTCCGGGCGTCATTGTTATTGAATTTGCAAGAAGTGTTCTGGCAAATTCCGACTTCAGCGATGTTTTCAGCTTCACTATACCCGGTTTTATCGGCATAGAGGGATGAAGGACCCTGTATGCAACATCCAGATTTGCCTTAATGCATTCGACAAAGAAAACGGCAAGATAGACAATGAACCAGTAATACCGGGCCGGCTGGAGGAACTTGTTTACGCCGCGAAAGTAATGACGTGCAAAGAATGCCGAGCATAGCGCCGATGCGACCGATCCGGTGATAACATTCGGGACTGTCAGGCGGAAGGTCAGAAGGAGCCAGAAGATCAGTGATAATATAAATACCGCAACGTATCTCATTTTAATATCCAATTACAATTTTGGAGTATTTGGCAGGATCTGTCAGGATCTCAGCTGCAGGAGCCAGAACCGCATCCCTTATCCCGGGAAATGCAAGCAGACTGAGTATTATACAAAGCAAGCTCATGACCACCATGCTGAAAACCATCGGGAAAGGCACTTCTTTTATTCCCCTTTCCCCCTTTCCCTCTTCTTTGTTATAAAATGCATATCGCTGAAATTTCAGAAAAGAAGCGAGTGTGATTATGCTTACCAGGACCGCAAGAAAAGCAAGGAAATAAAACCTTGCCATTATTGCTGCAATGATTATTATCAGTTTGCTGAAAAAGCCGTTGAAGGGTGGTATGCCTGAAATCGACATTGAAGCCACGAATGATGTTGCCGAAGTTGCCGGCATCGATTTTCCAAGTCCACCCATCTCCCTGAGGTCGCGTGTTCCGAGGGTGTACTCTATGGCGCCTGCATTAAGGAAAAGGAGTCCCTTGAAAGCCGCATGATTTACAAGATGATACAGCCCGCCTGCGATCGCAAGCATGGCGATTTCGTGTTTCACTCCCCTTGAAATAAGGATCATTCCCATCCCTATAGAAAGGACAACATATCCCATCTGGCTTATGCTGTGGTATGCAAGCAGCCTTTTAATATCCCATTGTCCGATTGCAAGGAATACTCCAATCACCATCGAAAGAGATCCCAGCGTCGTGATAAGGACAGCCATGCTTTCACTAGTTTCAAACAGGTTGAAGAAGAGCCTTATTATCACGTATATACCTGCTGCCTTGATGAGGACTCCTGAAAGCATTGCTGAAATAGGCGACGGCGCCGACGAATGTGCATCGGGAAGCCATGCATGGAAAGGGATTATCGCGGCCTTAAGCCCAAAGCCGCAAAGGATAAGAAGTTCAACAAAGATATAATAGGGCCGTTCGTATCCTGACTTCAGTACTTCCCGGATATCGGCAATGTTCAGGGTCTTTGTCTTCCAGTATATCAGGGCAATACCGAAAAGGATGAAGAAGGATGCCAGTGATCCAAGAACCTGGTATTTGAACGATGCTTCCAGCTCATTTTTCTCAACTCCGAACGCTACAAGAGCATACGCCGAGATAACCGATATTTCAAGGAATACAAAGATGTTGAAAATGTCGCCGCTGAGGACAACACCGTTCATTCCTGCCGTCATAAGACAGAAGAGGGCATAATAGAAATTATCGGATGTGAATCTTTTTATATAGGAAACCGAATAGAAAGCCGAGAGGAATCCGACGATATTTATTATGCAGAGCATCAGTACAGTAAAACCATCCATCACCATAGTGATACCGACCGGTATCCCTAAGACAGGTTCCCAGCCTCCTGCATTGTAAACCGAAGGGTCCGTGCCTGCTGTCGCAGCCGAATAAATGCTCATTGAAGCAAGGGCGAGGAGGACAACCGATGTGAAATACCTGCTGAAACCTTTTATAAATCTTCCCAGGATCATGTCAAGAAATGCTCCTGTTAAAGGGATCGCGACAAATAATGGGATCAGCGGATTCATATTCTATCCTTTCAGGTTTTTGATTTCTCTGATGTCAAATGTCCCGTACTTCCTGTAAAGCCTTATTATTGTAGCCATGAGCATCGCGGTAGTTGCAAGTCCGATCACAATAGCAGTAAGCACCAGGGCTTGCGGCAGGGGATCGACATATACCTTTACCGGATCGGACGGATCAACGATTGGAGCAACACCACCATCGGTGTACCCGATAAGCGCGAACAGGAGAAATGTACTGAACTCCATCACCGACAGGGAAATGGCTATTTTAATCAGGTTCCTTCTTGTTATCACCCCGTACAGACCGACAAGGAATAATATGAAACACAGGATGTATGCTGTCATTCTGCCATTTCCTCCTTAAAGATTACAAGTGCAAGAAATATTGTAAGCACTGAGGCTGCCACCTCGATGCCAACAAAAATGTTATACAGCGGAAGTATTCCCGCACTGACAAGTTCACCCGGAGTGCCTTTCGGAATCCAGTTGAGAAAGAATATCCTTCCGGCTGTAAACAGTCCGGATACCGCAAGGAAGACAACGATAAGGGTGGCAAGGTTCTCATAAAGGGTCGATCCTGCTTCTTCCTTTGTCAGCTTCAGGAAGTCGCTTCCGAAGGCAAGGATCAGAAGTATGAATGATCCGGCAATTATCACACCCCCGGCAAATCCTCCTCCCGGCGTCAGATGTCCATGAATTATTACATAGATGCCGTAAAGGAATACGAGTCCGGCAATAAGCTGGGTGGTCTTCTTTACTATTACAGTCATCCCCTTCATAGGTGTGTTGGTTGTTTTTTGTTAGATGTTAAATGTTAAATGTTAGATGTTAAATGTTAAATGTTAGATGTTAAATGTTAAATGTTAAATGTTAAATGTTAGATGTTAAATGTTAAATGTTAGATGTTAAATGTTTAAGTGTTAAGTGTTTGTATAATAATTAATGACTAGTGATGTGTTTATGAGTACTTTTTCATTTTTTCCCTTTTAGCCTGAGGATTGTAATCACTCCAAGGACCGCGGTAACAAGAACTGTTGCCTCGCCAAGGGTGTCGTATCCCCTGAAATCGAAAACAACTCCTGTTACAAGATTAACACTGCCGGTTTTTTCAACTGCGCCGTTTATATAATGTCCGGCCATCCTGAGTGAGCCTGACCCGAAGGGATCAAGCATCCCTGCCGCCAGTATAAAGAAATACATCAGAACTGCCAGCATTATCACCGCTGAAGCGATCGACATATATCCTTTTCCGTCGGGTCTGGCAAAATGCTCCTCCCTTGATGAGTCGAGCACAACTGCGACCATGATAATCAGGGTGATGGTCTCAACAACTATCTGTACGATAGCCAGATCGGGCGCCCTCAGAAGAAGGAAACAGATCACCAGGCCGTAGCCGACAATACCACAGGCTATTACAGCTGAAAGCAGATCCCTTGCATGGATCGCATACAGAGCTCCTATTATCATCAGTCCGGCTATTATGCATATTGCTGTTTCCATAGTAATAGATTCTGTCAGATCATAATCAGAAGCATAATAATTAGTCCGGCACATGCCCAGATCACATAACCAGTGAGGATACCGGTATGGGCCGAACTGAACATGTGGCTGAGCCAGAGTACAAATTGCTTTGAGAGATCATAAACATCAAACCACTTTTTCGCAGCTTTTTTATACATCCAGCCAAAGAAGCCAATTTCACCTATTGTCTTATAGAATTCGGGGGTTGGATATCCGGCTTCTTCCTGCATTTTCTCTCCTCCAATGAAGCTGTCCTCGCTCCTGAATTTCTTAATCCCTGTCAGTAGATAAATGATTACACCCAGTATTATAGATATTAGAACAAGAAATGATACCATGGATGGGTTCCAGAATCCGGGGAATGTGAATTCTCCCGCTACGGGCATGAACAATTCCGGTACTATTATTCCAGTGGCAAAAACTCCGAATACTATGCAGAAAAGGGCCAGTACTACCAGTGGCAGCTGCATCAGAAGAGGAACCTCTCTGATATTTTCAAAATCCGTCTTCCGGCGGCTCAGGAAAATACCTCCGATGAACTTGATGAAACTGGCAAGTGTCAGTGCCGAACCAAATACAGCCAGTGCAAGCCAGATAATCCACAGTTTATTCGGGAAATCCGGGCCAGTCCCGAAATCGATTATCCCCTGATAGATCATCCATTTGGATGCAAAGCCGTTGAAGGGTGGAACTCCCGAGATAGACATGGCAAATATTAGAGCTGAGATGAAAGTTACCGGCATCTTCTTTGATAATCCTCCAAGATCATCGATAAGGTTCTTTCCCGTCCTGAATTCCACAGCTCCTGCCGAGAGGAACAATCCGCTCTTGTACAGTGCATGGTTGACCATATGGAATAAACCGGCTGCTATGCCCAGAGGAGAACCGAGGCTTAGGCCGAGTATCATATAACCTACCTGTGATACTGCATGGTATCCGAGCAAACGTTTGAAATTATGCTGTATGAGGGCCATCATCACCGAACTTATTATCGTGATGACTCCCGTCAGTAAAAGTATAAAAGTGAGCCATTTATTTAGAATGAACATCCCGGATGTCAGTCTCGCCAGAAAATATATCCCCAGAAGTTTGTCAAGTGATGCAGGGAGGAGGGCTGAGGACGATGCCGGGGCGCCCTGGGCATAATCAGGCACCCAGGTATGGAAAGGAAATGCTCCAGCCTTGGTGAAACTTCCTGCGAGCAGGCAAAGAAATGCAGTCACTGCCAGCGGATTATCGGTTAAAAGTCCTGTTTCGCTTATATTCAATGAACCTGTCATTTTCCAGATCAGGGCAATACCTATCAGCATAATTGAATCAGAAGCGCCTATCAGTATCAGGGTCTTTTTTGCTGCGGCAGAACTCTCTTCATCCCCGCCAGGGATCAGTTTATATAGTGTGATACCAAGAATACCCCAGAAAGTAATAAAAAGGAGCAGGTTGTCAGCGAAAACTGCTCCGGCAGAACATCCTGTAGTAATCAGGAAATATGAATAATAATCTTTTACCCTGTCTTTTTTAATGTAGATCAGTGAATATAAAATTATGAGAAAAGAGATGATTGCTATAAATAACATGATCAGCCTGGCAAGACTGTCAGAATTCATTATTGAATATCTGAAAAGATCATTTAAAATATTGTTGATTCCGTTAGTCAGAGAACCCGGCTCTTTAAACAGATCTTCAAAAGTTCCCGCCTGGATCTGACCGGTGAAAATTTCTATAGCAAAATATGTTGAGATGATACTGATCAGCAGGGCAAAAATACTCTTGACGGTCCTTAGTTTCTCAGGAATCAGAAAAAGGAGAAGTCCTGCCGCAATTGGTAATAGTATGATTATTGAGATCTCTTTCATCTGTTACAATTAATTTCTCCTTTCAGATCAGCAGTGTGCGAAATCGATTTGTCGATAAGTTCCCTCGCATTCATTATTCTTTTTCCGGAATTTGCGTCATAAACGATGGCAAGACGTTCAGTGCAGCAATAGCATGGGTCGACGCCGGCAAGGGTGATTGTAGCGTCGGAGATTGTCTGTCCTATGCACGACTTTTTGAAGGTGGCAATGTTAACATAGCTTGGAGCCCTTATTTTGTGTCGTGCCGGGGAATTAGATCCGTCGGAAACAACAAAATGGAAAACCTCACCCCGAGGCGCTTCGGCTCTTCCATGTCCGATGCCTTCAGGTATCTCGGTTACCTTTACGTTTATCTCCCCCTCTTTTTCTTTTTCAAGTCCTTTCAGGCACTGTTCAATAATAGATATCGACTCATACATCTCGAGCAGCCTTACCTCTGCTTTGGCAAAGACATCACCGTCCTGAGCGGTAATCACCTTCCAGTCGACAAGCGGGTATGCGGCATACGGATCGTCCTTCCTGACATCCATAGCCACTCCCGATGCCCTTGCTGTTGGTCCGACTGCACCATAGTCAATTACATCCTGCTTTGATAGGATGCCGACGCCTTTTGTCCTTGCATGTATGACCGGGTCATCCATCACGGCGCCTGTCAGAAGATCCGCTTTTGATTTGAGGCTGTCGAGGATCTTTCTTATTTCAGGGATCATCGAATTCTCAATATCCCGTCTTACTCCCCCCACTTTGAACATGGCATAGCTGTTCCTGTTGCCTGTGATCATTTCGAAGAGGTCGAGCACCGGCTCCCTGTATTTCCAGGCCCACATGAAGACTGTGTTATATCCGAGGAAGTGACCTGCAAGTCCTACCCATAACAGATGGCTGTGTATTCTTTCGAGTTCCCCGATTATGGATCTTATATATTTTGTTCTGTCGGTGATTTCAACACCCGCTATTTCCTCCACTGCATTTGCGAATGCGAAAGGATGGGAAGTGGAGCAGATACCGCAGATACGTTCGACAAGAAAAAACACCTGTTCGTAAGTTTTCGATTCGCTCAGTTTTTCAATGCTCCGATGGTTATATCCTGTGACCCACTGGATATCCTTTACTATCTCACCTTCGCAATAAAGCCTGAAAAGTTCAGGTTCTTCCTGAAGAGGATGGTAGGGACCAATCGGTATCAATGTCTTTCTGCTCATTTTTTCCCTTCAGTAGCTGATTTGAATTCCTTTCTGTACGGGTAAACGCCTTCTGCCCAGTTTCCCTCCGATATCAGCTTGTCCTGATTCGGGTGGTTCAGGAAGTTGATCCCGAAAAGTTCGTGCATCTCCCTTTCGATCCAGTTTGATGCATTGAACATGTTCGAAAGCGATTCTATTTCGGGCCTGCTGCTGTCGAGAATCACATGAAGATCAAGTATCAGGCCTTCAGTATCGAGGCTGAAATGATAATATATCTCAAATCCTCTTTTTGTATGTACCGCCGATGCAATAATAAACCTCAGTCCGGCTTCCCTGTACAGATATTCCGAAGTCCTCAGAATGGCATCAGGCTTAATTGTGGCAACCACCCTAAGCCGATATTTCCTTGTAAGCTCCAGAATATCAGACTTAAATTTCGTTGTAAACTCAGATATGATAGATTCTTCTGTCATTTTGTTACAAACTGTCTTTTTCTTCTGTTGCTTGTTGCTTGTTGCTGGTTGCTGGTTGCTGGGTGCATTCACCCCTGACACCTCACACCTCACACCTCACACCTATTTTGCCAACTGCCAACTTTCTTCTTCTTCCTACTTCCTACTGCCCACTGCCTGCTGCCTACTGCCTACTTCCCTTTATTCACCAGTTTGACAATTCCCGCAATTATCGCTTCCGGCTTCGGTGGGCAACCCGGGATATAGGCATCTACAGGGATTACTTTGTCGACAGGACCAGCAAAAGTGATGCTGTCGGCAAATATTCCTCCCGTACAGCCGCAGGCTCCGATGGCGACCACGAGGATAGGCTTCGGAGCCTGGTTATAGATCTCGACAAGCCTTTCCCTGTCGTGTTTATTGATTGAACCGTTTACAAGCAGCACATCGGCATGCCTGATACTGCCGACAAGCAGTATGCCGAACCTCTCGAGGTCGTGACGGGGAGTAAGACAATCGAGGATCTCTATATCGCAATTATTGCATGAGGCTCCTCCGAAATGGAAGACCCAGAGTGATTTCCTGAAGCAATAATTTTTAAATCCCACGATTACCTATATTTAGTTTGAATTAAGTGCCATTTCTTTTTTAGAAGACCCCTTTCCCGTTTCCCCCAGGGGGGAAAAGCTTACGTCCGTATTCCTTCTCCTGTGGGGGAAGGTCAGGATGGGGGTAATCCATATAAAGATTTTTTTACTATATATCATTTTTATTGCATTTTGATGTTTTCAACTGCCTAATATCCAAAGAATATCAGAACTATAGCTCCAATGGCCAGCAGATTCATCCATACAAGGAAGAAGCTTACTGCCTGTTTTATCTTTATCCTCGGGTTGGTATTTCTTATTAAAGTGAGCAGCAATACTATTACCGGGATTTTCAGTATGCTCCAAACTATGTTTATCCCTTCGAACCTGAAGCCGCCCATTAGCATTGCTGCAATGAGTGAGGGAAGTGCCAGGAGCATAATATATTTTGAGAGCTTTATCAGGGCATAGGCTGCTCCTGAATACTCAATAAAGATGCCTTCCGTTATTTCTGCTTCGGCTTCGGGCATATCAAAAGGTACAATTGCCATTTTTGCCTGCAGGCAGAATATGCCAGCGATGAATAGCATCACCCCTGATATGCTTCCTATATAGGACGATGTTGCCTGTTGTGTAAGGATAATGCTGTAAAGATCGGTCTGGCCGCCGCTTTTCAGGATGATTCCGGCGACTACAAGGAGGAATGTGAGCTCATAGCTCATGATCAGCTTCATTTCCCTTGAACCTCCGACTGCGGCAAGCGGATTTCCGGAGGCGAGGGAACCAATAATATATGAGAAAGACGGTATCGTCAGAAGATAGAAGATCACAATGATATCGCCCCTGAATCCTGTAGTTATATTTAACAGCGGCAGGAGTATGAACACTGCAGAAAGTACAGCCCCTGTAACTGAAAATATTGGAGCAAGGAGAAAGAGGACAGGAGAGCCGTGTTTCGGGAGTATTGTCTCCTTTACAAGAAGGAGTTTGAAGAAGTCATAAAACGGTTGAAGGATTGGCGGACCTTTTCTGAACTGGACCCTTGCAGTTATTTTCCTGTCAAACCATGCCAGCAATCCACCGGCTATTCCGCTGAAGAGCAGGCCTGGAAATACAAGGAAATAAAAAATGTCAGATACCATATCAGTAAGGCTTATTCTGTTCAGGTACGTACATATAGTCTCTTACAAGAATTTTGTCGTTCAGCCTGTAAATGTTTAGTTCAGGCGATTCGTCGAGATTGGTGAATGATGCTATCTCGTCCGGGCAGGCTCTTACAAACAAATCCATTTCCTCATCATCATCAAGATCATAAAAGAGGTCCTTGTTCCTGTGATATTTGAAGAAATCGGTCATCATTGTTCCGAACGGGCATACCGTAACGCACGATTTGCACGAAATGCACAGGTTAAGGTGCCTGTCTATCAATCCTTCGCTATCCTTTTCAAGAGCTTCTGTAGGGCATACCGCCACGCATGGCGCATCTTCGCACCTCCTGCAGGTAAACCTGAAAACTGCCAGTTCCCTTAAAGGCTTCAATCCGCTTCTGGTTCCGGAGTTGTGGAAAAATCCTTCCGGCAAAGCCGTATCAGCATTCCGCGACATAAATGCCCTCAACTTGATCATATCCAGAAGTATTCTTTTACCCATTTTGGGATAAGGAGTTTAACCGAATGCCTATTTCCAGATATCTGGAGTGTCCTTTATCTCATCGTATGTAAATACAGGACCATCCTTGCATACAAAGTATTTTCCCATCATGCAGTGTCCGCATTTCCCAAGTCCGCACGACATGTTCTTTTCCATCGACAGATATATTTCCTGATCCTTATATCCCATCTCAAGAAACTTAATTGTCCCGAATTTCATCATTACCGGGGGACCGCATACCACAGCAACCGATTTTCCAAGGTTTACATTTATTTTTTCGAGAAGTGTTGTTGCCACCCCGACATTTCCGTCCCACTCTTCATCTCCCTTGTCGACTGTTCTGTAAGCTTCGAATTTTTCAGTGTTGTTGAGCCTGTTGAAGAGAGGTTTGTAAACACAGTCGGCAGGTGTTTTTGAGCCGTAACACAGTACGACTCTCTCGAGTTTGTCCTTAATATGTTCAAGGGCATAGAGAAGCGATCTGATAGGAGCAAGTCCGCATCCTCCCCCAAGAATTATGACCTCCTTGCCGAAAAAGCTCCCGACAGGGTATCCACGTCCGTACGGACCTCTGATACCCATGAAGGCTCCGGGTTTAAGTCCATGCATGTATTCGGTGACATATCCCGTCTTCATTACTGTGACTTCAAGCCTGTCCGATACATGGGGAGATGAGGAGGGGGTGAAGGGCGCTTCACCTATGCCGTCGACAGACAGCTCTATGAACTGACCGGTGCCGAACGAAAATCTGCTTTCGGGGATAAGGACAAAAGTTTTTATCAGTGGCGATTCGTCGATCACCTCCGTAAGTTTTGCCCTGAGGGGTTTGTAAATGTTCAAGGTTGCGGACATGGCAGTTTATTTCGCCAGTTCCATGAATAATTCGTTCTTGTTTATTTTACCTATGCATGCCTCAATGCAGCGCCCGCAGCCTGTGCATGCAACGGAATTGAATTTCCCAGGTTTCCAGACATATTTGCACATATATCTGTTCCTGAATCTCCGGGGCAGTTCAAACAAAGGGTCTTCTCCTCCGGCAACCCTTTCAAATCCGGGATACTGGCAGGCATCCATCTGCCTGATCTTTTCAAAACCCGGTTTGTCGATGAGAAGAAAGCATGAGCATGTGGGACATATCGTTGCGCAAGCGCCGCATGAAACGCAACCGGAAGAATATTTCTTCCAGATCTCATCCCCGGCGTTCTGTAGTAGGTTGCCGGTTGTTTTATAGTCGGGAAGCCCGTCGACTGCTTCCGAAAGATTTTTCACAGTCTTGTTGTGGGCATCTTCAATCTCTGCAATCACCTTACTGTCATTCAGTTCCTTTGTTACTGAAAAATGATTTGCAAAGTTATTTCCCTTTTCCGAAATAATCCTAAGTATTATCTGATTACCTACAAGAATAACAGAGAGATCGGCATCGTCCGACCATGGTTTGAAGCCGTATGATGTACAATGACAGTGATCCTGCTTTTCGAAGCAGTCGAAAGATATTATGACAGTGTTTTTACGACGTTCGCTGTAATAAATATCAATATAATCCTTATCAAGATAAATCTCATCGAGAAGCTTTAAACCTTCAACGTCGCATCCCGGAACACCCATTATTATTCGCTGCCTGTTCTGTACCTGACCTGATGTTACATTTTCCCTTACAGGAAGGAAAAAAGCTTTAAGGGGAGTTGCAGGTTTGGCTTTGTTATATGCTATTCTGCTTATATTGGAATGGCTAAGTTCTTCATAATCAATTCCAAAATCGTTTTCAACAGCAGCGAAAACCGGGAAGGATAAAAGCATCTGGTCGATCGCTTTATCCCATTCTTCCTTGTTTATGCTTAAATATCGCATTTATGTGATAAGATTCACATATAAAAATATAATCATTGGAAGAAAAAGTCAATAATAAATTGATAAAAATTTCCGATTAAAAAGCAATATACTTGATAATAGACATTAAATCAACATGATATAAAATATTTTTTCATTACATAAAAATTGTTTAAATTGCGTAATAATTGAATTTAAAATAATTTGATGTGAAACAAATCACAAAATACGTTATAAAAAACAGCCTTAAAAGGATATTTCTTTACAGGGCATGCCTTGTCAGACTGAAACTCATGGGGGTGAAAAAGGTGTTTTCTTACACTCTTGCAAACGAAACAGGGGTAAAAGCCGACCAGGTAAGAAAAGACTTTTCGGAATACGGGATAAAGGGAAATAAGAGGGGTGGTTATGAAGTGGAAGAGCTTCTTGAGATAATGGAAAATATTTTCCACAGGAACAAGGACCACAACCTGGTTTTGGTAGGCATGGGCAATATGGGTCTGGCACTGTCGAAATACAGCAGGTTCGTTCAGCGTAACATGAATATTGTGGCAACATTTGATATTGATCCCTTCAAGCAGAAGATGAGATCCGACATACCCGTATATTCAATGGGCCGTCTGAAGGAAATAATCGACAGGTTCAGGGTAAAGGTGGCAATCCTGGCAGTGCCCGAGATTTCTGCACAGGAGGTTACGGATGAACTGATCCGTTTAGGCATAAAGGGTTTAGTGAATTTTGCCCCCGTGCTGCTAAAGGTTCCGGCCGATGTTGTGGTAAATAACGTCAACCTGTGCGATGAACTTGAAAGTGTGATTTATTGTGTTCATAATATGATGAAAGTCGACGGTCTTAAAAACATCGAGATATTATACAGGGATATGAAATACTGATAAAGGGACTGGTTCAGGGAGTCGGATTCCGCCCATTTATTTGCAGACTCGCTGCAAAATACGGTCTTTCCGGAGAAGTCGATAACCGGACCGACGGTGTTTCAGTGATTGTTCGGGGCGAACCGTCGGATATTGACAGGTTCAGCAATGATATAATCACACAGGCGCCTCCGGCTTCGAGGATAAAATCGATTGATGTCTTTCCTGCAATGACCGGGGAATATGACCGATTCACTGTTACCGAAAGCAGGGCAGTAAACGACCAGATAACAGAAATAAGTCCCGACATTGCAGTCTGCGATCAGTGTCTCGCAGATATGTCGTCGGATGCCGGAAGGATCGATTACCCGTTTATAAATTGTACAAACTGTGGTCCCCGATTCACAATAATAAAAGGGTTGCCTTACGACAGGCCTGTTACGACGATGTCGGGATTCACAATGTGCTCAAAATGCCGTTCGGAATATGATGATATTGGCGACCGACGCTTTCATGCACAACCAATAGCGTGCAATTCATGCGGACCATCCTGCGAGTTTACAGATGGCGTGAACATAATTACCGGTCTTCATGAAATCATCGAAAAGACCGCTGCCATGATCGACGGAGGTGGCTCCGTTGCCCTTAAGGGGGTTGGAGGATATCATCTTGCCTGTGATGCCATGAACGATGATGCGGTGATGAAACTACGGACAGGCAAGAACCGCGACATGAAGCCTTTTGCAGTCATGTTCAGGGATATGGCCGCCCTGAGGGAATATTGCCATGCCGACGCCAACGAGAAAAGAGAGCTCCTTTCGTGGATTAAGCCAGTGGTGATACTAAGAAGTAAGAAACCTCTTGCCCCGCATGTAAGCAACGGCCTCGGAACAACGGGCGCTTTCCTTCCATTCATGCCCTTCCATTATCTGCTTTTCAGGAAACTGAAGACCCCTGTAATAGTGCTTACCAGCGGCAATATATCCGACGAACCTGTCATTACCAACGACAGCATGGCACGTGAAGAACTGCTGAAGGTAGCGGGTGCAGTTGTGAGCTACAACAGGGAGATCAGCAACCGGACCGACGATTCGGTAATAAGGGTCACTCATCCGGGAATCATTATAATACGACGGTCGAGGGGCTTTGTGCCGAGACCTGTCGACCTTGCCTTTGATGCCGAAGGTATTCTTGCCCTTGGCGCCGAACAGAAGAATACTTTTTCGATAGGGAGGAAGGATCAGGCGATAATGAGCCAGTATATTGGTGACCTCAAAAATGCGGGATCCTGCGATTTTTTCAGGGAATCGGTCGGAAAATTCTCATCCCTTTTCAGGTTCAGGCCCCGCTATCTGGCACATGATATGCATCCCGATTACTTTTCAACTGTCTACGCCTCGATTCTCAGGAAGGAATATAATATCCCATCAGTCGCCGTTCAGCATCATCATGCACATATTGCTTCATGCCTTGCCGAACATCGCCTTGATGAAAAGGTTATAGGCGTCAGTTTCGACGGAACAGGCTTCGGCACCGACGGCAACATCTGGGGGAGCGAATTCATGATAGCTGATGCGGGTGGCTTTGAACGGTATTGCCATTTCGATTATGTACCCATGCCTGGAGGTGACAAAGCTGTTGATGAACCCTGGCGAATGGCATTCTCATACCTTTATAAACACTTCGGAGAATCATTCGATTATGATTCACTTGATGTCTTCAGGAAGGTTGAAAGGCATAAGCTTGATATTGTAAGGGAAATGCTGAAAAAGAAAATCAATTCACCTCTCACTTCAGGAGCTGGGAGGCTCTTTGACGCCGTATCGGCGCTGACTGGACTATGTAGAGAACAGACATTCGATTCTGAGGCTCCGATGCGGCTTGAATCGGTTATCAAACCCGGATGTGAAACCTGTTATCCTTTCAGAATTGCCGGTAACATTCTCTTCGATGATATGTTCAGGGCAATTCTTGATGACCTCAATAAGGTTGATATCCCTGAAATATCCGCCAGATTCCATAATACAATTGTGAAGGTGATAACAGAAGTATCGGAAAGGATAAGGAGTTCGCACGGCATACGGAAGGTTGTTCTGTCGGGTGGAGTATTCCAGAACAGGTATCTTCTGGAACTTACTTTTGAAAAGCTCGTTCAGAGCGGATTCCGGGTTTATACAAATCATCAGGCGCCTGTTAATGACGGAGGTATTGCCCTTGGTCAGACTGCAATAGCCGCAAAATATTTTGGATTATGTGTCTGAGTATTCCGGCACGGATAGTAAAAATAGAAGGCATGATTGCTGATGTCTCTGTCGGAGGTACGATATTCAAGGCCGGACTTCAACTTGTCGATGATGCCGGGGAAGGCGATTACATTCTGCTCCATGCCGGTTTTGCAATTCAGAAGATATCGGAAAAGGAAGCACAGGAAACACTGGATATTCTGGATGAGATGTACAATGCCGGGAAAAATCAGTGATTATGAGATTTATTGAGGAATACCGGAATGATGATCTTATCGGCAGGCTTGCCGGGATAATAAGGAAAGAAGCACGCGGAAGTTACAATTTCATGGAGGTTTGCGGAGGACATACTGCAGCGATCCGGAGGTTTGGATTGCCTTCCTTGTTGCCTGAGGGAATCAACCTGATTTCCGGACCGGGCTGTCCGGTATGCGTAACTTCAACAGGTTTTATCGACAGGCTCGTTGCATATTCACGGTTAAGCAATGTTATAATTGCCACGTTCGGTGATCTTATGAGGGTTCCGGGATCAGAGTCATCGCTGGCTAAGGAAAGCTCGGCAGGGGCCGATGTCAGAGTTGTTTTTTCGGGTCTCGATGCACTTCAAATGGCTGAACGGGATCCCTCAAAGACAGTTATCTTTCCGGGAATCGGATTTGAGACAACAGCGCCTGGGACAGCCGTTGTCATAAAGCAGGCGGCAGTGGCGGGGCTTAAAAATTTCCTTGTCCTTTCAGCACATAAGTTGATGCCTCCGGCCATGGATGCAGTAGTGCGCGACGGACTAAAAATTGACGGATTCATTTGTCCGGGACATGTAGCTGCAATTACGGGTTCGGATGTTTTCAACTTTCTGCCTGAAAAGTACGGAACAGGATGTGTAGTTTCAGGTTTTGAGCCTGTTGATCTTCTTCAATCGGTTCTTATGCTTGTGTTACAGAAAAACAATCGAAATCCATCTGTAGAAATTCAGTATTCGCGTGCTGTGACCAGGACAGGAAATACGAGAGCGCAACTACAGCTCCATGAAGTCTTTGAGTCTTGCGATTCAATCTGGCGCGGGTTGGGGATGATAGCCGGAAGCGGACTCAGGATCAGGGAGTCATTCAGGTTCTGGGATGCCGGTGAAAGGATAGGGTTGGATATAAAACCGGCCGTTGAGAACAAATTATGTATCTGCGGCGATATACTTCGCGGAATAAAGTTACCATCCGACTGTAGCCTTTTCGGAAAAGCGTGTTCACCAGGCAGCCCTGTCGGGGCATGCATGGTATCGGCTGAAGGAACATGTAATACTTTTTTCAGATATTCATGATATGAACAGGGTCATAACATTGGACCACGGGAGCGGCGGAAGGCAATCGCACGACCTCATTGAGAGTCTGTTTGCCGGAAGGTTTGGCATGGATAAGCCGCTTACTGATTCTGCCGTTCTTCCGGCGGATGGGTTTACACTTGCCTTTACAGCCGATTCTTATGTAGTCGATCCTCTCTTTTTTCCCGGTGGCAACATCGGAAAGCTTGCAGTATGCGGAACTGTGAATGATCTGGCTGTTTCAGGAGCTGTCCCATCATTTCTTTCAGCTTCTTTCATAATTGAGGAAGGATTTGGAATTGATGAACTCGGGATCATAGTCGATACCATGGCTGAAGAGGCTTCGAAGGCTGGTGTCAGGATTGTTACAGGCGATACCAAGGTGGTTGGCAGGGGTAAATGCGACAAACTGTTTATAAGCACCTCGGGAACTGGTTTGCTGAAATCATGTTTTGAACATATAGGTTCAGGAAGAAGGGTGAAGCCGGGCGACAGGATAATTGTAAGCGGTTCGCTCGGGAACCATGCCATTGCAGTTCTGGAAGCGCGTAATGATCTTGGTTTCATCTCGCCGGTTGAATCAGACTGTGCCTGTCTGAACCATATGATAAGGGATGTGCTTGATTCGGGTGTCGATGTGCATTTTATGCGTGATCTTACGCGCGGAGGCCTTGCATCTGTACTCCATGAGCTTGCAGGGATGACAGGCAGAGGTATCAGGATCAATGAAAGGTCAGTTCCTGTTGATGAGCCTGTGAGAGGTCTGTGCGAGGTTCTCGGCTTCGATCCGCTTTACCTTGCGAATGAAGGTAAAATCATATTAGTCGCAGATGAGAATGATTCTCCGGTAATAGTCAGTATCCTTCGATCACATCTATCAGGAAAGAATTCTTCCGTTATAGGAGAA
Source organism: uncultured Rikenellaceae bacterium (assembly GCA_964633505.1). GTDB lineage: Bacteria > Bacteroidota > Bacteroidia > Bacteroidales > VadinHA17 > LD21. The sequence goes on along the minus strand of CAZWHC010000004.1, from coordinate 256,147 downwards.
ATAACCAGCGAAAAAGCCGGCGACATAGTTCTCGAAACCTCTGGAGGCGGCCGAAGGATAATGGATCTGCCTTCCGGGATTCAGCTGCCAAGGATCTGCTGAAACCTGCCATCTTAAAATTTAAAGCCGAATTTTATCTCAAGACGGTTGTAGTTGTTCTTGTAGGTATAGACGACATCATTGTAATTGCCCTGTTTGTAGCTTGTCTGGGCATACCTGTATCCGAACGACAGATAGGCTTCAATATCTTCCTTTGCCCATGAGATACCCGTACCGATAAGGAAGGTACCGCCGCCTTTGTATGTCCTTGGATAATAATATGGATTATAGGGATCATCATCATCATTACCGCCCGTATGAATCAGGGCTCCTCCCCTCATGAAAACGAAGGGGGCTGTTTTCTTATCGTTAAGCAGCCGTTTCACTTCGATGAAAACAGGTGAAAATGTGGAACCAAGGAATTCAACTCCCGAACCTATACCGAAAATATTTTTTGTCGATGATGTAAGGTTAAGAATTATATTGAAACTGAACGGTGCACTGACTTCGCTGCTCTGGGAGCCAACGAGGAGACCGCCTTCAAGGGCAAAGCCCGGACCTGAGGTTTTTCTTGATTCAAACCGCGGAGTTTCCTTGATAAACTTCTCGACTTCATCGGACCTGAAGTTGAAAAGACTTCCGTCAGAGGTTTGTATTTTGTATACATTATCAGAGATCTCAAGAAGTTTCCCGTAAATGATGCTTCCGTTCTTTAAGTACACTGCATCTTTCGATTTCTGGGAAAATGCCGGCCAAACGATGAGGGCAAGGAGTAAAATAATGACAAATTGCTTTTTCATATGTTATTCAGGTTATAGGTTAGATAGTTTAGCATGATTTTTGATTGAACATAAATAGCTAAATCTAAACCTCATGAAATCAAAAATCGTTCCAATTCTTACAATATTTGCCTTTACGGCAATATTTATTTCCTCATGCGAAGATTCGACTTTCAGGGAATATAAGGGATATGCGCCTGTTTATATGACGTATGACGATCTTCGGGCTGCTGTTACAACCAAACAGAATATCGATCTTGAAAACCCGGGGAAAATCTATTATAAGGACAATTTCATATTTATTGTGGAAGAGCTTAAAGGCATACATGTTTTTGACAATACCAATCCGGCTTCGCCTGTGAAGAAAACCTTTATTAACCTTCCGGGTGTCGTCGACATATCTATTTCAGGAAATTTCCTTTATGCCGACAGCTTTGTTGACCTTGTTATACTGGATGTTGAAAACATCGACAACATAAAGGAAGCAGGAAGAGTAAAGGACATACTGCCCTATACAGTTCCGCCTGTTGAGGAAGATTTCCCCATGGCATATGTTGATGAGGACAGAGGAGTTGTAATTGACTGGGATCTGAAGACCATAAAGGAAAAGATACATAATGAACCATATCCGTGGCCGATATATTATAAAGGAGGTATGGAATTTTTGGATGCCACCAACGCTTCGGGTGCATCATCGGGTGTCAGCGGAAGCGGAACAGGCTTCGGAGGGTCGATGGCACGGTTCGGAATAAAGGAAAATGTTCTTTATATCGTCGACAGGAATACATTAAAGGTATTTGATATTACAAGCAAGGCAAAACCATTCAATATGGGCGATTTTTATCCGGGCTGGAATATAGAGACAATGTTCCTTACTGAAAACAATATGTTCCTCGGGACAACAACGGGAATGGTAATCTTCGATATTTCAGATCCGCTTATCCCGACGATGAAGACATTTTTCAACCATGCCCGAAGCTGTGATCCTGTTGTTGTCGATGATACGATAGCATACGTTACTCTCCGTTCAGGAACAACATGCGGCGGTACGATCAACTGCCTCGATGTTGTCAATATAAAGAGGATTAATTCGCCTTCGATGGTTGCGACCTTTGCAATGACAAATCCACATGGTCTTGGAAAAAAGGGCGATCTGCTATTTGTCTGTGACGGCAATGCAGGTCTGAAGATTTATGATGCATCCGATCCGAAGACAGTCGGGAACAAACTTATTTACACATATGCAAATATAAATACGTACGATGTCATACCTGTTGGAAATCTTCTTGTCATGATCGGCGATGACGGACTTTATCAGTATGATTATTCGGATATCAGGAGTATAACCCTGCTTAGTAAAATAGAGGTTAAGAAATAACAGCGTTGAGATATTAATAAGTTCCTGGAAATAAGTGACATAGTATTATAAAGCTTTTTTTTCGTGATTATTTAGAGCCCTCATGCCCTTAGTGCAGAGGGCTTTTTCCGTCTTGTTTAGTTTCATTCTAAATTAGGACTAATGACATACCAGTGTTTTTTATTTAAGTATTGTTATTAAATTAACAGCAAAACGAAAGCTCAAATCCAGTTTTAAATTACTTATTTTAAATTATTAAAAAACAATTAGTTATGTATCAAACAGGAAATCTGGTGAAGGAATTATCCGAAAAACATGGCAGGGAGAGGAAGAGCCTGATTCCAATTCTGCAAGGCATAGTTGAAAAATATAATTATCTGACCGATGAGGCTATGGTCGAGGTAGCAAAGGAACTGGATATATCTGCCGCTGAGGTATATGGCACTGCTTCCTTTTATACATTTCTCGATACCACAGTGAGGGGAAAATATGTAATAAGGGTTTGCAAGACAATAACCTGCTCAATGAAAGGGAAGGGCGAAATAATTCAGACTCTTGAGGATATGCTTAAAATAAAGGTTGGTGAAACAACCTCCGACAGGATGTTCAGTCTTGTCGAAACCAATTGTATAGGATGGTGTCACAAGGCTCCGGCTATTCTTATTAATGAAATGCCTTATACCGAGCTCACTCCGGAAAAGGTGGTTGAAATAATTAAAGGTTATATGAATAAATAAATATCTGCTGAATCATGGAAAAAAAAGGATTGAACAAAGTTGGGCTGATCTTTGAAAAAATTGAAGCCCGGGAAGCTCTGACCAAAGCTTTAAAAATGTCTAATGATGAGATAATACAGCAGATTCTTGATTCGGGTCTTAAGGGCAGGGGAGGAGCAGGATTTCCCACAGGTCTGAAATGGAAATATACTGCTGCTGAAAAAGGTCCCGAAAAATATATAGTATGTAATGCCGACGAAGGAGAACCTGGTACATTCAAGGACCGTGAGATTCTCGACAGGGTTGCCTATAAGGTTCATGGCGGGATGGCCATCGCCGGAAAAACAATTGGTGCAAAGGAAGGTATAGTATATCTGCGCGGTGAATATAAATTCCTGCTTCCTAAGCTTTTGATAGAGCTAGAGGAATTTCATAAAATGATACATGAAATTGGCTATGATTTTAAAATATCATACCGTCTGGGCAGCGGGGCATATATCTGCGGTGAGGAAAGCGCTCTGTTCGAATCGATCCAGGGAGAACGCGGTGAACCCCGTAACAAACCTCCTTATCCTACTACTTCAGGTGTTTTTTACAAACCCACATCAATTAACAATGTGGAAACACTTGTGACTGTGATGATGATTATTATGCATGGTTCAGAATCATATAAGCAGCTTGGGACAAAGGATTCGAGAGGATCGAAGGTGTTCTCGATATCTGGTGATACTCCAATGCCGGGGATTTTTGAGCTTGAGCTTGGAATGACGGTACAGGAGTTTGTGAATGAATTCGGAGATGGCGATACAAAGGCTGTACAGGTTGGAGGGGCATCCGGATTTTGCGTTCCGAGGAAGAAATTTGCCGATACGATAATAGGATTCGAAGGCGTGCCCACAGGAGGATCCATGAAGCTTTTCAATAGTTCGCGATCGATGTACAATGTGCTTCATAACTACCTCGATTTCTTTGCCGAAGAATCGTGCGGCCAGTGCACTCCGTGCAGGGTAGGCTGCCAGCAGCTTCTCAAAGGTGTCGAAAAGGTGAAGAAGGGAGAAGTTAAATCAACTTATCTCAACGAGCTTATTAAGCTTGCCGACACAATGAAGATAGCATCTAAATGCGGCCTTGGACAGTCGGTAGGAAATGCCTTCAGAACCATTGTTGAGAATTTCAGGGAAGAGATCATCTATTAATTACTTATTGAAAATTAGAATATCATGATAAATCTGACTATTAACGATCAAAAAATTTCAGTTCCGGCCGGGACAACAGTACTTGAGGCAGCAAGGAAACTGAATATAAATATTCCTACTTTGTGCAACCACACCGACCTTTGTGTGGCAGGTAACTGCAGGGTATGCGTTGTGGAGCAGAAGGGGGCAAGAACACTTATTGCAGCATGTGCGATGCCGGTTTCGGAGGGAATGGATATCCGTACCAACACGCTCAAGGTAAGAAATGCCCGTAAGCATATTGTTGAGCTTCTTCTTTCGGAGCACAGGTCCGACTGTACAAAATGCTACAAAAACCAGAAATGTGAATTGCAGGCTCTTGCCAATGAATTTGCATTTGGTGATACAATCTTCCTTGATCTTGTCGAGGATCATCCTTATACGATCGACAGGTCTTCTCCTTCGTTTATAAAGGACGACAGCAAATGTATCCGCTGCCAGCGCTGTGTCAGAACCTGCGCCGAACTTCAGTATATTTCTGCGATAGCCGTTGCTAACAAGGGGGCTCATCAGAAGATCTCCTCATTCCACGACAGGCCAATGAGCCATGTGGTATGTACAAACTGCGGTCAGTGTGTAAACAGGTGTCCTACAGGTGCCCTTGTTGAAAAGACATATATCGACCATGTATGGGATGCAATTTATGATCCTGAAAAATATGTTGTTGTTCAGACAGCGCCTGCTGTAAGGGTTGCTCTTGGTGAAGATCTGGGTTACGATCCGGGCGAGAGGGTAACAGGGAAAATGGTCAATGCTCTGAGGCAACTTGGTTTTGATTCTGTCCTTGACACCGATTTCAGCGCCGACCTTACAATAATGGAGGAAGGGACAGAGCTTCTTACCAGGCTTAAAAAAGCACTGGTTAACGGTGATAAGGAGGTTCAGTTCCCAATGTTTACATCATGTTCACCGGGCTGGATCAAGTTCATCGAACACAAATATCCCGAATTCCTTCCTAACCTGTCGACATGCAAATCGCCGCAGCAGATGTTCGGAGCTCTCACAAAAACATTCTATGCGAAAAAGAAGAACATAGATCCTTCGAAGATCGTATCTGTTTCGGTGATGCCCTGCACTGCAAAGAAATTTGAAGCCGACAGGCCCGAAATGAGGTCAAGTGGTTTCAAGGACATAGATTATGTTCTTACAACAAGGGAGCTTGCAATCATGATCAAACAGGCAGGTCTCGATTTCCGCAGCCTTGAACCCATGCCTTACGATTCCATTATGGGCGAATCGACAGGTGCTGCAGTTATTTTCGGGGCTACCGGCGGTGTTATGGAGGCAGCTCTCAGGACTGCATACGAAATCGTTACCGGACGCGAAGTACCGTTCTCAAACCTCAACATCACCCCTGTAAGAGGTATGGACGGCGTTAAGGAGGCATCAATTAAAATTGAAGGTTGCACCCCCGACTGGAAATTCCTTGAAGGGGCTGAACTCAAGGTTGCCATTGCACACGGACTTGTAAATGCAAATAAGATCATGCGCGATGTGAGGGAAGGCAAGTCACCATATCATTTTGTTGAGATAATGGCCTGTCCCGGCGGATGCATAGGCGGAGGCGGACAACCAATACCTACAAGCATGGAGATCAGGAAGAACCGCATGAAGGCTATATATTCGGAAGACGAACATATGGTCCTTCGCAAATCGCATGAAAACCCTGATGTGATAGCTATTTATGAGGAGTTCCTCGATAAACCGAACAGTCATAAATCACACGAACTCCTGCATACCCATTATGTAAAAAGAGAGAATTATTAGGAAATAAATCTTTAATTTAGAAGGGCGTCTCCAAAGCTGTTTTTTTACCCCCAACCCCCTGAAGGGGGCTGTTTAAGTAGAAGATATTCGATAAGTCCCCTTTAGGGGATTTAGGGGTGAAAAAGAATATAAAGCTTTAGAGGCACCCTTTTAATTTTATTCAGATGAAGAATATAAAAATTTCAACGGCTCAGTTTGAGAATAGAAGCGGCGACAAGGAATACAACCTCTCAGTGATTGAGTCGCTTGCCGGGCAAGCTGCCTCGGAAGGTTCGGATGCAATTGCCTTTCATGAATGCTCGGTGACAGGTTATACATTTGCAAGGAACCTCACCAGGGAACAGCTTCTCGATATTGCCGAACCCATGCCCGGCGGTGAGAGCATCCAAAGGCTTCAAAGGATAGCATCAGATAACAATATATTCATACTCGCCGGCCTGTTCGAAAAGGACAGCGAAGGAAGGATATTCAAAACTTATGTATGTGTAGGGAAAGATGGACTCGTTGCAAGGCACAGGAAGCTTCACCCTTTCATCCACCCATCACTTACACCCGGTGACGGTTATACTGTCTTCAGCATGGCAGGATGGGAATGCGGGATACTTATATGCTACGACAACAATGTTGTGGAGAATGTGCGGGCAACAGCCCTCATGGGAGCCAGGATAATCTTTATGCCACATGTTACGATGTGTACGCCCTCGCCACGTCCGGGTTCAGGTTTTGTCGATCCCGACCTGTGGAAAAACAAGGAGAAAAATGCTGAATTGCTGAGGAGCGAATTTGACGGGCCCAAAGGGAGGGAATGGCTCATGAAATGGCTGCCTGCAAGGGCTCATGATAACGGTATTTATGCTGTATTTTCAAATCCTGTTGGTATGGACGACGATCAGCTGAAAAACGGATGTTCAATGATAATCGATCCTTTCGGAAATATCGTGGCCGAATGCAGGTCGATAGGAGATGAATTTGTTACTGCGGAACTGACACCTGAAAAGCTTGAACAGTCGGGTGGATACAGGTATACAATGGCGCGCAGGCCTGAACTCTACAGGGATATTATAGGCAAGGACCATACCTCGGTGCAGAAGGTTGCATGGATGAAAGAGAAGAAGTAAAAAGTAAGAAGTAAGAAGTAGGAAGTAGGAAGAAAGTTGGCAGGTGGCAGTTGTCAAAGAATGAAACAGCAGGGATGGAGACTCAGTATACATGGAAGACAGGTTTGTTCAGTAACAGGTTTGGGATATTCAGGCAGGATTTCAGTGTCGGGGAGCTTCAGAAGGAAAGCATTTTTGGCAAGGTCAAAGGGGAGATGTTCGGGCATGGCATAATGTTCAGGACAAAAGGGATTTTCAGTTTCAATACAAAAATCGTCGATCTGCATAATGAACAGGAACTTGGTGAGATCCAGTTCAAGAGTTTGAAAATAAGATCAATAGTCATTTACAGGAACAGGGAATACCACTGCCGTTTCGAGAATTTACTGCGGACCAGGTGGACACTTAATGATGAAAACGGGTGTGTGGTCAGTTATTATTCCAGGGCATTCAGCGGAATAATAAATGCCTCTACATCCGATGAGGTTCTGATACTTGCAGGATTTTTCATAAGGAATTTCCTGAAACAGCGTTCCGCGTCAATAGCAGCTTCAAGCTGAAAACGCAAATAATCATCGGGATATGAGGAAGATCATCCATATTGATATGGATGCGTTTTTTGCATCAGTTGAGCAGCTCGATAATCCAGGGCTCAGGGGAAAGCCTGTGGCCGTAGGAGGCAGCGGTGAACGTCATGTTGTGGCTGCAGCAAGCTATGAGGCAAGAAAATTCGGAGTACATTCCGCAATGCCATCTGTGACTGCAAAAAAGCTTTGTCCCGATCTTATTTTCGTCCGTCACAGATTTGACCGTTACCATGAGATCTCATCAAAAGTATTTGACATTTTCAGGGAATATACAGAATTAGTCGAACCACTGTCAATCGATGAAGCCTTTCTGGATGTCACAGCCGACAGGAAGAATATCTGCTCTGCAACACTGATTGCCAGATCGATAAAAAAAGATATAAGGGAAAGGACCGGACTTACAGCTTCTGCAGGGATATCTTACAATAAGTTCCTTGCAAAAATTGCTTCTGATATAAAGAAGCCCGACGGCATTTTCATCATTGCTCCTGAGAAAGCTGAAGATTTCATTGATAAACTGCCGATTGAGAAATTCTTCGGAATAGGACGGGTAACTGCAGAAAGGATGCATAAGCTCGGCATTCACAACGGCCATGACCTCAGGAACCAGGATCTTTTATCGCTTATAAGAAATTTCGGCAAGGCTGGCAAGTTCTATTTCGATATAGCAAGGGGAATCGATGAACGACCGGTTGAAACTGATTCGGAACGTAAATCGATAGGTACTGAACTTACATACGAAAAGGATCTGAAAACCCGGTTTGAGATAATAGCTGAACTGTACAAGCTGGAAAGGGAGCTGATGGAACGGATTGAACACGCGGGCGTCAGCGGAAGGACTTTAACTGTGAAAGTCAAGTTCCCCGATTTCCGGCAGATAACCAGGAGTAAGACTCTTCCGTTCTTTATAAGGGATTTTGACACTCTTCACAGGGAAGTGACAGCGATAAGGAAAACAATCATTACCGGTGACAACGGCATCCGGCTTCTTGGCGTAAGTATTTCAAACCTCGAAACTGAAGATTACGGCGATACACAACTTACTCTTTTCGATTTGCCTGAGGATGACCGGCCATGATCATCACCGCCTTCAGAATAGTCCTTCGGATGACAGGTATCTTTCCCCGGTGTCGTAATTGAAAGCCATAACCCGTGATCCCTTGCCGAAGCTTTCAATTTTACTGTTTATTGCTGCAAGTATGGCTCCTGTCGATATTCCGGCAAGCAGTCCCTCTTCTCGGGCGACCCTTCTTGTAAATATAAATGCTTCATCCCTGCCGACAGTGATGATTTCGTCAATAACACTTTTATCAAGTACCAGGGGAATAAATCCTGCGCCGATTCCCTGAAGGGGATGAGGACCTGGTTTACCTCCGGAAAGTACCGGTGAAGCTTCAGGTTCAACAGCAAACACCTTTAGTGAAGGGAAGTGCTGCCTGAGGATAAGTGCACATCCGGTTATATGTCCTCCCGTGCCGACCCCGGCAAACAGAAAATCAATCCCTTCCGGAAAATCATTCAATATCTCGAGGGCTGTGGTATGCATGTGGATTTCTGGATTTGCCTGATTCTCAAACTGCATCGGGATCCATGAGCCAGGGATTTCATCATGAAGCTGTCTTGCCCTTTCAATTGCACCGGCCATCCCCTTTTCGCGGGGCGTGAGATCGAATTCAGCTCCGTAGGCAGCCATAATCTTTCTTCTCTCGACCGACATCGATTCGGGCATTACAAGAATAATCCTGTATCCCTTCAATGCTGCTACCATGGCCAGTCCGATCCCGGTATTCCCCGATGTGGGTTCGATGATTATGCTTCCGGGTTTCAGTAATCCCCTTTTTTCCGCATCTTCCACCATTGCAAGTGCAATACGGTCCTTAATGCTTCCGCCCGGATTGTTCCTTTCAAGTTTGATCCATACCGATATATCATTCCCGAAAAGCCTGCTGAGCCTTAAATGAGGGGTGTTGCCAATAAGACCGAGAATTGATTCTGCTTTCATTATAAATTTATTCTGAGTTTCTCAAATCACAAAGTTGATTGGCTCCTGCGATTTGTTCTGACCCCTTACAATTATCTCACTTTTGTGATAAACAACACTATCCGGAGCCACGCTTTCAGTGAGCCATACATTTCCTCCTATTATGCAGTTTTTCCCGACTACAGTCTCACCTCCAAGGATTGTTGAACCTGCATACAAAATGACATTATCGCAAATCGTTGGATGTCTTTTGCTTGAGGCCCTGCTTTTGTCGACGCTCAGTGCCCCGAGAGTAACACCCTGATAGAGCTTTACATAATTTCCGATTTCAGTTGTTTCGCCGATAACGATCCCCGTACCGTGATCTATAGAAAAGGGAGAACCTATAACAGCTCCCGGATGGATGTCTATCCCCGTTATCTTATGTGCGTATTCGGTTATCATCCGTGGCAGAAGCGGGACTGAAAGCTGGTTTATGAAATGTGCAAGCCTGTAGCAATAAATGGCGAAGAATCCAGGGTAAACGGCAATTACTTCTGCAAGGCTCTTTGCCGCCGGATCAGATTCCAGAATGAAAGCTGCATCCTTAAGCAGCACTCCCTTTATCTCCGGGAGTCGTTCGAACACCTTTGCCGCAGTCTCCTTGCTGTCGTCTGTGAGACCATTGAAAATAAGTTCGGTCTGATATCTGACGGAACTCTCTTCAGTATCAATTGCAGGGTTTGTAAGATTGGTATTGAAAGGGAAGAGTGTCCGGTAGATCTTTTTGACAGCTATCTCCACACCTTTTTTGTTCGGGATATTATAATTTGTTTCTGTCATATTTCACTTAGTTCCTTTAAAATTCCTTCGATAAAATCAGATACGATCATATTGCCGGGATATCTGGCGGCCAATGTATTTATTTCAGAGGGAGGCACTTTGTACCTGACCATGTCGTCGACAAGCCGAATCAGGCTCCCGGCGGTGTTCCTGGTGTTATTGTTAATAAAGGTTATATCTGACTCACCGGTATTATGGGTCATTAAACCGTTCAGAATGAGATATCTTGATTTATGCATTTCGATAAGTGAAGGATAGTCCCCGAAACATGATTCGAAATTCGCGAATCGCAATGCAGCGTTCCTGGTTATTTCACTGCTGATCATTATGGGGGTAATGCCTCTTGCCAGATAGATCTCGATATACCTGTACACACCGATAAAGCCGAAAGCGTCGAGGTCGTCGGCGGCCGACAGGATCTTAAGAAGGGAAGATTTGTCTGAAGCCAGGTTTTTATATTCCTTGTCGTCGTGATTTTCAATTGCCTCCATGACATCAGAATAAATGGCGATATCCATGTTGTTTCCGGCAAGAAACGCTTTGCATAATTCCATGCCCGCCGGGCCATGTCTTTCGCTTCTGTCGGTTGCCATTCCAAGATCGTGAAGGTATGATGCCATAAGAAGCTTTTCAGGAGGAAGATCATCGGGAACGGTTATCAGAAGCAGTTCCCTTGCATATTTCCATACCCTTCTGTGGTGATCAATATCGTGCGAATACAGTATAGTGGAACCCCATTTCTTAATGAAGAAATCCTCAAGAAGGGGTTTGTATCTGATTTCAGCAGCTGTTATTATATCTTCCCCGCTCATCTGGGATGAAACAAAAAAAGCAAAAGACAAAGCCTTTTGCTTAAGAACAGGCTTCTCAGAATATTGTTCATTCCTTTATCATGCTTTCGGCAAGATCGAGAATTGTTGTATCGTCAAAAGTCACTATTCCGCCTCCCGGACCCTGTTCAAAATGAATTCCAACACACTGTCCCTTTTCAAAATTTGTTCCTCCGAAGTAGTTTCTGACAGTTTCTTCATGCAGATCAAGCCTTTCGGCGATCTTCCTCATACTACCGGAGGGTAGTTTGTCTTTGATTTTCCGAAGTTCATTGAACGTGATCGTTTTTGCCATGATTCCTCTATTTAGTTAGTATCTCCATATTTTGTTAAGCATATATCTACAAAGTTAATTATAAAAAACAAACTTGTAAAGAGATAAGTTACAAATTCAAATTATACGCTCAGAACAACTCATGTCTCTTTCAGGAATTTAAAAAACAGGTCCATTGCCTTTCTTTTATCCGGGTTTAGGGCAAAATCGATATTCTCCTTAAGATATCTGTTAAGGGTTTCGCCCGTTATTGACCCGGTGTTGCTGAATTTTTCCGTGACAAGATCTATGTTGTTTACTCCCAGCGCAAGTGCATTATTGAAGTCGTCCAGAAAGGCAGCGGGGAGGGCTTTGTTTGATACCCAGCAGGCAAAAACAAAGGGAAGACCTGTAAACTTTTTCCATTCTTCGGCAAGATCCCATTTGTAATTGTAATTGTTCTCAAGTTCGAAACACTGATCGCCTATCAGGACAACAGCCTCGTTATCCTTTATTGAGGCAAAGTCGAATCCTTCAGAAGTTTCGTTCCATATGAATTTCCTGTTCCAGTAACGTTCAGAAAGCACTTTAACGAGTCTTACGGAAGTTCTTGACCTGAAATCGAGATAGACCTTTTCAATATTATCAAGGCCGGAATTCCCCATCATCTGGACTGTTCTTACCTTTCCGTCAGCACCGATACAATAATCGCCTATGATGAAAGGTTCCTTCACGAAGGGTATGGCTCCGACAGGTATAAGTCCTATGTCGGCTTTCCCTGTAATTATCTTTTCAGCACAATCGGCTGGATGGTCTGTTGTAAGTTCAGCTATTTTATCAAATCCGCATTCCATAAGGCCGTAAATGAACGGATAAGTATTTGCATACCTTACTGCCGATATTCTGATTTTATCCATCTCTTGCTTTTTAGTGGAGCTAAAATAGTACATTTGTGTGCAAATGTAGTAACAATTGAAAAGCCAAACGGGTAACAATGGAACTAAATAATCTTACAGCAATTTCACCTCTCGATGGACGGTACAGGCAGAAGACCGAAGAGCTTGACAGATATTTTTCCGAGTACGGTCTGATAAAGTACAGGCTGATGGTGGAAATAGAATATTTTATAGCTCTTTGTGAGATCCCGCTTCCCCAGCTTGCTGATTTCAGGAAGGAGAACTTTACAACACTCAGGGGATTTTATGAGGATTTCGGCGTGAGGGATGCCGAGAAGATAAAGGAAACGGAGAAGATAACAAATCATGATGTAAAGGCTGTTGAATATTACCTTAAAGAAAAGTTCTTCCAGTCGGGTTGGGGTAAATGGTCTGAATTTGTTCATTTTGGCCTTACATCACAGGATATTAACAATACGGCTGTTCCACTGTCGCTAAAGGATGCGCTTACCGATGTTTATTTCCCCCTGATGCTCGAATTAAGGGAGACGCTGGCCTCGTATGCCGAGGAGTGGAAAGACATTCCCATGCTGGCGAGGACACATGGCCAGCCGGCATCCCCTACAAGGCTCGGCAAGGAGATTTCGGTATTCGTTGCACGTCTGGATGAACAGACAAAATATTTCGGACAGATCCCTTTTTCCGCCAAATTCGGAGGAGCCACGGGTAATATGAATGCACACAGAGTGGCATTCCCGGATATCGACTGGATGTCGTTTGCCGATAATTTTGTAAATGAAACGCTTGGTTTGCAGCGATCATTTCCGACGACACAGATCGAACATTATGACAACCTTGCGGCATTGTTTGATAACATGCGCAGGATCAATGTTATCCTTACGGATATGTCGAGGGATTTATGGCATTACATATCTCTCGATTATTTCAGGCAGAAGATCAGAAAAGGAGAGATAGGCTCCTCTGCAATGCCTCATAAGGTCAATCCAATAGATTTTGAGAACGGTGAAGGGAATCTTGGGTATGCAAATGCGATTTTTGAGCACCTTTCTTTAAAACTGCCAATATCGAGGCTTCAGCGCGACCTTACCGATTCGACGGTGCTGAGGAATATCGGAGTTCCTGTTGGTCACACAATAATTGCATTCAATTCAATCCTTAAAGGTCTTAATAAATTGATAGTTAATGGGGAAAAAATAAATGCCGACCTTGATAACAATTGGGCCGTCGTTGCTGAAGCCCTTCAGACAATATTGAGGCGCGAAGGATTTCATAAACCATATGAAGCTTTGCTCGAACTTACCCGTACCAACCAGAAGATAACAAAAGAATCGATTGTTTCGTTTATTGATAACCTCGATGTAAGCGATTCGCTGAAATCGGAATTAAAAGCGGTAACCCCTTTTAATTTTACAGGTTTTTAATGTAAGACAGCCCTTATGAACAAAGCCAGGATCCTCCTTAAATATATTGCCCCGTACAAATGGTCGGCATTCAGAAATATCTTTTACAATGTGCTGAGTGCAGTTTTTGCACTTATTTCATATACACTGCTAATACCATTCCTCAGGATACTTTTCAACAGGGTTGAACAGCTGCCACCTCCGGGTGCATTCCGTTTCAGTATGGAATATCTGAATTCAGCCGTCAATTACAATTTCTATGTTTTTATCGAGAAATATGGCGAGTTAAATGCTCTTCTTCTTGTATGTCTTGTTGTGGTTATCGCCAGTCTTCTGAAAAACGGGTTCGTCTTCCTTGCAAATAACAGTATGGCCTATATACGTTCATGTACTGTAAGGGATCTGAGAAGGCTTATGTATGACAAGATACTCAGGCTTCCCCTTTCTTATTTTTCAGACGCCCGGAAAGGAGATGTTATGACGCGTATTTCAAACGACGTTCAGGAGATAGAGATATCTGTAATGGCGTCGCTCACAATGTTGTTCAGGGATCCCCTTTATATACTTGTCTTCCTGATTTACCTCTTTGCAACAAGCTACCAGCTGATGTTATTTGCACTTCTTCTCCTGCCTGTCAGCGGCTGGCTGATCGGGAAATCGAGTAAAACGCTTAAGTCTGCATCATTCCAGGGGCAGCAGGAGCTGGGACGTTTGCTTTCGGTGGTTGAGGAGACTCTTTCGGGATTGAGGATAGTTAAGGGATTCAATGCCGAGACAAAAATGCAGGCTCAGTTTGGCGTAACAAATGAAAAGTACGCAAAAGTCTTCAAACGGGTAACAAGGAAAGCATATCTTGCCTCACCGCTCAGCGAGTTCCTTTCAACGATAGTCCTGATGGTAGTTCTTTATTTCGGAAGTTCGCTTGCCCTGAGAGGAATTGGTACTATGGGAGTGGAAAGGCTTATCGCATTCGTCGCTATCTTTTCTCAGATCATTCCTCCTGCAAAAAACATTACAACAGCATGGTTCAACATCCAGAAAGGAATGGCTTCGATCGACAGGATAGATCAGATACTCGAGGCAGAGGAGAAAATATCCGAAAAGAAGAACGCTGTTCCGGTGGGTGAATTTAGGGAGTCGATCGAGTTCAAAGGAGTGTGGTATGCTTATAACAGCGAACCCGTCCTCCGGGATATAAACCTGAAGATATTTAAAGGTCAGACTGTGGCAATTGTCGGACGTTCGGGCGCTGGTAAGTCGACACTTGCCGATCTTCTCCCGCGCTTTATGGATGTCGATTCGGGTGAGATACTGATCGATGGTAAGGATATCCGCGATCTAAAGTTAAAGGACCTCAGAAGTCTGATGGGTATTGTGAGCCAGCAATCGATACTGTTTAATACAACATTTGCCGGGAACATAGCTTTTGGCGTCGATTCGCCTGATAATGACGAGGTCAGAAATGCAGCCATGATAGCCAATGCACACGAGTTCATAACAGAAACAGAAAACGGATATGAGAACATGGTTGGAGAGGGAGGGAGCAAACTAAGCGGCGGTCAGCGGCAGAGGATCAGCATTGCAAGGGCTATTATGGCGAACCCGCCAATACTTATACTTGACGAGGCTACTTCGGCCCTTGATACCGAATCGGAAAGGCTTGTTCAGGATGCCATAGTGAAGCTTATGAAGAACAGGACATCCATTGTAATTGCACACCGTCTTTCCACAATTCAGCATGCCGACCTTATAGTTGTTTTGGATGAAGGGAGGATCACTGAAACAGGTACACATGAAGAGCTGATGAAAAAGGATGAAGGCTATTACAGGAAGCTTCACGGGTTCCAGGCAATATAATTACGGTCTGATATAACTTAAATATTCTTATGCGATTTCTTAATAAACATATCCGGTGTGGTATTCTATTTTTTATATCCTGGTTTCCCTTTTCCGTTTCGGGGCAGATAGATTTCAGCTATCATTCGGAATATTATTACCTCAAGGGAAAGGATGCAGCCTCCCTCACATCGTCATGGACCGGAGCTGATTTTGATTATTCTTCATGGCAGAAGGGACCGGCCCCCTTCAGATATGGCGATGGCGCCGGAGGTACCGAACTGCCGGATATGCAGGGAGCTTACACATCGGTATTTCTGAGATCAGCTTTCGAATGTTCAGGTAAGGATCTAATCAGGGAAATGACTGTCGTAGCGGACTATGACGACGGATTCATTTTATGGGTAAACGGGAATAAGGCTCTTTCAGTAAATGCGCCGGCTAACCCTGCTTATAACAGTGTGGCGCCGGCAAATCATGAATCGGGTACAGGAGCCAGCTTCCCTGTAAGCGCTTCATTGCTCAGCCTCAGGGAGGGTACTAATTATATCGCGGTTCAGATCTTTAATGTAAGTAGCTCAAGCTCAGATTTTTATTTCGACATGGAGATACATGCCGAGCTTAGCCTGCCTGAGCTTGCTGATTCAACCGGACCTGAATTCTCTTCAGGATCAGGTTTTTTTGAAGATCCCTTCAGTCTTACCGTCAGCTCCCGCGATCCGGCTCTTCAGATAATTTATACGCTCGACGGAAGCAATCCCAGGAATTCTGCAACCGCTATTATTGCATCAAATCCTGTAGATATAAATATAGATCCGGAAAGCAGAGATTCAAGGCCTGTTACCCCGGCGGTAATTGTAAGGGCCTCCCTTTTCAGGGAAGGATTCAAACCTTCGATCCCGGTTACCCGGACCTTTGTTTTTCCGGAGAATGTTAAAACTCAGACATTCCCCGGAGGAGGATGGCCGGATAACAACGTAAACGGCCAGGTCATTGATAATGATATGGATGCGGATATTGTGAATAGTCCGGTATATTCAGGACAAATAGTGAGCTCATTGCTAGGCATCCCTTCAATATCTGTTGTTACTGACCTTAAGAATCTTTTTGATCCGGCGTCGGGGATTTATGTAAACGCTAAAGGGCACGGACTGGGATGGGAGAGGGAGTGCAGCGTCGAACTGATTTCTCCTGATGGTTCACAAGGCTTCAATGTCAATGCCGGACTCCGCATCCGTGGAGGTGCCAGCAGGGGTGACGGCTTCCCGAAACATGCCTTCAGGCTCTTTTTCAGGGAAAAATACGGGAATGACAAACTGAGGTTCCCTCTTTTCGGGGAGGAAGGCGCCGGTGAATTTGATAAAATAGACCTCAGAACTGATCAGAACTATGCATGGAGCATCGGCTCGAGATATAATTCGATAGTCAGGGAGGTTTTTTCGCGTGACTCCCAGCGCGACATGGGGCAGCCTTATACGCGAAGCAGATATTATCACCTTTATCTTAACGGAATGTACTGGGGACTGTATCAGACTCAGGAAAGACCTGAGGCAAGATATGCCTCAACTTATTTCGGAGGAGAGGAGGAGGATTATGATGTGATAAAGGTAAATACGGAGACAGGTTATACCGTCGAAGCCACCGACGGATCGATGGCCTCGTGGGATGAATTATGGAACCTGTGCAAAAAGGGTTTTGAATCGGATGCAGATTATTTCAGGGTCGAAGGAAAGGATCAATACGGACGACCGGTTAAGGGAGGGAAGATAATGGTTGATATTGATAACCTGATTGATTTCATGATGGTTATCTTTTATACAGGAAATTTCGACAGTCCCACCGCTTCGTTCATGCAGAACAAGAAAGCAAATAATTTCTATGCCATCGATGACAGGAATGACAATTCAAAAGGGTTCACATTTTATGCGCATGATGCTGAGCATGCCATGTTTGATGAACCTCATAATCCCGGAATCGGATTAAATGAAGACAGGGTAAATATAGGAACACAGAGTGGTGATATGAAAATGGAAGTGAGCGATCTTACAAGATTCCATCCGCAATGGCTTCATTTTAAGCTTTCAGCCAATCCCGAATACAGGGTGAGATTTGCTGACCGGGCCTGGAGGCATCTTACCGAAGGAGGAGTATTTTCCCCGGGAAAGGCGCTTGAAAGGCTTGACAAAAGGATAACTGAAGCAGATCCTGCCGTTGTTGCCGAGTCGGCAAGATGGGGAGATGCCGGTCGCACCGGAGAACCTTATACCAAGGACAATACCTGGATGCCAGAAATAAGGAAGATAAGGAATAATTTCATACCTGGAAGGACGGCTGTTGTCATAAACCAGCTGAAGAGGGCAGGACTGTTTCCGGAAGTCGATGCCCCGGTAATAAAAGCAGGTGAGACTGTTGTGACAGAACAGGAAGTGACGGTTGCATCGGCTTATACCGCAAAGATTGAGAATCGTTCGGGAGCCGGAACCATTTATTATACCCTAAACGGAACTGACCCGCGAAGGCCTGGAGGCGGGGTTAATGCCGGCGTATCTTTCTCACTGAATGACGTTATACTTAATCTTAACGGATCGGCCGTAATAAATGCAAGGATACTCTCAGACGGCAAATGGAGCGCCCTGAGACATGTAAGCTTTCTGAATTCAAATGAGGATTATGCCGGACTTAAAGTAACCGAACTCAATTATCATCCGCCGGATCTTATTTCAGGTTCCGATACAGTTCCGGGGCAGGACCTTGAATTCATTGAATTCAAGAACACAGGCAAAAACGCCGTAAATCTTTCAGGACTTGCTATAGATTCAGCTGTGAATTATGTCTTCCCTTCCGGCCTCCTGCTTCCCCCGCGCCAGTTTTATGTTGTTGCATCAAAACCATCAAAATTCTATAACTATTACGGGATGGCGGCTTCGGGTAATTTCAGGGGTAATTTTTCGAACTCCGGGGAGAGAATACTTGTAAAAGATACGGATGGCGATGCAATAATCGATTTTTCCTACAGTGATGATCTGCCATGGCCTTCGGAAGCTGACGGAGATGGATTTTCACTATCCTCGGCCGAGGTCAATCCTTCAGGAAATCCGGCTGATTATTCGTACTGGACGCCATCAGTGAAAAAAGACGGCAATCCCTTTGCAGATAATATTGATGGAAGCGGGATCATTGATCCGGCGTTTGACGGTTCTCTCATTGTGTATCCAAATCCCACACAGGGCCTCATTACCGTTCAGCTTATGACAGATGATGCTGATGAGGTCATGGAGGTTACAATTTATTCTTCTGCCGGGAAAATCCTTGAGCATAAGTTAATTGGAAATCCCGGACTTATTGATCTTTCGGGTTTGGGATTACCGGCCGGAATGTATATCTTGAGCGTCAGAACTTCGTATTATTCGGGCCGCAGAGCCGTGATACTTGCAAAATAGGAAACCTAAACTCATATATATGCGTAAAAAGCTCATTTTGACTGTTTTATCTGTTATTCTGTTAACAGGTGCAGGCTTCTCCCAGAAACAGAAACCAAAGCATACATTTACACTCGGGACTACTGAATTCCTTCTCGACGGCAACCCGTTTCAGATCATCAGCGGTGAGATGCACCCGGCCCGGATACCAGCCGAATACTGGCGCAACAGGATACAGATGGCAAAAGCTATGGGATGTAATACAATAAGCGTATATATTTTCTGGAATTTCCATGAGCAGCAGGAGGGGGTTTTTGATTTTACCACAGATAATCATAACCTTGGAGAATTCTTTAAAATTGTTCAGGAGGAGGAGTTATGGCTGATCGTAAGGCCTGGTCCTTATGTATGCGCTGAATGGGAACTTGGAGGTATTCCTCCCTACCTTCTGAGAATTCCCGATATAAAGCTTAGATGCATGGATCCACGATATATGGCAGCAGCTGAAAGATATATGTCGAAGCTTGCAGCCGAGATAAAACCATATCTTGTCACAAACGGAGGCCCTGTGCTGATGCTTCAGATAGAAAATGAATACGGAAGCTATGGCAATGACAGGAATTATCTGGCAAGACTTAAGGAAGTCTGGATGGAGAACGGGATCGATGTGCCGTTTTTCACAGGCGACGGACCGACAACATATATGCTTGAAGCAGGCTCTCTTCCTGGATGTGCTGTGGGACTTGACTCAGGAAGCCGTCCGGAGCATTTTGAACTTGCCGCAAAAATAAATCCGGGTGTCCCGGTCTTCAGCAGCGAAACTTATCCGGGCTGGCTTACACACTGGGGCGAGAAGTGGGTAAAACCCGATACCGCTGATCTTCTTAAAGAGCTCAGGTTCCTTATGGATAATAAAAAGTCGTTCAACCTGTATGTAGTTCATGGCGGAACCAATTTCGGATTTACAGCCGGCGCAAATTCAGGCGGGAAGGGCTATGAGCCTGACGTTACAAGTTACGATTATGATGCCCCGATAACGGAACAGGGCCAGCCTACGCCAAAGTACATGGCTATCCGGAAGCTTCTGGGATCATATCTGCCCAGGGGGAAAAAGCTGCCGCCGGTTCCTGAACCGATTCCTTCATTTGAAATTCCTTCAATTGGTCTGACTCCCTTCACACCAATATGGGATAATCTGCCGGAACCTGTAAGCTCGGTTCAGCCAAAGCCCTTCGAAGCATATAATCAGGATTATGGTTTTATTCTGTATAAAACAGAACTTGTAGGGCATAAAAACGGGAAACTTACTGTAACCGACCTTCACGATTATGCAACTGTTTTCCTCAATGGAAAATATATTGGATATCTCGATCGCAGGGAAGGAATTAATTCAATAGATATACCGGAAAGTAAAGCAGAAAAACCCGTACTCGAGATCCTTGTTGAAGGGATGGGCAGGATAAACTTTGCACAGTATCTTATCGACAGAAAAGGTATTACCGACAGGGTTACCCTTAACGGGATGACGCTTATGAACTGGAAGGTTTACAATCTCCCGATGGATGATAAATATATTTACAACCTGAGGTCGTCGAACAGAAATCCTGGTAAGGAGGGTATATTTTTCAAGGGTAGCTTTTTCCTTTCGACACCCGGGGATACTTATCTCGATTTGTCAAACTTCAGGAAAGGAATTGCCTGGGTGAATGGTCATAATCTCGGGCGCTTCTGGAATATCGGGCCGCAGAAGCGACTCTATTGTCCGGCTACATTCCTGAGGAAAGGCACAAATGAGATGATTGTCTTCGATCTCACCCAGACTCAGGCCCAGATAGTAGTTGGTTTCAAGACACTTGAATAAGAAAAGAGCTTTTGCAGTAGAAAAATTTAACCGCAAAGATATTAAGTCTTCACTCAGAGGTCGCGAAACAATAAATCTCTAAAGATTATCTTCGCCCGCTTTGCTTAAACTTTGCGTTCTTTGCGGTTAAAATAGAAATTTATAAGGAATCCTTTTTATCCTTTCATGCCGGATAATTAAACCAGGATTTTTGTTGTAAGGTTCGTAATGCTTTTCTGAATATCGACGAACATATCGCCATCGCGGCTCTGGTCCTGTTCAACGATCATATATTTCATTCCGGCTACGTCCTTAGCGGCAATAATCTCCTTGAAATTAATGACTCCCTCACCAACAGGTGCAATATCATCCTTGATAACATCGAAGAACGGAGGCTGGTTTGTATAGGCATCCTTCAGGTGGTACAGAGGGAACCTTCCCGGATATTTATTGAAAAGATCAACAGGATTATGCCCGGCTTTGGTAGTCCAGAACATGTCGAGTTCCATTATAACAAGATCCTTGTCGAGATCAGCCATCATGATATCAAAATATGGTACTTTGCCTTCAACAGTTGCGAACTCGAAGTTATGGTTATGGTAACCGAATTGCAGACCTGCATCTTTCATTATTTTACCGATCTGGTTCCAGTTGGCAGCCATTCTCTGATAGCTGGCAAGTGTTGTTCTCATTTCCTCAACCACCCATGGCTGGATACAGTATTTTGCTCCGATTAGGGCATGATCTTCAGCCATCTTCTTGGCGCTTTCGAGTGTGACACCTGCTCCTTCAACCTGTGTGTGGCTGCTTAAGATCTCCATTCCGAGGTCATTTACCATTTTTTTGAATTCAGCAGGGGCAAAGCCATAGAATTTTCCTTCGGTATAATCAGCAAGTTCAACATATTTATAACCGAGATCGGATACTTTCTTAAGTGATCCTGGCACATCAGTTGCCATGGCATCCCTGATTGTATAAAGCTGAAGTCCGAGTCCGAACGATTTTGGATCAACAGGTTCGGGTGCGGCAGCCTGTTTTGCCTTATTTGAACTGTTTCCGCATCCTGACTGTGATAATACCAGTGCTCCAAGTGCGCCGGCAGCTGATACTCTGAGGAAATCTCTCCTTGATTGTGATTTTTTCATGTTTTTCTTAATAATTATGTTAGAAATAATTGTTGCTATGAGAATTAAGCGAATAAAAATAATACAATTCTCTTTTATGCAAACCTGTCTGTATATTTTTATTTTCCCTTCTTATCTGTCTGATTTATGCCTGCTTGGCGAATATCCAAACTGCAACTTGAATAACCTGCTGAAATACTTTACATCCGAAAAACCTGTTTTGTAAGCTGCTTCAGATACATTATACCCGTTTTCGAGAAGCTTCAAGGCGATATCCATTTTAAGTCTCCTTATGAACTCTACCGGACTCGATCCTGTCAATCCTTTTATCTTGTTGTATAATACAGTCCGGCTCACATTGCATTTCTCTGCCAGAATATCTATCGACAGCTCTCCGGGACATTTCTCCTCAACGCATTTTATAATTGTGTTAAGGAATTCCGTGTCTTTTGAGTTTATCTTAAGCGAACCGTTACCATTGGATGTGTTATTGAATAAGTGAGCGAGAACCTTTGCCCTCTGGCTAAGAAGGTTTACAGCCACGCTCTTGAGGTATTCCATGTTAAAGGGTTTCGTAATATATGCCTCAGCTCCGGTTTCGATGCCTTCGATCTGGTCCCTGACCTCACCTTTTGCAGTAAGCATTATGACTGGAATATGGCTTGTCAGGAAATCATCCTTAAGCCTTTTTGTCATTTCCATACCGTCGATACCCGGCATCCTGATGTCTGTAATTATAATATCAGGATTCATTGTTCTGGCCAGATGAAGGCCTTCTTCGCCATTTCTGGCGCTAATGGTGCTGAAATGTGATTTAAGCGACTGGCAGATATAGTCGAGGATCTCATTATTGTCTTCAACAACGAGCATCAGACTCCTTCCGGTAGGATCAGCAGAATGCATCTGCCCCTCTTCCGTGAATGTTTCGTGAGATTCCCCGGAATGGAGGTGTCGTTCAGGCTCCCCGTGCTGTTCATCAAAGACGATACCCTGAGCATTTAAAAGATGTTCCTTCCCCCTAAGCATCCTGATGGTGAAGGTGCTGCCTTTCCCTTCAACAGATTCGATAAGAAGATCGCCACGATGGAGACGGGCCAGTTCATACGACAACGACAATCCTATCCCTGTTCCGGCCAGATCCTGGTTGCTTAAAATCGTATACCGGGTAAAAATATCCGACAGGTTTTTCTGGGGAATACCTGGTCCTTCGTCGGTTACCGAGATGTCAGCGTAACTGTTTTTATATGAATCATTTATCTTTATCGTAACATTCCTGCCTGTACCTGTGAATTTAAGAGCGTTCGAAATTATGTTATAAATGATTATATCGAGCTTGTTCGGATCGGCCCAGATAGTAATACTATCCTTATCTGAAATAAAGGAACAGGTTATTCCCTTATGCCTTGCCAGAGGTCCGAAGCTGCTGAAAATGTCCTTTGTAAAACTGACAATATCTATTTCCCTTACTTTCAGGATCATCTTGTTATTCTGTATCTTGCGGAAATCCAGGAGCTGGTTTGTCAGGTTGAGCATCCTTCGGGCATTTTTCAGCATTATTCCCATTTGCAGCTTTCTGCCATGAGTGAAGGCTTTATCGGCTATCATATCCTCGAGCGGACCTATAATCATCGTTAAAGGAGTCCTGATCTCATGGGAGATGTTTGTATAAAACTGAAGCTTTAGTTCATTTACTTTCTTCTCAATTGCGAGTTCATTTTTATACCTGTTTATCCTTGAAACCATTTTGAAAATCATCCAGGCAATAAGTCCGGCCAGCACCGCGTAAACGATATATGCAGGAAGGGTTTTCCACCATGGATGCATGATCCTGATCTTTAGTATCCGCTCGGGTGATGATGTTTTACCTTCGTTGAGTGAAGCCCTTACCCTGAAAATGTATCGGCCGGGCGAAAGATTTGTATAGGTTGCCCGGTGCTGATAACCTATATTGTTCCAGCTGGTTTCAAAATTATCGAGCCTGTATGTGTACTGGGCCTGCTGGGGATCAAGATAATCGAGAGCAGAAAAGTCAATGCTGAAGCTTGACTGAAAATGTTTCAATGTAAGCTCATCAAGGAAAGATATACTTTTTGAGAGTGGAGAGTTTTGCTGTCCTGTCGATACCTCCTTGTTGAACAGCAGGAATTTCGTAAGCTCGATCCTTGTAGTCTTATTTTCATTTCCGAGCAAAGCTGCATCAATGATTTCAATTCCCTCATTTCCTCCGAAGATAAGCCTCCCGTCGATTGTCCTGCAGCAGGTGTTTTCCGAAAAACTATTGAATCCCAGGCCATTATAATTGTTAAATATTTCACAGTTACCAGAAACGGGATCGAGGCGAGCCAGACCGTTTTCGGTACTGTACCAGATATTGCCTGAATTATCTTCGAGGATGCCATAAACTATTCCGGAGCCGGCCGGGTAATCAATTCCGTAATGTATGAATTCCGCGCTGTCTTTTCCATAGTTAAGCAGAAGCTCAATTCCTCCTCCGAACGTTCCCAGCCAGATCCTTTTCTCCGAATCTTCGAATATATGGATCACATCATTGTATATTAGGCTTTTTTCATCAGACGGATCTTTGAGGAAAATTCTGAAATTGTAATTTCCTGCCTCAAGGTCCTTCCGCTCAAGCAGGTTAAGGCCGAAGGTAGTGGCTATCCAGAGATTTCCCGATGAGTCAACAAGAAGGTGTCGTAT
This sequence comes from uncultured Rikenellaceae bacterium, assembly GCA_964633505.1. Classification (GTDB taxonomy): domain Bacteria; phylum Bacteroidota; class Bacteroidia; order Bacteroidales; family VadinHA17; genus LD21. Next base: position 231,448 of record CAZWHC010000004.1, on the reverse strand, counting down.
CTGGTTGCCCGAAAGGTTGCTGTTTTCGTGGTTGATCCTCACGAAGCTTATCGTATTGTTCTCGTTACGGCGTGCAAGGCTCAGTCCGTTGCCATATGTCCCTATCCAGATCCCTCCGCTCAGATCCTCACAAATAGAATAAATATTGTTGTTACCCAGACTTGACCTGTCGCCAGGTGTGCTTGCATATCTTCTGAATTTCAGGTTGTTGTAATCTAAAGAATAATCCATTAAAGGCATCGTTGAAACGCTGAGTCCGTAACCTTTAGAACCCACCCATAAATAGCCCCTCGAATCGTTGAAAAGGGTGTATGTTATGTTCCTCATCGACTCATGGGCTAAACCTGGCAAAGAATAGAATACTCTTTTTTGAGTCATGGTGCTATCGAAAAGATGGATTTTCCCTGACTTTGTTGCCACCCACAGATACCTGTTACGATCCTCCAGTACAGCTCTTGAAACATTGTCAAGAAGGTCTGAAGGGTGCTTCTCAGGCTGATAATGATTGAAAGCCCTGTTTACCGGTATAACCTTTACAATACCTCCGAGAACCTGGCCGGTACCAACCCATAACTGGCCTGATTTATCCTCGGTGATACAGTGAACGAAATTTGACGATATTGTGTTGGGATCTCCGGGATCGTTGCGGTAAAACCTGAAAGTATCCTTAATTCTGTCATAAATACCCAGACCATTGCCATGAAGGCCAAGCCATAGGTTGCCATGGGTGTCTTCATAGAAATGTGGCCTCTCCAGATCAGTAAGAGGTTTTATCTCGTCGGGCGTAAGATTATAGAATAAGGAGGACAGATCCCTGAGATTAAATCTTGTTACACCAAACTCAGCTGCTGTCAGCCACAACTGATCAAATTTATCCTCATATATCCTGTCAATATTTCCGGAATGAAATTGCAGATCCTTCCATACACCGCCACCAACTTTTGTATACATCAGTCCTTTATCCCTGAATCCTGCAAGTATTATTCCGTTCCGGGTGTGGTAAAGCTGAGTTATGAAGTTGCTTTTGAGTTCTGGATTCCCTTCTGCATTAAGATTTCCTGTTTCGGCAGTGACTTTATTGAATGTAAATATTCCTTTTCCTTCCGAGCCGAACCATATTTCATCGGTAGTTTCACAGACAGAGGTAAATGAAACATCACTGTACTTCGGGGTTATGGTGTATTCGCCGTTGTTTACAGATTCTACGGATATAAACCAAACGCCTTTCCGGGTACCTGCCCATAAGTTTCCTGATGAGTCCCTGTGAATGAATCTCACCCTGCTCCCTGTTCCTTCATCCTCATTTGCAGCAAGCCTTTTTATGTCGTAGGTTTTCTTCGATCCATCATATCTCAGCACATAAAGTCCGGATTCAGATGATCCCAGAAAGATAATTTCATCTGAATACTGAAGAAAGATCTTCATTGCTCCATTTTGTACATCAGGACCTTCGTAAGGAGGGATGGAATGGAATATTTCAGTGACAGGATTGAAAAAATGGTAGTAGCCGTCGTAAGTCTCAAGCCATATGAAACCCATTGAGTCTTCCCATAAATTTATGACCCTGTTGTTTGTAAAACTTCCGGGTCCGGTCTGGCTGCTTCTGAAAATCCTGAATTCATAGCCGTCGTACCTGTTGAGCCCGTTCATTGTACCAATCCACATGAATCCCCTGCTGTCGAAAAGTATGCTGAAGGCGGTATTCTGCGACAGGCCTTCTTCCGATCCGATATGATCAAACCTGAAGATATCCTGGCTGCCGGCCGTTTTTGCAAAGGCAAGGAACATTGTCAGCAGTATGATCCTTAGCTTGAGTTTCATTCTGACGATTAGGTATATCCAAATTTAATACAAACTCGCTCATTTCAGTCAATTCTTCATCCCAAAACAGATGATTTGTACCCTATAAAGCCTGTTAATAAATGTTAAATTAGCCTGAGAAATCTGATCAATAAAGGAATTTTATGAAAAGAACCATAGTACTTCTCCTTGCCTTTCTATTTTCATTAAAGATAATTTCTCAGGAAGGGGTTTGGACAAATGTTATCGCCCATAATGCTGATCCATCAGGAAAAGTGAAATGTACTTATATCATTAACCACCTGATCGACAGCCTGTCATCAGGGGGAGGAGGGACACTTTATTTTCCTGCCGGTACATTTCTGACAGGGTCAATAGAAATGAAAAGCAATATTACACTTTACCTTGATGCAGGGGCTGTACTCAGATTTTCAGATGATTTTGATGATTATCTGCCAATGGCGCCATCGAGATGGGAAGATGTAAGGGTTATGAATTTCAGGTCGCAGATTTATGCCTGCCGTTGCCATAACATAAGTATAAAGGGTGACGGTCATCTGGAAGGACAGGGGGCAAAATGGTGGGATTTCATGAGGAAAGTAAATTCGGGCCAGGCTGTCGATACAAAATGGCAGGATATCTTTAAGGGTGAAAATGCTGCTCTTCTTGCACGAAACGCATATATAAGGGGAAAAAACAACTTCCTCCGGCCCCCTATGATAACCACTTATGAGTGCAGCGATATTCTTATCGAAGGTGTCAGCTTTTCCAATCCTCCGTTCTGGACAATAATGCCTGCATTTTCAGATAACATAACAATTACAGGCATAACCATCAGGAATCCGGGAAACTCACCAAATACAGACGGGATAGATCCATCGTCATGCAGAAATGTGCATATTTCAAACTGCCACATTACAGTTGGCGACGACTGTATTGTTATCAAGTCGGGCCGTGATGAAGACGGGAGGGAAGCAGGCGGACCGACTGAAAACATTACTATTACTAACTGCACAATGCTTGAAGGACATGGCGGCGTTGTCATCGGAAGCGAAATGAGCGGCAACGTAAAAAGAATTTCCATTTCAAATTGCGTTTTCGAGGGCACCGACATCGGGATCAGGATTAAAACGATGAGAGGAAGGGGAGGTCTGGTTGAAGATGTCAGGGTTTCAAATATTAATATGTATAATATTGTAAATGAAGGCGTCCTTATTACATTACGCTATCAGCCTTCCGATCCCGAGCCTTTATCGGAAAGGACCCCGGCCGTGCGTAACATCCAACTTTCAAATTTAAATATCAGGGATGCACAAAGACCTGCTGCCATCTATGGCCTCGAAGAGAGGACAGTATCGCAGGTCTCCTTCAATGATATCCGGAGTTTTTCGAAAAAAGGAATTCTTCTCGAGAATTCAGGCGACATAAGTTTTCATGACATGGAGATGGAAGTAGGAGAGGGACCTGCATTGGAAATAAAGGATTCAGACGGGATTTCATGGGACAGGGTCACAGTTCTTGATCCGCCTGCCGGTGAACCTCTGATTAAGCTTACCAACAGCAGAAACATAAGGATCACAAACTGCTATCAGCCTGAAAGGAAGGCTGGATACATTTCGAAGGATGGGAAAAGTACAAATGTTTTTATTATGAATAATATTCTTCCCGGCATTCCTTTAGTGAAAGACGGTGACATGAAAACAGTTATATCAAAAAATAATATAACAGAATAATTACTCTAACCCTTTAATTTATGAAGTAACATGAAAAAGATTCTCTTTTACCGCATTTTTTGCCTGATGATGCTGTCTGTGCTGTCGGCAGCGACATTCGGGCAAAATGCCAGGACTATTACCGGAAAAGTAACTGACTCAGGAGGAGCAGCCTTACCGGGTGCAAACGTAATAGTGCTGGGTACCAAAACCGGAGTTCAAACCGACATAAATGGTAATTATACCATCATTGTTCAAAATCCTGCCTCTGATATTTTGGAGTTCTCATTCATTGGCTATACAAAACTTCAGGTTTCTGTCGGGAACCGGAGTTCTGTTGATGCTGTTCTGGCAGAAGAATATACCGGGATAGATGAGATTGTGGTTATCGGTTATGGGACCCAGAAAAAGAGTGATGTGACCGGTTCTGTCGTTTCCGTTTCAAACGAAGAAATAACGGCCCGTCCGGTGAACAATGTGTTCCAGGCTCTCCAGGGTAAAGCCGCTGGCGTCGATATTACAACCTCACTTCGTCCCGGTACACTGGGAAGTATTTCAATCCGCGGCGCTCGTTCCCTTACAGCTTCCAACTCACCGCTTTATGTTGTTGATGGTATTCCTATTCTGTCGAATTCAGGTATTGAAACGCTGAATGAGCAGGATATAGAGTCGATCGAAATACTCAAGGACGCTTCAGCAACCGCCATCTACGGTTCGAGGGGCGCCAACGGTGTTGTACTTGTAACAACAAAACGCGGCAGAGACGGACAATTTCAGCTTAACTACTCAGGTACGCTTACAAACGAAAAGATGATATGGCGTTCTGATTACATGGATGTTGCGGATTTCATGGAATTCTCACGCTGGGGCGCATATTATGCATCATATGATGCAAAAACCGGACTATATTCAAGATTACCGGGTAACACGCCTACTCTTGCCAACGATGGAACCATAAATTATTTTACGGCAGAACCCACTGCATGGCAGAATATCCAGAAAGGCTGGGAAGGCAGCACCTGGGATCCCTCCAGGGTTGAAACATTTGACTGGTTGGGAGTGGTAACACAGCCAGCCTATACACAGGAGCATACCCTCAGCGCGAGCGGAGGCACAAAAACAATGAAAGCCTATGGTTCGATAGGTTACCTCGACAACCAGGGAACAACAAAAGGACAGGAGTATCAGCGTTACACCCTCAGGACAAATGTAGAGCTAAACCCAAAGGACTGGATTACATTCGGAGCAGGTATCAACGGATCGTTTCAATACCAGGATTACGGTCAAAGCGCCACTGGTGGAAGCTCTAACGTAACAGCCGACCTTATAGCCGCAGCAGCCAGGATCGAACCTTATTCTCTTCCTTATGATCAGGATGGAAACCGTATTGTCCATCCTGGTGGAAAAGCACGCGTTTGGAACGTAATTGACGAATGGAAATACTCCACCAACCAGCGCGAAACTCTCCGTATTCTTGGCAGCCTCTTTACAGAAGTAAAACTCTTAAAGGGCCTCAGATACCGTATGAATTTCGGACCCGACTTCCGCTTCTACAGAAACGGATATTATAACGACTCAAAATCAATTGTAAGAGAGCTTAGCGCCTCCAATGCAAGTGTTTCAAATACAAAGGATTTCTCTTATACCATCGATAACCTGCTTTATTACGACAATACATTCGGAGCCCATACAATTGGGGTCACATTGCTGCAGACCGCTTCAAAATGGACCAGTGAGACATCCAGTATATCAGGACAGGGGATAGAAGTCCCGAGCCAGTTGTGGTACAGCTTAGGGTCGCTTACAAGTTCCCAGCTGTCAGCCTGGAGTTCCGGCCTTACCGAACGTCAGCTCGAATCGTATATGGCACGTGTGAACTACAATTACAACAACAAATACCTGCTTACATTATCAGGCCGCTGGGATGGCGCTTCACAGCTTGCTGAAGGAAATAAATGGGCTTTCTTCCCCAGCGCTGCCATAGCATGGCGCCTTGACCAGGAGGCTTTCTTAAATAGTGTGACATGGATCGACCAATTAAAACTGCGTTTAGGTTTCGGTACGGTAGGTAACTCAGCTGTAGATCTTTACTCAACAAAGGGCGCTATAACACAACTTTCATTACCTTTCGGAACCAGCACCGAAACAGGTTATACACTTGCAAACTCTGTCCCAAATCCCGATCTGGGATGGGAAACCACAACCCAGTATAACCTGGCAGTTGATTTCGCTGTCCTGAAAGGGAGGGTAAGCGGGACCATCGAACTTTACAGATCAAAAACTTCCGATCTCCTTTTGACTGTAGCCCTTCCAAGTGTTACGGGTTATACCACAACAATTGCAAATGTCGGCGAGACAAGCAACAGGGGTATCGATCTCACCATAAATGCAAACGTTTTTAATAAAAGCGATTTCTCATGGGATTTAAGTGCGACCGCTGCATGGCAGAGAGACGAGATAGAATCGCTGATGAACGGCAAGGAGGATATGGTTGCAAACACCTGGTTCATAGGTGAATCGATAGGTGTGATTTATGATTACGAAAAGATCGGCATCTGGCAGGATACTCCTCAGGATCTGGAAGAAATAGCAAAGTTCAATGCTAACGGATCCCAGTTTGCACCAGGTAAAATCAAGGTCAAAGACCAGAATAACGACTATCGTATCGAAGGCAACTACGACAGAGTCATCCTGGGCAATACCCGCCCGCGCTGGACACTGGGCCTCACCAATACCCTAAGTTACAAAGGCATCGAGCTGTCAATGTTCGTTACCGGTCGTCTCAAATATAAAGCAGGTGTAGGCGAAGGCCTCACAGGGATGTATGGCGATCAGCGCAAGCTCGATTACTGGACTCCTGATAATACCGATGCCGAATACCAGAGGCCGTTTATGAGCGAAGCCGGCGGCGATACTTATGCATTCACATATTATAAAGATGATTCGTGGATCAAGATAAGAAACATATCTCTTGGTTACATGTTGCCGTCGAGTCTGCTGGAAAGAGTTAAGATAAACAGTATCAGGGTCTTTGCACAGGTACAGAATGCCGGTATGCTCTGGTCAAATAATAAATTCAGGGATTCCGAATATAACTCCCTTTATTATAACCGCGGGTATGTATTTGGAATAAACGTGGGATTCTGAAAAAGTACTGAATGAATTTTAACAAAAAAATAAAAAATACAGGAGAAATGAAAAAGATTTTAAAAACCATATCAGCACTTTGGGCAATTATCCTGATTATATCAGGTACCAGTTCATGCGTGAAGGATTTTCTTGACGAAGAGCTGAAGACCCAGAGGAACACCGAATATTTTCAAACTCCCGAGGGGATTGCCGACCTCGCCGACGGCCTGTACAACCATTACAGGACCTTTTTCATGGGACGGGAACAATCTGTTTCAACCACCCAGTGCGGTACTGACGAATTCATAGTTGGAGGCGACCAGGCTCAGCAAACGTGGAACGATTATAACTCTAACCTGGGTTCCATAGTTCCTAATGTTCCAACATCAAATGTTACAAAAACGTATGAAATATGGGACATGATGTATAAAGCTATCGGCGATGCAAACATGCTTCTTGCAAATGTCGATGCGGCTATAACTGATGTCAACAAGAACAAGCTGTATAAGGCTGAAGGGTCCTTTCTTCGCGCTTTTGCATATTTCAGGCTGGTACAACAATACGGACCTGTTGTTCTGAAACTGGAGCCAGCCATTGGCGTTGAAAGGTTCTTTGAACGGGCAACAAAAGAGCAGTGCGTTAACCAGATAATCGCCGATTTCAGGATAGCATATGAAGGACTTCCTGATGCCGAGACTCTTGAAGGAAAGCTTTACAAGGATGTAGCTGCCCACTTCCTTGCAAAAGCTCTTCTTTACAGGTGTTCTGAAATAAATAACGACTGGAACTCTTCGTACAAAACAGCAGACCTTGAAGAGATAATAACACTTACAGATGAGGTTATCGGCCATCACGCCCTTGCACCAAATTTTTCCGATATTTTCGCCTATACAGGGCCTGACGGTGCAAACGAGAAACTGCCTGAAGTGATTTTTGCTGCACAGTTCTCCAGTACAACCACAGTAGCAAATGATGGTAACGGCAACTACAACCATCTTCTTTTTCTTTCTGTATACCAAACACTTACTGGCTTTGTACGGGATATAGCAGGTGGACGTGAGTACCAGAGATGCAGGACAAATGAATATGCTTTCAGTGTGTTTGACCTTGAGAACGATTCACGCTTCTGGAAAAGTTTTAAGACAAAGGCAAATCTTAACAACATCTCAAACCTTGCCCAGCTTAACGGAACAGATCCGAATACAAGTCTGCCTGTAACTTATGCACAGGGCGACCTGGGCTTGATCTACATTATCAATAAAGAGGGCGATACCAGGTTTTCCGATCCTACTGCCGGAGGAACTCCGAAAGTAAAAAGTACACATACGGGGGTATATTTCAATAATCCTGTAACAGGGAAACCCACACCGCATGTCTATCCGCGCTACCTTTCCAATGGAAACGGTTTCCTGAAGTTACCGGTCAATGTCAGCAGGTTCCCCGCTTTAAGCAAATGGCTTGACGGATCGCGCCCGGCCGTAGCCGCGACTGCAGGTCGCCGCGATGGTATATATGCAAGGGTAGCTGAAACATATCTCATTAAAGCTGAAGCTCTTATCCGCCAAAATAAATATGATGACGCTATCACGGTTATGAATATCGTCCGTGCACGGGCACAGTTCAAGGAGGGTGAAGACAGGGCTTCATACAAAGACGGTGGCGCTGCAGTTCTTAACAATTCAAATGCTCCGCTGAATTCTGCAGGCAAATTGATAAATTCATACTGCACTTCAAATTCATACTACGAATCACTTGATATTCCTGTAACGACTGCTGCTTCGGACATTACCACCGGGATCACCCCGGCAAGCCTCCCGGCAGTGGACGAGGCCATTATATCAACTCTCGGATATACAACAGATTATGACCGGATGATGTGCTTCCTTCTCAACGAGCGTTCACGCGAGCTCTACGGTGAGCTTTTCCGCTGGGAAGACCTTGCACGCACCAAAACGCTTTTAAATCGCGCCAAAACATACAATGAGGGGACAGTAGCGGCTCTGCAGGATAAGCACTACCTGCGCCCGATCCCGCAGACATTCCTCGATGCAATTTATAATGCTGAGGGGCATGCACTTACTGCTGATGAGAAAGCAGCTATGCAGAATCCGGGTTACTAGGTATTTTAGGTTAGTAGTATGAACATGGTGTAATGTAAGAAAAATCTCTTCATTATGCCGGAAAAAGGAGGTTGTCTCATAAGAGTAATCTGATGATTCAACCTCCATGGTTTTATAAGCTGAATAATCGGTAATAATGGTAATTTTGTTAAATCCATTGGCATCATGAATAAAGCGCATTTAATGAAGAAGTTGATTTTTGCAATGACCGTCCTTTGCCTGGTACAGGGATCTGGAAAAGTTGGAACCATTAAGTGGTCAGAAAAGATGGCGAAATCAGTTTTTGCCAGATCAGACAGCCTGATATATTATGTTGACAGAAGCCCCAAATGGGCTTATGATGTTGCATTCCTTGGAATGGCAATGGGAAGGATGGGAACAACTGATGCAAAATATTCAAAATATGTTGAAGACTGGGTCGAATATTTTGTAAATGACGATGGAACTGTAAAAGATTACAGGATAGCCGAATATAATCTTGACAGGATATTCCCTGGAAGGAATGTAATCGACCTTTACAGGAAAACACATAAGGCAAAATATAAGAAAGCACTCGACAATCTTATCCTTCAGCTTGAGTCGCACCCCAAAACCCTGTCAGGAGGGTACTGGCATAAGAATATTTATCCATGGCAGATGTGGCTCGACGGCATATTCATGGGATCGACCTTCATGGTTCAGTATGCTGATGAATTCGACAAACCTGAATGGTTCGATGTTGCAACGTTCCAGACAAAGCTTATCTATGAAAAGACGCTTGACAAAGAGTCGGGACTTCTGATGCATGCATGGGATGAAAGCAGGCAGCAGCGTTGGTGTGATCCGGTAACCGGGAAATCGCATTATCCGTGGAGCAGGGCGACAGGCTGGTACACAATGGCAATTATCGACATCCTTGATTACCTTCCTGAGGAGCATCCCGACCGTGGAGAAATTTTAAATATTCTGAAAAATACATGCGATGCCTTGCTGAAAGTCCAGGATCCTGCCACAGGATTATGGTTTCAGGTGCTGAACCAGGTCAACAGGGAGGGAAATTATCCTGAGGCTTCGGGATCTGCGATGTTCGCATATGTGTTTGCCCGGGGGGCACATAAAGGTTATCTTGACAAAAAATACCTTGATATAGCAGATAAGGCATTCGACAGTATACTAAAGGAACTGGTAACGACTGATCAGGACGGGACTTTAACGCTGCATAATATTTGCGGCGGTTGCGGACTCGGCGGCAATCCATACAGGGACGGATCATATGAATATTATGTCAACGAAAAAAGGGTCGACAACGACCCCAAGGGTGTTGCACCCTTTATTCTTGCTGCACTGGAGCTCGGCAGGTGATTATTCAGGATATTCCGAACAGTCTGCAGATGTGTCTGTCATAAATGTTATCAAAAACACATTTTGCAACCAGTTCCTCATGTTCATCAAGAAGCCTGAACCAAAGCTCTTTGTTTTCGGCAGCGAGTTTATAAGCCACATGCAATAACTGCCTCATGTTGGGATTATAATCCCTGTTTCCGGGAATATGACGGAATGAGGCTGCAAATTTCACGCTGTTCCAGTGCGACACAATGCCTGATTGCGGAAGCATATTTATATTGATATCTATAACATCGGCATAAGGTGCACAAAGTTCTTCGATCTTCTCAAGCGATTTTATGTAAATTGTTTTTACGAATTCAAGAGCTTCCCCTCCGGCTTCGGCAAGACCTATGACCTCTTCGAGCCATGTTGTTCCGGCTGTTTTAAGATGAATTCCCTTATCATGTTTCTCAATTATTGAGCCGATGTGCCCGTAAATCGAGAATTTATCCGAACCCGAATGAACGCTGATCTTAAGGTTTTCAGGCAGTACGAACTCTTTCACAGCATGGCCGATTACAAGCAGATCCTCCTCAAATTCAGTTGCAAACCTCAGCGGATCGCCTGAGTAGTCAACTCCTTTATTGAACCTTCCCGAAAATTTCGGAGCGATAGTCTGAAGAGGAACACCTTCACCGGCCAGCATGGCAAGGATAAAAAATAATTCAAGGGGCGTTTGTGGTTGCACAACTTCGTCCATTGAGACTTCAGTAACAAAGTTGCCTTTGCCTTTCACCTTTTCTATTTTACGGTATATCTCGCCTGCTTTTTTTGAAGCGAAAAGATATTTCTCCGCTATTTCGTTAAGATGTTCTTTTGAACATTTAAGGGTCTTGCTTATCCCCGGGATCTCAAGCTTGCCGGTATATCCTGATGCAAAAGAGATGAATCGTTCAATATCGGTACCGGAAGCCAGTTTTCCTATATAGGATGCAACATCAACTGTAAAGAAGTCGGAGCAGTCAATAAACCTGTCGACTGTATCAAAGTTGATATGATCGGCGTCGACGAAATAGGATTTCTTAAATCCCGCATTCCGAGTCACTGTATCGGCTTCGAACCTTACATCTGAAGGTTGTGTTCCGATTATATTATGTTCCCTGTTCGATTTATTCCAAACAGGTGTTATTTCGATTCCTTTTTTCCCGGCTTCAATAATGGCTTTTAACTGGGCATGTCCCTGACGTCCGAACCTGTCGCCCATTCCAATTGAATATTTACCGATTTCTTTCATAGATTCTCTTTACAGATTTTCAACCCTTTTCATTCTTGGAACAAGAAAATGCATAATTATCCATGCAAGCAGGTATGCTATTCCGCAATAGATGAACATAACTCCATAGCCGAGTTCTGTTTTACCCACTGCTGTATAATGTTTAAGAAGTAACCCTGCCGCCTGGGCAATGAGTATTCCGCCTACAGCGCCAGCCATCCCGCCTATACCAGTAACTGATGCAACGGCTTTTTTCGGGAACATGTCGGAAACAGTGGTAAAAATATTTGCCGACCATGCCTGATGAGCTGCACATGCAACTCCGATAACAAGAACAGCATACCATGTATTATACTTTCCAAGCCAGCTTGCAAGGAGTACTGAAAGGGGGAACAGGGCATAGATGAACATCGAAAGCTTCCGTGCTTTGTATGTTGCCATACCGTTGTTTATGAATCTTTTGGGAATCCAGCCTCCGAATATTGACCCGACTGTTGAGATTGTATAAACGACGGCAACGGCAAGCGTCCAGCTTATAACTCCAGGGACTCCTGATCCATCGCCTGCATAAGCAGGATTCAGTGACTTGAATTCAAGTATCTTTCTTGCATTTTCGCCATTCAGGAATGCCGGCAGCCAGAAAAGATAAAACCACCATACCGGATCGGTGAGGAATTTTCCAATGAAAAATGACCATGTCTGCCGGAGTACAAGAAGCTTTGTCCATGGCACTTTTGCTTTGGCGCCTGGTTCCATTTCGGCTTCCTTATCGGCTTTTTCATCGAGATCACTGTGAATGTAATCGTATTCAGCCTGTGTAAGTATGCCTGCTTTCAGCTTTTGTTCAGGCGATGCATAAATCCGGAACCAGAATAAAAGCCAGATAAGACCTATTGCGCCGACAAAGATAAACGCAACCTGCCAGCCCCAGTGGACTGCAATCCATGGCACAAACAGGGGAGTCAGTATTGCTCCTATGTTGGTTCCGGAATTATATAATCCTGTGGCAAGCGCTCTTTCTTTTTTAGGGAACCATTCGGCCATTGTCTTATTTGCAGCAGGGAAGTTCCCTGATTCTGTAAAGCCTAGGGCTGCCCTCCATATTCCGAAAGTGAATGTATTATAAGCAAGGGCATGTCCTATTGCCGCTATGCTCCAGCCCAGGAGCGAAAATGCATAACCTCTTTTAGTACCTATCCAGTCGATAAACCTTCCGGCCAGGGTCATACCTATTGCATAGGCTATCTGGAAGCTCATCACCACCCACGAGTAGTATAGTTCCTGGTTGGCTTTGTCGGATCCGAATATTCCGGCCTCGGCCAGGGTAGTCTTTAAAAGTCCCAGGACATTTCTGTCGAAATAGTTGACAGTAGTTGCAAAAAATACAAGGGCACAGATTGTCCACCTGTATTTCCCAATTGTTTCATTTATTGAAGCTGCAGACATATGGTTAGGATTAGGAGTGGTTATACATTATATGTTGTTGAAGCTGTTGTTCCACCCCTGCCTGTCCAGTTGGTATGGAAGAATTCCCCGCGTAGTCTGTCGATCCTTTCATAAGTATGTGCTCCGAAGTAATCGCGCTGTGCCTGAAGGAGGTTTGCCGGCAGATTTTCGCATCTGTAGCCGTCATAATATCCCAGGGCTGAAGATATTGATGGAACAGGAATACCTGATTTCACTGCTTCGGCAACAACATTTCTCCACCCATTCTGTGCCTTTTCCATTTTTGTCCTGAAGAAAGGATCAGTAAGAAGGTTGGCTATTGCAGGATCGTTGTCAAAGGCTTCCTTTATTTTTCCAAGAAATACGGACCTTATAATGCATCCGCCTCTCCACATTAGAGCTATTCCGCCGTAATTAAGCTTCCATCCGAATTCATCTGCCGCGGCTTTCATCAAAGAATAGCCCTGGGCATATGAGACTAATTTTGAAGCATAAACTGCTTCCATCAGGTCCTTCAGGAATGCTTTCCTGTCGCCTGTAAATTTCCCCGAGGGTCCGGCAAGTATTTTTGATGCCTTAACCCTTTCGTTCTTCATTGCTGAAAGGCATCTTGAGAAAACTGCTTCACCAATGAGCGTAAGCGGGATCCCTAGATCAAGAGCCGAAACTGCCGTCCATTTTCCGGTTCCCTTCTGACCGGCTGTGTCGAGGATCTTATCAATAAGGGGTTTGCCGTCGGTGTCATGGTAATCGAGGATATCCCTTGTTATTTCAATGAGATAGCTGTTCAGTTCACCTTCGTTCCACTCACTGAATACTTCATGCATTTCCTTGGCTGACATGTGAAGGAGATCCCTCATTATCTGGTATGCTTCACAAATAAGCTGCATATCGCCGTATTCAATTCCGTTATGGACCATTTTTACAAAATGACCTGCTCCGTTTTCTCCAACCCAGTCACAGCATGGTGTTCCGTCCTCTACTTTTGCTGCAATAGCCTGAAAAACTGGTTTTACCTCAGGCCAGGCTTCCTTTGATCCACCGGGCATTATTGAAGGGCCGAGCAATGCGCCTTCCTCTCCGCCCGAAACACCGGTACCTATATAAAGAAGACCCTTGCTTTCAACATATGCTGTCCTCCTGTTGGTATCGGGGAAATGTGTATTGCCTCCGTCGATTATTATGTCACCTTTATCAAGGTAAGGAATAAGAGTATTTATCATATCGTCGACAGCATTTCCAGCCTTGACCATTATCATCACTTTTCTTGGCCTCTTGAGTGAAAGAACAAGTTCCTCAATTGAATGTGCCCCGGTGATCTTTTTTCCCTTTGCCCTACCGGCCAGGAAATCGTCTACTTTCTGAACTGTCCTGTTATATACAGTAACCTGAAATCCCTTGCTTTCCATGTTAAGCACAAGATTTTCGCCCATTACGGCCAGGCCAATCAGTCCTATATCAGATAATGTATTCATAATTTGATTATTACAATTATTATTTGATTTTATTAAGTCGTTATTTATTAGTTACTTAAGTTTCATAGTACTTTTTTACAACCTCATCCATTACCCTGCTTGTACGTGCAGCGGAGATCCCTGTGCTGACCACATCTTCCCTGCTTCCTGACAGTGCCCTGACGATCTGTTCAATGAGGTGGAACTGGATATTTTCAGGCCGTTCATTTGGATATTCTTTCGTTCCTTTATCATTTATTACCACAATAGGATCGTATGTAAATGTAGAGGTTTTTATCAATCCTTTTTCGCCTATTATCTCAAAAGTATCTCGGTTTGCTTCCCTTGGGGCGCTGAAACTCCAGATGCCGGTAGCGGCAATGTTGTTGTCAAAAAGGAAGGCTGCCGAGACAAAATCTTCAGCTTTGTAAAGAGCTCCCTGGTTTATCGCCAGTGAGGAGATTTCCCTAACAGGCCCGAAAAGAAAATCAAGATAATCGAGCTGGTGTGAGGCAAGATCAAAAAAATGTCCTGCACCGGCAATGTTGGGCATTACCCTCCATGGCAGCTTTCCTGCTTTTTCTTCTTCGGAATGATAATTGAATATATGAAATATGACAAAACGGGGTTTTCCTATTTCTCCTGAATCTATAAGGTGTTTTATCTTAAGAAACCCGGGAAGAGTCCTGCGGTAGTAGGCAACATAAACAGGAAGATTGTATTTTTCTGCAGCCTCGTTTATTTCGGCACACTCGCGATAGTTCAGAGCCATAGGCTTCTCAATGTAAACAGGCTTTCCCGACTGTAGCGCTTTTAGTGCATATTCCTTGTGGTTTCCGGGAGGAGTGGCTATATAGACAGCATCGATGTCACTGTCGGCGATAAGCTCTTCTGCAGATGAGTATACTTTCGGAACATTATGACGGCGCGCATAATCCTCTGCAAGTTCCCTGTTCCTCCTTGTGACGGCAAGAAGTCTCGAACCCTCAACCTTGTTGAAAGCCGGACCGCTTTTAAGCTCAGTTACCTTTCCGCACCCTATTATTCCCCAGTTTATCATTTCAGTCTGTCTTTTGATGCCCAGAGGCCTATTGCCGGGTTTGAAATGTAATATATTTCTTCTCCGTTCTGAAGTGTATTGTATCCTTCCTTCAGCTTTGACGGATCATATTTCTTCATGTATGTTTTAAGATCTCCGAACCTGAAATTCACAGATTCTGTCTCCTGTTTTGTCAGGTGTCCGGGGCAGTATGTAATTGAGAACCTTCCCTCCGAACTTCCATGGATAAGATGAGCCGCTGCGCTAAGGTTGTCCTTGAGTTCGGCGTTTTTTTCCACTGCCTTCAGCGTTGATAGAGTACCCCTGTAGCCGTATTTTCTTATTAGTCTGTCGATCTCCTTATCCTCCCCGAATTCCTTCAGACCTGGTGCAAGAATGATGAGTTTCCCTTCATCAGCCATGGCCATTCTTGTCCTGTAGATACTCTTGTTTCCAAGCCATGTGCTTTTGAATTCAGCAGGATCGAGGTATACCACGGTCTTGCTCAGAGGTTTATCAAGGGCTGTGAAATTGACTTTAAGCGACAGGTCGCAGGCAAGCCTGAAGACTTCATAATCATCCCCTACATACAGTCCCCTTATTACAAGTTTCCCTGTTTCATCTCGTCCCACAACAGTGTGAATATATACAACAGGAAGATCGGGAATGAATTTTTCGGAGGCATAATTCAGAAGTCGGCGGACAGGAGTATCGGCCTTGCCCATCATCCTTTCCATGCCGTATACAGCACCCACGAAATGACTCTTGTTTATTCCTTCAGGTCCTCCTGTTCCGACAAAAAGGTTTTTGTTATAGTTTGCCATGCCGACAACCTCATGCGGGACAACCTGTCCAACTGAAATTATAAGGTCGTAGCCGCCCGATTTTACAATCCTGTTCAGCTGTGCGGGCCATGTGTAATTTAATTTTCCTTCAGTAAGTTCAGAGATATATTCTGCCGGTACTGTACCCACCGTAACCACATCCTTTCTCCAGTCATGAATCCTGAACAGTTCTTTTGGAACGCCTTTGTACATTTCGGCTATCTCAGATTCCGTCATTGGAGAGTGCGTGCCAAGAGCGGGAAGTATATCTGTCAGGCTTTCCCTGAAGTAGTTATACAACAGTGTGGTGATGTCGCCGGCCCTGGAATGGAAACGGGTAAAGTCAGGCGGAACGACAAGTATCTTTTTTCTCTGGCCGATTTTAACAAGAGCCGCATACACTCCGTATTCAAGATCGCTGGGGCTCATCACTGTAGTTTCCGATCCGTACTGATAGTATATCATTTTACCCGTTTTATAAATTTAAATTATTAAAATTCCGGAGAGCATCCGGCATATTATGAGCCAGGGATAATTGACATTATACTCCCGAATATGCACTGAATCCCCCGTCGACAGGTATTACAACCCCGGTCACAAATTTCGAAAGGTCTGAAACAAGATACAGAAGAGTACCGGTCAGTTCTTCAGGTGTTCCATATCGTTCCATAGGTGTGGATCCCAGGATTTTGAGGCTTCGTGGTGTTGGCTCGCCCGTTTTTTCATCAACGAGGAGAAACCTGTTCTGGTTTGTACGGAGAAAGCCTGGTGCAATTGCATTCACCCTTATTCCTGTCTTTGAAAAATGCACTGCCAGCCATTGTGTGAAATTATTAACAGCTGCCTTGGCTGCCGAGTATGCCGGTATTTTTGTGAGAGGCCTGTAGGAATTCATTGATGATATATTCACTATGACTCCTGATTTCCTTTTTACCATATCGGTGCTGTAAACCATCGCCGGCAGAATGGTTCCCTTGAAATTAAGGTCAAACACCCTGTCGAAACCTTCGAGTTTAAGTCCGAAAAATGTGTCGGAAGGATCTTCAGTTTCGCTGCCTTCCATTTTTTCAAGCTTTGTGGTGGCTGCAGGCGAGTTGCCTCCGGCGCCATTTACAAGAATATCGATGGGTCCCAGTTTCTCGTTGATGATCTTCTTTGAATCCTCAAGCGATGATTTGTCGAGTACGTTTGCTGACAGTCCCAGTGAAGGTACTCCGAATTCTTCCTCTATCTCTTTTGCTACTTTCTCCGATGCTTCTTTATTAAGATCAATAATTGCTGTTTTTGCACACTGGGATGCGAGTGATTTTGCCATTACTGAACAAATAATTCCACCGCCTCCTGTTATTACTGCTGTCTTTCCTGTCAGATCAAGTGTTTCTTTCATGATAATCCGATTCTTTATTATTTGATAGTATATGTAAATTAAAGCCTAAACCGCAAAGCCCGCAAAGTATTCCCTGGCGTTGTTGTACGAAATACCTTCGATCAGTGGTTTTAAAAGCCCGTCATCGTCAGGGATAGTGCCTTTTTCAACTTCCTCTCCTATAAAGTTGCATGCGATTCTCCTGAAATATTCATGCCGCGGGTAGGAGAGGAAGCTACGCGAGTCGGTGACCATTCCTACGAATCTGCCAAGAATTCCAAGGGCCGAAAGATCTTTCAGATGTTTCTCCATTCCGGTCTTCTGATCGAGGAACCACCATGCTGCTCCGTATTGTACTTTTACAGGTCTGCTGCCGTCGTTGAAATTGCCTGCCATTGCAACCATCATTTCGTTGTCGGCAGGATTTAGGTTATAGAGTATAGTTTGTGCAAGCTGGTCGGTATTGTCAAGGGCATTCAGGAAAGCCGACATTTTTAATGCATCCTGTGGTATGCCTATTGAATCCCAGCCTGTATCTGGTCCCATGAGCCTGAACATCCTTGAATTGTTGTTGCGCATCGCTCCGACATGGAATTGTTGTGTCCAGCCTCTTTTCTGGTTCATCCTGCAAAGTTCAACCATGATGGCCGTCCTGTATTTTTCAGTTTCGTCGGCATCGATCATCCTGCCTCTTAGAAGCCTGTGGAATATTTTGTTTACCTCGTCATATTCGAAGTGGCTGTAATAAAATCTGTCGAGGCCATGATCGGAAAGCCTTCCTCCCATTGAATGAAAGAATTCATGCCTTTTATCAAGAGCTTCGACAAGCGATTCAAAGCTGTCAACTGATACTCCGGCCGATTCACCAAGCCTGCTTATATACTGACTGAATTTCAGGGGATCATCGGTTTTGACAACATTATCGGGTCTGAAAGTGGGAAGCACAGGTATTTCAAAAGATCCCTTAAGCTTTTTGTGGTGTTCAAGGGTGTCGGATGGATCGTCGGTTGTGCATATTACCTCGACCTTCATCTTTTTAATAAGCGATCTTGTGCTGAACTCCATTGAACGAAGCATTTCTGATGCTTTATCATAGATTTTACCTGAGGTGGCCGGCGAGAGGAGATCAAAGATGTTGAAGTATCTGGCTAGTTCAAGATGAGTCCAGTGATAAAGCGGATTCCCTATCACGGCAGGGACAGTTTCGGCCCATTTTTCAAATTTCTCATATTGTGATGCATCTCCGGTGCAATATCTTTCAGGGATACCGTTTGTCCTCATCGCCCTCCACTTATAATGATCACCTTCAAGCCAGATCTGTCCGAGATTTTCGAATTGTCTGTCTTCGGAGATCATTGCCGGAGAAAGATGGCAATGAAAATCGATTATGGATTTTCCTTCTGAAAATTCATGATAAAGTCGTCTTGCCGTCTTATTGCCAAGAAGAAAATCATCGTGTATAAATGGTTTCATATCAATATTTTAGAGAATAGTGTGTTTTGAATGAATTTCAAAAAATAAAAGTAGCAAATTATTCGACCCCCTACGAGGGTCTGGATTCAATTTTTAATTATTTTCTACAATAGTTTGATCTTCTACGAAGGTCGATCTTTGATAAAACCGGCCACCAAATGCCTCATTTTCCAAAGAATCATCAGCCATTTTAATATTGTTGCTATACAAATACCAAAATACCGTTTTGGTCGTAGACCATTGAATTTTAGTAGAAACGAATTGTACATGTTTGAGGGATGGTCGTAGACCATCAAATTATTGTAGCTCCGATATGCATTTTTTTGTGTTGATGGTCGTAGACCATCGAATAAATTAATATCAGGAATGATCAAGATATATGGTATAGGATAATTCGACCCTCTACGAGGGTCTGTGTCATATTTTTACATCGGTTTGTTACAATAATTTGACCTTCTCCGAAGGTCGACCATTTGATTAAACCTTCCACCAAATGCATCATTTCCCAAAAAAAATCTTCGCCCATTATATTATTAAAGCTATGCAAAAACCAAAATGCTGTTATTGTCGTAGACCAATGAATTTTTGTAGAATCGGAATGCACATGTTTGATTGATGGTCGTAGACCATCGAATTGTTGTTGTATTTTGTTGTGATTCATCATAAATGATTGTAATTTTGAAATTCTGAAATCAAAACAAATCATTTAATCATATTATGATGAAAATCGAACTCCGTTACGCGGTACATCCTGAGGATTTTAAAAAATATGACACCCAAAAGCTAAGAAAGGAATTTCTTATTGAGGAGATTTTTATTCCCGATGAGATTTCGCTGGTATACTCCATGTACGACAGATATATCGTTGGAGGTGCAATGCCTGTAAATAAGGAAATATTCCTTGATACCGCCGACGAACTCAAAGCCGGTTATTTCCTTGAAAGGAGGGAAATTGGCATCATAAATACAGGCGGACCGGCAGAGATCAAATGCGATGAAACAACTTATAGAATTGGTTTTAAGGAGGCCTTATATATCGGAAAGGAAACCCGGAATGTGGCATTCCGTTCCGTTGATACCCTGAATCCGGCTAAGCTTTATATAAATTCTGCTCCGGCCCATCATAAATATCCGTCAAAAAAAGTGACTATCGCCGATGCCGAGGTTGCCAATCTCGGTTCCCCGGAAGCTTCAAATCACAGGACAATCAACAAACTCCTTATAAACACAATACTGCCAACCTGCCAGCTTCAGATGGGGATGACGGAACTTAGGACCGGAAGTGTATGGAATACAATGCCTGTGCATACCCATAACAGGAGGATGGAAGCCTATTTTTATTTTGAGGTTCCCGAAAAGCAGGCTGTATGCCATTTTATGGGTGACCCCGACGAGACAAGGCATATCTGGCTCAAAAATAACCAGGCTGTCCTTTCACCTTCATGGAGCATTCATAGCGCTGCCGGCACTTCAAATTATACATTCATTTGGGGTATGGCCGGGGAAAACCTCGATTACGGCGATATGGATGTCAGATACCCTGATACTTTGAAATAATATTGTTAATGATGAAGGAACTATTTGATCTGAGCGGAAAAGTGGCTCTCGTCACAGGCGGAACCCACGGCATAGGTCTCGCCATCGGAATTCTTCTCGCCAGAGCGGGAGCAAAGGTATGTGTCAACGACCTTTCGAAAGAAAAACTGGCAGCATGTGAGGATGAATTCCGGAAGGAGGGACTCAGTGTACTTACTCTTGTTTTTGATGTCACCGATGAAAAGGATGTTGACAGGGGTGTCGGGGAAATTGAGAACCTTGCAGGAACTGTCGATATTCTCGTAAATAATGCCGGTATCATTAAACGGATACCTATCCTGGATATGAAGCTTGAGGAATACAAACAGGTGCTGGATGTCGATCTTGTTGCGCCTCTGATAGTATCAAAGCGTGTTGCCCCCGGAATGATAAAAAAGAGAAGCGGGAAGATCATCAATATGTGCTCTATGATGAGTGTCTACGGTCGTAATACGGTGTCGGCCTATGCTGCCTCCAAGGGTGGATTGATGCTTCTCACCCGGAATATGACATGCGAATGGGCAAAATACAATATCCAGATTAACGGTATCGGACCAGGTTATATAGCCACTGCACAAACAGCGCCTATCCGCGAAAACGGCCATCCCTTCAATGACCTGGTTATGACACGTACTCCGGCCGGAAGGTGGGGAGAACCCTCTGATGTCGCCAATGCTGCACTTTTTCTTGCATCAAAGGCCAGCGACTTTGTGAACGGACATATCCTGTTTGTCGACGGTGGAATACTTGCCAATTTCGGCTATGTAAAGGGGGAAAATGAAATTTAAAATATTCCGCAGTTCCTGATTATCAATCAGTCTTTTCGTTGTCAGATATTTCATTCTCAGGAAGGGGTTTTGCATAGAGATCCTCTACCCTGACTTTCTGTTCTTCTTCCTGCACCACAACAGTGTTAAAACTACTTTCTTCCCTTGCTCTGGCATTGAAATACAGAATTGCCGCAAAGACTGGCATCAGTGGAAAGGTAATGGCGCTCATTATTGCAGAAAGTATTATGTATAGCGGACTGGTAGTTATTTCGATCAGCGATGCTGCGTCTTCAGGGTTTGTGAAAGCCTTGAAAAAACTTCCGGTGAATGGCAAAAGAACAAGTCCGGAAAGTATGACTGAAATCACAAGAAGAAGTATGATGAATACAGCCGTCCATCCGATGTTAGACCAGAAATTGCGATGCGCAAACTTCACCGTACTGCTGATAGTATTGGCAATATTAGGTCCCTCAACCATCATGACAGGTAAAACGAAAAGGTAAAGCATCATCACATAAACGGCAGCAAAAATAACTCCTACTACGAGAAGCAGCAACCCCAGGAAAATGGCAAATGACCCTGCGATGGCAAGGAAAATCATAACAATAACATAGGGGATGAAATACTTAAGTGATGAAATAATACACCTGAAAACATTGTTCTCCGGGTCGAGAGGATTATAGATTATATAATATTGCACGACTGTGCTGAAAAGAAGGCTGACAAGCGAAATAATCAACATGGGTAATAACAAATCCTTCATTTTGTTCATTATCTCATTGATATCGGTCATTGACTGAAGCTCGGTCATGTTTATAGTCGAGGAAAGAAATTGTAATGCAAGCCCCATGACAAATGACATCAAAAAGAGAGGTACGAATTTCCTTTTATAAAATGACCATAATGAATCCATGGCGCTGTCGATCGTATGTGCTTTATAAAGAGGATGGCTGGTTATTGGTTCCATTTTTTTAGTGTTATTTATTAAAAATTATTACTTGCCTTTTCTCCATTCCCTAAGGATATTTGCAAAGGGGAAATTTGTCATCGATTTTCTGGGTGTAAATATACCTTCATTAACCGCTTTTACATCCTCAATTGTGAAGAAAGCCTTTGGATTGAAAGAATTAATAACTTCAAGTACCTTTTCAAGTTCATTCCGGTGTACAATCGAATACACCAGGTGTACCTTATCGACAGCGCCGTGTGCCTCAATTGTCGTGGCTCCGAATCCATTCCTGTTAAGAAGCCTGACAAGGTCCATCCCTTTTTCATTTGTGAATATCCTTATCATCTGGATACCCATTGCCAGTTTCTCTTCAATTATCATTCCTACGAAGTTGCCTGTTGCAAAACCTGCAGCATACGCCACATAATTAACATAATTATCGAGATTCTGCATGATCTTGCTTATCGCAGTGATCCAGATCAGAACTTCAAAGAAGCCCAGAATCGGAGCAATGTTCTTTTTCCCCTTTGAGACAAAAATTATCCTCAATGTTCCAATCGATACGTCGCAGATCCTTGCAAGGAAAATCAGGAAAGGCATTATGCCAAAACTGAACAGTCCGGAATCGAAAAATGAAGTTTCCATATCTGATAAAATTGAATTCAAATATACAAATAGAATTCCTTCATACCGGGAGCTGTTAATTACTGATAATTCATATTTTGAACTTTTAAATTGTATGTTTGTTCTTTGATTAAACCGGATGAAAGGAGCAGATCCTTTTTTACCTGTATGTTATAATGAACTTAAACTATTGTTAATCTAAAATTACTGAAGTATGAAATTTAGCAGAACAACAATCATTCTTGTATCGGCCATGTTAATAGCGGCAGGAGTTACGGGATGCAGGCAGAAACAGACTGCAGCGCCGGCGGCTTCAAATGTAAAGTATTACAGAAACCTGTTATTCAGTGAAACCCCCTTTGATATTGAAAGAGGAACACGGGAGCTTACTGCAGAACAGGCTTTGGATATAAACAGTTACAAATTCACGTATGATGATGCAGGAAAGCTTTCTGCAGTTGAATTCGTAAGGGGTGACGAGCTTCTGGGGTATTCATCGTTAGGCGATGCAGCCAGGATAACTTATGAGTATACCGATAACAAGCAGATAAAGCATTTCTTTGATGAAAATAATCAGCCTGTTGAATCTGAAGGGGTTTTCACTGAAGAGTATGAGCTTGGTCCCGACGGTACAAGGGTAGGTCTTAAGTTCTTTGACAAGGATGGCAAACCTGTGGAGAACAGAAATAAAATACATTATTATAAATGGGCTGTTCTGGATGACGGCATGGTTCAGGAAAAAAGGTATAATCTGGCAAACGAGGAAACAGTTATGAATCCGTTCTGCCCTTTTTATGAGCTGAGATTTTCATATAACAGTAAGGGTTATCTTGTAAGGATGGCAAATTACATGCACGATTCCTTATATAATTGTACAGCAGAGAACTGCGGCGATATAGGTGTTTCATACTTCACATTTACTCCCAGTGAATATGGCGAAGTTGAAGATTTTTCAGTTTTTAATGTTACAGGACAAATGTCGAATCTGTACTGGGGCTGGTCAAAAAGAGTCAGTAAATATGATGAGAACGGATATGCCGTTGAAACCGCAGTATTTGATCAGGATAATGAATATATTGGTGGTAAGAACGTTCCGGTAACCCAGAATGCCTATGATGAACATGGCGCACTTGTAGAGACGAGAAACCTTGATAAGGACCGTAATATAATCAATCACCCTGAAACCGGCGTTGCCATCACTGAGTATAAATATGACGAAAAAGGCAACAGGACTGAAACACTTAAATACAATAAAGACAGGGAGCCTGTATCAATCTGATATTAATTCAAATCTTGTATGAAGAAGATAAGAATTTCAGCCGGTACAGGGTTATCACTCCTGTTCGTAATCTTTCTTGCCGGATGCAATGGAAAGAAAAGTGAATCTTCATCCTCAGGCAGTGCTGTTACACCTCAGGAAATAAAGCAGGATAAGCTTACTGAAGGCGCTCTTTTGCTGAAGGAACTCGCTGAAAACGGAGACTATGTGAACAGCCGTGATTTCCCGAGCCTCATCAAGGCTTCAATTGTTTATGAAGAACTCGACAGCAACAACCTGATAATCGACATCAGGGACGGCCGGTCATATTCATCCGGACATATCAAGGGTTCGGTGAACGTTGGTTTCAGCAGCCTTCCCGGGTATTTTGAATCAGGGATAAAGCCATTTGAATACGATAAGATAATTATTGTTTGTGATGACGGCCAGCTTTCAAGCTATACTACTTCGCTCCTCAGGCTCAAGGGTTACGGGAATGTCTATGCCATGCGGTGGGGTATGGGAGGATGGAATAAAAATTATGCAATGAGATCGTGGCTTAAGGGAGTTTCAGGCAGATATGAAGACAGGCTCGAGACGACAGTAAATGAAGTCCCGGCCCAGTCAGCCCTGCCTGAGTTGAATACAGGTCTTTCGGTGGGACGGGAACTACTCGATGCAAGGTTCAGGGATATATTCTCTTCCGGAACCGATAGTATTTTGATTTCACCGGAAAAAGTATTCAATAATCCGTCGAAATATTTCATAATCAACCTTGAAAGAAAGGATAAATATGAATCAGGCCATATTCCGGGTGCAATCAGGTATAAACCTGAATCCACCCTTGGTTTTGCCGATGTCATGTCAACAATATCAGTAAATAAGCCTGTTGTAATATATTGCGGAACAGGTCATAACTCGGCATTTGCCACGGCCTTCCTAAGGCTTTGCGGTTATGATGCTAGAACATTGAAATACGGCAACAACAGTTTTATGTATGATAAAATGACAAAAGACAAATCATTATTATCATGGCTGCCTTTTACTTTAGGGGAGTCAAATGATTTTCCTGTTACAAAATAGTTGTCAGCTTACCATTTTCAATAATGCCGGTCCGGTCTGTTTATAAACGGCCGGACCTTTTATTTTTGAAGATGCGCTGAATCACCGAGGACAAAAACATTCTTTATCCCTTTCTGACTTAATATCATCCATACCCTGGCCGCTATTGCCGGATCGGATGACTTTAGTATGACGGGGCCTTTGTGTTTTCTGATCAAGTTGAAATTCTCCCTGGCTAGAATTGAATCGGGTCTTATTCTTAGATACTTGCCGGAATTGCCGTCAACAGTACTGAAAGCAGGACCGATATCGACAATAAAGGCATTTCCATCAGTTTTTTCTTTATCGGCAGAATAGATTATATTGTGTCCGTCCTTCGACGCTTCAGCCCACTCTGAAGCATCATACCTGAATCCTGACCACGAAAATGTCCTGAACAGAACTGCAGCCAGAACAAGGCCAAACACAAGCATTACAAGACCGTATTTTTTTATCAACCTGATCATAACAGAATTTATTGATTATTCGCAACCTCCGTCGAGCTTCCTGGCTGAAAACCTCGAAGCTGTTAACCTTATGGCTCTGAGGCTGTCGGGAAGGGTATTTATCTCGTTAAATATCCGTGAGGCTCTGGCCCTGATCTCAAAAATTGCATTTTCCCTTGCCGATATCCTTGAACCGGTAAACCTCGATTCCATTATTGTCCTTGTCCATTCATTCAGCCCTCCGTCCATTACAAAGGCATTGTCATAGCCCAGACCTCTGCAGTAAACCATGGCATAATTTGAATTGAAATCGTCATTTCCATAAAGGATAACCTTTATTTTGCTGTCGTTTAAATATATATCCGGATCACCAGAAATGAATTGTTCATAGGGTACATTTATTGATCCCGGAATGCCGGCTTTTATGAATTCATTCCGGGGGCGGAGATCAATCAACCTGATCGCCGAGTCGCTGTTGACAATAAGTTTTGCCACCTCATCCACAGAATAGTTAACTTCCGGATCAAGCACCTGTTTGACCAGGTTGTCAGGTCTGATTTTGAACGACCTGTGACCGGTAAGCGGCAGTATTGCAAGCAACAATCCGCAGAGGAATAGAAACAGGCTTACTTTTTTTCGCATTTCAATAATTATAATTCGTTTGTTATTTCCGGTCTTGCAAATCTTGTCTCAGCTTTTTCGGCCAGCCAGAACATCAGAATAGCTGCTGTTATCAGGAGAAAAGAGAACAGACCCGGCGATATTCCGAAGATTTCATTGATTCTGACAGCTCCCCTGTAACCCGAATCGGCAATACCCTGTATCAGGGGAAAAGTTTCTGCAAAAAGAAAGGCTCCTGCAAGACCTCCGGCAATAAATACAGCAGCATCAACCTTGCCGATCGACATGGCACAGAGTCCTGTGCCCGGGCAATAACCGCCCAGTATGAAACCTCCGCCCATTATCACTCCTCCAATAACTGAAGCATATACGTAAAACTCGTTTACATATACCTGGTTCAGGTTTAGGACTCCAATATAGTTCAGGATCTGAGATCCCACCAGGGCGAAGATGGCGGCGGTAAAGAATACCTTCAGAACAGTGGCGTCGTAGCCGTAGAACATTCCGACAAGTTTCCGGCTTGATGAGAATCCTGCCTGCTCGAGGGCAAAACCGAATCCAATGCCTATTATGAATGCTGTAAGAAGATTGAGCCATTCAGGAAATGCAAATGCTGATGTCAATGGTCCCATGTTTAGTCTGTTTTAATTGTCAGGTTACATACTTTCTGTTCATTAGCCTGCTAGATCCAGTTCTTTCTGAAGAACCATGCGAAAATATAAGCTGATCCGAAAATTGCTATCATTGTCACGAAACCTGCCACGGATAATACCGCCATACCCGAGAGGGCCGCTCCGCTTGTGCATCCTCTGGCGAGCTGGGCTCCATAAACGAACAATAGTCCGCCGGTAAAGGCATAAAAAAGCCGTTTGGTGTTAGTTATCCGGGGCGACTTCTCTATTCTGAATCTGTTCCTTTTTGAAACCAGACCTGAAATGAAGCCGCCGGCAATTACTCCGAATATCTCAAATGAGAGCCAGTTACGGAAAGGCTTTTCCCCGTTCTCGAAATACTTCGAATAATATGGTGAATCTTCGGTATGGGATCTGTCGATCGCCCCGGTTATCGCTACTACACAATATTTGATACCTCCGCTCGCACCCAGACCTCTTCCTGATATGTACATTGAAAGAAGAAGCACGGTCCCCAGCAGAATACCGGCCAGATAAGGATTCATGTATTTTTTTTTCATTGCAGGATTTCAGATTACTTAAGGTAACAAATTTAAGTCCTGAAAGTTTATTATAATTTTTTTAATTCTGCCTGGTGTAAGGCATATTATTAATGAGCTGCCATCTGCCTGGTGATGATTAAAATGCTAACTTGCCGTCATAAAAAACCATGTATGTCACGATTTAAACTTACGATCGAATATGACGGAACTCGTTATTCGGGATGGCAGATGCAAAAAGGAGGAAAGTCTGTTCAGGGTGAAATACTTGATACATGCCGCGACCTGTTCGGAAACCAGGAAATAGATCTTTATGGCGCGGGAAGGACCGACAGCGGAGTACATGCGACCGGACAGGTAGCACATCTGGAAGCGACTACCGAACTCCTTCCTCTAAGGATCAAATACGGAATAAACGACAGGCTCCCTTCCGATATTTCTGTAATTAACGTTGAAAATGCCCTGCCCACTTTCCATGCCAGGCACGACGCGGTTGCCAGGAGTTATATTTATCAGATCAGCAGGAGAAGGACTGCCCTGGGGAAAAAATATGTCTGGTGGATAAAGGATCAGCTCGACGTACATAAGATGAATGAAGTTGCAAGACATTTCACCGGACTTAAAAATTTTAAATCTTTCACAGACGATGAACAGGAGCAGGGATCATTTAAAACAAACATTATCCATTCATCTGTAACCGGGTTCGGGGATTTAATAGTATTTCATGTCGTAGGTTCGCATTTCCTGTGGAAACAGGTTCGAAGGATGACAGGTGTACTTGTTGATGCAGGAAGGGGAAAGCTCGATTCAGGGGATGTGCTATCTTTTTTCAGAAACAAATCAGACATCCCTGCGAAACTTACAGCGCCTCCCAGTGGTCTTTTCCTTGAAAGGGTATATTATAAGGGAGACAGGATTGATCTTACAGCAAGACCGGTGATTAATATCTGATTATTTTGTTCTTAATGAACAAATGCTTATCTTATAAGTTATTAACAGTAATTAAAACCACCAGGCTATGAAACGACGCGATTTTATACGAACGACATCATTTGCAATACCTGCAATGGGCCTTTTCCCGGCCAACCTTTCGGCCGTGTCACGAAGCAAAAAACCGGGTCTTATTGAAAAACGCTCGCTCGGACGCACGGGTGAGATGCTTTCAGTGATCGGTTTTGGTGGAATCGTTGTAAGGGATTCTTCGCCTGAAAGGGCATCCGAAGTGGTTAAGCTTGCCATTGATTCTGGTATAAACTATTTCGATGTTGCCCCGTCATATGGTGATGCTGAAATAAAGCTGGGACCGGCCCTTGAACCCTACAGGAAAAATGTTTTCCTTGCCTGCAAGACAGGTGAAAGGCTTAAGGAAGGAGCCAGGAAAGAGCTGGAACAGTCGCTTCTTAACCTGCGGACTGATCATTTTGATCTCTATCAGCTTCATGCTGTCACAACACTTGAGGATGTCGACAGGATACTTGGGCCGGGAGGAGCGATGGAGACTTTTCTTGAAGCCAGAAAGGAAGGCAAGATAAGGTTCATAGGCTTTTCTGCACATTCAGTAGAGGCTGCAATGGCGCTGATGGACCGCTTCGATTTCGATACCATCCTTTTCCCGTTTAATTACACTACATGGAATAAGGGAAATTTCGGGCCCCAGGTTCTGCAGCGTGCAAAGGAAAAGAATATGGGGATCCTTGCACTTAAGGCGATGGCCAGGGGTCCATGGCCAAAGGATGCCGACAGGTCCTTATACCCTAAATGCTGGTATGAACCTCTCATGACACCCGAAGATATAAGGATGGGACTCAGGTTTACCCTTTCGCATCCCGTTACAGCGGCTGTCCCTCCGGGTGAGGAAGAGCTTTTCAGGATTGCCCTGGGCATGAGAAATGATCTGACTCCCCTGAAGAATAATGAACTTGTTAAAATAAAGGAAAAAGCTGCAGCAGGCGTATCTCTTTTCGAGTATGAGGGATAGATAATTTTCCTTATAAGTATTAATCGGCCGTATACTTCAACCTGAGATTCAGTACCCTGTCGTAAAGAAAATAGCAGGGATCATCACACTGATCTTCAGTGTACTTTACCCTTGGCGTGCAGGCATCAATGGCAACGTAGATTTTACCGTTGATCTGGTATTCGGCAGTTACCGTATATTTCTTGTTTAATGTTACAGTTCTTCTGTATTCAGTTCCCCAGAATTCCGGTGTTATATCATAGAGAACACTGTCGCTGAGTTCACCCTCAAATATCTTTACTGAAACCGGCAGATCAGTCGCTGTCAGGTTTATTATAAGGCTTGCCTCTTCAGGTTCATCAATGGTGCAGTCGGAGCAATTGGTGAACCATCCCGAATCTTCGCACGAAAACACGGCAACGGTTATGATAAACAACAATATCCTGGTCAGGAGTTTCATTTTCAGTACAATTTAATTGTTTTACCCGGTGATCGGACCTTGCTAATAAAATAATTGTAATAAAAACCTGCCCTGAACCATAGAGGTGACATATCAAAAAACCTGGTCTTCATATATTCCAGGTCAACCGTAACAGTGAAATGTTTCTTCTGAAGTTTTAGTCCGGCTGACGGCATAATCCTCATTTTTTCTTCAACCGGTATGTTTGTTCCCCTGAATTCGGGTCCGAACGAAAAGCCGGCCGAAAGGGATGCCGATGCAGAAAATATAAAGCCTGAAAATGACTCGCTAAGGGTGAAGTCTTTAAATAATCCTGCATAGATTACTGAACTCTTATCATAATACTGGTAGAAAAAGTTTTCTCCTGCTTTTACAAGAACCCTTGAATATACAGGTTTAAAATCAAACCCTGTTTTCAGCCCTGCTTTCAATACTGGCTCCCTGAACATAATCACAGCCCCGGTATAAAAATCATGGTTATTGAGTTTTACTGAAGGAGAAACAGATATTTCATCTATTCTGAAACCTATTCTGCCCGGGACATTTTTCTGTTCAAGCAGGGTAATTATATCCTTCCTTCCGAATGATGCTGCTATTGTATAAGGATTCGTTCCTCCTTTTTCGGATGATGTCCAAAGGTCTCCCTTTTCAAGGAGAAGTTCTACGGCAGTTTTTTGATTTGATTCGATGGCGATATTCAGGGCATTGTAGTCAAAATTGTTCTTTTCATAAAGGTCGACTCCCTGTTTTAATAAAATGTTTATCAACAGAGTATCTCCATTCTGTGCCGCTATGAGAAGGGGAGTGAATCCGTTCCTGTCTCTTGCCTCCAGGTTTGCACCGTTCCGTATAAGGAAATCTGATACATCAGGGTATCCTGCCCATATCGAAGTCATAAGCGGCGATGTGCCATCGGCCGACTTAATATTTAAATCGGCCCCATAATAAACGAGCATGTCAGCCATTTCAAGGTCCCCGTTCAGGGCTGCATAATGGATTGGAGTTGCACCTTTGCTGTTTGGCAGGTCAATGTCTGCCCCTCCACGTATAAGGATCTCAGCAATTGTCAGATTCCTGTTTTTCAAAGAAATCAGAAGCGGTGTTTCATCTGCTGCAGTCACCTTGTCTATTATCGGATCATATTCAAGAAGTTTTTTTACTGCATCCGTCTGGTCGTTGGCAACAGCGAACACAAGGGGAGATGCCCCTTCGGCAGTTTCTGCATTTATATCCGCACCCCTGGCAATTAATCTGTCAATCTGGTCATTATATCCCTTCGATGCTGCGACCATCAGGTTGTTATCGAGCGCACCATCATAATAATAAGGCAGATAATCAGTTGTATCAATAATAACAAAACGCTGACAGATTACTGTATCTTCCGAAAGCACGAGAAATATGATCAGAAAAATGTTATAAAATAGTATTCTTGTTGACAACATGTTCACAAAGTTAATTTTTTGGTTTTATCAGAATTATAAATCTCAAATAAAAAAGACAATATTTATCGTTGCTATCAGTTAAAAATCATATAAAATTCCATAATGCGTTTTTAACCTTGGAAAAACTTTTTATTTTTACGCAGTTTAAAGAATATGCACTTGATCGGTCCAAAAAAGATAATATTAGCCTCCCTGCTTTTACTGGCAGTTACTTATAATCCGGGCGCAATAGAAAAAACCGAAGGCCTTCCCGATAAAATCGTTCCGGGAAATATAAGGCTTACAAATTCCCTTTCTTCTTCTGACGATTTTTTACAATGTGATGCCATCGTTGAATCTTTCCTTCATAAGTGGTCAATAGCAGGGGCTTCAGTCGCTATTGCAAAGGATGGCAGGCTTGTTTATGCAAAGGGGTATGGTTATGCGGATACATCGAATAAGACTGAGGTTCAGCCTTACAATAAATTCAGGATTGCAAGCATTTCGAAACTTGTAACAGCAACTGCGATAATGAAATTGCAGGAGGAAAGGAAATTATCGGTAAATGACAGGGTTTTTGGTCCGCAGGGTATATTAAATGATTCAAGCTGCTGCCATCCACGCGACAAAAGGGTGTTTGATATTACAATAGCTCATCTGCTCAGTCATGAGGGCGGCTGGTCACAAAGATGGGGAGATCAGATGTTTATGCCTCAGGTAGTTGCCAGTCAGATGAACACCAGTTTGCCTGTTGACATTAACACAATAGTGAAGTTTGCCTTAAGCAAAAGACTGCATTTTACTCCTGGCACATCAAGGTCATACTCAAATCTGGGTTACAGCATTCTGGGATTGATTGTTGAAAAGGTTTCAGGCCAAACTTATTCAGAGTATTGCAGGAAAGAGATATTTGAACCCCTCGGCATATATGATATGGTGCCGGCTCACAACCTGCCTGACCAGAAAGCGCCGTTTGAAGTTACATATTATGAGCCGGCCGGGTGGCCGAAGCGGCCTTCCATATATGGCGGCGGTGAATTGGTACCAACACCATATGGCGGAAATGACATTGAGACTCTTGGCGGGGCAGGAGGCTGGCTTGCCACTTCACCCGATCTGATGCGACTGCTTCTTGCACTCGACGGATTTAATTACAACCAGGACATACTCAGCTATGAAAGTATTCATTTCATGACCGATCAGAGTAATAAATTTGCCCCCGTAGGCTGGAAGACAACCCTTATCGACGGTAACTGGATAAGGACAGGTTCATTTTCAGGTACGGCAGGAATAATGAAACGTCAGCCCGATGGAATTTCCTGGGTGGTCCTTTTTAATTCGAGTGCATGGAACGGCCCTGAAATAACCTCGTATATCAACCGTATGATGTCAAAAGCGGTGACCCAGGTTGAACAATGGCCCGATTATGACCTTTTCAACAATTCCCTTCCTTTGCCGATTAAATTCGATATTGCTGGAATAAACTGAAATTATTATGTGTTTCTCCGTTAACGTTAACCTCGTTAAGGATGAGCTCGAAAACAGGTACGGCGCAACTTTCCCTGACCGCGACAGGTACGAGCCAAGCTATTACTACCATGCTTTCGGACTTCCCGGCCTTCCTGCATTATGTTCGGGATCGCCGGGTGAGTTTAAACTTCTGCATTGGGGTCTGATCCCTTCCTGGACAAGGAGCGACGCTGATGCTGCAGAGATACGCTTCAAGACCTTTAATGCACGGGCTGAAAGCGTAAGGACCAAACCTTCTTTTTCAAAACCTTTCAGTAAGGGTCGGTGCCTGATCCCTGTAAAAGGCTTTTTCGAATGGCAGCATTCCGGAAATGCCAAAATACCATGGTACATTTATCATGCTACGGAAGATATTTTTTCGCTTGCAGGATTGTCGGAAAAATGGGTATCTACCGAAACCGGGGAGGTATTAAATACATTCACCATCATCACCACCGATGCAAACGACCTGCTGGCAGTCATCCACAACTCAAAGCTGAGAATGCCTGTCATACTGAACAGGGAAGATGAAGCAAGATGGATAAGCACTGCGACAGATGATGATGAGGCATTTTCATTGCTGAAGCCCTGCCATTCCAACATGCTTAAAGCCCACACAATAAGCGATCTTGTCAACAGCAGGACGGCAAACAGGAATACACCTGAAGTTATCAGGCCGTTTCAGCGCGAAAACGAATCATTGTTATTTTAATCCGGACATTTATCTCCCCATCTCCCAGTCTCCCCATCTCCCCATCTCCCCATCTCCCCATCTCCCCATCTCCCCATCTCCCCATCCTTCTTCTACTGTGCCACAAAAATATACGTAAGCGTCCCTTTCTGAACCCGGGGAGCATTCATGTTGGCTTCAAACCTTGAAATAAGGGCCGTGGCAATAGCAGTCTCTATCAGACACTCATCGCTTGCAGTGCTTGCTCCCTGCGAAACCGATGCATTTTCGACATAACCTTTCTGATTCACATCAATAACCAGAACTACCTTGCCCGATCCCTGGCACTTATAGATTGGTATCGGAAGATATGTATGGTTCCTTCCCTGGAGATCGTAATATATTCTTGTGGGTCCCTGAAAATTGGCAGCCATCTTCCTCGATTCCTTCTGCCTGTCATCTTCATTCTCCTTTGGATTCTTTTCACGAAGATTAATCTCCTGGTCTTCAGTCATCTCCTCATTGATATTCCGGGGATTATCCAGATAATTATCTGTTCCAAGCTTCCCGCTCTGAATAAGCTCGTTTTTTACCTGGTTTATATAATCATCCTTATCGATCTTCACCTCGCTTTTGCTCGAAAGGTTCCTTGCAATGTTGAGCATCTCGGCGTCGTCGTGAAGTATATTCTCGACAGATGTCGGAGGCAGGGCAGGAGCAGGAGGTAATTCAGCTGCTTTCTTTTGTTCGAGAGCATCGAACTCTATCACAAATTTTTCGGTCTTTTTCTTTTCAGTTTTTAAGGACTGAAGCTGGAATGACATGAAGATTATCCCTGCAAGAAGGTGTATTATAACAGTGCCGAGAATTCCAACTATTTTACCGTTGTACTTTTTCACCTGTTTTTCTTCTTCCTGTTTGTTTTTGCTTTTCTGGCGGATTTTTCGCTTTCCTGGTTTCTGAAAAGGCCATTTTTGATTCCGCTTATGAATTTAGCCCAGGCAAAGGGATTCAGAAGATTGTTTACAGGACCCTGATTCCTGGTGGCCGTCATATTGAAATTTTGCTGCATGGCATACCTGTAGCCTGCTTCAGGCGTTATCCTGACATTTTTTGCATTTGTAACGGCTTCAGCCACCGACTCGAGGTTCCTGTTCATATTTTCAATTTCAGGCGAAAGAGAAGTTGTCTTTGACATATCCTTTATAAACTCACTATAAGTTTTCCATGGCATTACCACAACATTTTCAATCGGGATTGTATCCTGTTCTAGGGCTACATCAAGGGTAAAAAGCCTTCCTTCGAAATCACCAGGAAGGACAAGGTACCTCTTCTTAAAACCGAGCGCCCTGAAAAATATTGTGTCGCCGGGGGTGCTTGTGATACTGTAGATACCGGTCCTCTCGCTAAGTGTTCCGCGCCGGAGCCTGAAAGAAACAACACCGACATTCGGCAACGGTCTGAAGTCCTCGTCCGTAATCAGCCCTGTCACCTGGAAAAACCTTTCAGTCTGCTGATTCTGACCGGTCAATATGCAAAAAGGCAGCAGAAATAATATTAAAGTATATTTAAACCTGATCAAGCCAATATAATGTAATAGTCAACAGTATTTACCGATTAAGTGTTTGCAAAGTAAGCATTATTGAGCGGAACGATAAAACATTTAACTTATTTTTAAATAAATTTCAAATCTGAAGTTAATAAGGTAATTTTATGCCGTTCCAGAGGGAATCACCTTTTGGGTTAAAACAGTTTAGTTGACAATGAATGCTGGTAATCATGGATAAGGAGTCTGTCTTTTAGAAGCTTTTCCCCCCATCCCGGCCTTCCCCCAGGGGGGAAGGAGCATGGGACGAAGCTTTTCCCCCCTGGGGGAAACGGGAAAGGGGGTGATTAAAAGAGAGGTATTTCTTTCAATGATTTACGGCCTTCGAATAAAAAATCATATGCAGAAATTGCTTTTACTTGGCGATGAAGCCATTGCTATTGGCGCCATAGATTCAGGATTAAGCGGCATGTACGCATATCCGGGAACACCTTCCACCGAGATAATGGAATATATTCAGGGTTCTCGGGAGGCGGGGGACCTGGGTATTCACAGGGAATGGTCGGCAAATGAAAAGACAGCCCTCGAAGCTGCACTGGGTATGTCATATACCGGAAAAAGGGCTATGGTGGCTATGAAGCATGTTGGTCTCAATGTTGCAGCTGATCCTTTTATCAATTCGGCAGTGACAGGAATAAACGGCGGTCTGATATTAGTATCGGCTGACGATCCTTCAATGCATTCCTCACAGAATGAGCAGGATTCACGCTTTTACGGAAAATTTGCCTATGTTCCCGTATTTGAACCTGCCAATCAGCAGGAAGCATACAATATGGTGACGGATGCATTTGAGCTTTCCGAAAAATACAGGCTGCCCGTAATGATGCGTATAACGACTCGTCTTGCCCATTCGCGGGCTGCTGTTGAGAGGAAAAAGACAGAACCGCAGAAACCATTCAGACTTCCGGCCGATCCCAGGCAGTTTGTACTTCTTCCCGCAATTGCAAGAAGGAAATATAATGCCCTTCTCACTGCTTATGAATCACTAAGGTATGAAAACAGGCTTTCAAAATACAATATCTTCCGCGATGGCCGGAACAGAAAGCTGGGTGTAATTGCCTGCGGGATTGCCTATAATTACCTTATGGAAAACTTCTCAGGTGAAGGACCCGATTTTCCTGTTCTCAAGATCTCGGCATATCCTTTTCCGAACGATCTGATAAGCGATCTCACGGGAAGATGTGAAGAAGTTCTTATCCTTGAGGAAGGCTATCCCCTGCTTGAAGAACTGATACGCGGAATCCTCGACTGTCACCTTAAAGTGTCCGGAAGAATGGATGGGGCAGTACCGAGGGTTGGCGAGCTTGAACCGTCGGTGGTGGCGAAAGCAGTCGGACTGAAACCTGAAACCGGGATGAAAGTCCCTGATATTGTGAAATCACGGCCTCCGTCATTTTGCAAGGGTTGCGGCCATGCTGATACATTCAATGCTGTAATTGAGGCTCTTAAACCATTCAAGGGTACAGGTGTTTTTTCAGATATCGGTTGCTATACACTGGGTGCGCTTCCTCCATATAACATAATTAATTCATGTGTCGACATGGGTGCATCGGTTACCATGGCTGTAGGCGCCGCCGACGGCGGTCTGCACCCTTCCGTTGCAGTTATCGGGGATTCGACATTTACTCATTCGGGAATGACAGGCCTTCTGGATGCTGTCCTGAAAAACTCACCTGTTACAATAATAATATCAGATAATTCCACAACGGGAATGACGGGTGGACAGAAATCACACGCGACCGGCCGGCTTGTAAAGATATGTGAGGGACTTGGCGTTGAGCCTGAACATATCAGGCAGATAGAGCCATTACGTAAGAATCATGAAGAAAATGTACGTATATTAATTGAGGAGTTTAGCTTTAAGGGTGTGTCGGTGGTAATTTCGGCGCGCGAATGCATCCAGACAGCAACAAGAAGAAAAAAGGCCGGGGCATCTGAAAATAAAAGCAAAGAATAAATTTGATGAAAAGTGACATTGTTTTATCAGGAGTAGGAGGGCAGGGGATACTCTCCATTGCATCGATAATAGGGCTGGCTGCCATTGAGAACGGATTGTATCTCAAACAGTCGGAAGTCCATGGTATGAGTCAGAGGGGCGGTGATGTGCAGTCGCATCTGAGACTTTCAGACAAACCTGTAATTTCGGATCTTATACCTTATGGCAAAGCTGATCTAATCATATCCGTCGAACCATTGGAATCGCTGAGATATCTGCCCTGGCTTTCTTCAAAAGGCTGGCTTGTCACAAATTCAACTCCTTATATCAATATTCCTGATTATCCCCCGGTCGAGGACATCCTTAAAGAGATCAGGAGGATTAAAAATAATAAGATAATTGATGCTGATCAGATTGCAAAGGATCTGGGTTCTGCGCGCTCGGGTAATATGGTAATTCTCGGAGCTGCATCACCTTTTATTGATATTCCGTTCTCAACCCTTGAGAATGCAGTAAGGTCGTTCTTTGGCCGCAAGGGACAGGAAATAGTAGATCTTAATATCAAAGCTTTGCAGGCTGGCCGGGATCATAATGCCTGTATTTGAAATTCATTGGAAATATGGACCAGGACAATCAGCGAATCGCAAAAATGACTTTCTCCTCGGTATATCCCCTGTACCTTGCTAAAGTTGAGAAAAAAGGAAGGACAAAGGACGAATTGAATCAGGTAATAGAGTGGTTAACCGGTTTCAACTCCATTAAATTGCAGG
Organism: uncultured Rikenellaceae bacterium; assembly: GCA_964633505.1. Lineage (GTDB taxonomy): Bacteria > Bacteroidota > Bacteroidia > Bacteroidales > VadinHA17 > LD21. Next base: position 193,663 of record CAZWHC010000004.1, on the reverse strand, counting down.
AGATTATAAAAGAAAATGTAACATTTGATACATTTTTTCAGAATGCTTCCCTGAACCCCAATGCCAGCCTCATAACAGGACTGATCTGCGGTTACCGGGTTGAGGAAATTAAAGATCCCTTTATGCAGAAGGTCAGATACCTCGATAAACTTGTTGATGAACTTGCAAAAGGTAAAAAGATGGAGAAGATTTTGCGCGGCTGAGCCTGCTATTCATGAAATAAATTTCATCCATTCTTGATATCTTTACCATGAACATAGTCAGCATCCGTTAGCGATGCAACTTCTTAATTTGAGATTGATAAAACATAATTACGCAAATGAAAAATTCATTTATCAGACTGTCAATATTTTCAGTGATGGTGGTTCTTTCCGGTTGCTCAACAGGAACTAAACCTGTTGAACAGGAGGAAAAAAAGTTGAACAATTATTATGTGGCAGCCTATATCTGGCCGTCATGCCACGATGACCCGCTGGGCAGGGAAAAGCTCTGGTCCGAAGGTACAGGTGAATGGGAGGTTATCAAAAAAGGCAATCCGCGTTTCGAAGGTCATTATCAGCCACGTCAGCCGCTGTGGGGATATGAAATGGATAACGACCCTGCCGTCGTTGAGAAATGGATAAATGCAGCTACCGATCACGGTGTCAATATATTTGTCTACGACTGGTACTGGTACGATGGATCTCCTTTCCTTGAGAGCGCCCTTAACGATGGTTTCCTTAAGGCAAGGAATAATGAAAAAATGCAGTTCTATATCATGTGGGCGAACCATGATGTAAAGTATAATTACTGGAACGTTCACAGATATAAGGACAATACAGATATCCTGTGGAATGCCAGAATCGACTTGGAAAACTACAGGATCATTGTTGACAGGATTATTAACCAGTATTTCAAACGGCCGAACTACTTTAAAATCAATGGTGAGCCGGTATTTTCTATTTTCAGCGTCAACAAACTGCTTGAAAGTTTCGGAAACAATATTGAAGAAACACGTAAGGCGCTTGATTATTTCCGCGATGAAGTGAAAAAAGCAGGCTTCCCGGGCTTGCATATACAGTGGAACCAGGGAGGGGGCTCAATTATGTCGAAAGAGCAGGCCGGACGGTTTGCCGGAATGGTGGAAGCAATGGGCTTCAATAGTGTTGCCATGTATAATATGGGCGGAATGCAGGAAGATTATGTTGCTTACGGCACTAATTCAGTAAAAATAAGGGAACAAATGGACTCGACCCTTACTGTGCCTGTCTTTCCCTGTGTTTCAATCGGCTGGGATGATACACCTCGCTTCCCTGCAAAGGGTATTCACGATGTTGTGCATTACAACAATACCCCTCAGAGTTTCGAAGCGCTGCTTTCCAAAGCAAAGAAATATGCTGACAGTCACCCTGAACAACCCCGACTGATCACAATCAACGCATGGAACGAATGGGTTGAAGGAAGTTATCTGCTACCCGACATGCTTAATGGCTTCGGTTATCTGGAAGCAGTAAGGGATGTGATAATTGAAGGGAAATACGACAGATACTAGTTATTGGATTACATATACCTGACAGGAACTATCTCATAAGGCGATTTCTATGTTCAAACGGCTGATAGATAAGAATTTTCGAAAGCCCAAAGGTCTGATTGGCCTGTATATCATCAGGTTTCTGAAAAAGAATCAGGTTGAATACGATGAAATGGAGCCTTTGCTCGATCTTAAAAAAGGGGATACGGTTCTTGAAATAGGATATGGATTGGGCAAGGGAATCTATGATTATGCCGGGAAAAACGATTGTACTTTTCATGGAATTGATTTTTCAAAGTTGATGTATTCGAAGGCTCGTAAGCTAAACCATGAATATGTAAATGGTGGCCGGGTAATTCTGCAATGCGCTGATTTCGATACCTTCAGTTATGAAAGTGATACTTTCAATTGTGTATACTTCCTGAATGTGATCTATTTCTGGGACGAGATTCAAAGCAGGCTTAAAAAGATATTCTCAATCCTGAAGCCTTCCGGTAAAGTCATTATTTTTATGGCTGATGCCGATCGGTTCAAAGATTTAAAGATGCCTGAGGGTAAATCGATTTTCCGTCTTTATGGAATAAATGAAGTGATCGGAGAGATGGAGAAAACCGGCTTTAAAACCATTGGAACCAAAGAACATTCAAAGGAGGAGAAGTGTTATTACATCACAGGATATAAAATCTGAGAACAAAAAGAAAAATCTGAATATCATGAGCAGGGGATTCGTAAAGGAGGATGATCAGGAGGAAACTCCCATTGTGCCTCAAAGGGCATATCTGCCTGACGGAGTCCCGAACTTTGTCACCCCGGCTGGTTTGGAACAGTTGCTTGAGGAAAAGAAGATGCTTATAAATGAAAAGGAGAACCTTGACAGTACAAATGAAAATGAGAAGCGCATAGCGTTGAACTATTTAAATGCCAGGCTGCAACTTCTTAATGAAAGGATCTCCGGTGCAAAAGTGGTAAGCGCTGATGAGCAGCCTCATGATGAAATCAGATTTGGTGCTTCTGTAACTCTCAGGCAGGAAGCTTTGGGCAAACTAATGACTTACAGCATTGTTGGTGTTGATGAAGCCGATATTTCAAAAGGCAAAATTTCGTTTATTTCTCCTTTTTCAAGAGCCCTTATAAATAAGAAAACCGGTGATAAAGTTATTTTGAAACAACCGAAAGGAGATATCGTCTTTGAAGTTATCAAAATAACTTATTTATAAAGGATAAAGCCTCTATCCTGTGTTATTAGCTAATAGGAGCCGAATTTGAACAGGGCATTTACAAATATAATGCCGGTACTCTGAGAATCCTGATCGTATGGGTATCTTCCCTGGTAATCGAGGGCAACTTTTACACTTTCACTGAAAGTATGCTGAACGCCGGCAATGAGAAAATTCCCGTCCTTCTGATAATTCCACGGTATGGCTTCATTATTGGGGGTTACCGAAGCTGAATAGTCATATCTTGCAAATAATTCTGTGTTTTTTGCAACACCAACAGCGCCTGTCGTTGAAAATCCCCATGCATGATGTCCCTGAATCAGATCAAGATTTGACTTATATGTAAGTTCACCTCCGATGGTCACCCTTTCATTCTTGAAACCTGCAAAACCAATGAACATTGGCTGCCATAAGCCATTAACGCGCGAGATATCACCATAAATTCTGAAAGCAAGATGTTCATCCGGAGTAATTATTATGCCTGCAGCGGTACGTATGCTGTTATCGAGCTGCAGGTTATTGTATCCTTCGCCGTTCATTATAGTTGCATCTACCTTTATAATGTTGTTGATTGTGTAATCCATTGCAATGCCCGCATCGGCGACAAAACCATAGCCGTTAAGCGACTGGTATGTATTTGCTATGTAGCGCTTGCCCCAGAACTTTTGCTGAAAGCTGAACAGCCTGGTGCCGGTTATCCCGAATGAGAACCTGAAATCATTATTTGTATATGATATTGATGCTTCCCTGAAATAGGCATACCGTTTTGGTGAAGACCCGGCCGCAAGATCGTCGGGAGTTCCAGGGTTTACTATTATGCTACCAGAGAAATGGTTGTCGGGAGTGAAGACATAACCGAGGTGAGCCCTTGTAATATTAAATCCGCTGGTTCCCGATTTATCATTCAAACTTATATGAAAATCGGAAAAAATCTCAGCAACAGGATGTCCCTGAGGAAGGGAATTCTGGCTGTAAACCGGCTGATATCCGAGTATGATCAAAGGCATAAGTCGAATAAACCATTTCATCGAAAAAATATTTTAGGTTCCACAAGGTTTGCAAATGTATAATAAAATATCAAATACAACAGGAGGCTGCAATTTGGGTTACAGCCTCCATCCGGGAAATGCAGTGAAAAATCTTGCTTTACAGGCTATTCTTCCTTCTCCTGAACCTGTTCCTTACCCGATTGCAAAAACAGAAGTTCATTGATCACGATCTCGGTGATATACTTCGTGACTCCGTTCTTATCCTCATAGCTTCTGTATGCAAGCCTTCCTTCAACTGCCACCTGGCGCCCTTTCCTGAGATACTTCCCCGCCAGATCTGCAGTGCCGTTCCATGCAACTATATTATGCCAGGTAGTTTCCTTTACCTTCTGGCCTTCGGAGTTCTTAAACTCCTCGCTTGTGGCAAGAGTGAATTTTGTTACCTTCTTCCCGTTTTCAAGATTTTTGGTTTCCGGATTTGTTCCGAGATTGCCGATCAGATACACCCTGTTCCTTAATGAGTTCATGACTTCAATTTTTTAATTCAACATTTGGTTTCTTACACGACAAACTTACAACCTGTATTTTGCCTGTTCCGGTCTATAATCATTTATAGACGGATGTTAAGAATTTAATGTCGTTTGAAAACGTTTGAAAACGTTTTTTCGTAACTTTATCAAAACATTAGAGTGCTGTGGAAAAAAAATGTCTCGATTGCGGCGATGTTATTCGTGGCCGGACCGATAAGAAATTCTGCTCTGATCAGTGCAGGAATAATTACAACAACAGGCTGAACCGTGATACTAACAATTTTGTAAGGAATGTTCACGGGCTGCTCCGTAAAAACAGGCGGATCCTGGCTGACCTTTATGATGAAGGCCGGCACAGGATCCACAAGGATGCATTATTTGCGCTTGGCTATAACTTCAGCTTTTTCACCCATGTGATCGAAACTTCAGACGGAGAAAAATACCAGTATTGTTTCGAGTACGGTTACAGGGACACGGAAAATGATTTTATAGAGCTTATGTATAATGGCAAGTACCTTATTTATCAATAGAAAGGGAAATATTTCTTAATATTTTCCTTTGTGAGCCTTGTTCCATAACCGGAATCCTGGAATTGTTCACAGTATTTTATCTTTGATCCCTTTTCCTTACCATAATGTTCTATGAGTATATCCCTGAAAGGTTCTGCATTTGACCTGGTCGACCAGGTTTTTCCAAGCCATTCCCTTCTTTCCTTTTCACCTTTGGGTACCTGATCAAGTTCTCCCCTGTTGAAAGGCAGCCATTCGTACATCTGCGAAGTATGCTGATGATACATGTCGATCTTCTTTTCGATAACATCATCAATTGCTATGCAGACATCTGCTTTGAAAGCCTCGGGATGAACAAATCCGTCATATGTAAACAGGAATACAGGATTCTTCTCAAGGAAAGGCACTTCCGGAAGGATCTTGGGAACTGTAACCATATAGGCGGCATCGAGGACAAGCTGACCTGTGTAACGATGGTCGGGATGATAATCGTAAGGACGGGGGAAGATTACAATATCGGCTTTCTGCTCCCTTATCAGCCTAATAACCTGCAACCTGTTTTCATAGGTTGGCATAAGCTGTCCATCGTGGTTGTCGAGGGTGATGTACCTGACACCTATAACTTCCCCGGCTCTTCTTGCTTCTTCACGCCTTACTTTAGCAAGCGTCTCTGAATCGAGAGTCTGATGACCGGCATCGCCGTTCGTAAGCGAGACCATAAGTACATCAGCTCCTGCCTGAGCCCATTTATATGCAGTTCCGCCAACTTCATCCGGATCATCAGGATGAGCACCGATAATTATTACATGCAATTTGTTGTCGGTTTTAACCTGCTGGGCCTGGGCCATAACACAGGCGCCTGTAAGCGACATGCCCAGTAAAATTGATTTAAGCATTTTCATTGTAGTAATGGTTTTAGGTTCCGAAATTATTTAAAAGCCTTTAAACTATCAATACTTTCTATATTTTATGTTCCATAACATTCCCCCTCACTCCTGACACCTCACCCCTCACTCCTCACTCCTCATTTTACTGCCATTCCCCATTCACCATCTCCCATACATTGGCAAAGCTGATCTTAACAATCTTCTCCATAATATCCCAGTCAACAGTCGTTGCTTCGTCAAACGGGGTGTGGTATTCTTCCCTGTGTCCGGGTTTAATTCTGAAAACCGGGATGCCTGCTTCCACAAACGACCTGTGGTCGGAACCACCGGGCGGATTACCGGACGGTTGAAAATCGGGATCGAGGTCAATGTTGTATTTCCTCAGGTTGTTTTCGGTTATTGTCCTGAATACCGGATAATCTTCTGAATATGTTATTACAACTTTATCGGGGCTCTCATCAGCAACATATCTTGAGATCATGTCGAAATTCATGTTCAGCAGTATACGGTCTTTTGGAAAGGGCAGAGCCCTGACAAAATATCTGGAACCCAGAAGGCCTTCTTCCTCAGCTGTCCATAATGCAATTATTATTGACTTTTCGGGTATGATGCCAGTTTCCTTTATGGCTTTGGCAATTGTCATTACACCCACGGTTCCTGAACCATTGTCATCGGCCCCGTTCCAGACATAGCCGTCAACAGCACCCAGATGATCATAATGGGCGCCAAGCACAATGAACTGGTCCTTTATCCTGCCTTCAATGATTCCTATTACATTTCTTACCCTGATAACTTCATTCCTGACATCTGTTTTTACGGTAACACTGAGGTTTTTAATTACAGGAAGCCTGCCTGCGTTTGAGCCGGATGACTGCGCAATATATTCAGAAAGTGAAGTGCCTGATCCTTTTAACAGCTCATCGCCTATGGGCGCATTGACATATATTCTCAGAAAAGCATCCGCGCCAGTATTTTCTGGAAGTCTGTAATTGCCTGTTACCGGTAATGGGTAAGGTCTTTGTTCTTTCATTGAGGAATTCATTGTTCTTCTTGCTGACTGAAATCCTGCTGCCGGCTGATCAGGATATATTTCAATGATTCCCACGGCTCCCAGTTTTCGTGCAGTACTTTCAGCTTCGCGCGATGCTGTGACAAGTTCTGATGGTGTGAGTTTATCTTTTGCAAAACCGGGGCTGCCCGATATTCTGACCACAAATTTCCCCTTCACATCCAGCTTATCAAAGTCGTTGTAATTAAGCTTTTCACTATGGAACCCATAACCTGCAAAGACAACAGGAGCTTCAATTTCAACGCTCCGGCCGGGGTATCTTAATGAAAAATCAATATTGTTGTCAAGTAAAGTTTTTATGGTTGTCTCTCCCTCTCTTGTTACAAGCGTCATTTCCATTTTTTCACCAGGCAACGTTCTTATTAAGCTGAAATTCTGGAAATAAGTCCTGCCGTTAACTGTCAGAGGATCATCAGCTTCGTTCATTCCTGCAGAATCGCCTCCCGGGGCCACGCCGTACAACTGAAGCTGGCCGGCAATATATTCTGATGAAATTCTCTCACCCTTTTCTCCTGCTTTTCTTCCCTCCATGTAATCGGATGAAAGAAAACCAAGCTGGGACTTAAGAACGCAAGGGGTGATGTTATTCAGGGCTTTAATGAAGCCCGCGTCCTGTTCCTGACCAGGCAGTGCAAAAGGAACAAGAAGGAAAAGGATAAGGCTGCTTATATTTCTTCTCATAGTCGGAATCCAGTACCTGAAAGTGAATTATCTTTCAATATTAAAAATAATCTGTTCAAAAACTATATCTGACATTAGTCATTAACTTATTTTAACCCGGCCGCTTTCAATTTCAATGTTTGAAATTTCCTTTTCTCAGCTATCTTTGGCAAAAATAGAAAAATGAAAAGACTATTTATATCTGTGTTAACGATTTTATTTACAGCCACATATGCTATTTCTCAGCAAAAGACCGTTTATAAGGACGATTATCTTGTGAAAGTGGGCGATATGGCGCCGGATTTCAAAATAAATGAAGCCGCCGGGAAATCATATAAACTTTCGGATCTGAGGGGAAAGGTTGTAATGCTTCAGTTTACTGCAAGCTGGTGTTCAGTGTGCCGCCAGGAGATGCCATTTATTGAAAAGGAGATATGGATCCCCGGAAAGTCTTCAGGACTTGCTGTGATTGGGATTGACAGGGACGAACCTGCCGATAAGGTGAATAAATTCAGCAGTGATATGAAAATCACTTATCCTCTTGCCCTTGATCCCGGCGCTGATATATTCGGATTGTACGCCCTCAGGGAAGCCGGTGTGACAAGGAATGTTATCATCGACAGATCAGGCAGGATAATATTTCTTACCCGTCTTTTCAACAGGGAGGAATTTGACCGGATGAAAACTGTAATCTTCACTGAACTTTCAAAGAAGTAATCTATTATCATTCAGGGTTTCTGGTTCGTGCCTGATGTTAAAATTACAGGCAGGTGTAACTTTTTTATGGATTTTCACGTTATACAAACACGAAATGTCTGTAAAAAACGTATCAGTTGTTTATGTTAAACCAAAAACCAGAAATGATGAAAAAATTTATTCTGATTATTCTTTCAGTTTTTATAGTAATGCCTGCATTCACACAGGTAAAATTTGGTCTGAAAGGAGGTTTGAGCACCACGAATCTTAAGATGGACGATCTGATTACCCTTTCAACCGGCAATACTGATTATACAGTTGATGTGATTAAGGGTGCGAACTACGGTTTTCATGGAGGAGCCTTCGTCAGGTTCAGCATGATGGGATTTTATATCCAGCCCGAATTTCTTTTTGCCTCTCGTACCGATGAATATAAAATTACTGACCTTGAGAATCCTGCATCAGAGATAATTAAAAAGCAGAAGTTCAACCGTTTAGATATTCCTGTTATGCTCGGCGGAAAATTCGGGCCTGTAAGGATAAATGCCGGACCGACTGCCAGGCTTCTTATCGACTCACCCGGCGAGCTTATCGACGATCCCGATTTTAAGGCAATGTACAAAAACCTTACATTCGGGTATCAGGCAGGTATAGGATTTGATATTATTAAAAGAATAACGCTCGACCTCAGGTATGAGGGCAGCCTTCAGAAATACCAGACTCAGATCCAGAACCTTACAGGAGATGAAATAAGTCTCGACGACAGGCCGAATGCTTTTCTTCTCAGTGTCGGGATAATTTTCTGATCTATTTTGAAAAGAGCATTCTGACAGCAACAAGAAGAAGCAGGAGCCCGAAGATTTTTTTAAGCACCGCCTGAGGGATGGTTATTGCCAGCTTTGATCCGAAATATGAACCAATTAAAAATGTCGCCGCAAGGATCAATGCAAATTTAAGATTGACATTCCCGGCCTTATAATAATTCCAGGCTGCCAGAATTCCAATCGGAGGAAGCATAACTGCAAGACTGGTCCCCTGGGCGGTCTGCTGGCTCAGGCCGAGCATAAAGACAAGGGCAGGGATCATTATTATGGCTCCCCCGATTCCAAGCATCCCGGCTGCGAACCCGGTAACTATTCCGATGACTATAAGCAATAAAAGAACACCTGTCGACATTTTATTCATTGTTTAATTGTAACATTAATGAAGGTCCGTGGCAAAATTATAAATTAATCATTTTGGCATTTGAGCCGTGTATACTTAATTTTACACGATTTTATAAAAGATGCGGATAAAGAAGCTTATACCGGTTTTTTCAATACTGCTTATCCTTTTGTCCCTGATACTCTATATGGGCTATGGCCTGTTTATCGCCCCGGGTGTCACTCCCGTCTCAGGCAGGGCAGTAGTCTATATTCCCGACGGAGCTTCTTATGAGCAGGCAATGGATTCTGTCAATACCCGTCTTTCTGTAAAGAATCAGCGTATTTTTCAATGGATTGCGAAAAGGAAAAACTATCCGGCATCGGTAAAACCGGGAAGATATGTTTTTGACACACCGCTCAGCTATAATGCATTAATCAATATCCTGAGGGGAGGGAAGCAGGCTCCTGTAAAAATTACTTTCAGCAGAATCAGAACACTAAATGAACTTGCAGGAAAAATAGGAGGACAGATAGAAGCCGATTCATCCGGGATAATTGATTTTTTATCCGATCAGGAAAATTATGCCGGCGATGGATTCAAAAAAGAGGATGTGATTTCTGTCTTTATCCCAAATACATATGAGTTTTACTGGAATACTTCGGCCCGGAAATTTTATAACAGAATGCTGAAAGAATACAGGAAATTCTGGAATGATGAAAGGACGGCGAAAAGTGAACTTATCGGCCTGACTCCTGTTGAAGTTTCCATACTGGCTTCAATTGTCGACGAGGAGGTGTCGAAAGGAGATGAGAAGCCAAGAATTGCGGGAGTATACCTTAACCGCCTCAGAAGTGGGATCCCGCTGCAGGCCGACCCGACAATTAAATTTGCTGTTAATGATTTAACATTGAGCAGGATACTTTATAAACACCTGGAAATAGATTCTCCGTACAATACATATAAACACTCAGGTCTTCCCCCGGGGCCGATAGGATGTCCGTCAGTCGAAGGCATTGATGCCGTCCTGAATGCTGAAAAGCACGATTTTCTTTATTTTGCTGCGAAACCCGATTTTTCAGGGTATCATAATTTCTCAAGGACTCTGTCGGAGCATAACAGGTACGCCGTCCAATACAGGAGGGAACTTAACCGGCGTAAAATTTACAGGTGAATCAGATAATTTCGACCTCACGTTCAAGAGTGATCCCAAATTTATCGGCAACTGATGTTCTGACTTTTTCCGACAGCTCAAAAAGTTCCTGCCCTGTGGCATTCCCGTAATTTACAATTACAAGCGCCTGTCTGTCGTGAACTCCCGCGTCGCCAAACCTTTTCCCTTTCCAACCGCACTGTTCAATAAGCCAGCCTGCGGCAAACTTTATTCCTCCTGAAGGATCTTTGAAAAAAGGGATCTTTGGATTTTTTGCCATGATCTCCTCTGCAACTGCAACAGATACCACCGGATTTTTGAAGAAACTGCCGGCATTGCCAATCAGTGCCGGATCGGGAAGCTTGGCAACCCTTGAACTAATCACTGTCTTTCTGACATTTCCCAATGAAGTGGAGCCCATCTTGTTAAGCTCATCCCTGAGTGAGCCGTATTCGAGGCTTAGCTTTGGTTTGGTTGAAAGCCTGAAATATACCAGGGTTATCAGATATTTTCCCCTGAGTTCTCCTTTGAATACCGAATCGCGATAGCCAAATTTGCATTCACCGGGTGAAAATTCGCGCAGGGTTCCGTCGGATACGCTTATTGCCCTTACCTTTTCGATAGTGGTACTGACCTCAGCCCCGTAAGCGCCTATGTTCTGAACAGGAACGGCGCCAACAAGGCCCGGGATGTACGACAGATTTTCCAATCCGCCAAGTCCTTTATTTACAGTCGATTCCACAAGCTTATCCCATACAACTCCGGCTCCTGCAGATATAATGACATCATTCCCTGTTTTGCCTTCAAGGGTTATTCCCTCCATTCCGGGGTGTATCAGTGTGCCATGAAAATCTCCGGTGAACAGCAGGTTACTTCCTCCTCCAAGTATCATCAGTTTCTGGTCAATGCCTTTGTTCTGTTCGAAAAAATGAACAGCATTCTCTTCATGTTTGAATGTAACAAGCCTGTCGGCTTTTACATTAAGCCCGAAAGTGTTATATTTTTTAAGTGATATATTCTCGTAAATCATTTTCTTAATTAATGCCGGAGGTGAGCATAAAACGTATTCCAAAAATATGAAATTTGTTTTGCAATTGAAATTGAAAAATCTAATATTGTCTGTGCTCTCTTTTTGCCGGATGATATCTGAATAACGCCGGTTTTCGTAATTTTATTTCCGAAAAACAATCATAATGGAAAAGCCTGAGCTTTTGAAAAGAACATTCCCCTTTCTTGAGAAGGAACTTCTTAAAGAACTGTCAGAATTTTCTTCTGTGACTGAACTTAGTCCTGGACAGAGCATGCTGGGGGAAGGGGATTATATCAAATCATTTCCACTTGTTATAAGCGGCTGTCTGAGAGTGACAAGGCTGTCGGACGAAGGCAATGAACTACTATTGTATTACCTGAACCAGGGCGAAATATGTGCAATGTCGCTTACCTGCTGTATGGGGATACAGAAAAGCAATATCAGGATGGTCGCCGAGGAGCCGAGCCTCGTCCTAACCGTACCTGTCGATAAACCGGAGAAATGGATGTCGGATTACCGTACATGGAAGGAGTTCATGATGTATTCGTACAGGAAGCGGTTCGAGGAGCTTCTCGATACAATCGATTCAATTGCCTTCATGAAGCTCGATGAGAGGCTTATACGCTTTTTTGAGGACAGATACCGGTCGACAGGAAAATCATATTTTAACGGGACTCACCAGGATATTGCATCACTGCTGAATAGTTCACGGGAGGTTATTTCGAGGCTTCTCCGGAATCTTGAAAAAAATAATCTGGTTGTAACAGAAAGAAATTCAATAGATTATTCCGGTCTCATTAAAAAATCCTTCACTATGTGACTTTAGTCACAGACCAGAATCCGGGATGAGCCCAATTTTGCACAAAAGTTGGCAATGAAGGAATTCCTTAAAAAGCATTTACTGATAATAATATTTATAACAGCGGGAGGCATCGCCGGATTTCTTTACTGGAAGTTCGTGGGATGTCTTTCCGGAACCTGTATTATAAAGTCGGTATGGTATATGAGTACGGCCTATGGCATGGGTGTAGGATGGATACTGGGAAGCCTGGCCGGCGATCTTGTAGTTAGGTTTAAAAAGAAAAAGAAAGCATGATTTCCGATTTTAACGGCATAATAAAAAGCAGGACGCCTGTTCTTGTAGATTTCTCGGCTGAATGGTGCGGACCCTGCAAAATGATGAAGCCTGTGCTTGAACAACTCAAAAGCAGCATGGGTGACAAGATCCGGATAATAAAGGTTGATGTGGATAAAAACCCCGAACTGGCGGTGAAATACAATATAAGGAGTGTTCCCTCGTTAATGATCTTTCAGGACGGTTCCTTAAAATGGAGCGGTACCGGTGTAGTATCAGCAAATCATCTCATACATGTTATTAACAATAGTTGTACTGTCTTTACTGATCAGGCGTTTCTTTAAAGGAAGCTGGCCTGCAATTCTTCTGTCGGTCAGAACCTGTTCCGCCTGATTCCTGATTACCGAATCAGGCAGGGGATCGTGTTTTTAAAATTCCGCAGGATTGCTATTTCTCAATAATGTTGTATTTTAGGTGTGATTTTTTTAACCTTACCTGAATACATATTAGATATGAAAAGCAATCGCCGTGATTTTCTCAAAGCAGCTTCGATAGCAGGCGCCGGTGCACTGACCGGTGGATTTATTTCTGGCTGCACTCCCAAAAAGCCAGCCTCAAACCTTGATGTCATTTTACAGGCTGTAAACAAAGAACATACACAGAAATTCAATATGTCGGGGTATGCTGCCCCTGCCATCCCCGTGGTCAGGGTAGGTCATATCGGCCTCGGCGACAGAGGCAGTGGAGCTGTTCAGAGGCTTTCCTATATTGAAGGGGTTGAAATAAAAGCGCTTGGCGATCTCAGGAAAGCTGCAGTAGATGGTTCTCAAAAATACCTCGCCGGCATAGGCCGACCTGCAGCCCAGGAGTTTTCAGGTGATGAGAATATCTGGAAGAAACTTGTTGAATTACCTGATCTGGATCTTATTTATATATGCACACCATGGGTATGGCATACCCAAATGGCCGTATACGCAATGGAACAGGGCAAGCATGTAGTGTGCGAGGTTCCCATTGCCAGGACGATTGACGAGGCATGGCAGCTCGTCGAGACTTCCGAAAGAACAAAGAAACATTGTATGATGCTTGAGAACTGCTGTTACGATTTCTTTGAAATGCTCACCCTGAATATGGCACGACAGGGGATGTTCGGAGATATAATCCATGGCGAGGGAGCTTATATTCACAACCTTATGGGCTATAACTTTAAAAAACCTGTCGACGACAGACAGGCCGACGGCGCCTATACGGGCATGTGGAGGCTTAAGGAAAATGCAACCCGCAACGGAAATCTGTATCCTACACATGGTCTTGGTCCGATATGCCAGGTACTAAATGTGAACCGCGGCGACAAGCTTGAGTATCTTTCTTCGGTGTCGACTAACGACTTCTCAATGGCCGGACGGGAAAAAGAACTTGCTGGTCAGGATCCTTTCTATGAGCCCTGGAAGAATTCAGGTTTCCGCGGTAACCTTAATACCACAATAATCAGAACTGCACTGGGCAAGAGCATAATGGTTCAGCACGACGTCTCTTCAACCCAGCCTTATTCAAGGATACATCTTGTAAAAGGAACAAACGGTATGGCTGTTAAATATCCACGGGAACTTATTGCTCTTGGCGAAGACTGGCTCAATGATGAAGAGATGACAAACCTGTGGGCTGAAAAAACTCCCGAGATTATTAAGAGAGTGGGAGAGATGGCAAAAGCTGTTGGCGGACATGGCGGAATGGACTTTATAATGGACTGGCGGATGATCGATTGCCTCAGGAACGGCCTTCCTCTCGATCAGGATGTTTATGACGGCGCTCTCTGGAGTTCAATTGCTCCTCTCAGCGAATGGTCGGTCGCAAATAAATCACAGTCGATAGAGATACCTGATTTTACCGGTGGCTCCTGGAAAACAAACAGGCCGCACGATATAAACCTTGAAAAGGGTGGTAATACCAAAGTCCTTGAGGTGGTGGAAGAAAAGGAGGAGATGCAGCTGAATGTTAAGTGATATGCATGCAGCAACGAAGTTCTGAAAATTAATTTGCAGAGAAAGGAAATTTTCCTGAAGGATAAAAAGTAATATATTTTTTTACTTTTGCGGTCACAAAATCCAATCTATATAAATAAGATTGATGAGTGCCTTATTCTTTTTAATAATTATTTTTCTTACTTTCCTGGTCTTCATTGTACCAAAAGGTTATAAGCATCATTACAGCCTGCTTGTACTGATATCGGGTGTCTTACTGACCTCTTTCTGGAGCCTTCAGGTGCTTTCAGGAAACAGCGAAAAAATAATAATAAGTACAGGGGTATCAGGTCTTACCACCATCCCGGAATTAATTATCGACAGGCTGACAGCATTTTTTATTACTGTAATCAATATTACAGTACTTGTCGGACTTCTGTATTCAAGAGGTTACCTTAAACAATATTACACAATCAAGAACTCGCTCAGGTTTTCAATACATTACTTTTCTTATCTGTGGCTTTATCTCTCAATGCTGATGGTAGTGATGATACGCGAGGGGCTCCCTTTCCTGATTGTCTGGGAGATTATGGCGCTCTCATCATTCCTGCTTGTGATCTTTGATGCTGAAGACACTTCCGTTATGAAAACCGGCATCAGTTATCTTATCCAGATGCATGCAGGCATGTTTTTCCTTCTTACAGCCTTTCTTATTGTCGGGAAGGCAACAGGAGAAATGAGCTTCGACTCGGTTGCAGTTTATTTTTCGGGACATTCGAATATCCTTTTGTTCATCCTCTTTTTCATCGGTTTTGGAATAAAAGCGGGATTCATGCCTCTCCATACCTGGCTTCCGCAGGCACACCCTGCAGCCCCGTCGCATATTTCGGGAGTAATGTCGGGCGTAATGATCAAAATGGGTATTTATGGCATTCTCAGAATTCTCATGTCGGTACATCAGGATATGATTTCCATTGCCGTAATAATTCTTGTTGTATCAGTATTGTCGGGAATAATCGGGATTATGATGGCAATTGTCCAGCAGGATCTGAAAAAGATACTTGCATACAGCAGTATCGAGAATATTGGGATTATAGGAATGGGCATTGGCCTTGGCGCCCTGGGTATGGCAAAGGGAAACAATACGCTGGCTGTACTCGGATTTGGCGGTGCATTGTTGCATGTGCTTAATCATTCCTTTTTCAAGTCGCTTCTCTTTTTTAACGCCGGATCCGTTTATTCTGTCACACATACAAGGAATACCGGCCAGATGGGAGGCTTAATGAAAAAAATGCCATACACATCAGTACTGTTTCTTATCGGATCGCTTGCTATCTGCGGATTACCACCATTCAATGGTTTCATTTCGGAATTCATAATTTACTCGGGGATGTTCAAAAGTCTTTCCTCGTCGGGAATTTACCAGTCAATCTTTATTATGGGTTCAATAGTTGCACTTTCGTTGATTGGCGGACTTGCAATATTCTGTTTTACCAGGGCATTTGGAATTGTATTTCTTGGTCAGGCCCGATCTCAGCGGGCATCGGCGGCGGAAGAGGTGGAAAAGTCGATGATCTTCCCCCAGTTCATTACAGTGGGTTTCATTATCCTGATCGGGGTGGCATCGTCTATTTTTGTACAACCTGTTTTCAAAATAATAACTACCGGATTCAATATACCTGAAACCGGATTATCGAATACCTCATTCATATCCAACCTTTCGGGGATAAGCGTTGCAGGCGGTATTTTTGTTTTGCTTGTTGCAATCATTCTGATTTACAGGAAATATCATCTGAGTTCAAAGGTTGTTGCAGGCGGTCCCACCTGGGGATGCGGCTATACAGCTCCATCGCCTCAACAGCAGTATACTTCGACTTCTTACTCATATAACTTCAATCATCTTGCAAAACCGGTGCTTCAGACAAAAAAGATAATGGACGAGATCGGCGAGAACGAAATATTCCCGTCGGGAAGGTCATTCAGGTCGGAGAGCGAGGATGTATATAAAAAATACCTTATAGATAAACCTGTTGATCTGGTTTCGGGTCTTCTGAAGAGGATCGCCGTAATGCAGACAGGCCGTATTCAGGATTATATTCTGTATGCCTTTGTCTTTATGCTTATTGTGTTATTACTGACCTGGTTTAATATAATATGACAGGCTTTTTTCTGATATTGATTTCTGCCATTGTGTTCCCCGGAATAATTATCCGGACTAAAAGCATTGCGTCGGGAAGGAAGGGGCCCGGTATCCTCCAGCCTGTTAAGGATGTGCGCGTTTTATTAGGGAAAGGAAGCGTATTCAGCGATACCACGGGGTTGGTATTCCGCATCGCACCTGCCATTTCGCTGTCGGCTATAGTCACGGCAACACTTCTGATACCGTTCGGAAATATGAAAAGCATCATTTCTTTTGAAGGCGATTTCATTTTCTTTTCATACATGCTCGCGCTCGGGAAATTCTTTTCAATAATCTCAGCCCTTGATACCGGAAGCAGCTTTGAGGGGATGGGAGCAAACCGCGAAGCTTTCTTCTCAATGCTTGTTGAGCCGGCGTTTTTTATCCTGATGGCAACACTTGCCATGTTCACAGGTTATACTTCATTTTCAGATATTTTCACTGGCTTTTTTATAACCGACAACCATTATGTTCTTATCTACAGCCTGATAGGACTATATCTTTTCATTCAGATAGCCATTATCGAAAACAGCCGCGTTCCTGTTGATGATCCTAAAACCCATCTCGAGCTTACAATGATACACGAGGTGATGATCCTCGACAACAGTGGTTTCGACAAGGCTCTTATACATATTGCAGGCTGGCTCAAATTCGCACTGTACGGGGCTTTGATTTTTAACCTTGCCGTACCCTCAGGCTGGAATGTTTTCCTTCAGGTGGCTTTGTTCCTCTCGATAATGGCAGCTTTTGCCGTGATCGTGGGACTTGTTGAATCGTTCAGGGCAAGGAACAAGATGAACAAGAATCCTAAATTCATCCTTACCCTCTCGGCTATTGCGCTTATAGCATTTCTTGTGGTACTCATTGTGACTGAAAAATTTATTCTCTGAAGATGATAATTTATCTTATAGTTCTCTTTGCAGTGACCTTAATATATTTGGCCTCGGCCGAACGTCTCCTTAATTATGTAAGGCTGATAGCAATCCAGGGTCTTCTGCTGTGCGGAATAGCGCTTCTTGAGCTAAAGGATGTAAATACAGCAAACCTTGTATTCATTGTTGCTGAAACATTACTTTTCAAAACACTTCTCATACCATATCTGCTGTCGGCAATAATCGGAAAGTCGGGAGTGACAAAGGTTCACAGGCAGGCCATGCCCGGATTTTACCTGCTGCTTTTTTCAATTGGTGCAATGCTTTTAAGTGTAGTCCTCGCCAACTCACTTATTAATCCTTTCATCAATACGATTTACATGACGATTGCCCTTTACACCCTTTTTACAGGATTGCTTTTAATTGTCACTCACAGGCTTATTATATCACATCTCATTGGATTCCTTATTATCGAGAATGCCGTGTTCATCTTTTCACTGGCGGTTGGCAGCGAGATGCCAATGCTTATCAACATAGGAATACTGCTTGATATTTTTGTGGGTGTGCTGATACTTGGATTTTTTGGCCTCAGGCTGAAGCCGAATACAAATGAACTTACAATGCTGAAAGACTGAAATGCTTTTATTGTTTTTTATAACAGCCGTTCTTATGGTGGTCCTGATCTTTCTTCTCAGGAACAGGACTATTACTAAATTCATTTCCATTGGATATGCAATAATGCATATTCTGCTTTCAGTTTACTGCTGGAGCAATCAGGATTTCACCGAATTAAGATATTTCACATTCAACAGCACAGGAGTGCTGCTGCTTTCGATACTGTCGGTACTGGCAATACCTACATTGTATCATGGCTTTATTTACACCAGGGGTAATGATCTGAAGAAATTCAACATATACCATGGCGCCCTCATAACTCTTATGACATTCATGTCGGGGGCGTATCTTGCAAATGGCATGACCGTTCTCTGGATATTTGTCGAAGCCACAACACTGGCTGTTGCCCTGCTTATTTATCACGACAGGACTGAAATGGCCCTTGAAGCCACTTGGAAATATGTTTTCATTTGCTCGGCAGGCATTGCACTTGCATATCTTGGAATACTTTTCCTTGGCTTCATTTACGGACGGGAAGATGCGGCAAGCCTTACTTTTTCGTCACTCTCGGCGTTAATAAACCAGGCAAATCCGATGTATCTGAAGATAGCCTTTTTGTTCGTTCTGATAGGATTCAGCACGAAAATGGGACTGTTCCCCATGCACACCGTCACAATTGATGCACATTCTGTTGCACCTCCTCCTGTTAGCGCCCTTATATCGACAACACTTATGAATGTGGGTTTTCTTGCCATCTACAGGGTATATACATTGTTCTCAACATCATCCATACTGCCATTTATGAACAGGGTCCTGATATTTGCAGGCCTTCTTTCATTGCTTGTAGCAGCAGGATATATGCTCAAGGCAAAGCATCTGAAACGGATGCTTGCTTATTCAAGCCTCGAAAATATGGGTCTTGTGGCTATTGCTACAGGCGTTGGAGGTTCGGGTTACTATGCAGCCATTTTACTCATTGTGCTTCATTCATTTGCCAAATCAAGCCTTTTCTATCAGATGGGCCAGTTGTCAAGAGTCCTGGGCACTTTCAAGCTTGATGACTGCGGCAACTATATGAAGCTTTACCCCGCGGGATCACTGGTCCTGATAACAGGGTTGTTCTGCATACTTGCAATCCCCCCGTCAGGTTTGTTTATCTCTGAATTCCTGATGATGAAGGGACTTGTGAACAATGGCCAGTGGTTCGTTCTTATATCAGCGATAATACTTTTATGTTTTGTTATTTATGCAATGAGCACAAGGTTTATGCATATCATATTTTCCAATCCGCGGCAATATACTGAATTCACGCCTTCCGGAAAAGTCAGACCCGTTGAAACGGTAACCCAGTTTTTGCTTCTGGGTGTGGTTATTGCAATTTGTTTTTATCAGCCTCAGTTCCTTGTGGATATTATTAACCAGAGTCTCAGCCTTCTTCCACGGTAAAAATGAACAGGACATATCTTGAAATAGAAACCAATCCTTCTGCCGTTGACCTCAGCAATATTCCTGTAACAGGGTATGATATTTTCTATAACGAAGTTGCGGGATTATTAAAGGATACTTCGAACCATTGCGTGTCGTACTTCGGCATTAAAGACGGCAGTCTGATAAAGTTCATATGCCTCATCGCAGATGACAGTGCAGGCAGGATTAAGGCGTTTTCTTTCACTTCTGAAAGGGAATCATCTGTGAAATCATTAACAGAAGTATGTCGCGGGATGCATATTTTTGAAAGGGAAATACATGAAAACCTTGGATTTGATTTCGAAGGCCATCCATGGCTGAAACCGGTTAGATATCCATTTAACAGGAAAAACAGTGAAGAGGTGATGGACAATTATCCTTTTTACACGATCGATGGGGAGGAGCTTCATGAAGTAGGAGTAGGACCGATCCATGCGGGTGTGATTGAACCCGGCCATTTCAGGTTCATCTGTAACGGTGAAAAGGTTCTGCATCTCGAGATTCAGCTGGGATACCAGCATCGTGGTGTTGAATACCTGTTATCGGGCGGTCTCAGCCCCCTTCAGAGGTGTGTATTGAGTGAAAGTATTGCCGGCGAAACATCAGTCGGCCATTGCCTGACCCATGTGCAGACGGTTGAATCGCTTTCAGGTATTGAACCGGTTGAAAAACTCCAGGTCGAGCGCTCAATAGCCCTCG
Organism: uncultured Rikenellaceae bacterium; assembly: GCA_964633505.1. Lineage (GTDB taxonomy): Bacteria > Bacteroidota > Bacteroidia > Bacteroidales > VadinHA17 > LD21. The sequence continues at coordinate 173,402 of CAZWHC010000004.1, read as the reverse complement.
AACTTGAAAGAATTGCTATTCATATTGGCGATACAGCTGCTTTGTGCGGAGATGTGGCCTACCAGCTCGGTCAGGCAGTATGTGAGGCGCTGAGGACGACCATAATAAACAAGACCCAGGATTGGTGCGGAAACCGCTTCGGAAAAGGTTTGATACGGCCGGGAGGCACAAATTATCCGCTTACTGAAAGTGTTCTGAACTCTGTTCTGGCGACACTTGACGATACAGGTAGAAAATATGCAGAAATAGCAGACAGGATCTTTTCCATTCCTAGCGTGCTTGCACGTTTTGAGGATATAGGGATCGTATCTTCTGTTCAGGCATCGGCCATCGGTGCAGTGGGAATGGCAGCAAGAACTTGCGGTATCCCCAGGGATATAAGAAGATCGCATCCATTTCAGTATTTCAGAAAATATAATATAAATCCGGTGATACTTAATACTGGAGATGTTCTTGCAAGAGCCAGGTTACGCGAACTTGAGGTGGCTGAATCGGTTAAGACAGTAAAAGACCTTGCCTCAATCTGGAAAGGTCTTGAGGGAGAACCAGGGAAGCCTGTTTATACTGAAAAGATGAAACCGGGAATGCTGGCAGTGTCGCTTGTTGAAGGCTGGAGGGGGGAGATATGCCATTCGGCGCTTACCGATTCCAGAGGAGATATTTCATATTATAAGGTCAAGGATCCTTCGTTCCATAACTGGATGGCCCTTGCTCTGGCTGTCCGCAACCAGGAGATATCAGATTTCCCGGTTTGCAACAAGAGTTTCAACCTGAGTTATTGTGGTAACGATCTTTAAAAAAACAGGCAACGGGAATGTTTAAAGAATTCAGGATATTAAAACACCAGGGAAGGCAATATATAAAAGACCTGAGACAACAGCCGGTTTCGGACCTGTTCAGGGGAAGGCCTGTTATAAACGGCAATATTACTGGAAGCGAAATAAATTCCGTATGCAGGATATGTCCGGCCGGAGCCATAAGTGATAAGGACGGATCGATAGATCTAGGAAGATGTGTCTTTTGCAGGGAATGTGAATTTCTTCTTCCCGGTAAGATCACTTTCCTGAACGATTTCCGGATAGCCGTCAACAAAAGGGAAGATCTGATCATCAGGCCGGGTGATGACAGGCCTTTACGACTCGACGAAAATGTAATACGAAAAGACATACGCCGACTTTTCAGAAACTCACTGAAGTTGAGACAGGTTTCAGCAGGCGGCGATAATTCGGGAGAAATGGAGCTTAACGCATCAGGCAATGTAAATTTTGATTTAGGCAGGTTCGGAGTTGAATTTGTCGCATCGCCGCGCCATGCCGATGGTATTGTAATAACAGGACCTGTAACCAGGAATATGTCGGAGGCCCTTAAGATATGTTATGAAGCAGTTCCTGAGCCTTCGGTGATCATTCTCGCGGGAACCGATGCTATAAGCGGAGGTATGTTCAGCGGCTCGCCGGCCATCGACAGAAGTTTTCCCGACAGTCATACCCCCGACCTCTATGTGCCAGGCAATCCGGCCCATCCTCTGACGTTCATAAATGGTGTGATGGATTTGCTCGGGATAAGTTAAAGTCACAGGTTTCCGGCCCTAATAGCCGGCAGCCTGACCATCTTTCCTCGATTCTGAAGCTCCGTAATACACTTTGTTTTTGTCATCGCGCATAATAGCCTGGTAACCGCCATATCCGCCAAGGTTCCATTCCACCCTGTGGCCCATGGAAAGAAGCTTTTGAATGACCTCCCACCTGAATCCGTTTTCAAGATAAAGGATACCCCCGTCGGTCATCTGCTGGCCTGTGGGTTCCGATGATCCTGAGTGATATATCCTTGGAGCATCGCCGGCTTCCTGGAGGTTCATCTTAAAATCGATAAGGTTAATGATTATCTGGGCATGTCCCTGAGGCTGCATATCTCCGCCCATAACCCCGAAGCTTATCCATGGCTTTCCGTTCTTTGTTATAAAACCCGGTATGATGGTATGAAATGGCCTTTTACCAGGTGCAAATGCATTTGCATGGCCAGGATCGAGGCTGAACATTTCTCCTCTGTCCTGAAGAACAAAGCCCAGTCCGGTCGGGCACATACCTGAGCCCATGCCCCTGTAATTGCTCTGAATGAGCGAAACCATGTTCCCGAATTTATCGGCTACTGTAAGGTATATTGTATTGCCGGCTTCAATCTTCCCGGGATCATATCTTTTTGAAGCTTTCAACGGACTAATCATTCTGCGGCGTTCAACGGCATATTTCTTCGAGATGAGCTGGCTTACCGGAACCGAGCTGAACCGGGGATCGGCATAGAATTTTGCCCTGTCTTCGAATGCCAGCTTTTTGGCTTCTGTAAAAAGATGGATATATTCGGCCGAACCGTATCCAAGCCTCGAAATGTCGAATCCCTCCATGATGTTAAGGATCTGGATGGTTGCAATTCCCTGTCCGTTAGGAGGAAGTTCCCATATATCGTACCCCCGGTATGTGGAGCTTACCGGCTCAACCCATTCGGAGGTATGACGTGCCATATCGTCGTAGCTCAGAAAACCTCCCTGCGACTTCATGAATGCCGCTATTGACTTTGCAATGGTTCCTCTGTAAAATTCATTTCTTCCTCCTTTTGCAATTTTATCAAGGGTATTGGCAAGATTGGGATTTCTAAATATCTCTCCTTTAGCAGGGGATTTTCCTCCCGGCATATAAGTTTCTTTAATATTAGGAAAATGTTTTAATGCCGCGGTTCCGGTCTCGAGCGAACTGGCGATAACCTCAGTTACAGGAAAACCGTCCCTTGCATAGTTTATAGCGGGCTGGAGTATCTCCCTCATCGAAAGACGGCCAAACATATCATGCATTTCAAACCATCCGTCAACACAACCCGGGACTGATACAGGCAGCGGCCCGGTCGACGGTATGAAGTCAAAACCTTTGCTTTTGAAATACTCAAGTTTAAGCGCTCGCGGCGACCTGCCGCTGGCATTAAGACCGTAAAGCTTCTGTTTGTCGGCGCTCCAGATTATTGCAAACAGATCGCCTCCTACACCGCATCCTGTGGGTTCGACAACACCGAGTACGGCATTCGCTGCAATGGCCGCGTCAATCGCATTGCCTCCCTTTTTAAGAATGTCAAGTGCAGCCTGTGTTGCCAGAGGCTGACTTGTGGCAGCCATCCCATTCTGGGCTATGACCTCCGAACGGGTAGCAAAATCCCTTCCGGTAATCCTGTCCTGTGAATATGACAAAGCCGGTATTAAAAGCAATATAATTGCTAACACTTTTCTTCTCACAACGGTCATAGTTTAGATTCTTACTCAGGCAAAGTTAATAGTTTGAGTCAACTATTTAGCCATTGCCCTCAATTTTAAATCGGCAGGCATCTTTTCGATAGCATATCTCAAAGATGTCCTGGGCATTATTGATTTATGTTTCATGATAAACCCGAATACTTTTTCCTGATGGGCCTGGCTTGCTGCCTTAAGCATCCATCCATAACCTTTCCTGACCATATCGTCGGTGTCGGTAAGGAGGATTTCAGCTATTTCAAATATATCATTCAGGAACAATCCCTTTCTTGCAGGAATTATCAGGCTTACAGCCGATGCTCTTTTTGTCCACCTGTTTTCAGAGTGCGCCAGTCGTTTAAGGTCATTTATTTTTTCAGGGTACATTTCTACAAGGGCGCCAACCGAATGATTGCACAGAGTGTCGCAGGCCGCCCAGTTTGTCACATAGCTGCCTATCCATCTTTCAAATGTTTCAAAATCGGCAGGCTCGTAACTTTTGTGGATATAATATGACCAGTTGCATGCGACTGCGGCCTCCTCGAGGTATCCCGTTTTCCATAGTTCCTCGCACAAGTCGAATATCTCACTTTTTGAACTGTCTTTAATTTCCCTGAAATATTCCTTCGCAAACTTTTCCGACATCGCCGATTTCACTCCGTGAAGCCTCACCTCTTCCCTGAAGAATCTTTCACCAGATATCCTGGTCTGTTCGTCGGAACTGGCGATAAGGTCAGCTTTTAATCTTTCTAAAATACTCTTCATTATATTTTTTTTTTACAAGGTTTTATTATTGTAAATGAGATAACATCTGCCTTATTCCTCCAGGAGGTTTACCTCGCTGATTTCTCCTGTTTTAATGTTTACACGCAAAGTTTTTATCTCACATGGCCTGAAACTGCCTTCCCATTTTCTGCCGATGAATTTCAGATCGGCTACAGCATTTGTATTTTCACCTGAAGTTTCAACACACCTGAATATCAGATCATCACTGTTTTCTGCCTTCTTGACAGACGATATTTCTATTTTATCGTTTTCAACCGACAGGAATGATGCTGATTTTGGCATGGTTCCACCGTGTATGCCCTGGTAAATAATTGCAGGAGGTTCAAGCAATTCGGCAGCACGTCTGAAAGGTCTGCCCGTCTGCCAGCTGCCTTCATGGGGAACAAGAATCAGGCGGAATGTCTGGATGCCCTGGTCCTGCCATATATGTTCAGAATCCAGATTGAGCACCCTTGGATTATGATGGGCAAAAACTGCCGATCGGGCCACAGATATCCTCATGTCGTTTTCTTTAACGCTGTAACCGTACTTGGCATCATTGATCACAGTCAATCCGTATTTATGACCGTTTGAAATTCCTGTAACATCAATCCACCTCTGTCCGGGATCCTCATTGCCGTTCACCGCCCTGCCTATAAAGCCATAAGGTGTCTCATATGTTGCGGCCGGTTGAGAAACATTGACTGGGAAAGAAAATTTCAGCATCTTAAGCTTTTCGTTCCAGTTGAGTGTTATCTGCGATTCCACTGTTACTGAATCCGAATAAAGGATCCAGTCGTTTGTAAGGGTCGATTCTCCATATGATGTTATTACCCTTACAATTCCTCTGAGGGGTCCTTTTTCAATTACCTTAATCACGGCGTTCCCGAATTCGCCAATTTCCTTATCGAATGCCTTTATGTCGTGGCTCCATGTATCACTTGGGTCGTCAATAACAACTGCCCTGCCTCCCGTCGCCCCTCCGGTAAATACTTCCCTTCCCTGTTCCTTCATTGTTATGCCAATTGTTCCGGCAGGGGAAAAGGCTATTCTTATATGCTCATTTTCAAGGACATTGTTTTCAACTAGTACAGGAACTTTTACAGGTCTGGCATTGCCCTGGCGGATTCTGATCTGTCTGTAACCGAAGGGAGGGAGGGCTGTTTTTACAAGAACTCCTTTTCTTCTTCCGGTCTCTGTTGTCCCTGCAGTCCATTGATGTTCAAGCTGTTTTCCTGTCTCGTCTTCCGCAGCCGAAGGATTCCGTTCATCCCATTCAAGGTCATATTCAAGGTTAGCAGTAACCTCCCATGCATGCTGATTGAATGCCAGAAGATATTGAGAGGCCGGATCTTCAGCCGCCACCTGCCATTCGAGCTTCTGAACGGCAGTGTAAAGAGTATTGTGTGCAATGTTAAGGGCATAGCCGGATCCTTCCCGGGCAGCATCCGAATGCGAAGGCAGGGAGGTTCCCGCGAGGCTGTCGTGGAACTGGAGGAACAACACCTTTTTCCATGCAGCAGTAAGATCTTCAGCCGGGTATTTGTATTTCCACACAATGGATCCTATCGCTGCAATCTTCTCTGCAGCAATGAGTGCAGCTTCAGCCTGCCTGTTATTCTTTTTTATTGCCGACTCGGCTGTATAGCAGCCGGTTGCATGGTGTTGAAGATCATCCTTTATTACAGGAAGGTTTAATGTCTTATTCTTGCTTATCTCGCTGAAATATTTTTCTGGTGTGCTGAAAACCACAACAGGAGCACCCTTTTCGGCCCTGATCTCATTTATCGATGCAATATTCTCCTTTGTTGCTCCGCCTCCGTGATCGCCGGCGCCGTAATATGTCATGAAAGTTTTGAAAGGCTGATCCTTAAGCTGTTCCATTACCTGTTCGAGACGGTTTCTTACAGATCTGCTGTCGTTGTAGCTTACCGGTATCCTGTATGTGAGAACCCTTGTCCCGTCGGGGCTTTCCCACCAGAAAAGGTCGGCCGGGATATCCTTTTCTTTTGGTCCGGGGCGCATGAATACATAATAAGCCATTCCCTGCGACCTGATTATCTGCGGCAGTGTGCCTGTGTGTCCGAATGAATCGGGATTAAATGCTATTGTTGCCCTTCTGCCCAGGAGTTTTTCCAGTGTAAGCTGCCCGTACAATCCCTGACGTACCATTGCTTCACCGCAGGGTATGTTCATATCGGGTTCCACCCACCATCCCCCGACGGCGTTCCATCGGCCCTCCTCAACTCGTTTTCTTATTTCCTTAAGCATTTCAGGGTCATTTTCTGCAACCCATTCATAAAACTGAGCCGAGCTGGCTGTAAACATGAAATCGGGTGTCTCATTCATCCTGTCGAGCGCTGAGCGGAAGGTGCTGTGAACAACTGACAGTCCCTCATGCCATGGCCATAGCCAGACAGGATCAATATGGGCCTGTCCGATGAGATGGAATTTATATATGCCGGCGTTTTCAGGCCATTTCGATGTCTGCATCTTACCTGTAAATTCGTTTGTGATGGCCGGACCAATTATTATGCCGGCGCTTCCGGCTGCAGTCCTGTTAATAAAGTCTCTCCGGCTTATTTTATTCTTTTTTCCGGATTCAGGATCATTTTTCATGGTATTAAGGGATTAGTGTCTTTAATATCAGTCTCTTTCATATCCTGCGATTGCAACGCTCAGGCTTGCAAAATCGCCAACCTGTTCACCCAGTCCGGCCGGTTCAATCCTGCACACGGCGCTTGCCGGAACGAGGGCTTCCCTCTTTATTACCTCCATACAGGCAGGTTCGATGAATTGTCTGCATCGCACGTAAATACTTCCGATAACTATCATTTCAGGATTTAATACATCAATAAGAACAGCAAGTCCTTTCCCAAGATATTCTCCCGATATCTCAAAAATCTTGATAGCTGTCTTATCGCCGGCAAATGCTGCTTCTGCAACGTCCTTCGCCGTTATCTTATCAACATCGTCAATATCCCTGCAAAATGAAACAGGCTGCTGCAGTGAGAATTTCTCATAAAGGATTCTTTTTGCAATGAGAGCTATTCCCGTTCCGCTGCAGAATCCCTCGAACGATCCTTTTTTGCCATAAGCCATCGGTCCGTCGGCGTCAAGGCGCATATGGCCGACCTCACCGGCAAGGTCGTTGGTCCCGGAATAAAGCCGGCCGTCGATAATGAGACCTCCTCCCATGCCGGTCCCGAATGTGAGGAATATCATGTTGCGGGTACCCTTTCCGGCGCCGAATTTCCATTCGGCAAGAGCACATGCATTGGCATCATTCTGAAGAAAGACCGGGACTCCAAGTTTTTCCTCAAATAATCTGACAACAGGGATATTATCCCAGCCCGGAAGATTGGGCGGCGACTGAACAATGCCCTTTTTACTGTCGAGCGGGCCTCCGCAGCTTATGCCAACTGCTTGCAGCTCCTTTCTGCCCAGGGAGTTTGCGATTTCCTCCGCATGATGCAGCAGCAGATTGATTGCATGATAAGGACCTTTGCCGGTTTCGGTTGGAAAAGATATCTTCTGCAGTATCTCCATTTCTGAAGTTCCCGCTATTACCGCACATTTGGTGCCTCCTACATCGATCCCCAGGTAAAAAGGTTTGTTCATCTTGTTAAATGGTTTTTAGAGAATATTTTTTAAAATTATCTGATACTATTTCAGGTTATTCCAGAATTTTTCCTCAGACTTTCTGAGTTCATTTTTCTTCTTCCTTTCAGCAAAATAGTATAATATTAAGATCACGATTCCTATGCCAAGCAGCCCGGTGATCAAAAAGCCCATTATTTCGGAGATACTGTGGGCAGAAGAAGCTGAGGCAGTATTGCCGATAATCGAGCCTCCATTTTCAGCGATGCCGGTCCCGACATTAATGTTAAAAATGTTCTTTACAAAGAACAATGAGAAGAAGGCTATCAGGCCCGACGCAACAGGAGTGAGAATCCATCCCTTTGCTATATCGCCTACAATCCTGAAATTTATGTTGCGCGCCCCCTTGTAAAGGCCTATACCGATTATGCTCCCAATGATAACCTGTGTGCTTGAAACCGGTACCATCGGGAAGGGTGGAAGTCCGGTGCTTTCGATAAAGGAAGAAAATGCCGACGATGAAAAAATAAACAGTACAAGCGCCTGAGCCAGCACCACCACAAGGGCAGCGTCGGACGACAGTTCCATGATCTGGTTTCCAACAACCTCCATCACCCTGTTTGAATATGTAATGATGCCTGTGGCAATAGCTATTCCTCCAAGCAGAAAAAGCTGCTGTGATGAGGAAAGGGTGATGATGCCGAGGTCGAGGTCGTTAAGGTTGAAAGCAGGAACAAAAACACCCATCACATTGGCTATGTTATTGGCGCCAAGGCTGTATGCGCCGAACGCTCCCACGATGACAAGGCCTGTTCGCACATACGATTCAAAGCGTATCAGATGAATCGAGGATTTTTTCTTAATAGTCTTCAGAATCATATAAAGCACCACTGCGAAAGCACCACCCAGAACCGGCCCGGTTATCCATGTTGAAATAATCTGAGTAAGCGTGCTCATATCGGTCCGGTTCCCTGTAAACAGGTTCCATCCTATTATTGCCCCGACAATTGCCTGTGTTGTGGATACCGGCAGTGAAAATTTTGTCATAAGGTACACTGTAGCTCCTGCAGCAAGTGCCACGGTGAATGACCCGCCCAGTGCATTTACAGCCCCGAGTTTTCCAAGCGTTACTGAAGCTCCCGATCCCTGCAATACAGCTCCGATTATGACAAAGATCGAGGCAATTATTGCAGCTTTCCTGAAGCTTATCATTTTTGAGCCTACTGCGGAACCGAATATATTCGAGGCATCGTTTGCCCCGAGTGACCATCCGAGAAAAAGTCCGCTGGTAAGAAAGAGAAGGATCATTACATTACTATCTTGATAGCCATAATTGAAAGGAGATCAGCAGCTTTTTGTGCAGTGTCCGATATCTTTTCTATATGGTTTATTATATATCTGAGGTGCGATTTACGTGCAAGGTCGAGATCCTTCATATCCTGGAAAATTATGCGTCGCGTCTCCCTCGACACTTTGTCGGTCTCGCTTTCAAAATAATATACTTTAAGCAGTTTTTCCCTTACTGTATAAGGCGATTTGAAATATGCCCTGGCAGCAGGGATTATCTCTTCCCCTGCACAGACTGATGATTCCGTAATGCAGATAAAATTATGGTTAAGAGAATCAGGTATTTCCGGCGTTTCAATCCTGAATTCATTCAATGTCGATTTGATAGTATCTATTATCTCATCGAGCACGTCGATAAGAGAACTGACCTCGCCCCGGTGCTGAGGAAGTATCGAATTTGTGATCATCTCATTTTCAATCGAACGCTGAAGCCTGTCGGCATGGCTTTCAAGCTGTTCAACTTTAAGGATATGCCTTTCAAAGGCATCCATATCCTTTTCGAGGTACGATTTTATACCTTCCCTGAAAACCAGAAGACCAAGATCGATGTCGTCAAAAAACTCATCGATTTTAAGGATCAGGTTTTTAGTGGTTCGGGTGAATAATGCCATTTCAGTAAGGTTTTAACAAATATAGCTTATGGAGGTCAGAATTCAATGATCTTTTCAATTTTATAACCTCTCAGGTACTGCCGGAGTATCGAATGTATATCGTTGTTGTCGGGGAATGCCTGGATACAGTCGTGGACTGCATTCAGCCCGAATCCCATGTCGTTAATGTTGAAGTAACCGTAACCTGAATATTTCCCGTTCATGATCTTTATTGCGCTCCTTTCGTCGGGGTCCCTTCCTTTATCTATAATGAAGAAATTCTTTTGGGCAAAAACGAATTCACCTATGGCTTTCCTCGCCCTTTCATTATATGGTTCGGCAGGCTCCTTCCCGCAGCAGGCTCCTTTGCACAGGCTTACATGATAATGGAAGCAGGCCCCCTGTGTCTCATAAAGACCACATAATTTCTGGCAGAGATCATATTTTTCCACAAGCGATTCAAGCACCGATTTTGCCTTTTCCCTGCCTGTAAATACCGCGACAGGATTATCATCGCATTCGATAGTGCCGAAGCTGAAGTTAATATATCCGTCAGCATCGCTGGCGCAGAAAATACCCCAGCGCGAACCGGTCCTTCGTTGTGCCCTGTTATAAACAGGTTTGTTGCGTTTTATCTCAGACGATTCCTTAAGCAGGGCAACAAGCTCACTTCCGGTAACCTCCCAGTCGATATATGCTATCTGGTCGCGCATTTCCATGGCGCGGTTGGTGGTGTTGTTCGATAGATGCGTCCTTATCCTTTGCTGAAGGTTACGGCTTTTGCCCACATAAATAAGATCATGTCTTTCGTTGTAGAAATAATATATTCCGGGATCCTCAGGTATCAGGTCGATCCTTGAAATATCGAGGTTCGGATTTAGTTTTGAGAGTAAGGTGTTCCTGATAAGGCCTGAGTAACCTCCATGAATCTCCCTGTCTTTCTGCAGGAGGATTTCGAAAAGCCTTACAGTGGCAAGGGCGTCGCCTGCTGCCCTGTGGCGACCAACTATTTGTATTCCGAGGTCGCGGCATATATTGCCAAGGCTGTACGACCTGTGACCAGGAATTAGCTTTCTCCCGAGAGTTACAGTGTCGAGAATATTTCTTTTGAAGTTATATCCAAGCGATTTGAATTCCTGCCTTATAAATGAATAGTCGAACCGTGCATTATGCGCTACAAAGGTCCTTCCTTCAGTAAACTCGACAATCTGTTTTGCCACCTCGTAAAATTTCGGGGCATCTTCGACCATTTCGTTCGATATACCCGTAAGGTTGGTTATAAAATAAGGAATGCTTCTTTCAGGATTGATAAGGGTAACGAATTCTCCGGTTATCTTCTCACCGTCGTGCTGAAAGACAGCTACTTCGGTAATCTTTTCAATTAGTGAACTGCCTCCTGTGGTCTCAATATCGACGATAGCATACATTAATTTACAGGACTGTTGCTTTCATGACTGCTAATATATAGAGAATTGCAGCCCGATAACCTTATTGTTGCTATTTTTGTGTATAAATGCCGACTAAGATGAACGAATGTTACGGAAGGAAATTCGTACTAAACGGAAAGATCCAGCCATCGGAGATGTTCGACAATTCTCTTGTCTATGATGGCGATTCCATTTACGAGGTGATAAGGATGATAAAAGGAAATCCTGTATTCTTTCATGACCATATGGAACGCCTCGAATCAAGCTCAAGGCTTCAGCAGAAAAGAATGCTTGCAGATGAGTCTGCCCTCAGGAGAGATGTCATAAACCTTGTGAAAACTGAAAAGAGGAAGGATATAAATCTGAAGATAGTATTTAACTATAACAGGGATTCATTCAACTATCTTGTTTATTTTGTGGAGCCTATTTATCCTTCTGAGGAGCAGTACAATAATGGAGTGAAAGGAATTCTGTTTTTTGCCGAGAGGAAGGATCCCGGATCCAAGGTCATAAATCACAAGCTGCGCTCGTCTATTTATCACAAACTTATCCTTGAAGGTGGTTATGAAGCGCTTCTTGTCAATGAACAAAATTGCATAACGGAAGGAAGCAGATCCAATATTTTTTTCCTTAAGGCTGACAGGCTGACAACGGCTCCTGATGAAAAAGTTCTTAGCGGCATTACAAGAAAATACATAATCGAAATTTGTAAATTTCACAATCTGAGCATAGATTACAAATGCGTACCGGCAGATTCCCTTAAAGACTATGATGCTGTTTTTATGACAGGTACTTCCCCCATGGTCCTGCAATTTCACACCATCAATGATGTTCATTTTACTGTGCCTTTGCCATTAATAGTAAAGCTTCGTAAACTGTATGTCGAAAAGGCAATGGAAAGCATCCAGAAGTTTACGGAAGGCAGGTAAGACCGGTTAGGAGATATTTTATTATCTTTGACACACTAAAAAAATCAGATATGCCAAGCATCAGGAAATTAAAAAAAGATATAGACCTCCTCGTTTTTGAGGTGATCTCCGACTGTTTTACATTTGGTACTCTTCATCCCGACATTCAGGCAGAGGAGGTCTCGGGCATTATCACAGATGCGGTTTCACTGAGGAATGATCTTATTCACAGAGTTAATAATCCGGCCTCAGGTGAGGATCCTAAAACGGTCAGATCGCATTACAGGATGATTGAAAAAGACCTTTATGTAGGCACTGATAAACTTTGTTCACGGCTCAGTTCCCTGCACGGGGAGGCAAAGTAAAATATCTGTAAACATTATTGCCGCATTTTTGGCATTTTCCTTCGGTGGTGAGATTCATAAGTTTTATGCTGTAACCGCTTCTTTTCGTCACTGTGGTCCCGCATGAACTGCAATATGTATCCTGACCCGTAATTCCGGACACATTACCAAGGTAAACGTTACTGAGATATTTTTTTGCAACTTCATACAGTTTTTCCAGAATATCCTGTGTGGTTGGCGGATTATTCCTTTTATAAACAGGATAATATCTGCTTAAGTGAAGAGGTGTGTTGTTCCCCAGCTCACCGGCAATCCATCTGCACTCATCCTCCATCTCCTCAACTGAATCATTTAATTCAGGAATGATCAGGGTTGTGATTTCAAGATGCCTGCCGGCTCCGGCTATCTGAAGGAGCGATTCCTTTACCGGTTCAATTTCCGCACCTGTAAGTTTTTTATAGAAGCTGCCGTTGAAGGCTTTCAGATCGATATTGTATGCATCAATAACCTGAAGTAGTTCATTAAGAGGATCACTGTTTATGAAACCATTGCTGACCATTACCGTGAACATTCCTTTTTCCTTGATCTGCAATGCAGTATCCATTACAAATTCAAACCAAATCACTGGCTCGTTATAGGTGAAGGCAAGTCCTATGTTCCTGTACGAGGCACCAGCCTCAGACGCCAGCATTCGTGAATCAGTGCTGGCGACAGGCTTCTCCGGAAATCCCTGGGAAATATGCCAGTTCTGGCAGAAATCGCACCTCATATTACATCCGTACGATCCGACTGAAAGAATATTATGACCCGGAAAGAAATGATAAAGCGGCTTTTTCTCAACGGGATCCGGTGAACAGCCGGATATCACACCATAGGTCAGGAGCTCAATCTTATCGCCTGTGTTTTTCCTTGCTCCGCAGATCCCTGTTTTTCCCGGGGCAATCTTGCAGTAATGCGGACAGAGCCTGCATTCGATGTACCTGTCATACTTTAAGAAAAGTGGTCTCAAATGATTCCTGGTTTAATACCATAAAATTACTTTAATTACAAACAGCAATGAAAAAAATGATACTTTTATGACTGACATGATAACCATAAACATTCCCTGTATGAAAAGGATTCTGTTATTAAACGTATACTGTACACTTATTCTGTTAAGTCAGTCATTTGTTTTATTCTCACAACAGGATCAGGGATGGAAGGCTGATCCGGCTACTATTGAGAAGCTTTCAAAAAGCCAGCCTGATATAAATTATTTTGAAGAAAGGGTTCCCCGGTATAAACTTCCTGAGATTCTTATCAATTCAGAAGGCCGTAAAATTCAAAGTACAGGCGATTGGGAACAGAGCAGGAGGCAGGAGATTCTTGAACTTTTCAGAGAGAACGTATATGGAAGGATTCCATCGACTCCCTATACGAAAAGCTACAGGGTGGTGAATGAGGATAAAAGTGCCATCGGAGGCGCTGCAACGTTAAAACAGGTTGAAATACTGATAAGCAGCGGGGGAAAGGAACTGACAATACACCTTACATTATTTGTTCCGAATAAGGCGCCGCATCCTGTTCCTGCATTTTTGCTTATAAACAACAGGGATCCGAAGAATACTGATCCCACGCGCAAGGTCAGAAGTGAATTCTGGCCTGTGGAGGAGGTTATTGCGAGGGGATATGCGATATCTGTTTTTTATAATGATGATGTCGATCCCGACAATTTTGATGACTTCAGGAACGGAATACACGGAATACTCGACAGGGGTGAACGAAAGGACGATTCATGGGGTACCATTGCAGCCTGGGCGTGGGGAGCAAGCCGCTGCATGGATTATTTTGAGACTGACAGAGATCTTGACATCAAAAGAGTAGCTGTGGTCGGACATTCCCGGGGAGGCAAGACTGCTTTATGGGCAGCAGCCGAAGATCCCAGGTTTGCCATGGCAGTCGGTAACGAATCAGGCTGCGGAGGCGCTGCACTTGCAAGACGAAGATACGGTGAAACCATAGCCAGAATAAACAAGGGATTTCCCCACTGGTTCTGCACAAATTACAGGAAGTGGAACAACAATGAGGATGCCATGCCAGTCGACATGCACATGCTGATGTCGCTTATTGCACCAAGGGCTGTTTATATTACTTCGGCCGACCAGGATCTCTGGGCCGACCCGAAAGGATCATATCTTTCGCTCTTCAATTCAATGCCTGTTTACAGGCTTTATTACCCGGAAATGTCACTGCCGGTACAGATGCCCCCGATGAATACGCCAGTCATTGGCGGCAAAGCTGCATATCATGTAAGGGATGGGGTACACAACCTGCTTCTTAAAGACTGGAACTGGTTCATGGATTTCAGCGATAAGGTTTTAAAGTAAAATGGCCATGATTCTGATACAGGCAGACTCGATGAGATCGGAATTCAGGAGAATCCTGTTTAAGAACGGATTCACTGAGGAAAAAGCAGACAAATGTGCCGGCATATTCATGATGAACACCCTGGAGGGGATCTCATCACATGGTGTAAACCGTTTCCCGAGATTCATTGAGTATATTGTTAAGGGGATTGTAAATCCTGGTGCTGAGCCATCGCTTATTAAAAGCTCAGGCGCAGCCGAACACTGGGACGGCAATCTCGGTCCCGGACCGCTGAATGCCCTTTTTGCAACACATAGGGCAACGGAACTTGCATCCCTTAATGGAATTGGAATGGTGACAATGAGGAATACCAACCACTGGATGAGGGGAGGAACTTATGGATGGAAGGCGGCCGGAGAGGGATTTGCATTTATTGGCTGGACAAATACATTGGCAAATATGCCGGCATGGGGAGCAAAAGACGTAAGGATCGGGAATAATCCGCTCGTTTTTGCAATACCTTTTGGCGAAGAAGCAATTGTGCTTGATTTTGCCATGTCGCAATACTCATACGGCAAGCTTGAGGTATACAAGCTGGCTGGAGAAAAGCTGCCATATCCCGGTGGATTTGATTCCCATGATAATCTCACTGATGATCCGTCGGAAATTCTGCAGACCTGGAGAGCTCTTCCAATCGGCTATTGGAAAGGATCGGGACTTTCTCTTATGCTCGACATATTAGCTGCATCATTGTCAGCAGGTCTTTCGACCTGCGAAATATCAAAGCTTGAAACCGAATATTCCCTTTCCCAGGTCTTTATAGCAATATGTACCGACAGTCTTCCGGGCAGGAGGGATTTTCAGGAAACAATAAACCATATCATTGCCGATCTTAAGGAGTCGGATCCTGTTGTGCCGGGAAAAGAACCCAGGTATCCCGGAGAGAATGTAGTTAAATTGAGAAACAGGAATCTCAGCGACGGCATACCCGTGAATGAGGAGGTATGGGATCTTATACTTTCGTTATAATAAGATCAGAGTTCTTCCTTCCTTATTTCAGGTTCAATATTATTTTTTGTACAGAAATCTTCAATACGCTGTTTTACAGGATCTATCATATCAGGATAAGTGGTACCGAACCTGATCTTTTCCTTTTTCCCCGATTTCATAATAAAAATTATGCTGAGGGGGTAGATTTCGGCTTTTGCAATTTCTGAAGCATGTAATTCCCTGACTGGAAGGATTGAATTGGTCTTCATCCTGAGTTTTTCATCACCTATCTCAATAAACTTATCTCCTTTTCCAAGGCCTGAATTTATCTGGAAGTATCCGAAGCCAAGAAGGAAGATTATTGTAAGCCAAAGTGAGTTCAGTGTTTTAAAGGAACTAAAATTTGTCAAAAGCCAGCCAAAGGCGATGACAATGCAAAGAGTTCCAAGTACCAGTTGAAATATTTTTGTTAGCCTGTTACTTCTGCTGACCTCGAGTGAAAAGTAATTTTCGTTCATCTAATATGTAGAATTATAATATTATTAATTTTATGGATCATAAAATTTGAATTCTACAAATTTACTTAAATACTTACTCTCTCTAAAACTGTTCTATGAAAAGAAATTATTATCTCATCTCGCTGATCTTCCTGATATTCTTTGCAATTTCGTTTCTGACCAATATCCTTGGTTCGATAAATCCCAATGTCAGCGACAGCTATTCGCTTACCGGAACAATGACTGGAATGCTGCCTTTCTCCTTTTTCATAGCATACGGGCTTATGTCGATCCCTGCAGGAATGATGATTCAGAAGTATCAGGAAAAGAGAAGCCTGACTGTTGCATGGATATTATCGTTCGGAGGCGCCCTGCTTTTTTCTCTTTTCCCTGTTTTCCCGGTATTTCTTTTTTCCCTTTTCATGATTGGTTGCGGAATGGCAATCATGCAGGTTGCAATATATCCGTTGCTGAGAGTCGCAGGAGGGGAGGAGCATTTTGCCTTCAATTCGGTTATTGCCCAGCTGGTATTCGGCGCCGCCTCCTTCCTTAGTCCGTTTGTCTATTCATACCTTGTTCTGGGCCTTGGCAGCAGTGAACCCGTTAACGATCCCCTTATAAGGTTTGCTGCCACAATGACTCCTGCCCGGCTTCCCTGGGTTTCGATATACCTTCTGTTTACACTTATAAGCCTGCTGATGGTACTTATTATTGTGATAACAAGGTTCCCGAAGGTAGAGCTTAAAGCTGAAGAGGTTGTGGGGGCCTGGAAAACACATGTTGAACTGTTCAGGCAGAAAAAGGTAATTGCGTTTTTTTTCGGGATATTTTGTTATGTCGGCACTGAACAGGGAATTGCAAACTGGATATCGGAATTCCTGAGGACTTATCATGGTCTTACTCCTGAGATAGAAGGTGCCCGCACGGTTGGACTTTTCTGGGGGATGATGACTGTCGGATGTTTCCTTGGTCTGGCCCTTCTTAAGGTTATCGACAGCAAGTTAGTTCTCCGTATTTTCACTTTTGCCGCACTTGTAATACTTACATTTACCCTTTTCGGAGGGCCCGGATTCGCACTTTTCGGATTTCCTGCCCTGGGATTCTGCCTTTCGGTGATGTATGCAATCATCTTCTCCCTTGCGCTGAACAGCGTTGATAAGGCTCACGGATCATTTTCAGGGATATTGTGTACGGGGATTGCAGGTGGGGCAATTGTATCCCTTCTGATAGGCAAACTGAAAGATGTAATCGGATTACAGGCCGGAATGACGGTCCTTTACATAACCATGGGTTATATACTAAGCCTCAGCTTCTGGGCAAAACCAATCGTTAAAAATGCAACCATAACACGAAAAAAACCAGTTCTAAACAATAAGTAAAATGGAAAAGAATGATTTAAAAAAACAGACCATGGCTAAGAAAGCCGGAAAAACATTTAAGGCAGCCGCCGGATTGACTGCTGCTGTTGTTTTGTTTGTCCTGATTAGCCTGCCGGCCTGCAGGGCGCAGGATTCAGGCTGGAGGCAGCTTTTCAACGGAAAGGATCTTACGGGATGGAAACATGCCGGTCCCGGATATATGACTGTTGAGAACGGATTGATTAAAGGTAATGGAGGGATGGGTTTGTTATACTGGGCCGGTGAAAAATTCGGCAACTGCATGATAAAGGTTGTATGGAAGATGCGCGATGAGAACAGCAACTCCGGTATTTTCATCCGTATGCCTGTCGAACCCCGCGAAGAATGGATGCCTGTGCATTACGGCTTTGAGGTCCAGATCGACAATAAGCCCGAACTATCTGACGAGGACGATTACCATTATACAGGTACACTGTATTCGCTTACCAAACCATTGGCGAAACCGGGCAAGCCCGGACCTCAGTGGAATACAACGGAGATTACCCTCGACGGGCCTAGAACCATTGTTTATGTAAACGGTGAAAAGGTAACCGATTATACTGAAGGTGACCCGGTTCCGGACCGCAAATTCGATTTTGAGCCCTACAGGGGACCAAGACCCGATTCAGGTTACATCGGAGTTCAGAACCACGGCGAAGCCGATGTTGTGTTTTTTAAGGAGATTGCAGTAAAACCCCTGCAAAAATAATATTCTGAAAAGTCACAATAACTCTATTGAAGAATGAAGACATTAAACAAATTTCCGGAAAACAGGAATGGCCTTTCCCGCAGAAGCTTCGTAAAGACTGCTGCCTCAGGCGCCGCGGCCCTTACAATTATTCCGAGTTATGCAGTCAGCGGGCTCGGGCATAAGGCTCCGAGCGACAAATTGCTGATAGCTGCAGTAGGATGCGGCGGCGAGGGAGCCGACGACATACGGCATTATGCCATAGCACCAAAGAAAAACGCTGAAATAGCATTTCTCTGTGATGTCGATGACCGTCAGGCTGCGCCGAGGATAAAGGAATTCCCGAAGGCAAAATTCTATCACGACTGGCGCGAAATGTTTGAAAAGGAAAGCAAAAATTTTGATGCCGTTTCTGTTGCAATCCCCGATCATAACCATGCCATTGTTGGACTTGCTGCAATGCAGCTAAAAAAGCATCTGTATCTGCAGAAACCTCTTACCCACGATATTTATGAAGCACGGATTCTGACCAGGGCTTCAGAGAAATACAGGGTTGTGACTCAGATGGGTGACCAGGGAGCCTCGTGCGGCGGGATGAGGACCCTAAGGGAATGGATTGAAGCAGGTGTGCTTGGCGATATCGAAAAAGTTTTCTGCTGGACCGACAGGCCTGTCTGGCCACAGGGTATTCCATGGCCCGATGCACGTCCTGCCATCCCCAAAGAGCTTAACTGGGACCTCTGGCTTGGTACAGCCGAAGAAACTGATTATATCGACAACCTCGTTCCTTTCAACTGGAGGGGCTGGTGGCGGTTCGGAACAGGTGCCCTGGGAGATATGGGTTGCCATATAATGGGGCCGCCTTTCAAACTTCTTGAACTGGGATACCCGGTTGAAGTATCATGCAGCGCAAGTACAGTCTATACTGGTATTTTCAAGGAAGGTATTTTCCCGGATAGCGGACCTGTTTCAAGTTCCATAAGGTTCAAATATAATCTGAAGAACGGGAAGAACCTCGACCTATACTGGATGGACGGAGGTATCACTCCTGAAAGGCCTTACGAAATTGAACCTGATCTTAACATGAACGATGTTATGGGCGACTGGCCTGGTCTTAACGATTATGAGGGCGCTACATTATTTATAGGTACAAAGGGAAAGGCAGCATGCGGATGGGGAGGCAGAAACCCTATACTCCTGCCGCTTTCGCTCAACAAAGATCTTAAGATACCTGAAAAATACCCGAGGGTGGAAGGCGATATGGATGGTCACTGGTGGCAGTGGATCGATGCCTGTATTGCAGGATATGGCAATATGGAGGTCGACTCGCCATTCGTTGGCTATGCAGGTCCTCTTACAGAAACTGTTCTTATGGGCAATCTATTGCTGAGATGCTTTAACATACAAAAGAAAATCTCAAGAAAAGACCCTGTTTATGGTGAAATGGAAGGATTTATATTTCCCGGACGTTATATGAGCTACAAATGGGACGGGGAAAATATGAAAATTACAAACTTCGAGACGGCAAACCAGTTTGTTAAGAGAGAGTACAGAAAAGGATGGGGTGAGATGAAAATCTGAATCATTAATTTTTTTTCGGAGTACCTATATAAGAGGTTGTTTCTGAAATTTGTTTAAACCGCAAAGAACGCTAAGATTGCGCAGGGGTTGGAAGTGTAATTGTTTAAAATATAACACTTTACGATCTTAACGAATATCCCTGGCGATCTTTGCGGTTTTTGTTTTATTAGTTTTCGGACAGCTTTTTTTTGTATTGATCTGAAGAACAATCTTAATTTTTGTTAACGTTTGTTAAAATTAATTTCATTTTAATGTGGCTTTAATTTTTTTTTAATAATATTTTTATATTACATTTGAACAACTAACTAACCTGGTTCTTATGTCATACTACCTTTCGGCCCTGAAGCCTTTAGTTTTGGTGTACATATTTTAACCATTAGCAGAAATTTCTGATATAACTAACCTAAATTAATCTAGTTATGCGTATTAGTACCAATCTAGTTCATCTGATGAGGAGGAGTATAATTTCCTTTCTCTTATTCAGCTTTGCGGTCTCCCTTGCAGTGGCACAGCAGAGGACTGTGACCGGGACTGTGACCTCTGCGACGGAAGGACCGCTTGTCGGTGTCAACATTGTTGTTCAGGGAACAACTACAGGTATGGCTACCGACATAAACGGCAATTACTCAATACCAGTACCTGGTCCCCAGTCTGTTCTGGTCTTCAGCTACATCGGATATAATCCGCAGTCAGTGACAGTGGGCAACCAGAACAAAATCGACGTTGTCCTGGAACCTGCAGTCAGCGCACTGGGCGAAATTGTTGTTACCGGTTACAGCCAGCAGAGGAAAAAAGAGATTACAAGCTCTATTTCCAATGTCAAATCGGACGAGTTCAATAAAGGGTATGTAAACAGGGCCGAACAACTTATTGTTGGTAAGGTTGCAGGTCTGTCGATAAGCAAACCCGGCGGCAACCCCAACGAAGGCTATAACATTCGCCTCAGGGGTTTGAACACCGTGGGTGCAAATACCCAGCCTCTTATCGTTGTCGATGGTGTTATCGGGGCTTCCCTTGAAAACGTCGACCCCAATGATATTGAATCAATGAGCGTTCTTAAGGACGGTTCCGCAGCAGCTATTTACGGAACAAGAGGATCGAGCGGTGTTATTATTGTAACCACGAAAAAAGGTAAAAAGGGGACATCAGTTATTGAATATAACGGATATGTCACTACTGAAATGGTTGCAAAATCAACACCTGTAATGAATGCAACAGAGTGGAGGGCGCTGTCGGCCGAACTTGGAGCAGGAACAGATTTCGGATATGATACCGACTGGTTCAAGGAGACAACACAGAATGCAATATCGCATGTTCACAACCTTTCCATTTCAGGTGGTAATGAAAGCTCGAGCTATCGTGCCTCGATCAACTATCACAATGCTGAAGGCGTTATCCTTAATACAGGATTTCAGCAGCTTAACGGAAGGATAAACTTCACCCAGAAAGCTATGAATGACAAGTTCACGCTTGATGTAAACCTGGGCGCCACCGACAAAATTGCAAAATACGGATTTGCCGATGCTTTCCGTTATGCCTCAGTATACAATCCGACGGCTCCGGTCAGAAGCGCCGACCCGGCCTATCAGATTTACGACGGTTACTTCCAGCAGGTACTTTATGATTATTACAATCCTGTACAGATCCTTGAACAAAACAAGAACGACGGAAAAGACAGGCTTCTCCTTCTTGCTGTAAAAGGTACTTACCAGATTATGAAAGGACTCTCTGTCGATGCATTCTATTCGCGGCAGAACGCCAATTACCTGAGGGGAAGATATTACGACAAGAACAGTTACTGGACCGGAAGGGACAGGAACGGACTTGCAGCCAGAAGTTTTGACATCAATATGACTCAGTTGTTTGAATCATCCCTCAGGTGGACAGGTGATATCGCTCCTTCAACAAACCTGAACGCTGTCGGAGGCTATTCATACCAGGACTTCCAGTATGAAGGATCTTCAGCAGAGGGCGGTGATTTTCTGACAGATGCATTCACTTATAATAATCTGGGAGCTGCACTCGACTTTGCAAATGGTATAGGAGATGTAAGCAGCTATAAAAACTCGAACAAGCTTATAGCTTTCTTCGGACTCCTGAACCTTAATATTAAAGATGTATGGTTCCTTACTGCAAGCGCCAGATACGAAGGTTCATCACGGTTCGGAGCCGAAAATAAATGGGGTTTATTTCCCGCTATCGGCGGTGGTGTCGACCTGGCAAGCTTTATAAATAACGAGGCTGTAAATGTACTTAAATTCCGCGCAAGTTACGGGGTTACAGGTAACCAGCCTGATGAGAGCTATCTCTCCCTTCTCCGTCTCGGACCATCAGGAAACTTCTTCTATAACGGCGAATTCGTTCCGGGATATGCTCCTGTAAGTAATGCAAATCCAAACCTCAAATGGGAGAAGAAAAAGGAGTTCGATGCAGGTCTCGACTTTGCATTCTTTAATTCAAAACTCTACGGATCTGTTGATTATTATACAAGAACAACAACAGACCTTCTTTTCGAATATGAAGTTCCTGTTCCGCCAAACCTTTATACAAGGGCTCTTGTTAACCTCGGTGAAATACAGAGCAGCGGTCTTGAACTGTCGCTTACATGGGATGCGGTACAGAAATCTGATTTCACATACAGTATTACACTTACTCCTTCGTACAACCTTGTAAATAAACTGGTTTCATTGTCAGGGACCTACAACGGAGCTGAACTGAGTTATGGTACACGCGACCTTGGAGGTATGGGTGCACCCGGTCAGAGTGCGGTACCGCTCGTAAGGGCTGAAGAAGGAAAACCAATAGGACAGCTCTGGGCTCTGGAATATAAGGAAATTGATGAGGACGGAAACCTGATATTCCAGGATTTAAATAATGACGGAACCATAGATCCTCTTGACAGAAAGGTTGTTGGACACGGACTCCCGAAACTTCTGATCGGATTCGGCAACAACTTTACATATAAGAACTGGGATCTGAGCATTTTCTTCCGCGGGGTGTTCGGACATGACCTTATCAATTCATACCGTGCTTTCTATGAAGTACCTCAGATGATAAAATCATATAACCTCCCGAAGACTGCGAAGGATATGAAGAATCCGACATCAGGGGTTTACCTGAATAACTCATCAGGAGTTCTTTCCAGCTACCATGTTGAAAGTGGAGACTTTATTGCTCTCGACAACATGAGCCTTGGCTACAACTTTAATCTTCCTGCCGGTGGCCAGTTCAGCAGAATAAGACTCTATCTTGCCGGAAACAACCTGTTCTATTTAACAGGCTACAAAGGTGTCGATCCAAACCCGAGGTACGGTGATATTGAAGACGACAATAATCCTCTGGTACCCGGTGTTGACAGGCGTAATACCTGGTTCAGAACCAGATCGGTAACTTTTGGTGCAAACATTGTATTTTAATCCTGAAAAAGTATAAGACATGAAGACAATGTATATAAACAGAATTAAAAAATATCTTGTACTGAGTACAGTTACGATATTTACATTACTTGCGACCGTAATAAATCAGTCCTGTACAAATCTGGATGAGGAGCTTTATGACTCTGTTACTCCATCAAACTTCTTTACAACACAGGAGGAATTTATTTCAGCTCTTGGCGCTGCTTACACCCGTTTTGCTGACTGGGCAACTTCCGATGGGACAATGGCCCTGCAGGAAGTTACAACTGACGAAATGGTTGTTCCGACACGTGGCCAGGACTGGGATGACGGAGGTAACTGGAGAAGGCTTCATCTTCATTCATGGACAAAGGAAGACTATCAGATGAACGATGGCTGGAATTTCGGATTCTCAGGTGTGAATACTGCAAACCGCCTTATCTACCAGTTCCAGACCCTTGTTGAGGGAGGTCAGGTCGATCAGGCCCTTGCAGACGGTTTCATCGCAGAACTCCAGACTGTACGCGGCTTCTTTTACTGGCAGCTGATAGATATGTTTGGAAATGTGCCTCTGGTAACTGATTTTGCAAATGCAGAAGCTGCTCCTTCAACAAAACCAAGGGCAGAGGTATACAACTTTGTTATCACTGACCTTGAAGCTGCCGTTCCGAAACTGTCTAAAGCAGTCGACGGCACTACTTATGGCCGTATGAACTACTATGCAGGAAAAACCCTTCTTGCAAAATTGTATCTGAACGCTCAGGTTTACAGCGGAACTGCACAGTGGGACAAGGTAATTGCCGCCTGTGATGAAGTTATAAATTCAGGGAAGTATTCCCTTGAAAATAACTTCTTTGCAAACTTCAACGTAAACAACTCGGGATCGAAGGAGTTCATTTTTGCAATTCCTTATGATGAAGTATTCTTCCAGGGTTTCCAGTATGGTGTAAAATCGCTTCATTATGGAAGCCAGGATACATATAATTTCACGGCTCAGCCGTGGAACGGATTCTGCTCACTTGAGGAATTTTACAATTCCTATGACAATGCCGACATCCGTAAAGGCGATGCAGGAACAATCAATGCTCCGGCCACCAGAAGAGGCACATTCCTTGCAGGCTATCAATGGAAAGCAAGCGGAGGCCTTGTAATGGACGACGGATATGAAGTTCCACAGCCAAACCGTCAGCCTCCTTTGCTTGGTGATCCGGATGGCAAACCTCTTAACCTGGGTAACATTGGTTCAACACAGCCTCAGATTAATGAACTCGGCCCGCAGGCCTACCGTCAGTCGGGCGTCAGAATAGGGAAATGGGAATATGCCCTTGGCGCTCAGCCACAGAATATGAGCAACGACTATGCAGTATTCCGCTATGCTGATGTCCTCCTTATGAAAGCTGAAGCCCTCTTCAGAAAAGGCAGCGCTGACCAGGCTCTGATTCTCGTTAACCAGATAAGGACACGCGCAGGTGTTCCGGCTCTCACTTCTCTCGATGGTCGCCTCAGCTACGATATGACAGGTCCTGTTGTACCGGGCGGTGAACTTTTCAATGAGATGGGCCGCGAAATGGCTTTCGAGAACCACAAAAGAACGAACCTAATCCGCTGGGGATTCTTTACCGATGTCCAGAAATGGGTTCTTCCTTTCTATAATCCTGGCGACAGGATTGAGACTGGCGCTTTTACAAAATTGTTCCCAGTACATAAAGATAAAATTTCAGCAAATAGCAATCTGACCCAGAATCCGGGGTACTAGAAATTTTAACTGAATAAACTCTTTAAGGAGAGCAGGCTGTTATTAAATTTGCCTGCTCTCTTTTTATGAATTTAATTCAATGAGGTTCAGGGAAACTTTATATATCACAGTAATTCTGATCTCAGGCTTTGCTGCGTCATGCCAAAGGGGGTCTGATACATCAACGGCCGGCACTTTATTCAAACTCCTCCATGCTGATGTTACAGGGATCGCTTTTGCGAACAATGTAGAATATACCGAGGAATTCAACACTTACACATACCGTAATTTTTACAACGGGGCAGGGGTAGGCCTTGGCGATTTCAATAATGACGGCCTGACCGACATATATTTCTGCAGCAATCAGTCGGGAAATAAGCTATACCTGAACAAGGGAGGCTTTAAATTTGACGATATTACTGAAAAGGCTGGAGTAGCCTGCAACGGATCGTGGTCGACAGGAGTAACGATTGCTGATATAAACGGCGACGGATGGTCAGATATTTATGTATGCAAATCGGGAAAACCAGATGGCCCGGGAAGATCGAACGAACTGTTCATTAATAACCGTGACCTCACCTTCACAGATAAGGCATCCGACTCCGGACTTGACAATTTCGGATTGTCAAATCATGCGTCATTTTTCGACTACGACAGGGACGGCGACCTTGATTGTTATTTACTTAACAATTCCTTCAAGTCGGTTACCGGTTTTGACATGACACCCGGACAGCGAGAAAGGCCAGACTCACTGGGCGGAAACAAATTGTTCAGGAACGATGAAGGACATTTCATTGATGTGACGACTGAATCGGGAATATATTCAAGCAAAATCGGCTTCGGTCTTGGTGTCAATGTTTCGGATATCAATCGCGACGGCTGGCCCGATATCTATATCTCAAATGATTTTTTTGAACGCGACTATCTGTATATTAATGACCACGATGGAACTTTCACCGAGTCTCTCGAAGACTGCATGACCGAGATCAGCCAGGGTGCCATGGGAGCCGATATCGCGGATCTTAACAACGATACATGGCCGGAGATATATGCCACTGAAATGACGGCTGAGGACAACGGAAGGAAGAAGACAAAAGTACTTTTTGACACCTGGGAGACTTACAGGAAAAAGGAAACCAGCGGCTATTTTCATCAGTTTACACGCAATGTTTTGCAGCTTAACAACAAAAACGGTTCATTCAGCGAGATAGGCAGGTACAGCGGCATTGCAGAGACCGACTGGAGCTGGGGCGCCCTTATAATGGATATTGATAACGACGGATGGAAAGATATCTTCGTTGCCAACGGGATTTACAAGGACCTTCTCGACAGGGATTTCCTGAATATCTATTCTGATCCTTCAATAATGAGGTCGATGATAAAAACCGAAGAGTCGGCAATACTCAGGCTGATCGAAATGATACCTTCGGTTAAGATACCCAACTATGCTTTTCATAACAACTCCGACCTTACTTTCACAAACCTGTCCGAGAAATGGGGGCTGAACACCCCTTCATTTTCAAACGGTGCGGCATATGGCGATCTGGATAATGACGGTGACCTCGATCTTGTTGTAAGCAATGTCAATATGCCTTCATTTATCTGCCGCAATGAATCTGTTGAAAAACAAAAAGGAAATTTCCTTATCGTAAAACTGAAGGGACATGGAAAAAACACCCTTGCAATAGGAGCCAATGTAACCGTTTACAATGGCGGGCTGACAAACTACCAGGAACTAGTACCGGCCCGCGGATTCCAGTCAAGCGTCGACTGCAGGTTGCATTTTGGCCTCGGACAATCACAATCGGTCGATTCGCTTGTTGTAATGTGGCCCGATGGGAAACATTCTGTTCTTTATGATGTTAAGGCAAACCAGTTTCTTACTGTTGAAGAGGATGGTATAAATACCATGAGTGAAAATTATATGACTCCTCCTGCTCAGACAGTCTTTAAAAGACTTAATGAAATTAGTGGTCTTTCTTTTAAGCATGAGGAAAACGATTTCAGCGATTTTGACCGCGACGGGCTTCTTTTTAATATGCTTTCGTGCGAAGGGCCCCGGATAGCTGCCGGTGATGTCAATAATGATGGTTTTGACGATATTTTTATATGCGGAGCAAAGGATTCTCCTGGCGCTTTGTTTATCCGGAACAGAAACGAAAGTTTTACAAGAAAAAATCAGTCTGTTTTTGAAGCCGACAGGGTTTCTGAAGATACTGATTGTGCCATTTTTGATGCCGATAATGATGGGGATAACGATCTGTATGTGACAAGCGGGGGAAATGAATTCCCTTCAAGTTCCTCAGCCCTGGCCGACCGCCTTTATCTCAATGACGGTAAGGGAAATTTTTCAAAATCGCCGCAAATACTTCCTGTTGCTGCATATATAAGCACGTCATGTGCCGAAGCCTGCGATTTTGATAAAGATGGTGATACCGACCTTTTTGTAGGCGCCAGGCTGCAACCTTTTGCCTATGGACTGCCGGCGGATGGTTACCTTCTTGAAAATGACGGGCATGGTTGTTTTAAGGATGTCTCGGGGGATAAAGCACCCGCCCTGAAAGGGATGGGAATGATCACTGATATGCTCTGGGCTGATATTGATAACGACAGGGATAAGGACATGGTGATCGCAGGCGACTGGATGCCGGTAAAGATACTTGTCAGCAATGGAGGCCGATTTACAGATGAATCGGAAAAATACGGCATGAAAGACACCGAAGGCTGGTGGCACAGAATAGAAGCAGCTGATCTGAATGGTGACGGATTTGTCGATTTCGTGCTTGGTAATCACGGACTCAATTCATTCTTCAAGGCTTCGGCAGGCAGTCCGGTAATGATGTATGTCAACGATTTTGACCTTAACGGCACCGTCGAACAGATAATTTGTACATATAATGGCGGGAAAGCCTACCCTCTTGCAGGGAAGGATGAAATTGTGAAACAGATACCTTCCCTCGCGACAAAATATCCGAAATTTGCGGACTACATGAATCAGACTGTTGAAGATATTTTTCCTGAGGAGGTTCTCAACAGATCCTTATTGCTGAATGCCAGAATAATGCAAAACTCGATCCTGTTGAATTCGGGCCATGGTTCATTTGAGATTGTTGCTTTACCGGCAGAGGCCCAGTATTATCCTGTATGGTCGGTGGTCGTTGACGATTTCAATAGAGATGGGATGAAGGATATTCTTATTGGAGGGAACCAGTCAAAGGCAAAACCCCGGACGGGAATCTATGAAGCAGGATTCGGACTGCTGCTGACGGGTGATAGCGCGGCGACATGGAAACCTGTTTCTCCTGTAAGCTCAGGCTTTTTTACAAGGGGAGACATCAGGGATATGAAGATCGTCAGGATCGGTAATGAATCTGTAGTTATTGTTGCAAGAAACAATGAAAATTTACACTTTTACAAATACTGATTTTCTTTTATGAAAAAGAGTTTAATCCATATCTTATTAGTAACTGCAGCAGCGGCAATAATTGCTGCCTCCTGTACCCCGAAATCAAAATATGACAGGAGATTAAAAAATGAGCTTGCCAGCGGGGTGCGCAATGATTCACTCTTCATGGGAATGTATTTCGGGATGCCTGAGAAGGATTTCTATATTCATTGCTGGGATCTGAATCATCAGGGACTAATAAAGCAGGGTCCCAGCAATACAACTGTCGAATATATAATGAAGGATGAACTTAAATTCCCTGCTTCAATGAACTTTTATCCTTCCTTTACAGACGGAAAGATATCTGAAATGCCCGCGAAATTTCAATATACAGGCTGGGCCCCGTGGAATAAGCGATTGTCGTCGGACAGCCTTCAGATAGATATCCTGCATTGGTTTGAGAAGAAATACGGTGATCGGTTCATGAAAATAGACCATCCGGCAAGGGGATCGGCTTTTGTGCAGATCAATGGGAACCGCAGGATAACCATTTTCAGGGAGAACGAGATGACTGTCTGGGCGATTTTTACGGATATGTCTGTAAAACAGGCAGTAAACGACAGTACAAATCAGGTCCTTTCACCACAGGAAGCCCCTGATGAACAAAAATAAATTATGATAAGAGGAAGTATCAGACTGAAAAAGCTTTTCCCGGCTTTTATTCTTGCAATTATTGTTTCTGCCTGCGGAAAACCCGGCGGAAATTCAGGTGGAAAGCTTTTTACATCCATGCCCGGATCGGTAACACATGCTGATTTTATAAATCACCTCGACTATAATATCCAGCTGAAAAACAAATTCAATATATATACCTACAGGAATTTCTATAACGGGGGAGGAGTGGCTCTCGGGGATATTGACAACGACGGCCTTATAGATATCTTTCTGACATCGAACATGGGCACAAACACACTTTACATCAATAAAGGGAATTTTGAATTTGATGATATCTCTGAAAGTGCAGGGATACGGGGGAAGGGTCAATGGTCGACAGGGGCCACTATGGCTGATGTAAACGGTGACGGATTGCTGGATATCTATGTTTGTAATTCCG
This sequence comes from uncultured Rikenellaceae bacterium, assembly GCA_964633505.1. GTDB lineage: Bacteria > Bacteroidota > Bacteroidia > Bacteroidales > VadinHA17 > LD21. Next base: position 144,022 of record CAZWHC010000004.1, on the reverse strand, counting down.
GTAACGTTGAGGGTGACGACAGGCGTAACGAGCTTTATATCAACAATGGCGACAGGACATTCACTGAAAAGGCATATGATTACGGACTTGACGACAGCGGGTACTCGACTCATTCGGTGTTTTTCGATTACGACAGGGATGGCGACCTAGATATGTATCTTCTTAACAACTCCTCAAGAGCAATAGGAAGCTTCAATCTGAAAGACAACCTCAGGCATGTTCGCGATTCAATTGGTGGGGATAAGCTTTTCAGGAACGACAGCAACAGGTTCAGGGATGTTAGCGAGGAAGCCGGCATTTTAGGCAGTGTAATTGGTTTCGGCCTCGGTGTGACTGTGGGTGACATTGATCAGGACGGCTGGATGGACATTTATGTGTCGAACGACTTTTTTGAAAGAGACTATATTTATCTTAACAACCATGACGGTACTTTCAGGGAAACCCTGACGGGAATGATAAGGTCAATTTCGGCGGCTTCGATGGGAGCTGATATGGCAGATATTAACAACGATCATTACCCCGAAATTTTTGCCACAGATATGGTGCCTGAGCATAACGACCGTCTCAAGACCAAAACGACTTTTGACAGCTGGGACAGTTATACTTCCAATATAAGGAACGGTTATTATCAGCAGTTTACCCGTAATATGCTCCAGCTTAACAACGGCGACGGAACATTCAGCGAGATAGGTCGCCTGGCGGGAATTAATGCCACCGACTGGTCATGGGGAGCCCTGATTATGGATCTTGACAACGACGGGATGAAGGATATTTTCGTGGCAAACGGAATTTACAAGGATCTTACCGATCAGGATTACCTTCAGTATTTTTCCAACCGCGATATGGTGATGTCGATAATCACCGGCAACAAGGTGGATTACAAGGCGCTTATAGATGCCATCCCATCGGTGAAGATCCCCAGCTATGCCTTTAAGAACCAGGGAAATTACAGCTTTAAAAATGTTGCAGGTGAATGGGGCCTTGATGAACCCGGATTCTCAAATGGTTCAGCTTATGGCGATCTTGATAATGACGGAGATTTCGACCTTGTTATCAATAATGTCAATATGCCGCTGTTCATATATCGTAATGAGACTGACAGGCTGTTGCCCGACAATCATTTTCTGAAGGTTATACTAAGGGGAACGGGAAAGAATACCTCTGCTATTGGCGCTAAAATAACAGCCCGAAGCAAGGGCGGGACTATTTATCTGGAACAGATGCCTATGAGAGGGTATCTTTCCACAAGTGACGGACGTCCCAATCTTGGCCTCGGATCGATTGAACTCATTGATTCGCTGATAGTTGAATGGCCTGATAATGCAGTGACAATACTGAAGGATGTTGCCGCAGGCCAGACACTTGTCCTTGATCAGGAAGATGCTGTTAAAATGGAGTTCCATTCAGACGATTCCGTGCAAACACGAAATAACTACTTCAAAGATCTGAGCAGCAATAAACTCATTGATTATGTTCATGTTGAAAATGACTTCAATGATTTTGAACGTGATCCGCTTCTGTATCATATGATGTCGACCGAAGGTCCGCATATTTGCAGCGGTGATGTTAACCTCGACGGACTTGAGGATCTGTTCATATGCGGTGCAAAAGACCAGCCCGGAGCACTTCTTATTCAACAGGGAAATGGCAGGTTCATAAAGTCTGAAACAAATCTCTTTAATGAAGACAAAATATCAGAGGATACCGATTGTGCAATGTTTGATGCCGACGGTGATTCAGATCCTGATCTGTATGTGGCAAGCGGAGGTAATGAATTTCCTGAAAGCTCATCAGCTTTAGCTGACCGTTTATACCTGAATGACGGGAAGGGGCATTTTACAAGGTCATCACAGGTTTTACCTGCAGGCAGGTATGAAAGCACGTCATGCGTTGAACCATGTGATTTTGACAACGACGGAATAATTGAACTATTTGTCGGGATAAGGCTGAAACCGTTTGCATACGGGGTTCCAGTAAATGGCTATCTCCTTGAAAACGACGGTAAAGGAAGATTCTCAGATGCAACCGCCAGCCTGGCTCCCGGACTTTCTAATATCGGCATGATCAGGGATATGCTCTGGGAGGATGTCGACGGAGATTCTGATAAAGATATGATAATTGCAGGCGAATGGATGCCGCTGAAAATCTTCATCAATAATAACGGTTCTTTCAGCGAGCTAAAGGATGCCTTCGGGCAGCTTCGTACCGAAGGATGGTGGAACTGCCTGGCTTCAGGAGATTTTGACGGAGACGGTGATACCGACTTCATTGCCGGAAACCATGGGCTGAATTCGCGGTTTAAGGCTTTTAAGGACAAGCCTGTAAGCATGTATGTTAATGATTTTGATCTTAACGGAACTGTTGAACAGATAATTTGTGCCTTCGACGGCGAACTTTCCTATCCCTTTGCCCTTAAGCACGATCTCACACGTCAGATACCTGCCCTTGAAAAAAAATATCCGAAATATGAAATGTACAAAGACCAGGGGATCACAGATATCTTTTCTCCCGATCAGCTGAAAATTTCAGTTCAGCTTCATGCCTATATTATGGAGACATCGGTCTTTATAAACGATGGCTCCGGACATTTTGTAAAAAAGGATCTGCCTGTCGAGGCCCAGTTTTCACCTGTCCATGCTGCTTATGTTGCTGATATTAACGGCGATTCAATACCGGATATACTTCTTGGGGGTAATCTTTACAATGCAAAACCAGAGACCGGTCGCTATGATTCGAGCTATGGGACTTTTCTTCTGGGCGACGGCAAAGGAGGATTCAGAAATATTCCTGCAAGAGTATCCGGATTCAGGCTTGAAGGGGAGATACGTGACTTTGTTCAGCTTAATACCAGGAATGACAGACTGCTCATTGTTGCCGGAAGCAACACTCCTGTCCAGGTATTCAGCATGACAAGACCCTGACAATTAGTATCTTTATGCTAAACCCGTTTATTTCAGGCATTCAAATACCTTAAGGTCTCCATCGTTTATGCCTGCCACAATATATTGTTTGCCTGCCACCCTGAAAGGTACGATTTTCCTTGCATCACCATCTATCCTCAATCCGCTTGCCGAAGGGAACAGCGCCTTAAATTTATTTGAATCACCACCAAGAAGGCACCAGCCATAGCTTGCATCCTGGCGTCCGTAATTCGGTTTTGCTGTAAAATCGTTGCCTGCAATCAGAATATCAGGTTTCCCGTCATTGTTAATATCGCGTGAAAGGATATCACGAACAGGCGAAAACTGAGCTTCCATGGGGAGTTTTGAAATAGTGAACCTGCCTTTGCCGTCATTAAGGAAAAGGCAGCTCTCGAACATGACAGCTGTTTTCTTTATTGATCTGTTTATAGCTTTGCTGCCAAATATATCCTTTGCAGTTTTTCCTGCGAAATAAGAATAATCAGGATACTTCTTTTCCAGACCTGTGATCTGTTTTCTCAGCTCATCGACCTGGGCAACAGGGTAACTGATGCCATTCTCGTACGAGCAGATAATCTGGTCGAGGGTGCCGTTACCGTCAAAATCATTAAGGTACATTTCAACTGGTTCCTTAACGGAAGGCTTCATTTTTGTGTTCAGACCGGTATTACCGGCGATAATGTCAATGTCGCCATCACTGTCAATATCGGTTGAAAGAATGCTGTTCCACCATCCCGAAGTCGCGTCAAGACCTGCAGCGCCAGTTGCCTCCTTGAAATAACCTTTGTCATTCCGCAGAACGGTGATCTTCATCCATTCTCCGGCAAGGATGAGGTCCTGATCTCCGTCCTTGTCGTAATCAATCCAGCAGGCATCAGTAACCATCCCGGGCTTTTTCATCCTTTTCATTCTTTGCTCAGTAACATCCTTAAAATGACCAAGCCCGTCATTTTCAAGTAAAAGTTGGTTTGGAGAAATGCCATAGGCGCCAGGTACGACCCTTGACCCGACGAACAGGTCAATATCGCCGTCATTGTCAAAATCGCAAGGGGCAACGCATGATCCGTTATTTGAAGTGAACGGCAAAGATCCATTCCCGCTTTCCTTAAGTTCGCCCGTACCGTCATTTATCAACAGCCTGTCGGCAAGCATCGGATCACCCAGCGATACTTCACATCCTCCCCTGACAATATAAAGATCATTGTCTTTATCACCGTCGGCATCAAAAAATACAGCGTCAACATCCTCGGAATACAGATCCTTAATAAACACAGGCAATAACTTATCCTTAAATGATCCGTCGCTTTGTTGTACGAATATGGCTGACGGCTGCTCCTTCGCATTTCCTGTAAAAATATCATCGAGTCCGTCGCCATTAACATCGGCAACAGCAATTGCAGGTCCTTCTGATAAAAGAGTATGTGGTACGAGGAAATCACGGTTCAGGTCATAATATTCATTTTCCTGGTGTCTGAAATCAAGTCCCGGTAGGTTTGTTCGTGAAAAAAGCAGATCCTTCTTTTGTCCCGATTCTGTGATCAAGGGCGCATTCAGGGAGTTGCCTTCATCAATGGTAAGCATCTGATTTGCAGCTACATTTTTTAATACATGTACAGTCATGTTTGGCCAGCGAACATGTATTGAATCAACTTCCTCAAGATTGCCGAGCCCGAAATGCAGAGGGCCAATGCTTGATGACATAAAGCCCCTTGTGGGGAACTGTTCAACAACCTGCATTTGATCCTTGCAATATATAGTGATACGTGTTCCTATGGCAAAAGTATTCTGACCTTTGCCTTTAAGGGTAAACGACAGGTAATGATTTCCTGGTTTCTCTGATACATCATTTCTGTAGATATAGGCTGGTTCATTGATATTATTTGCAATAAGATCGAGATCTCCGTCATTATCGAGGTCTGCGTATACGCTTCCGTTCGAGAATGAACGTGTATCGAATCCCCATTCCTTTGCCATATTTGTAAAGGTCAGATCACCGTTGTTCCTGTATATAAAATTATAGCAGGGATAAAGCGGCATTTTTTCGTAAAGCACCCTGTCGGGTGTGCTTTTATTATGCTCGGCCGAGAAGAACTCGTTATCTGTTAAGAATTTAACATAGTTGAGATCATTCGCCCTGCGATAGATGCCGTTTGCAATAAAAATATCCTTGAATCCGTCGTTGTCGACATCACAAAACAGGGGGCCCCAGCTCCAGTCAGTTGAAAACACGCCCGACAGTCTTCCGATTTCGCTGAAGATACCGTCGCCCAGATTAAGCTGCAGGTTGTTTCTTACAAACTGATAGCCATATCCATATCCAAGCTTCATCAGATACAATTCATAATCATCTTCACCTCCCGATTGAACCCTTATTTTCTGTTCATCAGGAAGCATATCGAGTACAATCACATCGAGAAGGCCGTCGTTGTTGAAGTCAGCAACGTCATTCCCCATCGACGATCTTGTAGTATGGCGCATATATTCCCTGAATTTATCTTTGAAGGTACCGTCACCATTATTAATATACAGGTAATCGTCTTCGTGAAAGTCGTTTGAAATATAAATATCCGGCCGGCCGTCATTATTGATATCATTTATGTTTACACCAAGGCCGTATCCTATCTGGCTGTTATAGATGCCTGCCTGGGTTGTGACATCAGTAAAAAAGGGCTTTCCTCTGACCTCATCGTTCCTGTAGAGCCTGTCGCCGGCAAGCGAGTCGTGTTCGAGGCGCAGGCTGCTCGCCCCGTAGCTGCGCGATGTATGCACGGAATGATTCAGCAGATACATGTCGAGGTCGCCGTCGCGGTCATAATCGAAGAATGCAGATTGAGTTGAAAATCCCTGAAAATCGATTCCATATTCCTTTGCTTCTTCAGTGAATGTGAGATCACCATTATTGATAAAAAGCTGGTTTCTGCCATGAACCGCCTTGTAATTACCTACCTGGCATACATAAATGTCAAGAAATCCGTCGCCGTTCACATCTGCCATGGTAACCCCTGTTTTCCAGTCACCCTGGCCTGCAACACCCGCCTTATCAGTAATGTCGTCAAAGACAAAGTTCCCCTTATTGAGATAGAGCTTATTGGGATTCTGATTTGAAGCAAAATAAAGATCTGCGAGTCCGTCATTATTGATATCTCCTGCGGCAACCCCAGCTCCGTTATTAAAATAGAGGTACTGGATCATATTAAACTGTTCCGTTTCCGTAAGCTGGTTAACAAAATCAACGTTGGTTTCTGATGGCGGGAGCAACGTCAGAAGCTTGTTTTCTTCTTTTTTTACAGGTTTACAGGAACCAAAGAATAAGATTATGAGTAAAAATAATATTGATCTTTTCATGTCAGAGTTTTAGAGCCAAAAATTTGAGCTACAGTTAAATTAACACCTCAATACAATCCGGTCCGCAAAGTTATTGACGGGAGTCCAAAAGTACGATATTACATAACATGTTTTTAAATATTGTTTTTTTTAATATTTTTTTAATATTTTGGTGCTGGAAAATTTTACTCTACTACTAACCTTAAAATCCAGCCTATGGAGAAAAGCTAATTATTTATCCGGACGAGTTTTTACTACGTCCAATTTTTGTCGCTATTTTTATTTATAGCCTTCAAAATTTTTTACTAACCTAATATTATTCTTAATGACAAAACAAAATTCACACTTTGTTCCACTACTCACGTGTTTTAAAAAATACGGTATGGTAATGGGATTGGCAATTGTTTTATTATTGTCAGGATCAATTCAGATTTCTGCAGCATCGCTTTTGGATGATCAGCAAAAAACTGTCAGTGGTCGTATCGTTGACGCAAACAATCAGCCTTTACCCGGTGTAAATATTCTTGAGAAGGGAACCCTGAATGGTGCGATTTCCGATGCTGAAGGAAGGTTTGCAATGAATGTAGCCTCCGCAAATTCGGTGCTCGTGTTTTCATTTGTTGGGTACACATCACAGGAAGTCACCGTAGGTGCACAGACATCTGTTAATGTTACACTGGCTGAAAGCGCCATAGGTCTTGACGAAATTGTTGTGGTCGGTTATGGAACACAGCAGAAAAGAGCAATATCCGGATCTGTGGCTAACGTTGCAGAGAAAAGCTTCAACGCAGGTGTTACACGTACTGCTGCCGACTTCATCCAGGGTAAAGTTGCAGGTCTTACTATCACAACCTCAACCGGTGATGTTACAGCAGAACAGTCGATGAGATTAAGGGGAACCTCCTCCCTTACGGGAAGCAGCGAACCTTTTGTCGTTATTGACGGTGTTCCCGGACTCGGACTTAACTCTGTTGCACCTCAGGATATAGAATCAATAAGCGTTCTGAAGGATGCTTCAGCTGCAGCAATTTATGGTTCAAGGTCGGCCAGCGGTGTTATTCTTATAACAACGAAAAAAGGTATCAAAGACAGAACCACAGTCGATTATAACGGATATTTTGCTATTGACCAGGTTACCAACGTACCCGATGTTCTGACAGCCTCAGAATACAGGAAATGGGCACAGGATAACAATGTTGATATTACTGTTTTTGATAAGGGTGCAAACACAAGCTGGTTTGACGAGATTATGCGAACCGGTATCAGCCAGAACCACGATCTTTCAATTTCAGGAGCTGGTGCAAACAACAGCTACAGGGTTTCTCTATCATACCTCGACCAGCAGGGCGTTGTTATGGACAACTATCAGCAGAGGTTGAACACAAGATTTTCAGTAAACCAGAAAGCTCTGAAAAACAAACTTGATCTTTCCGTTTCAGGAGGTCTTAACCAAAGGGATTACCAGTCGACAGATACAAGGAACTTCGTTCTTTGCTACAACGTCGTACCTACTATTCCCGTATATAACCAGGACGGAACTTGGTGGGACTCTGATGAATATGACCAGGGTAACCCTGTCAGGAATATGACATACAACAAGTTCCCGAAGAAAACCGGCCTTATTTATGTTAACGGCAAGGCAAACCTGACTATCATCGAAGGGCTTACCGCAGGCGTAAACTTCTATAAGGAACGTGAATCGCGCGATTATGGCAACTATACCGATTCAAGAACACGTTACGGCAGAGCCGACAATGGTATTGCTTCACGCGAACAGAGGACCTATGACAAGCAGCTTCTCGAAACAACCGTGAATTATGGAAAGAAATTCGGAAACCATGATGTAAACGTCCTTGGTGGTTATTCTTATGAAGAAAACCATTATCAGAATGCTTTTGCCCAGAACCGCTATTTCGTTACAAATATTTTCGGATTCAACAACCTTGCCGCTGGTGAGAACCTGTTGACAGGTGACGTTACTTCATATGCAGAGATGAGCAAGCTGATATCATTCTTCGGAAGAGTGAACTATTCACTTTCTGATAAATATATACTATCAGCAGCAGTTCGCCGTGACGGTTCATCAAAATTCGGGAAGAACAATAAATGGGGTACTTTCCCGTCAGTTTCTCTGGCATGGAGGATCATCGATGAGAATTTCATGCAGGGCGTTAAAGGCTGGATGGATGAATTGAAACTTCGCGTAGGCTACGGCCAGTCAGGAAACCAGAGCGGTCTTGCTCCCTATCAGTCAATGTCACTTTATGGTTCATCGGGGCTCTATTATGATAACGGCAAATGGCACACAGCTTATTCTGTAAGCCAGAACCCGAACCCGGACCTCAAATGGGAAACAACATCGATGTTCAACGTGGGTGTTGACTTCAGCCTGTTCAATGCAAGGCTGAGCGGTACGATTGAATACTATGACAAGACTACTGATGACCTGCTTTACAACTATGCAGTACCGGTACCGCCGTACATGTATTCAACAATGGCTGCAAACGTAGGATCGATGAGCAACAAGGGTATTGAGCTTACTCTTACCGGCGATGTCATCAGAAAATCAAATTTCAGATGGACAGTGTCTGTAAACGCAGCACATAATGAAAACAAGATTATTTCTCTTTCAAACGAGGAATTCACCACTTCAGTTATCAAGACAGGAAGCGCATGGGTAAGGGGAGGTTCGACAAACACAACCCATATTATTCAGGAAGGTTACCAGGTTGGACAGTTCTTCGGTCCTAAATGCCTGGGTATTGATGATGCCGGAAAGTATATTCTCGACGACATGGTTGACGGAATACCCGGATCCACAGTTGGTGACTACACATACATTGGCAAGGCACAACCAACATTGACCTATGGTATCAGCAACAACCTGACATACAAGAACTGGGATCTGAATTTCTTCATCCGCGGCGTTTATGGTAATGATGTACTTAACTTCTCAAAAATGTCGTATGCCAACCTGCAGTGGCTTCCCGGAGCAAACAGCCTGTATGAAGGTCTTACGCTTGGTCTGAAACAGAGTCCTTTCTTCAACAGCTATTACATTGAAAAAGGTTCTTTTGCAAGACTTGACAATATGACACTTTCATATTCTATATTGCCTAAAGACATGCTGGGAATCAGCAGGATAAGACTGTATGGTACAACTCATAATTTGTTCACAATAACAAAATATAAAGGAGTTGATCCGGAAGTACCTATGACCGGACTTGATCCAGGTATTGAAGGCAGGGAATATTACCCGAAATCAAGGACTTTCCTGTTGGGCATAAACGTAACTTTTTAACTTTAAAACAGAACTATTATGAAAAAGTTATCATTATATTTTGCACTGTTGATGCTCATTGGGTTAATGACAGTAAGATGTACGAATCTTGATGAGGAGGTATATACCCAGATACCTATGGATACCTATGGAACTACAGAAGCTGAGATCAACTCGCTCATAGCTCCTATCTACACCCGTCTCAGGGATTTTAACTGCGTGGGCAGTCCTGCACCCAAGGAAAACTGCACCGACATGTCGGTTACACCGACCAGAAGGGGCGGTGACTGGTGGGACGGCGGAGCCTACAAGGAAATGACACAGGGAACCTGGAGACCACAGACCAGTGCAGCCATCAGAATTTACAACGACAGTTATTCGCGAATAACTAACTTCAACCAGATTATATACCTTATCAATCAAAGCCAGGCTATCGCCGACAAAGAACCTTATCTCTGCCAGGTAAGAGCTGCAAGGGCACAGAGGTATATTGAGCTGATCGACTGCTACGGAAACGTTCCTCTTGTTACTGACTTTACTGATCTGAGCAAACCCGTCACAAAGCCAAGAGCTGAAGTTTATGCATGGGTTTTATCGGAACTTAATGACATAAAGGACAAGATCAGGTCAGACGTATCAGCCTCCAGCTATGGCAAATTCACAAAGGGTGCAGTTTATTTCATGCTTGCAAAAATGTACCTTAATGCCGAGATATGGAACCCGGCAGGTGGTCCTAAATGGCAGGAATGTATCGATGCATGCGACGAAATTATGGCACTGCCATATCAGCTTGAAGCAGATTGGAAAAACCAGTTCAGCGCAAACAATGAGAATTCGAAAGAAGCCATCCTGGTTGCTGTGAACAGCATTACAAGTTCATTCCCTTCACGTGGCTATACTCTCCATTATCTCGATCCTCTTGCTCTTGGCCTTCCGGGCAGCGCCAACAACGGTATTTGCGCAATGCCTGATTATGTCAAGTCGTTCGATACTGAAGACAAACGCTATCTGGGAAGTTTCCTTATTGGACCGATGATAAATCTGTCGACCGGACAGCAGATCATTACAGCTCACGGACGTCCTTTGATCCATACTGTTGATGTTACAATCAAATATGCTATTGATGCTGACGGATGGGGACAGGTTGAACAGGAAGACGGCGCACGCTGCAACAAGTGGGAGTTCAAAAAAGGTGCTACCGCTATGGAAAACGACTGCGCTATTTACAGGCTCGCCGATGTTTATCTCATGAAAGCCGAATGTCTTGTAAGACTCGACCAGGATAATACAGAAGCAACAAGGCTTGTAAACGAGCTCAGGAAAAGAGCCTTTACAGATCCTGCAAAACTGAAAACCAGTGTGACACTTGATGATATCAGGCTCGAACGCAGGTTTGAACTTGCATGGGAAAACTGGGGCAGACAGGATATGATCAGATTCGGAACATTCCTGAACGCTATTCCGGGCTGGAGACCTAATGCACTTCCGGCATACCGTCTGCTGTTCCCGATTCCACAGACAGCAATTGATGCAAACCCGAATCTGCAGCAGAACCCAGGTTATTAAAAAAAGTTAAAACTATGAGAGCATAGTTTAACCAGTAAAAATCTGACTAAATTTGAGAGGGTGTTTTGAGGCTGGATGAAAAATTCCATCACTCAAATCACCCTCTTGGTTCTTTAAATATATGAGTATCAACCAATTTTTTACTTCATATCAATATCCATTCTTAACAAAATTTAAATAAAATGAAAAAACTACTGATTTTTGCTTTACTGCTTCTTCCGGCAATGGCTCTGACGGCTCAGGAAAGACAACGTCCGGCCCAGCAACGCCAGCCCGGTCAGATGCCGGCACAGATGGGTCAGCCCGGTCAGAATGCTGAACCTCAGCAATATCCGGCCAGAATGACTCCGCAGATGACTGAATTTTTCGAACCGGCTGTGAAGGTCATTCAGCCACCTGCCCAGGCCGGGATGCCTCCTTCAGATGCCATTATCCTGTTTGACGGCTCGGACGTGAACAAGGAATGGGAAGATATGAGGGGAAATCCCACAAAATGGATTGTCCAGGACGGTTCACTTGTATGTGTAAAAGGTTCCGGAGTGGTACAGACCAAAAGAAAATTCAACGATTTCCAGCTGCACATTGAATGGAAGGCTCCTGAAAATGTGATTGGAAACGGACAGGGAAGGGGTAACAGCGGTGTATATCTCCAGGGCCTTTATGAAGTCCAGGTTCTTGACAGCTATGACAATCCTACCTACAAGCAGGGACAGGCAGGTTCACTTTACAAACAGTATGCTCCCCTTGTTAACGCCAGCAGGAAACCCGGCGAATGGCAGTCGTATGATATTATTTATACAGCACCGCGTTTTGGGAATGACAGCACATCATATTTCACACCTCCAAGAGTTACTGTTCTTCATAACGGCGTGCTGATCCAGAACAACGTAAGCCTCAGAGGACCAACTTTGTATGTGGGGATTCCCGAATATTCAATCAAAAAGCATGGCGCCATGCCTTTGGTTCTCCAGGATCATGGAAATCCGGTTGCATACAGAAATATCTGGATAAGAGAACTGTAGTTAGAAATGTTGCAGGATGCATGTTACAGGTTGCATGGTAAGGGTTGATGATTTAAAATCAATTTGCCATTGCTGATAACATGCATTCAGTATCTTGGTTAATTATTAGTTGCATTCGTCCGGAATTTATTATTTTTACAAATAAATCCAATCTTTACAATAAACTTAAAATACCTGACAATGAAAGAGAATTCCAACAAGATCACACGCCGCAACTTTATCGGAACAACCGGAGCGGTAGCTGCCGGGCTCACAATTGTTCCCAACCAGGTTGTCAGCGGATTAGGGCACAAAGCTCCAAGCGATAAGCTTAATATTGCTGTCGTTGGTATCGGAGGCATGGGTAATTCAAACCTGAAAGCCGTTTCTCCGACAGAAAATATTGTAGCGCTTTGCGATGTCGACTGGGGTTATGCAAAGAAAGTATTCGAAGCTAATCCGAATGCAAAACGTTACAAGGACTGGCGGAAGATGTACGATGAAATGGGCAAATCAATTGATGGTGTCATTGTTGCTACAGCTGACCATACCCATGCAATTATTGCAGCCACCGGAATTACTCTTGGCAAACATGTTTATGTTCAGAAACCTCTTACGCATTCAGTTTATGAATCAAGGCTTCTGACGAAACTTGCTGCCAAGTACAAGGTAGCAACACAGATGGGTAACCAGGGTTCATCTGGTGAAGGTGTTAACCTTACTGTAGAATGGCTCCAGAATGGTGAAATCGGTGATGTAAAACTCGTTGAAGCTTTCACCGACAGGCCTATATGGCCACAGGGACTTAATGTTCCAAAAGGTGAGTGGGTTCCTGAGACTCTTGACTGGGATCTTTTCATTGGTCCTGCAAAAATGCGTCCTTACAACAGCCTTTATACACCATGGAACTGGCGTGGCTGGTGGGATTTCGGAACCGGAGCTCTCGGCGATATGGCCTGCCATATTCTTCATCCTGTTTTCAAAGGTCTTAAACTTCAGTATCCGATCAAAGCTCAGGGTAACTCAACACTTCTGCTTACCGACTGCGCTCCAAACGCTCAGGCAGTAAAACTCACATATCCTGCAAGAGTTGCTCCTAAAGGATCAAAAATAAAATATCCTGAAGTAGACGTAATGTGGTATGATGGCGGTCTTCAGCCAATGAAACCTGCCGGATGGCCTGCAGGAAAAAATATGAATAATGCCGGAGGCGGTACTATTTTCCATGGCACAAAAGACAAACTTATCTGCGGTTGCTACGGAAGGGATCCATGGCTTCTTTCAGGACGCGTTCCGACAGCTCCGAAAACAGAGCGCAGACTTCCTGATGGCGTAAGTCATGAAATGGACTGGGTACGTGCCTGCAAAGAAAGTGCAGATACCAGAGTCAAGACAAAATCTGATTTCTCAGAAGCAGGACCTTTCAACGAAATGGTTGTTATGGGTGTTCTTGCCGTCCGTCTCCAGGGTCTTAACAAAGAACTCGAATGGAATGGCGAAAAGATGGAATTCACCAATATCACAGCCGATGATAAGGTTCGTCTGACAATTTCCGACAACTTCACAATCATTGACGGAGATCCTAAATTCGACAGACCGAATATCACAATCAATGCACGTGAATTTGCAGCCGAAATGATCAAGCACAACTACCGTGCACCATGGTCATTGCCCGAAATGCCTGCATAGTGACCTGAAATCCGACTATGTTCGAATATTAACGTAAACAATGATCAATATGAAACCCGCATTTAATGCATACACAAACATGTATAAATTTAATTTGCGGGTTCCATCATTCCATTAAAATCAAAATTATAGTATGATGAAATTATTCAACATTCTTTTATCATGTGTTCTTGTCGCAGGACTTGCAACATCATGTGGCTCAAAAGGCAAGAAAGCCGGACAGGAAGCTGCAACAACCGAACAGGCTGCTCCTGCTGCTGATGAAGGCTGGACAGTGCTTTTTGATGGTACTTCAACTGCCGGATGGCGTGGTTATAATAAGCCGGCATTCCCTGCACAGGGATGGGAAATAGTTGATGGTACACTTCATTGCATTGGTTCAGGTGCCGGAGAAGCCGGTGGTGCCGGTGGCGATATTATCTATGACAAGAAGTTCAGCAATTTTGAACTGTCTCTCGAATGGAAAATATCAGAAGGCGGAAACAGCGGTATTTTCATTCTCGGTCAGGAAATTGAAGGCAAGCCGATCTATGAATCAGCCCCAGAAATGCAGATCCTCGATAATGAAAGGCATCCCGACGCCAAGCTTGGCACAAATGGTAACCGTATGGCCGGATCTCTCTATGACCTTATTCCAGCCAATCCACAGAATACAAAGCCTGTGGGCGAATGGAACCAGATCGGTATCATATGCTACCAGGGAACCGTTGTCTTCAAACAGAACGGAGCAAATGTTGTTGAGTTCCATTTATGGACAGATGCATGGAAACAGATGGTTGCCAATTCGAAATTCAAAGACTGGCCAATGTTCGTTGATCCTGCAAAAGAAGGTTATTTCGGCCTTCAGGACCATGGCAACGATGTATGGTTCAGGAATATCAAGATCAAGGAAATGTAGAACTCCCTATCTGTTAAATTATTAACAAAGAGACGTCCGGAAAGGGCGTCTCTTTTTTATGTAATGAATATTCAGGTTCTATACTGAACCTTGTAATCCGATCTCTGGGGCAACTTCACGCATTCCCATTATACAGTCCGAAATAAGCTCATCGAGCGTAACACCCAGCATTTCAGCTCCTTTTTCTATGACAGACCTGTCGACTCCGGCTGCAAAACGCTTGTCGTTCCATTTCTTTTTAACTGATCTGGCTTCCATATCAAGCACACTCTTTGTTGGCCTTACCAGAGCACTGGTTGCAACAAGACCGGTAAGTTCATCGATGGCATAAATAGTCTTTTCGAGCCTGGTTTCGGGCCTGACGTCAGATGCAAGTCCCCAGCCATGCGACAGTACGGCTCTGATATATTCTTCGGGCCAGTTGTTTTCTCTCAGGATCTTTTCAGTCATCAGGCAATGCTGTTCAGGATACATTTCATAATCGAGATCATGGATAAGGCCTATGATCCCCCAAAGTTCCTCATCTTCCCCTGCTTTGCGTGCCATATATCTCATTACTCCTTCAACGGCCAGGGCATGCTTTGCAAGACTTTCCGATTTATTGTACTTTCTGAACAGGTCGAAGGCCTGCTCACGTGTTGGTATATAACTGCTCATAGAATGATGGTTTGGATCGGTAAAATTAAAGGAAGTGATATTAGTTTCAAAAGATTGTCACCGTTTTAACTTTATCAGTGGAATAGCCTTGGAAAACCCGGTGCCTGTTATCTGAAGGATATACATCGAGGGACTTATGTTCAGAGTGTTTATTGTTAGCTGGTTTTCACCTTCTGCAAGCTCCCTTTCCTCCGCAAAGACTTCCTTCCCGGCAAGATTGGTAAGACTGATCCTTGCCTTTCTGAATATTCTGGAGTTAACGGATACATTCAGCTGTTCTGCAAAAGGATTTGGAAATACTGTGAGAGATTCCTCTATTTCAGCATTTATTACCTTGACCTTTAGTGTATCATTAAGCAAGTAATCATCTTCATTCTCATAACCGAACACTGAAATCTCATAAATCCCTCCCAGATCCATATCAGCCTTTTTATCAAAAATAACGGTGACTGAATCCTGATATGGAGCAATTTTGTTTTTAAAGTTCTGAATTACAGGATATTTATTGTTTATTGAATAGGCAAGCCGGAATCCGTTGAGTGTATCGGTTCCGACGTTGAGTAACTTCACTGATACCGCTTCCTGCCCGTAAACCTCCTTTTGCAGGGGAGTGATAATACGTGCAATCTCCAGATCCTTCTGGATATAATTAACCCTTGCAGATCCTGAGAAATCTATAAGGTCGATCCAGGCGCCATCGGCTCCCTGAGATACCGAATTATCCTTTTTGTAAATCCATTCCATCTTATTGTAACCTGCAGGTACCTGCACCGATTGCTTTATCCAGTTGGTTTCTCCTGATCTCCTCAATATTTCAGTTCCGTTAAGGTTAAACTGGAAATAGTCGTATGTAAGTTCTGATGATACTTTGTAATAGAAACGCATTGTATCAGGCTCGGGGAAATAGGTTCTCAGGATGAGAACGGAGCTCGAATTATGTGATATGCTTCCGGAACGGGCCGAGAATACACCGTCAAATGTATTTGCTGATGAGATCACCCATGGTTTGCCGCTCAGGTTAATCCAGGGGAATACTTCAAATGATGCAGATTCAAAGCTCTCCCTGATCCGCCCCACCCTGAACTGGAAGTCCTTTCCAACAACATACGGATTGCAGTCGAGCGTTGTAAGAAATGAGATATAATCGCCATGCTGTGCAGTCGTAGCTAGCTTAACAGCAACAGTGATACTGGAGATCTCTCCGAACTGAAGAACACCTGATTTGACATCAGAATCGATAATCTCAAGTTCCGGATCGTGGCTTAATACGCTTATCTGACCCGATGTATTGCTGCTGCCGTAATTTCTGACATGGAAAATGAGGTCGAATTCCTCTCCCGGATCAGCAACATTATTGTTATTGCCGTTGAGAGAATCATCAATAATGCAATTAATAATTTCAAGCGCGGGGGAATGGACACTGAAGTCGATCCTGTATTTTTTTTCTCCCCTGCTGTCCCTGAGAGTAAGATCGACAGGAATGATCCCCATATCAGGTACATTATCTGCTATGGTAAGGACGAACTCGTCGGTAAGGGTAATTTCTGATTTCCCTGCAAGTGTACCTATCAGGGTGTTGTTTTTATTTATTGTTACCCATGTCGACGATGATGATATTGATGCGGAAAGGTTGTCGGCCGGTTTCATTCCCAGGTTGCTGATCTTAAGCCTGAGGTTGACCGTCTCTCCATAATCGGCTTTACCGTTGTTATTGCCTGCAGGATCGATAATTGCTGATCCCGAAAGATTCAGGAATTCATAGTTTACATCTGCAAAATGGATTGTTCTGATAAGAGGTATCCTGTTCTGACCGGTAATTACAACAAGGCATGAATCATTTGAAATGCCAGGCAAGTCGATGACTGCCGAACCTGAAGGGCTGGCATGGGTAGCATCCCATAACTGGTCTGAATGTGAAACTGCAATATATGAGAATGGATCGAGTGTAAGAGAGAGCGATTTAATGCCGTTTGGCAGGGTATCCGGAAGCGATATGCTGAAAGGTTGCGGATTTCCGATATATGGTATCAGGCTCGGATCGCCAAGGACAGTGTATGTCTCCCAGTAATATTTCTTTTTCAGCGAAGAAGAAGAGCTCACGGCAAGGTTCCCTGCATAATTTACCTGCCCGAGTGAAATATACCAGTCAGAAGGTAATTCTCCGTGATTATGGAATAACCTGTCGTATGCTCCAAGCCCTGTCTGCGAATATTTCGGTTCAGAGCCCGGGGTCCCGGGACCGACAGCCCATATAAAATCCTCATCCCAGTATGAATCATTTGAGCAACCTATGAACCCTATTGCACCTTTTCCCCTTGAAAGCAGCATTTTATTCCCGAATGATGTTGTGTCATTGAACTGCGCAGTCCTGCAGGCATTGCTTATGATAAGAGGATACATATTCTGGTTTTTCAGCTGCATGATATCAGATGACTTTATATCGACATGCAACCATCCGAACTGGGAACCATGGCCAGTATAGTTGATGAAGGATAGCCCCTGAGATATAAGCTTTAATATTGAATCCTTTTTTGTCGATCCTTCAGGATAGAAAAAGTGCCTTTCAGAAATATTTCCGGCAGTATTTAGATAGTTGTCAAGAGCATACCTGATCTGCCCGTTCATATAGCTTGAATATGTGGCATCTTTCCCTGCAAATACAAGTGCTTTCTGGTAGAATTTGTTGGTGTCGGCGAATTCGAATTTCTCATATTGAAGTATTTTTTCAACTGCAATTTTTACTGTGGAGGTATCCGGCGCCGGTATTCTTCCAATGTACATATCGGGAAGGAAATCACCCCCTCCGTCAGTTTCACCATAATACATATCAGTTATATTATCGGTGCCGTAATATGGAATTCTGGTTATGTCGCCTATTATAAGAAGGTATTCGGGGGCATGGCCGTTTGCTGAAGACTCGGAATAAACCCTGGAAATTGCATCCTTCATTTCAGAATAGGTCGATCCGGTGTTAGCTTCTCCCCTGTAAAGTATGTTGAGCTTAAAGCCTTTCTGTGTCTTCCATTTATAAAAGGGCTCAAGGTGTTTCCTGAATGCGGTATCAGAAAGTATGATCATCCCCACAGGTTCAGTTGAAAATCCTGTAATAAGGTCTCCAGGATAATAATTCAGCACGCCTTTGTCGAGGGTTTCATCAAAGAGTTCAGATCCGGAGGAAGGGGAGGTGTCTCCCTTTTCCTGTCCGCCGGAAAAACTGATCTCTATCTTCATTGATGTTATGACCTCCAGAATGTTAGCCTTTGGATTATATCTGACAGGAGAAATGACAAGGTTTGAGATCTGTTTCCCCCTTATCCTGCCAAGCGTTTCAATAGCAACTGTATCTGATTTGATTGTCGTTCTGGCGGAGTAAACTTTCCTGTCAAAGGCAAATTCAGGCTTTCTGCCTTCCTGTTGTTTTGTCTCTCCATGCTGGGCGGGATACAGAATTCCCCTTATATTCTCCCTCGAGGGATTAATCTTTTGTGATTTTACTCCTGATATCTTAATGTTTGCCCTGGCTCCCTCAGGGATCTTAATAAGCCTGCTGAATACAGGAAGTTCAGGTTTCCCCGGATCGCCTGTCAGAGAATGCCCGGGCGCGGCCAGCCTGTAATAAATACCGTTCCCGTCCGACAGGTTGTCAACGGAAAGTTCAGGCAGTACATAATCGATAGTAATGGTCTGTTCTCCCGACAGGATATTCCCCTTGTGAAAATCAGAAGAGAAATTATACCTGTGACCATTGCCTGACTGACCGTATACAGCAACCGTAAGAAGAAAGAAAAATAAAGTACCTGTCTTGCCTTTATACCCTAAATTCATCAATGTTAATTAATTAACACCTGTCCTGAATTCTGACCGAAAGTTATTTAAAATTTCAATACTTCCCTGTCAATATATAACAATTTTGACAGGCTAATGTTTGTGACCCTGCATCGTATCTCCTGCGTTACCGGCAGGATACTGAATCATCGTGCTATTTAGCCTTCCCACGACTTCAGTTATAAAACAAAAATATTTGTATCTTGGTAAGCTTAAAGACCATATGCAATGAAAAATTTCAGTTTAATATTAATTTTTGTAGCTATGACAGCCCATACTTTTTCTCAGAATCAACCCGAAGTTGACAGAATAAGCACTTCGGCGGGGGATGTTGAAATGTATTTCATAGGACATGGCTCACTGATGTTCAGGACCGGGAATATTGTTATTCATATCGATCCTGTCAAAAGTTCAGGAAAATATGATAATCTGCCAAAAGCAGATCTGATTCTGGTTACACATGAACATTATGACCACCTTGATGCTGACCTTATCAGGACCCTCAGAAAACCTGAGACTGTGATGTTGTGCAACACTGCATCCGTGTCGCAGGTTTCATGGGCCCAGCCGGTCAAACCTGGTGATACCAGGAATATAGGTGACATTAAAATTGAAGTGGTACCCGCATATAACATAGTTCATGAACGTTCAAAGGGACAGCCGTTCCATCCCAAAGGAGTCGGAAACGGGTACATCATTACTATTGGAGGTAAGCGGTTTTATGTTGCCGGTGACACTGAAAATATCCCGGAAATGAAAGCTCTTAAAAATATTGATGTTGCTTTCCTACCCATGAACCTTCCATATACTATGACACCCGTCATGGTTGCTGATGCTGCGATGTCATTCAAACCTGCAATACTTTATCCCTATCATTACGGGGATACAAAAACTGATGAACTTGTCAGACTTTTAAAAAATACTAATATTGAGGTCAGAATACGTAATTTGAAATAATACTGATATGAAGAATTTAGACAGACGAGGTTTTCTTAAAACTGGTTTTGCAGGAGTAGCCGGCATTGCTTTAACTCCTTCATCAATATCACAATCATTGGTTCAGGCTGATGAGGATATTATTTACAGGACTCTGGGAAAAACCGGCCTCAGAATTCCTGTTGTGTCGTTTGGTGTGATGAGATCCGATAATCCGGGTTTGTGCAAAGCAGCCTACGATAAGGGAATAAAGCTTTTCGATACTGCCAACGGGTATCAGAACGGAAACAATGAGACCATGCTTGGGGTCCTTCTTAAAAGTTATCCGCGTGATTCTTTTTTCCTTGCCACTAAAGTAAAGGCAGCTGGCATCACAAGGGAAGGAACACCCACTCAGGAGACCACTGCTGAAGATTTCCTTGCCAAGTTCAGCACCAGCCTTTCACGACTTCAGATGGACCATGTTGATATACTGTATGTTCATGATATCAGTAATCCGGAGATGCTTGAGTATAAACCGATCCTGAATGCAGTGAAAAAGCTGAAAAAGGAAGGCAAGGCTCGTTTCATCGGGTTTTCGACCCACAGGAATGAACCGCTCGTCATTGATGCCGCTGCTTCAAAAGGAGATTGGGATGTTATTCTTACATCATATAATTTTCAGCAGGCTTACAGAAAAGAACTGGATGCCGCGGTTCATAAGGCAGCTGAAGCTGGAATTGGCATTGTCGCCATGAAAACCATTGCCGGAGGCGGTTTTATGGATAAGGAGAAGACAAAGCCAATAAATACAACAGCAGCAATAAAATGGGTGCTGTCGAATCCTGATATCACAACAACTATCCCGGGGATGACTCAGTTTGACCAGCTCGATCTTAATGCCCCGATCCTGAGAAATATTGCCATGACGGACCAGGAAAAACAGGATATTCTGATTGCAGCCGCAGAACCCGGCCTTTTTTGCACGGGCTGTCAGCATTGTCTTGCTTCCTGCCCAAAAAGACTGGCAATTCCTGATCTTATGAGAGCATATATGTATGCTTATGGCTACAATAATCCTGCCCAGGCGGGAGAATTGGTAAGGGAGCTCGGATATGGAAATGATCCCTGCAATGGTTGCACAATACAATGCAATTTAAAATGCTCAGGGAATTTTGATATAAGGAATAAAATAGCAGATATTTCCAGACTTTCTGATGTTCCTTCTGAGTTTCTTGCATGATTTGTTGACCCATAAATACCTGAAAATTATGTATAAGCTGTTACTTAATTTACTTGCGGCCACACTTATGACATCATCAATATTTGCGCAGGATTTTAACTTTCCGGCCCTGAAGGGATATAAGATCAGTACTGACTATCCTGTTTATGTCAGGGAAAATCTGTGGGACTTCATTGACGGCGCCGCTGACAATTATCTTTCATATGGCTTTGTTGATGTGCATGTTGCAGAATATAAAAAGGGAAGGGCGGTGATCAAAGCCGAGATTTACAGGCATAGCGATAATATAATGGCATTTGGAATCTATTCCTCCGAACGTTCCCCTTCGTTCAGGTTTGTGAACCTTGGAGCTCAGGGTTATATTGCAGACGGTGCAATAAATTTCTTCAAAGGGAACTATTATGTTAAGATCAAAACATACTCTGAGAAGGAAAAAGTTCTCCGTGCTGAAGAAAGCCTGGCAACAAGGATCGCCGCCATGCTTGAGGGTGATGCCGCAATGCCATCCATGCTTTCGTGGTTCCCGTCGGAAGGATTGAAAAAGAATGAGGAAGTATTTATTAATGAAAGCATTCTTGGTCACAGTTTCCTGAATAAGGGATTCAAAGCCTCATATCAGCTTGGGAATGACTCTTTCAATATTTTCATCATTGAAAGCAACTCAGACGATGAAGCAAAAAAGGCTGCCGAAACATATATCGCATCTACAGGGATCTCTCCTGTTGAAACCGGCGACAGCAAATTTGTATTGAATGATGGTTATAACGGATCGGTCTTTCTTGCCTGGAAAGACAGGAAAATAGTTATAATTTCGGGTCTGGCGAAAGACCAGTCAGATGTCGCCGACAGATATACTTCAGAGATACTGAAGTGAAGAATCTGGTATTAGCTTAACGAAGGGGACCTGTGCTGTTAGCCATCCTGACCACAGAGATGAATAACATCTGAGCCAGGTCTTCCATTATTTCAGGCTTTATTATATCGGGATTATCCTGTGGGATGTGATAGTAATTTTCAGATCCGTAAGTTGAAAAACTAACTGAAGGTACCCCTGCCCTGAGAAATATGGCTGCATCAAGGCGTGGCCTGCCAAGATTGGGGAATGAACCGGTATTCATCCTTCTATGGATATACTTTTTGTTGGCTTCTTCAATGAAGTTCCAGATAAGAGGAAAATCCCTGCCTGCTGCTGCACTTACAGAATGACCAATCCCTACACCGTCCATATTGAGCAAAATACTTTTTTCAAGCGGAACGGCCGGATTCTTTACATATGCTTTTGATCCAAGAAGCGCCTGCTCTTCTGATCCGAAGGCAATGAATACGACTGATCTTTTAAGAGGTATTTTGTTCACTGCAAGGGCTCTGGCAATTCCCATCATGACTGCCACAGCTGAAGCATTGTCGTTGGCGCCGGGTATCAGTTCATAGCATTTGCCCATATGATCGAGGTGAGCCCCTATAATAACGGCCTCCCTGCTCAGTTCAGGATCAGATCCTTTTATAATACCAATGACATTACTGCCCCTGCCATCCGCAAAATGTTTCGTACTCATCCTGATAGTAACTTTTTTCCCTGTGTAAAAGGATTGTGGCTTAAGAGTAGTGTTTATAGTTTCAACAAGGTTTTTATGAACCTTTCCTGTTCCCGCAAAAACATCCTTTACAACTGAATCACCGACGTGGACATAAATAAAGTTATCATAATAGTCGTTGTTGGGATTCGCTATAGGGCCATAGTTATAAAGCATTCCCGACGCTCCGTGTTTTATTGCATTTGAGAGCTTGTACTGGTGAAAGGAATACTCATACCACGGATTGAATTTCTCTGCTCCGGCTGATGGCTGGACAGGTGTTTCTCTTTCAATAAGAATAATTTTCCCCTTTACATCAATTCCCCTGTAATCGTCATACCCAAGTTCGGGAGCTGTTATCCCATATCCGGCATAAACAACTTCTGAGGTCACCTCACCATTTCCCGAAGTTGAACCCGGCATATATTCAGTAACATAATTATATGATTTAAGGATTTCCTTTCCGTCCTTTACAGGGAGGTGCATTTCGACTCCGCATCCAGGGAAGACCAGCGTATATGGAACGTTGAACCACTGGAACCATGAACCATTGTCGCCTGCCGGAGCAACACCCCATTCAGCCAGCTGCCCTGCGAGCCACTCGGCGCATTTCTGATATTCGGGGGTTCCGGTAAGCCTCCCCTGATATTTTTCATCACACTGGATCAGGACGTATTCAAGCAGGTCGTGGCTTGAAATTGAATGCATGGCGCTTAGAACCAGGTCGTCCTGTGGTTCTTGTGAATGGAGACAAAAAGGTAACAGACACAACAGCAGAAGCGAGCGGAAGCCTTTCATAGAGGATATTATTATGATTTGAATTTCTACAAATTATCATTATCAAGTATCTGGGAAACAAGATGCCTGAGTTGTGAATAGGATGTAACTGCTCTAATGTCGGGGTTGTCGTCAATTACATTCTGCGGGGGTTTGTACAGGATCCCATGCTCCGCCTGACGGAGCATCGAAATATCGTTGTATGAATCGCCAATGGCTATTACCTTGAAATTAAGATCCTGTATAGCTTCCACGACTTTCTTTTTGGCATCATTCTGTCTCAGGTTGAAATCTGTTATATTCCCGTCCTTATCGATAGTGAGGTGATGGCAGAACAACACCGGCCATCCCATTTTTGCAAGAAGGGGATCGGCGAATTCCCTGAATGTATCGGAAACGACCACCATCTGAACCTTGCCGTGCAGCCAGTTTACAAAATCAAGCGCCCCGGGCATTAGTTCAAGAAGTGAGATCACTTTTTGAATATCGTTAATTGTAATACCATGTTGTTTAAGGATTTCGAGCCTCCGCTTCATCAATGCATTATAATCGCTGATATCGCGGGTCGTTAGTTTTAATTCATCTATTCCTGTCCATCTGGCAACATTTATCCATACTTCCGGAACAAGAACTCCTTCAAGGTCACTGCAAACTATATACATCTAGCACTATAATAATGATTAATAATTTTTAATTATAAAGTCCTTTAACCTTAGATAATTATTCTCTAAAGATATATATTCTTCCTTTTTGAATTCAATATAAGTCATAGATTCGGGAAATGACGGATCAACATCAATAAGCGACCTTATCTCCTCCCTGAATTTCGCAGGATGGGCTGTTTCAAGACACACATTTATAGTCTCTTCATTCCCGGTTTTTCCGGAAGTCTTCAGATATTCTGTTAGTCCACGCCATGCAACTGCTCCGTGAGGTTCGAGAAGACGCCCGTAGTCTGCATAAAACTGTTTTATTGTATCCCCTGTCTCCCTGTCGGTAATGCTTATTGCAAAAAGATCTTTTCTTAAATGGTTCAGATCAGGCATTTCTTTTATCCTGCCATTTTCATCCATTATCCCTCCGTACATCGAAATTATCCTGGCAAGATTGCTTGGATGTCCTACATTCATCGCATTCGAAATGCAGTTTTTTGACGGCACCACAGGACTGTAGCTGCCGGTTGATAGGAATTCAGGAACTTCATCGTTTTCGTTGGTGGCCACGACAAACTTCCTTACCGGCAGCCCCATTTTTGCTGCAATGAGGCCCCCAGCAACATTTCCGAAATTGCCGCAAGGAACACTGAAGACCAAAGGGTCATTCACACTTTTAGCCAGCTCTGCCCATGCTTTAAAATAATAAACAGACTGGGGCAGGAGTCTGCCTATGTTTATTGAATTTGCTGATGACAGGTTGAATCGGGAAAGGGACCCGTCCATAAATGCTTTTTTTACAAGCTGCTGACAATCATCAAATTTGCCGTTTATTTCAATAACAGTGATGTTTTCACCAAAGGTAGTCATCTGCTTCCTCTGAATATCTGATACCTCTCCTGCAGGATATAATATTATTACACTTATATTACTGAGACCTGCAAATGCATTTGCAACAGCGCTGCCTGTATCGCCCGATGTGGCCGTCAGAATTATGATATTTCTGTTTTCCCTCGCAAGGAAATACTGCATCAGCCTTCCCATGAGGAGTGCTGCAAAATCCTTGAATGAAGCAGTAGGGCCCTGGTCAAGCCTTAGAATATAAGTTGAATCGCTTACATGCTCGACAGGCAGACCGAAGTTGTAAACTTCACGGCATATCGATTCCAGATCTTCATCTGCTATATCATTCCCTGTAAATTTCCCAACGATTTCTGAAGCAAGTTCAGGATATGTTAGGTCTGCCATCGACTCAAGCTCTCGTGGTTGCAGCGGAGGGAACGACGATGGCATATAGAGCCCTCCGTCAGGAGCCAGCCCTCTAAGCAGAGCCTCGCTGAAACTAACAGGTGGGGCCTCGAGGTTTGTTGAAATATATTTTATATCTGTCACCTTCATAATTTAAGATCTAAACATTCACCACCCTCATGATATCTGCAAAGACACCGGCTGCTGTCACATCGGCGCCGGCGCCATAACCCTTTATAACCATCGGCAGCTCCCTGTAGCGTTCGGTTGTCAGTAAAACAATATTATTGCTTCCTTCAAGGTCGAATGTAGGATGGGTTGAGTCGACTGTAATAAGTTCAACAGATGCCTTACCATGGTCGAGTGAAGCATAAAACCTCCATTTCTTATTCTGTCTGACAAGCTCCATTCGCCTGTTCTCAAATTCCTGGTCAAGTTCCCTGACCCTGCTGTAAAAACTTTCGAGACTTCCTTTAAAGCATTCTTCCGGAAGAAACTTTTTAACTTCAACGTCTTCCCTTTCTAATGAATAGCCGGCTTCCCTTGCCAGGATAAGGATTTTTCTCACAACATCCGTTCCGCTGAGATCTATCCTGGGATCGGGCTCCGAAATTCCTTTCTCCTTGGCTGCCCTGATGGTTTCACTCAGTGGCATTCCGGGACCCAGATTATTGAAAATGAAATTTAAGGTACCTGAAAGGACTGCCCCGATCCTGAGTATTTTATCGCCGCTGACGACCAGATCATTTATTGTTTTGATGATTGGCAGTCCTGCACCAACCGTTGTCTCATACATGAAGCGAATGCCTTTTTCACCGGCAGTCGATTTAAGATGCTGGTAATATGAATATTCCGATGAGCACGCGATTTTGTTCGCAGTAACTACCGAAACATATCTGTCAAGTGCAACTGCATATAAGGATGCCACACCGGCATCAGCCGTGCAGTCGATAAATACTGAATTTCTCAGGTTAAGCTTTGTCATATGAGCAAGAAAGGCATCAATGTCGCTTTTAACCCCGGCATTCGACAAGTGTTCCTTGCAGTTTTCAAGTGGTATAGGTTTATTTCCGATGAGCATCTTCCTTGAATTTGTAATTCCAAGCAGGTTGATGTTCAGATTATGCTCCCTGAGCAGCAGGGCAGATTGTTTTCTGAGCTGATTTATAAGGCTTGTGCCAACAAATCCGGTTCCGGCGATAAAAAGATGAAGCTCCTTGTTCTTTGACAGAAAGAATCCGTCATGGATAACATTAAGTGCTTTCTTAAGGTTGTCGTTCTTTATTACGACAGATATGTTAAGCTCGGATGATCCCTGGGCTGTGGCGACAACATTTATACCGTTCCTGCCAAGCGAACGGAAAAGAGTAGCAGATATACCCGGGGTGTTTTTCATCCTCTCTCCGACAATTGCTATAATTGACAGATCTTTTTCAACAACCAGCTTAAGCTCCTTCTTAAAAGTCAGCTCCCTTTCAAACTCCCTGTTTATGGCTTCGACAGCCATTTTTGTATCAGGCGGATTTACAGCAAATGTTATGGAATATTCTGATGATGCCTGTGTAATAAGAATAATGCTTATGTTCCGTCCGGCAAGTGAGCCGAAAAGGCGCATTGATGTACCCGATACACCGACCATCGAAGGGCCCTGCAATGTTATCAGATCGATATGGTCGATTGATGATATTCCTTTTATGGGGCTCCGGCTGCCATTAAGTGATTTTTCACCAATGCGTGTGCCTGCAGCTGATGGATTGAAGGAGTTCTTAATATAGACAGGGATAAGTTTTTTGTAAACCGGACGCAGTGTAGGTGTATAAATTACCTTCGCTCCAAAATGCGAAAGCTCAATTGCTTCCGAATATGTGAGATTTTCAATAGTATAGGCTTTATCGACCTTTCTTGGATCAGCTGTCATAAAGCCGTCGGTGTCGGTCCATATCTCGAGGGCTTCGGCATTAAGTGCAGCGGCAATTATTGCTGCTGTGTAATCCGACCCTCCGCGTCCCATGGTTGTGGTCTCATTGTTCTTTGTGCCTGCAATGAATCCGGGGACTATTACAATACCTTTAAGCCTGTTCAGCTTCTTTTTAATAAGCGAATCCGTAAGGTCGAAATCCACATTCGCATTTCCATAATTATTATCAGTTTTTATTATTTCACGTGCATCAATAAGTATCGATTTCTCAAAATATGCGGAAATAATAATAGAGGAAAGCCTTTCTCCTGTACTTAAAATTTTATCAAGAGAGTAATTACTGAGCTCCCTTAGCAGGTACAATCCATTCAAGGTCTCACTAAGTTCAGTGAAAATCCTTTCGGTTTCATCCCTTACTGTTTCGAGTGCAGCTGATGTCAGAAGTTCGTCGCAGACTGTACGGTGCTTATTTATAATTTCTCCGAGAAGCTCCTTATATTGCAGATCATGCCTCGCAGCAGTTTCTCCTGCCGACTTGAGAGAATCGGTGACCCCCTTAAATGCAGAAACTACAATCACAAGTGGCTGTGGTTCGGATTCTGTTATTTTCTTAACAATCCTTATCCTCCCGGCATCTCCTACAGATGATCCTCCAAATTTCAGTACTTTCATTTAAACCCTAATAATATCCGTTTACTTCTGTCGATAGTAAAATGAAGGTGCAAAAATAATAAAATTCAATCAAATATATATTTACGATTTATAAACATAAAAAAACAGGCCGCAATATTTACATTTATTAAATATTGCGGCCATGGTAGTTAAAAAGATCGTATGTCAGTCTTCTTTTTCCCGGTCTTTACTCTTATGCCTGACCGGAAGAAGCTTTTTCGAGACGTTTAAGGATGCTGAAAATGAACGTTGCCGAAAGAAGGCAGCAAATAATAAATACAAGCCACAGGGTGCTTAATGAAACTTTGTCCCATAGAAGAGTCCCAACAAAAAGAAGTTTGTTGCCGACAGCTGTTGCAAGCAACCAGCCTCCCTGCATAAGTCCCTGGAAGCGCGACGGAGCTACTTTTGAGACGAACGACAATCCCATAGGGCTCAGGAAAAGTTCAGCGATTGTAAGAACAAGATAACTGCTCATGAGCCAGTAAGGGCTTACCCTGTCGGCATCCGATACCGGAACTCCGGCAAGGGAAACAGGTGATGGAGCATCCACAGAGGCAATGAGGATAATTATGAATCCCAGTGCGGCAATTATCATCCCTATTCCAATCTTTTTCGGAGTGCTTGGTTCTATTCCTTTTCTGTTCATCCATCCGAAAACCCCCATAACCGGGAAGGTCAGGGCTACGATAAAGAGAGGATTGAATGACTGGAATACTTCGGGAGCTATTGCATTCTGCGGGCCGAATGCTGAAAACCATTTTCCCAGTAAACCTGCAGGATCAAATCCGGTAAGGAAGAATGCGGCAAGAAGAAATGCTACAAGGAACAATGCCCCTCCGAAGATCCTTGTTCCGGTTTTAATGCCTTTATAGAGAAGAATCACAATTCCTGCTATCGAACCAATGACTGCCAGCATGGAAGGAAGGGTGAAAAACAGATTTGTAAACGGTCCGACCTGTTTTGCCGTATAGTCCCTTGCAAAGAGGGTAAGCGTAAGGCCGTTCTGGTGAAATGACATCCAGAAAAAGATAACGACGAAGAATACAAGCACAAGAGCAGTGATCCTTGCCCTTTCCTCTTTTCGCGACGAGAGAATAATCCATGTGACGAAAGCAGCAAAAAGTCCGAAAGCAAACCCTGCTGCCCATCCTACCTGCTTTATGAAATGAAGCCCAAATGCGGTGACACCCATTGCGGCTATGGCGGCAATGAACGGAACAGGTTTGAAATCAATCTTTTCCGAAGAAGCTGCAGCTGCCTTTACTTCCTTGTTTGGTAGAAGCCTGTTAAAGAAAATATAAACCAGCAGCGAAATGACCATAGCGCCTGCTGCAATGCCGAATGCATAATTGTAACCTTTTGAAAAAACTTCCAGATAACTGCCGGCAAATGTCGACAGGTCGGTAACCGGTCCCGTCATGCTTACCTTATCAGCAAGCTGTTGAAAAACGGTTGTATTGGTCATGGTTCCGTTGATATACTGGTGACAGAGCGCCGGAAGGCTTCCGTCATGCGCAAATCCGTTGGTCTTGAGCCACCAGTTGCGCATTCCGTTTGCGGCAAACGGTGCGAAAAATGCACCAACGTTAATACCCATGTAAAAGATCATAAAGGCGGTATCCCTGAGTTTGGAATATTTCGGATCGTCGTACATCTGGCCGACAACAGCCTGAAGATTACCTTTAAAAAGACCGTTGCCAAGGGCAATTGTCATAAGCCCTGCTATTGTAACTGTCAGACTCAGTCCCGGTACTGCCATTATAAGATATCCTGCAAACATGATAATGATCCCGGCAAGAATTACCAGCTTGTATTTTTTCGATGAGTCTGCAATTATTCCTCCCACGAGCGCGAGGGCATATATGGCAAAGTAAAACCAGCTGTATATATTTCCTGCATCCTGAGCTGAAAGGCCATATTTTGCCTGCAGAAACAAAACCAGAATGGCCATCATTGTATAAAATCCGAATCGCTCCCCCATATTGGAGAAGAAAGCAACAAGCAAGCCTTTGGGATGATTTTTTAACATATCAGAGTTATTTTAAAAGGTTAATAAATTCATATTAATGCTTATTATCAGGGGCGTAGGTTAACAGTACGGTTCTAACCTCCTGCTGTACACAACAAATATATTAATCTTTTTATCATTTGAAAAGATGGTGTGAAATCTCATGTTCATTCTTCCCCTGCATATTATCTTTAAGATGAAGGCATAAAAGCAGAATTAGATAAATTGCGATCGAATGCTTAATTTTATATGCCCGGAATTTGGGTATACTGACAGATAAAATGAAAATATTCAGAACTGATCAGATAAAGAGGATTGATGAGCTTACAATAAAAAACGAGCCTGTAAGTTCGGTCGACCTCATGGAAAGAGCTGCCGAACAGCTGTTGCGATGGATTGTCAGAAAATTTGACAGGACCAGCAGGATGCTGATCTTTACCGGACCCGGCAACAATGGAGGGGATGGCCTTGCCCTTGCCCGTTTGCTGGCGGCAAACCGTTTCAGCGCTGAAGTATTTCATATTAAAATATCTGAAAGGACATCGGATGACTGGAATTTAAATTTTCAGCGCCTGTCAAATGAGACTTCAGTAATCTTCAATACGATTGAGGACGCTGAACAGTTTCCGTTTATCGGACAGGATGACATAATAGTTGATGCAATATTCGGATCGGGTCTCACACGGCCTGTCACCGGTCTGGCTTCGGAACTTATTAAAAAGATCAATAATTCGTGCTCCACTGTTGTTTCGGTCGACATACCATCAGGCCTGTTTGGCGAGGATAACTCTTCAAATGATCATGATTCGATTATAAGAGCCTGTTATACACTAAGTTTTGAGTTTCCAAAACTTAGTTTCATGTTCCCTGAAAATGCAAAGTATACAGGGGAATGGACCGTACTTCCGATAGGACTGAACAAGAGCGCTGTATTGTCGGTGGAGACCCCATATTCATTTACAGATGAAGAATATGTATCATCGTTACTTAAGAAGCGGCATAAGTTTGACCACAAGGGAATGTTCGGACATGGACTTCTTGTAGCGGGATCATATGGTAAAATTGGAGCGGCGGTGCTCGGAGCAAGGGCTGCTTTAAGGACAGGGATAGGATTGCTTACATGCCATGTGCCCGTATGCGGATATCAGGTTCTCCAGTCGTCAGTGCCCGAAGCTATGGTGAGTACAGATAAGGATGCTTCAGCTATTACCGGAATTGAAGTTACGGATAAATATGATTCACTTGCAATCGGTCCGGGCATTGGAACTGGCGAGGATACTCAAAAGGCGCTTCATTCCTTTTTACTTAACAGGAATAAGCCGATAGTTATTGATGCCGACGGTATTAATATACTCGGGATGAACAGCAAATGGCTAACAGCGCTTTCTGATAATTGTGTCCTGACACCCCATGTAAGGGAATTCGAACGGATTGCAGGAACCTCAGGCGACAGTTATTCAAGGCTTGAAAGTCAGATTGAGTTTTCGGCGAAATATAACTGTGTTGTTCTTCTAAAAGGCGCCTGTTCATCTGTTGTTACACCCGACGGCCGGGTGAGTTTCAACAGCACAGGAAATCCAGGTATGGCAACTGCAGGAAGCGGCGATGTACTGACGGGAATAATCCTTTCGCTTCTTGCCCGGGGATATCTTCCCGGACAGGCAGCAGTTATTGGAGCTTACCTCCATGGCCTGGCAGGCGACATTGCAGCTTCACGATCGGGGATGGAATCAGTTACTGCATCGGATATAATTGATAATATAGGAAATGCCTTTCTTAAATTGAAAAACGGGGAATTATTGTGATTACAAAAAATAATACAAAATGATAAAAAGAGTCCTTTTTCTACTGGCTGTTTCATTGATAGCCGGATCCTGTGCCACAGGTAAAAATTTCAGTAATCAGGGAGGTCTTGTCACTCCTTTACCGGCAAATGCCGCAGTAACAGATGGCAGCCTTATTTATGGCCTGCCACTGACTGTCCTTGATATTGAAATTGAAGTTGAAAGGGTAATTGAGAAACCAGGACCTTACTCCAGATATGCAGCCGACTTTCTTGGAATGACTGATGTCATCAAATCTGAAAGTGAGTCATGGAACATTACAGGGGTATATATTGGAACACATCAGGAGCTCGATCCTGAACAACTTTATGTGATTGAAGCAGAAGGGATGTTTCTTACAAATGTCCTTGGACTTAAAAGATCGGGATTGATACTCGATATCAATCCTGATATTTACGGCTTCAATGAAAGCCGGAAATCAGATACAGGGACGGATTTCAGCAAATTGAAAAATTTCGACCTCGGATCGGATGAGTATTTCATGAACCGTAAGGATACATTGTTCAGGGTGGTTAATGTCGATACTGCTTTTGTCAGGATCCCTTACCTTATTGAGAAGAAGCAAAAGCTTACACTTGACCAGCTTGCCGAAAAGGCAGCCGTAAGGCTGATGGAGCTCAGGGACGGTAAGCATCTTACCCTTACCGGCGAGACGAATGTTTATCCCCAGAATGAAGCAGCACTAAATGAAATAAACCGCCTCGAAAAAGAGTATACGGAGCTGTTCACAGGTAAAAGTGTAAGGGAAAAACAGACATTCAGGTATCAGCTTATCCCGAAAAAGGAAATGACAGGCAACCAGATTGTGGTTTGCCGTTTTTCTGAAACATCCGGACCCTTAAACTCAGCAGATAAAAACGGTAAGCCGGTTATTGTGGAGTTTGTCCCGGAGCTGAAAACAGGCGGTCTTAAGGTTAACTATACCCGGTCAGGCGGAAAGCCGTCGGGAACGTCTGACAAACTCTTTTACAGGGTTCCTGATGTTGTAAATATCAGGCTCTCCGTTGGCAATGAAGCCCTTAATACATCGCGGAAACTTATATACCAGTTTGGTGAAGTGATAAGGATGCCCCAGAACTATATTATCGGGAAATAAAAGGTTTGTTACTGGATCTTACCTTTGAAATTTGTCTGAAAATCCTGCCAGCTCTGAGTTACATATGCCTTGTCGGCAAAGAACCTGAGCAGTGTTTCCATTTCTTTCGGCTGCCTGAACCCCGGAACAGGTGAAGCTGATATTTTATTGTTGTCGTCCTTTGTCATAAACACTACAGTAGGATACGACAGTTTGCCCTGAAGCAGGGCAACAGCAAGCTGATGGGCCTTTCCGTATTTACCATCATTGATGAAGGTCTGGCCGAAAAAGCTTATGCTTTCAGCGCCTTCGGCATTGAACTTGACAGGATAAAAGCTTGTATTAAGTATTTCTGCAATTACAGGATTCGTGAATGTCTCCTGATCCATCTTCTTGCACCACCCGCACCAGTCGGTATATGCGTCAATGAATAGCGGACGGAACGACTGCCTGCTTAGCTTTTCAGCTTCCTCAAGTGTGTACCACTTTACAGATATGTTCTGGGCAAAAGCTGACAGCGCAAAGGTGAACAGGAAGAGGGATATAAATACCTTTTTCATATTGTTCTTTATGTTTTAAACTTGCAAATATCGTGCCTTACAAACCGGTATAATTCCACCGGCTGATGATCGGATAATTTTGTCAATTATAACAAATATTGACTATTGAAGTTCATTTTATGTTATTTATAACAGGAATTTCATAAAAATATTTTTCTACATTTACCGGTCTTTAAACGGAACTAATCATTTTATATGGAAACAATAACAAATACATTGCGCGACTCCAAAGTTGCCCGGTGGTCTGCATTGGCTTTGATCGCATTCACGATGCTGTGCGGCTATTACCTCACGGATGTAATGGCTCCGCTGAAGCCTATGCTGGAAAAGGAGCTGCTTTGGTCAAGCTCTGAATATGGTTTTTTCACAAGTGCTTACGGATGGTTCAATGTATTCATTCTGATGCTCATATTTGGAGGGATCATTCTCGACAAAATGGGGATTAGATTTACAGGCATCATGTCGGCAATAATTATGGTAATTGGTACGGCAATCAAATACTGGGCTGTATCGACCCAGTCACTCGACGGCCAGACTATTTTAGGGATGAAATCACAGGTAGTATTTGCCGGACTGGGGTTTGCTACATTTGGAGTAGGAGTTGAAACTGCAGGTATAACAGTATCCAAAGCGATTGTGAAATGGTTCAAGGGCAAGGAAATGGCTCTTGCAATGGGCCTTGAGATGGCAACTGCCCGTATTGGTACCACACTTGCACTTACAACATCGGTGCCTATTGCCAGGGCTCTGGGAGGTGTGTCAAAACCTATTCTCGTATGCCTTATAATGTTATGCATAGGTCTGATATCCTTCCTGGTTTATACCTTCATGGACAGGAAGCTTGATAAATCTATTGCTGAAGAGGCTGAAAGGAACAATGTTACTGATAGTGAGGAATCGTTCAGCGTGAAGGATATTTTCAGGATTATTACAAATAAGGGATGGTGGTATATTGCCCTTCTCTGCGTTTTGTTCTATTCTGCCGTCTTTCCATTCCTTAAATACGCAACTGATCTGATGGTAAATAAATTTCAGGTCGATCCCGAAGTTGCAGGTATTATCCCGGGCATGCTGCCGTTTGGTACTATGATACTGACGCCACTTTTCGGCAATATGTACGACAGGAAGGGTAAAGGAGCCTCAATAATGATCCTTGGCGCTTTGCTTCTCATTTTTGTACATACCATGTTCTCAATACCATTCCTGACGGCTACGCCGGTCGCGTTGGTACTTATTATAATTCTGGGTATAGGATTTTCGCTCGTACCATCTGCAATGTGGCCTTCAGTTCCCAAAATCATTCCTGAAAAACAGCTTGGTACTGCTTATGCCCTTATCTTCTGGGTGCAGAATATAGGATTAATGCTAGTTCCGGCGCTTATCGGATGGGTTCTTGACAAATTCTGTGTAACAGGAACACATATGATCGACGGTGTTCAGGTTCCAAGTTACAACTACACCATTCCAATGATAATATTCACATGTTTCGGTATCATTGCACTTGTCTTTGCCCTGTTGCTGAAAGCTGAAGATAAGAAAAAAGGTTACGGCCTTGAGATGCCCAATATAAAGAAATAAAAGCCAGACTTCTTATAATAAAGCCGGGGATACGGATGCCTTTACTGATTACAATTCTTCAGGGCATCAATATCCCCGGCTTCACTTTATGCCATTTTTATAAGGATAGCCTTGATGGTGTCGGTGACATCTTCCTCTTCATCAACGCATCTTTCAAGGATCTCAAGGATCTTGTTGTTTTTGAGAAGCTCGGCAGAATCCTTTTCTTTCTCGAATAATTCGGATACTGCAACAAAATAATAATCGTCGGCCTTGTGCTCAATATCCTTTACCCTGTCGCAAGCGGCAGTGATCTCATTTTTGTTTGCAGCCGCATCATTAAGACAATGAATACAAATCTGAATCTGTTTTGCTGCATCAACGATCATATCGGCCATCTGTGCATATACAGGCATCAGTTTCTTCGGCTTGTAAAGGCAGATCCTCCGGCCAATCCCGTTTATGGAATCAACCACATTGTCGATGTTGGCGGTAAGCTCGTGGATATCCTCCCTGTCGAAGGGTGTAATAAATGATTTATTAAGTTGTTTGTAGGCATTGTCGGTGATCTGGTCGCCGATATGCTCAACAGTTTTGATTTCCTGGTAGATCTTTTCATGTTCCTGAGCGTCTTCAGTCGACAAAAGCTCCCTGAGAAGTTCTGAAGCTTTGACAAGATTCCTGGCATCGTCTTCAAAAAGAGGATAGAACGAATGATCCTTCGGCACGAAAAACTTAAGCAATTTATCGATATTCATTTTTAATGGTTTTGATTTTTTCAGTATTCAAAATTAAGCATTTGGAAATAATAATCTAAAGACGAAATACATTGATCCTCCGATGGCAGCCGAAACAGGAATTGTGAATATCCAGGCCCAGAAGATTTTGGCAGTGATACCCCACTTGACTGCAGAAAGTCCTTTTCTTGCACCTACACCCATGATGGCACCGGTAATTGTATGTGTCGTGCTTACAGGGATTCCGAAGAAGGTGGCAATGAAAAGTGTCATTGTTCCTGCCGATTCTGCGGAAAAGCCTTCATATGGCTTGAGCTTGGTTATCTTCTGACCCATTGTCTTGACTATCCTCCATCCGCCAAAAAGTGTTCCAAGCGCGATGGCAGTCTGGCATGAAAGCTTTATCCACAGAGCTATCGGATCATCCTTTGTCGTAAGACCGTGAATGATGAGAGCAAGCCAGATTATACCCATCGATTTCTGAGCATCGTTTCCGCCATGCCCAAGGCTGAATGATGAAGAGGAAATAAGCTGTAACCTTCTGAATATTTTATCGACCCTGAATGGAGCCAGTTTACGGCAGATGAAAACAACAAGATTGGATATTGCATACGAAAGAACGAAGCCAAGCAGCGGAGCAATGAATATGAATGCGACTATCTTAAGCACACCTCCGACGATGACGGATCCTGTGCCGGCATGAGCAATCGCAGCCCCTACTAGTCCTCCAACAAGTGTATGGGATGAACTTGATGGGAATCCCCACCACCAGGTAATTAAATTCCAGGTTATTGCTGCAACCAGCGCTGAAGCTATAACAGTAAGATTCAGAACATCCGGATCAATGACACCCTTTCCGATAGTCAGAGCAACATGCATGGGGAATACGGTGAATGCTATGAAATTGAAAAAAGCTGCCATTAAAACTGCAGCAAATGGCGACAAGACCTTTGTTGATACCACCGCTGCTATTGAGTTCGCAGAATCGTGAAATCCATTTATAAAATCGAAAACAAGAACCAATGCAATAACTACATACAAAAATGTCATAACCGGACTTAAGGCTTTAAAAAGGATTTCATTCTGGTGAGAAGCAATTAATAAAGTTTGCGTTTGCCCTTAAAATTTTTAAGGTGCCCAAAATTATAAAAATATTTGTACTTTTACAGTTAAACAATTATAAATTTAAAAACATAAATATGAACGACATACGCGATCTTGAGCCGAAACAGCTATGGAATTATTTCCATCAGATAACACAGATTCCGCATCCTTCAAAAAAAGAACAGAAAATCATTGAATTCATGAAGGATTTCGGGAAAAAGAATAATCTCGAAACAGTGGTCGACAAGGTAGGTAATGTGATCATACGCAAACCTGCCACCAAAGGAATGGAAAACAGGAAAGGGGTCATTCTGCAGACTCACCTTGATATGGTTCCCCAGAAGAACAGGGATAAGAAGCACGACTTTGAGAAGGACCCGATTGAGACTGTTATTGATGGCGACTGGGTAAAGGCGAACGGGACAACGCTTGGCTCTGACAACGGAATCGGGGTGGCCGCTACCATGGCGGTGCTGGCATCATCGAACATTGCCCATGGCCCCATTGAAGGCCTTTTCACAATTGATGAAGAAACAGGCATGACTGGAGTTTTCGGACTTAAAAAGGGACTTCTTAAAGGGGAGATCCTCATGAATCTCGACTCTGAAGACGAAGGTGAACTTTGTGTCGGATGTGCCGGAGGAATTGATGTGAGCGCCGTGAAAAAATACGGCAGCGAAAAAACACCTCAGGATATGGAAGCTTACAAGGTCACACTGAAAGGCCTTAAGGGCGGCCATTCTGGTGTTGATATAGCGCTTGGAAGAGCCAATTCAAACAAACTCATGTTCCGTTTCCTTATGCAGGCTGAATCGGATTTTGCAATCCGGCTTGCCGAAGCCGAGGGCGGTGATCTCCGGAATGCCATTCCCAGGGAATCACATGCAGTTGTGCTTGTGCCTGCATCCAAAGCATCTTCATTCAGGAAATTTGTTAAGGGCTATGAGGAAATGTACAGGGCTGAATTCTCTGATATTGAATCAGATCTGTCCTTCACGGCACAAAAAGCCGATTTGCCGGCGAGGGTGATGAAATCTTCAGATCAGTTCAAGATAATACGCGCAGTCTTTGCCTGCCCCAACGGGGTTCAGAGGATGAGCCAGGCAATGAAAAACCTTGTTGAGACTTCAAACAACCTGGCAATTGTCAGATGCTCTGATGGATTATTTGAAACACATTGTCTTACAAGAAGTTCTGTTGATTCTTCAAAGGAAGCAACAGCATGGAAAATTGCTGCAATATTTCATCTGATAGGGGCAGAGGTGAAACTGTCGGGAAGCTATCCCGGATGGAAGCCAAATATGAGCTCTCCGATCCTTCAGACAATGAAAGAGGTTTATAAAAAGAAATTCGGAAATGCTCCTGAAGTAAAAGCCATTCATGCAGGTCTCGAATGTGCAATTCTCGGCGGTACATATTCCGGCCTGGATATGATTTCATTTGGACCTACCATCAGACATCCGCATTCTCCTGATGAAAAAGTGAATGTTCCGACGGTGAAAAAATTCTTTGATTTTCTTTGCGAAACTTTAAAGGAAGTACCTGTTAAATAGCAGGTTTGCAGGATGCGGGGTGCAGGTTTCTGGTTTTAAGTCCTGCACCCGGCACCCGGGCCTAGCGTTAAGAAATGATCCTGTGGATCATTTTAGCGATGGAGCCAGCCTGCAGGGAAGGCCAGCAACCAGCAACCAGCAACCAGCAACCAGCAACCAGCAACAATTAATTTTACAACCTTGCTTTCTTAGTCAACCTTTATCTCAATAAGCATGTCATCTTTCATCACATTCGTATTGGCTTTTGTCAATACCTTTGTGATCTGACCATTGACTGGCGACAGGATTTCATTCTGCATTTTCATGGCTTCAAGGATTACAAGCGGTTCTCCTCTCAGAACAGTTGAGCCTTCCCTGACGAGAACATCAATGATCTTCCCTGGCATCGGGGCTTTCAGGATTTCCTTCTCGTTCTTTCCCCTTGACGCATTAAGGACTTTCATCCTTTTCATCGAAAATGGTGTCTCGACTGTAAAGGTGTAACTTATGTCGTTGAAAAGGATTTCATATTTATTCTGCCTCGAACGGACGATCTCTACAGGATATTTACGGTTTTTCCAGAGAATATAGGTCCCGTATTTCTCGTCAGCCTTGAGCTTCACCTCATAATTGTGCTTTCCGATTCTGATCGAGTGTTTAAGAGGCTGTGAAAAGCAGAATCTCTTGTTCTCCGACGATAGTGCATACAGTTTCTTTACCTTTGATCCGGTCGTGGTCATAATTAAAACTGATTAATTCTTTTATTGAGCAGCCAGGGACTCATTTCCCGGCTGTTTTCAAAATCAACATTTATACTGTTATCCAGAAGGTTCTCCTCGACGAATAACTTTGTCGCAAGCCATGCTGCGAGCATCTCTTCGTACTCGCTGTTCAGATAGTATTTATCGAGGTCCTTTTCAATAAATGCAGTCGTAAAAGTTCCGTTCAGAAATTTGGGATTTCTGACAAGCATTCTGAAAAAAGGAAGAGTTGTTTTTGTACCTTTTATCCAGACCTTATCGAGGGCAAGCTTGCAATTCTTTATTGCGTCCTTCCTGTCCCTGCCTTTGACTATCAGTTTGGCTATCATGGAATCGTAGCTGGCAACTATTGCTGAACCGGCCTGAACACCGGTATCGATGCGTATGTTTGAACCGGAGGGCAGACTGAGTTTTTCTATTTTACCAGGGTCGGGAGCAAATCCCGACTGAACATCTTCTGCATTGATCCTGCATTCTATTGCCCATCCTTTGAGCATTATGTCTTCCTGTCGTAATTTAAGCGGTTCGCCGGCAGCTACCCTGATTTGCTGTT
Source organism: uncultured Rikenellaceae bacterium (assembly GCA_964633505.1). Classification (GTDB taxonomy): domain Bacteria; phylum Bacteroidota; class Bacteroidia; order Bacteroidales; family VadinHA17; genus LD21. The sequence continues at coordinate 104,127 of CAZWHC010000004.1, read as the reverse complement.
CTATGAGGTCGATGCCTGTAACTGCCTCGGTAACGGGATGCTCAACCTGGATCCTGGTGTTCATTTCCATGAAATAGAAATTCTTTTCAGAGTCGAGGAGGAATTCAACAGTCCCGGCTGAAAAGTAATTTACTGCTTTTGCAATCTGAACCGCAATTTTTCCCATTGTATCGCGCAGTTCATCATCAAGGGCTACTGAAGGAGCTTCCTCGAGCAATTTCTGATGTTTTCTCTGTATTGAACACTCTCTTTCGCCAAGGTGGATCACATTTCCTTTTTTGTCTCCAAGAATCTGAAACTCAATATGTTTAGGATTTTCAATATACTTCTCGATGAACACAGAAGGATCATTAAATGCCTTTTCAGCTTCCTTGCTGGCAATAATGAACATCTTCTCCATCTCCTCCTGCTTCCTGACTATTCTCATGCCGCGTCCGCCGCCGCCCGAAGCTGCTTTTATAATCACCGGATATCCTATCTTGCCGGCTATTGCCACAGCCTCCTCCTCATTGCCGATGTTTCCCTCGCTTCCCATTGCCATTGGGATTCCTGCCGAAAGGGCAATCTTCCTTGCAATTGTTTTGTTCCCCATTTTATAAATGGCATCAGGTGAAGGACCTATGAAATTTATATTGTTATCAAGGCATTTCTGCGCGAAATATGCGTTTTCTGCAAGGAATCCGTATCCGGGATGAACCGCATCACATTTTGTTTCGAGAGCTATTGCAATAAGCCTTTCAATATTCAGAAATACCGGAATTTCCGAATTATCCTCAGTGTTATCGTAGATGATATCCGCACCGGCGAGAAACATTGCATTTGGTTCAACAGATGTTTTCACAGCGACAGTCTCTATTTTCATATTTCGTGCTGTCCTCATGATCCTTACTGCTATTTCACCGCGGTTTGCTATGAGAATCCTTCTGATCTTCATTGGTTTTTAGTTTCAGTAATCAAATATTTGGCAGTTGGAGCCGGTTGTTTCATAATGGCATATTGCCATGCTTACGTGCCGGTACCTTAACCCATTTGTTATTAAGGGCGGAAAGTGCCGATGCTATTTTCTTCCTGGTCAGGGCCGGATCGATAACCTCATCAATATAGCCGCTTTCGTCGGCGATAAAAGGATTGGCAACCTTATCCCTGTATTTTTTGACAAGCTCTTTCTTAAGCTCATCAGGATTTTTTGAGTTGGCCAGCTCCTTCCTGTAAAGAATTGCAACGGCGCCATCGGGGCCCATAACGGCAATCTCTGCCGTTGGCCAGGCAAAGCTGAAATCTCCGCCAAGGTTCTTGCTGTTCATTACAATGAATGCACCTCCGTAGGCTTTTCTTAAGATCACGGTTATTTTCGGGACTGTTGCTTCACTATATGCAAAAAGCATTTTAGCTCCATGCCTTATAATACCCGAATGTTCCTGATCAACACCCGGAAGAAACCCCGGAACATCCTCAAGTGTCAGAAGCGGGATGTTGAAAGCATCACAAAACCTGATGAATCTGGCACCCTTGGTGGATGAATTTATATCGAGCACGCCTGCAAGCACTTTTGGCTGATTTGCCACAACTCCAATGGTTTTTCCCTTAAGCCTGGCAAAACCAGTAACAAGACTTGGCGCAAAAAGTTCAGAGATCTCCAGAAAACTGTTCCTGTCGACTATCTGAGTTATCACATCTTTAACATCATAAGCTTTGTAAGGATCATCAGGAATTATATCCCTGAGTTTTGGATTGATATCCGGAACTGATCCGTCATCTGTCACCACAGGAGGATTTTCGACATTATTGGAGGGAAGATATGAAAGGAACTTCTTCAACGCAAGTATTGTGTTCTCCTCATCATCATATATCATGTGTGCAACTCCGCTGTTGCGGGCATGTACCTCAGCGCCTCCGAGCTGATCAAAAGTAACTTCCTCATTAAGTACCTCCTTTACGACATTAGGGCCTGTTACGAACATGTAACTCGTATGGTTAGTCATGAATACGAAGTCGGTCAGGGCAGGGGAATATACGGCTCCGCCTGCTGCCGGCCCCATAATAACGGAAATCTGAGGTATGATTCCTGATGAGTGAATGATATTCTGGAAAATCGTTGCATAACCGCTAAGACTCGCAACGCCTTCCTGTATCCTGGCGCCTCCCGAATCGATTAGCCCGATGATCGGCGATCCCATTTTTAATGCCATTTCCTGTATCTTGGCAATTTTCCTGGCATGTACTATTCCAAGCGATCCGCCCATGATTGTAAAATCCTGGGCATAGGCAAAAACAAGCCTGCCGTTGACTTTGCCATGCCCGACAATGACACCATCGCCGAACGATTTTTCTACTTTACCGAATTCCACCGGCTGGCCTGCCGGGGTTACGAAAGCGTCGATCTCCTCGAAGGTGCCGGAATCGAATAACAGGTTTATCCTTTCCCAGGCAGTAAGCTTTCCTTTCGAATGCTGCTTTGCCGCCTGGACGGTACTGTATTGTTTTTTAATAGCTTCCTGCCTTTCTGTAAAGGCTTTGTAGTGTTTACCTGATAGATCCATAGCCTGCCTTAAATTTTTATTATGCAATGACAAGAATCAAAATAAATGGTATTAACAATTCAGGCCATTTTGAAGGCTCAAAAATATATATATTCAGAATAATTCCAAATAAAACTTTCGAACGCAAATACTACGTAATCTCTATGTTATTTATTGTGAAAGTGTTAACACTACCTATTTTTCGACCGTCCTGAATCAGTAAGCGGGTTTGAACAATCCCTTTTCATCCGATCCGAGCAACCCTGAGCTTACCATCGACTCGCTTGCACGGTTAAGATTCTTTATCATTTTATCAGTCACAACAGGATAATGGTGAAGTGATTCTATCTTATCGCCTATATATTCAAGATCTCCGTCAGTAGTTGCCCAGTTTCTTGAATTAAATGCGACCAGATTAAATGGAGCAGAGTAGGATCGGAGAGTCTTTTCTCCGTTTATATTAAAGTAAAAATCAAAATATGACATAATAAGCTCACGAAGACTCCTGTATACAGGTTCCCTGAACCTCAGGGTGGTGAAGTTCGATTTGGCAATGGCGCCCCAGTATCTGCCCTCCCTGAATACCGCAATAACGTGATCATCATCATTCCATGCCTTCATATCGACAATAAGCGGTTTAGAACCAATAAAATCGAGTGCGGCGGCAGCAAATAAAGCACCTTCAAAACAGTGGGCTTTTTTCCGGATCATGACATGTCGTGGTGATCTGCATTCGTAATCAGGATTATAATCGATCGAGTCGAGGTATTCCTGTACCGACCATGGATTGCTGAAACCTCCAAGGAATTTCTTTTCCTCACCGTTCCAGTTTATATCTGAATAGGATTTTCCCATACTTTATCTTTGTCATACCGACTTTTCCGGAGGATATTACCGGTCGTATCAGATAAGTTCCTTTATTATTTTCTGCATCTCAGCATACTGCTCTTCCATACTGCTCACAAGCTTTAGCTGGGCTCTTGCCCTGTCAATATTGTGATTGGGGTGATGGATCTTGTAATAAATATCCCCGTCGAGATAATCTGTCAGGAATCTGACAGCCATGATATATGTTATAAGTTTAGGCGCAACGGCCAGATATTCCTTTTCAACATCGTTAAGAGTGTCCCTTGTTTCGGAAAGATATCCGCGGGCAAAAGCCCTGTAAAGCTCAATATCCATGCTGATCCTCGAAAGATCAGTTTCGTCCTCTGATGCAACATTGGCTGCAGTTCTTATCGCGTCTCCGAAATCATAATGTATATATCCCGGCATGACTGTATCGAGATCGATCATGCACAAAGCCCTGTCGTTATTATCAAACAGGATGTTGTTGAACTTTGTATCATTATGAGTGATCCTGAGAGGTATCTTCCCTTCGTCCCCAAGCCTGATAATTGTCTTCATTACCTCAGCCCTTTCAAGGACAAAGTCAACCTCCGCGGATACGCCCGCAGCTCTTCCTGCCCTGTCGCTTTTTACGCTGCTTATGAAAGTGTCGAGCCGTTTTCCTATGTGATGGAAATATGGTATTGTCTCATGCAGTGGTTCCCCGGGCAGATCGGCAAGCATTGCCTGAAACCGACCGATAGCCCTGCCACCCTCCGATGCCTTCGCAGGGGAATCAACAATATCGTATGACCTGTGATCGGTGATGTATATGAAAAGCCTCCAGAAATTGTCATTCTCATCCTTTATCCATGATCTTCCGTCTGATGCACGTACCAGGGCAAGCGACTCCCGTTTGATGTCTGATCCCGGGATAAGCGACAGCTTCTGCTGAATATGACCTGTTACCCTTTCAATGTTTTCCTGGAGCTCAGGTACGTTCCTGAAAACTTTGTTGTTTATCCTCTGAAGAATATAATCGTCCTTATCCCTTTCCGCATTTATTATTCTGAAGGTATCATGAATATGCCCGGTACCGCAAGGAACGGCATCCGAACAAGAACCCTCAGCACAAAAAGATTTAAAGATCTCCTTAAGATCATGCTTCATTCCTGAGGCCTAATTTATGTCCGATAAATGCATAGAACATTATAACAAGATAGCATGGAAGACATAACCAGTATGCTGATTGTGTGGAAAATACAACTGCCAGTTTTCCATAAAGCAACGGAATTAATGCGCCCCCTGCTATTGCCATGATAAGCATTGCCGAAGCAGTTTTTGTGAATTTTCCAAGGCCGTTCAGGGCAAGAGGCCATACTGCAGGCCATACAAGTGAGTTTGCAAGGCCCATGAGCGCTACAAAAAGAACAGTCACGGGAAGCACCAGCTGAAGTGGCCTGAATGTCACAAGGTCGATAAACGGCATTGTAAATACTTTATCAGCAGGAGTAAATACGGCTCCCAATGAGAAGATCACGCCGAGTATTGTGCATATTTTCAGGGCATTAGCCTGTTTCAGGTATTTTGGTATAAGAATGATGCCCGCGAAATATCCTATTATCATGGCAACCATAGTGAGTGAGGTGAAATATTTTGCAGAATCCATTCCAATGCCAAGCGACTGCCCATACCTTATTATTGAATCACCCGCAATGACTTCAACGCCTACATAGAAGAATAATGTAACAACACCAAGGATAAGGTGGGGGAAATGCCAGATACTTGTCTTTTTCATGTTTGCAACACCTACGGCCTCATCTTCGGCATCGGTGTCGACTTCGGGAAGATGGACATATCTGAGCAGAAGGCCAAGGAGGAGCAGGATTACCGTCATCACAATATATGGCATGATTACATTCCGTGCCATTTCATCGAGTATCAGGGCGCGTGATGCCTGGTCGGCTGCCTGTGCAAGCTTTTCTTCAAGGATATGTGAATCCTTCAGTATAATGCTTGCAAGAATGATAGGGGCAATGACACCTGCAAATTTATTTGCTATGCCCATTATGCTTATTCTTTTTGCGGCACTTTCGCGGGGACCAATAATTGTTACATAAGGATTTGATGCTGTTTGTAACAGTGCCAGTCCGGTACCTTCAACAAACAGACCCGTGAGAAATAACCCGAAGGTCCTTGTCAATGCAGCAGGGATGAAAATTAATGTTCCCACTGCCATTACCCATAAACCTACTGCCATGCCGTTCTTGAAACCTGTTTTCTTAAGAACCGCTGATGACGGAAGCGCCATCACAAAATAAGAAACATAAAAGGCAAATGTCACGAAATATGCCTGAAAATCATTTAGTTCGCAAGCTGTCCGAAGGAAGGGGATCAGTACACCGTTAAGCCATGTGACAAAACCGAAAATAAAAAAGAACAGACCGATTACAGTTATTGAAAACAAATAGTCTTTTTTGCTGATGCCGTTTGCAGTATTGTTGGTAGCCATAATATGGATTTTGTTTATTATACAATCAGAATTTTCAAATCTAATCTTTTTTGGAAACGTTGCAAAATAAAATCAGGATACCTTTCCCGGCTGACCGGATTTTTCCCTCGATTTTACTCCGAGATAGCCGCCGTGGTGCCTCTTTGAATAATCTTCTGCTGAGAACCCAATCCTTTCCATCATTAATACCACCAGGGCATCACCGATTACTGTAAACACAGTCGTGGAGGTCGTTGGGGTGAGTCCCAGAGGACATACCTCCGATGGGGATCCTGTGGAAATAAAATAATCGGCCTTTTGTGCAAGGGGACTTGAATCGTTACCTGTTATGACTATTACAGGAATTGAAGGGAATAAGCTGTTTTTCAGATCGATAAGCTCCAGTATCTCACGCGTTTTTCCGGAATTTGAAATAGCCAGTAATACATCATTTTCCTGAAGAACACCCAGGTCTCCATGCTGCGCTTCACTTGGATGAAGAAAAACGGCAGGAGTGCCTGTCGAGCTGAATGTTGTGGCAATATTGTGTGCAATCTGTCCGGCCTTGCCCATGCCGCTGGTAATCAGTTTGCCTTTTCTCCCGTGGATATGTTCATGAATAACATCTGTAACCCTGTCATAGCTGTCGTTGACAGGAATGTTCTTTATTGCAGCAGCTTCATTGTCAAATATCTTTTCAACTCTTTCCTTCATAACGCAAAATTAAAAACAGGCCCAAATTTAAATAAAATTAAGGCATTGTTAATTCTATCGGGCTTTTTGTTGGTTTTAATAAAAATCCTTTATGGAAAATTATATGTTTACACGTGCCCGTTCTGAAAAAACTGTAAAATTATTTGCAAATAAAGTATAACATTTTTATTGTTTTGTTTCAGAAAAAAATGGAAATTAGCTACACAACAGTTGGTAATTAATTATACTCTTAGACCCCTATGAAACGATCTCTTCTGCTTTTTACAACTTTCATTCTTTCATTGGTTTCCGTAGTTCTGTCAGCTCAGTTACCTGAGCAGCTTGTCAGGATTGTTGTGACACCCGATCATGAAGACTGGAAGTACAACACCGGTGAGAAAGTCACTTTTACGGTTCAGGTATTTTACCATATGAATTATCTGAAAGGTTCAAAAGCATGGTATGAAACCGGTCCTGAAAAAATGGAAGCCTTCAGGAAAGACTCCCTGATTCTCGAGGGAAAGCCTTTTAAAGTTGATGGCGGAACCCTTAAGTCTCCCGGTTTTTTAAGATGCATTGTTACTGTCGATTATGAAGGTAAGAAGTACAGAGGTCTGGCAACAGCCGGCTTCAATGTCGATCAGATAAAGCCGACTGTAAGCCTGCCTGAGGATTTTGGCAGTTTCTGGGAAGCTGCAAAAAAGGAACTTTCAGTTGTTCCTGTCGGTGCCAGGATGACACTTATTCCTGAAAGATGCACTGAAAATATTAATGTATATCATGTCAGCCTGCAGAATATCGGGAATTCGAAAATTTACGGGATAGTTTCCATTCCCAGAAAGGAAGGCAGGTATCCGGCAGTACTTGAAGTGCCCGGAGCGGGTGTCAGAGCTTATGCACCCGACATAGCACTTGCCGAAAAAGGTGTAATTACTTTTGTGATCGGGATCCATGGCATTCCGGTCAACCTCGACCCGGGTGTATATCTTGATCTTGGAAGCGGGGCTTTGCGCGAATACTGGAGCTTTAACATGGATAACAAAGACAGGTATTACTACAAGAGAGTATATCTGGGATGTTTGCGCGCAAATGATTTCCTTGTTTCCCTTCCCCAGTACGACGGTGCCAGTCTTGCAGTAACGGGGGGAAGCCAGGGTGGCGCACTTTCAATAATTACAGCATCACTCGATCCAAGGGTTAAATTCCTTGGTGCATTTTATCCGGCCTTGTGCGATGTTACCGGTTACCTGTCGGGAAGGGCAGGGGGCTGGCCTCATTTCTTTGACAGAAATAATCTCAACTTCCACAATACCAGGGAAAAGCTTCAGACAATAGCATATTACGATGTTGCTAATTTTGCCAGGAACATAAAAGTTCCAGGATTCTACAGCTGGGGTTTCAACGACGAGACCTGTCCGCCTACATCTATGTATGCCGCTTATAATCTTATTAATGCAGAAAAAAACCTGAATTTGTTCCTTGAAACGGGGCACTGGACTTATCCGGAACAGAATAGCATGCTTCAAAAATGGATTTTAGGCAGGCTTGCTAAAAATTAGGATTGGCAGCTGCTTTGTTTTTTCCCCGTTGTTGTTAAACAAAAAAGGAAAATTGAATTGAATGCAAATTTTTGATGAATGGTTGGTTTTTTAATTTGAACAGACCTTTTTGTTTGATATATATGGTATTTTTAAGTGATTGAATACATTGATATATGTCAATATAAGACACTTTGACGATTGTTGCATTTTGACTTGATTCGTGGAAAGAGTAACTTTGAAAAGCTGATATTTTAGGTTATTAACACAGTACAACAGATTTGATTTTGTAAATTTATCCTGATGTTTGAAAAATACCCTATTACGAGGGAGAGCCTGCGGTTAAAAGCGTCCGGAATCTTTCACAAATACTCGGTCCCGAGGTGGATGTTGTTCACACATGATATTACGGCCGTAGTTGGGACTTTCATTTTAGCTTACCTTCTGCGTTTTAACCTGGTCATAAATGATATTATCTGGGATGAAGTTTTTGTCCATGCCTTGATAACGCTTTGTGTATACACGATTTCCATGATATTATTCAGGTCGTATTCCGGACTTATCAGGCATACAACACTGACGGATGTCAGCCTTGTCTTTTCCGCGGCCAGCTCTGCCACCTTCGTTCTTTTAATATTGATACTTGTTGAAGATGCTTTCAATACTTCACCCCTTTACAGGATTCCGATGTCAATAGTATTGATACACTATTTCCTTGTAACAGTCTACCTTTTTGTAATGAGACTTACAGTAAAGGTGATTTTCAGGTTTGCCACAAGTTCAATGAAAATAAATGTCAGGAAAGTTCTCATTTACGGGGCAGGGGAGATGGGTTTTGTTGTAAAAAGGGTGCTGATGAGTGATCCACGCGGCGACTTTTACGTAGCAGGATTTATTGACGACAGCCGTATGCTCCAGGGTAAAAAGATTAATGGCATCCAGGTATATGGCCCTGAGATCCTGTCATCGCCGTTTATTACAAAGCACAATATCCGGACCCTTATTCTGGCGATCCGCAACTTTCCTCCTGTTCGCAAAGGAGATGTGATCAAACTGGCAATCGATAATAATCTTGAAATACTTGAAACACCTGCGATTGAAAAATGGCTCCATGGTCATCTCGAACTTAAACAATTACAAAAAGTCAAACTTGAAGATCTTCTTGGACGCGAGCCTATCAGGCTCGATATGGAACTGATAAGGAAAGGCCTTTCGAAAAAGACAATTCTGGTGACGGGAGCCGCCGGATCGATAGGCTCCGAAATCGTCAGGCAGCTATCCAGGTTTGCAGTCCAGAAAATTATCCTTGTTGATCAGGCTGAAACTCCTTCATTCCACCTCGAAAATGAACTTAGGAGATCATTCAGTCATGTTAAATTTAAAATTCATCTTGCCGATATCACCAACAATAATAAAATGGAACGGATTTTCAGGCAGTACAGGCCTGATATAGTGTTCCATGCTGCTGCCTATAAGCATGTTCCTCTCATGGAGGATAATCCCCATGAGGCTTTGCGCGTAAATGTAGGCGGGACAAGGATACTTGTAGAGCTTTCTGTTAAATACGGTGTCAGGAAGTTTGTAATGATATCAAGCGATAAATCGGTGAATCCGACTAACATCATGGGGGCATCAAAACGTCTGTGCGAGATGATGATACAGACAAAATCCATGATGAACGGCATCTCCACACAGTTTGTAATCACCCGATTCGGGAATGTACTGGGATCAAACGGAAGCGTAATCCCATTGTTTAAAAGACAGATAGAAGAAGGAGGACCCGTAACAGTTACTCATGCCGAAATCACAAGGTATTTTATGACAATTCCCGAAGCATGTCAGCTTGTTCTTGAAGCAGGTTTTATTGGCAAGGGAGGGGAGATATTCGTATTCGACATGGGAAAACCAGTCAAAATAGAGGACCTTGCAAGAAATATGATAAGACTTTCAGGGCTTGAACCGGATAAGGATATTAAAATCGAATATACCGGCTTGCGGCCCGGAGAAAAGCTCTATGAGGAGATCCTTTCCAGCAACGAAGAGATGACTTCGACACAACACGAAAAAATTAAAATCGCCAGGGTTGAAAAGAATGATTACAGGAGAGAGGTTCTAAGGGCGATCATTGCATTGAAAGATGTTTATGATATGGATGAACAGGAAATAGTTGATTTATTTGAAGAGCTGGTTCCGGAATATAAGGAGTCGAAGGAGCACAGTAACGGCCACTTCCTTAATAATATCTCAGTAAAGGAAAACGTCGGATAGCATTTTTAATAGATTTCCCTTTAAACATTTCATCAAATAAAAAGCCTGAAAATCAATTGATTTTCAGGCTTTTTGGTGATCCCGACAGGATTCAAACCTGTAACCTTCTGATCCGTAGTCAGATGCTCTATTCAGTTAAGCTACGGGACCATTTTTCTTGTCAGGTGGCAAATATAGTAAATTTTTGTCCTTGTTATTATCTGTGCTGATTTTTCTGATACTGTAAAATATTTTAAATTTTAAAGCGTTGGAAAAATCATATAATAATCCTCAAAGTCATGAAAAAAGTATCCGGCATTGTGTTGAAGATCTTCCTGGGATTGGTACTTACCTTAATCATTTTGTTATTTACAATTCCTGTTATCTTCAGGGATAAGATAAAAGCAACGATTGAACAGGCAGTTAATGAATCAGTCAATGCTAAATTAAATATTGGCGATTACAAACTTGGTTTCTTCAGGAATTTTCCAAACCTGACCCTTTCGCTTGATGATTTTTCATTATCCGGAATCGACAGCTTTGAAGGTGATACATTGCTTCAGTGCAAATCTGTAAATCTTGTTTTCAATATTGGAAGCCTGTTCAAAAAAACAGGCTATGAAATAAAATCAGTGACACTGCAGGAGGCATCCCTCAAAGCCCTTGTTCTCAAAGACGGAAAGGCAAACTGGGATATAATGAAAGAAAGTGAACCTGAAACTGAAAGTGGCTCCGTTGAACAGGAAACTGCTGTTAAAATACTTCTTGAACAGGTTAAGATACTTAATTCGTCAATAACCTATATTGACAGGGAATCGGACATGGAAGCCTTTCTGCGTGATATAAATGCCGGTATGTCGGGCGATCTCACATCCAGTGTTACCAACCTTGAAATCAAGCTTAAAGCAGGAGATGTTAATTATGTGATGGAAGGAATTAAATACCTGAATAAAGCTGTTGCCGATGCAGACGTTAATCTGAGGGCGAATATCGACAGCATGAGATTCGACCTCTCTGACAACCATTTGTTGCTTAATGATCTCCTTCTTAACTTTGACGGAATGGTTGCGATGCCCGGCGATGATATTGAAATGGATCTTTCTTTCAGATCGGGCCAGTCATCCCTTAAATCGCTGATGTCGCTTATTCCTTCGATATACATGTCGGGTTTTGAAGATCTCCGGACAGAAGGTGAATTCAGTCTCGTCGGAACTGCAAAAGGTATTTACAGCGATGCCGACAGCACTATTCCTGATGTGGCACTTAAGCTTAACGTACGTGATGGCGTGGTAAACTATCCGTCACTGCCGGAACAGATAAAAAATATAAATATCGCGTCGGATGTTTTTGTTGATGGTAAGGATATGGATAAAACCACTGTCGACGTAAGCAAATTCCATATGGAGCTTGCAGGAAATCCATTCGATATGAGTTTGTCACTGAAAACTCCCATGAGCGATCCTGATTTCAATGCCTCGATGAATGGTAAAATCGACCTTACAGCACTTTCCAACGCCCTCCCGATTGATAGTTTTTCTATGTCGGGACTTGTTGATATAGCCGTAAAGATGGCAGGAAAAATGTCGATGCTTGATAAAAAGCAGTATGACAGGTTCAGTGCACTTGGCAATATGAACATCAGCAACATGTCTCTGGCTATGACCGGATACCCGGGAATAAAAATCGAGAGGGCTGGTTTTGAGATCTCTCCTACCTATGCCCTTATGAAGGAGAGTAAAATCAATATTGGAAAAAACAGCGATTTCACGGTTGCCGGTCGTCTCGAAAACTTTATCCCATACTTGTTCAGAGGCGACATAATAAAGGGAAACCTGTCGCTCCATTCGAATCTTATCGACCTTACTGAAATAATGTCTGCAATGCCTGCCGACAGCTCCGCCGCTGATACTGCTGCACTTTCCGTGATAAAGATCCCTGAAAACATTGATTTCAGCTTTAGTGCCTTGATCGGCCAGTTCATATACAATAACATCGACGTCAGGAACATGAAAGGGAATATTAATATTAAAGACGGAGTCCTTAGTATGAAGGATACCGGAATGGACTTCCTGGGAGGCAAAATTGCCATGAATGCTGATTATGATACCCGCGATTCCCTGAAGCCTGTGGTTAAGGCTGATTTCAGCATGAATAACATTGGGATAAAAGATGCATTTAATTCCTTCAATACCATTCAGAAGCTGGCCCCGACAGCAAAAGGAATTAATGGAAAGGTCGGAATCAAGCTTTCATACAGCAGCCTTCTTGGAAAAGACTTCATGCCTCTGATTTCCTCAATAAGCGGAGGAGGAAAACTTACGACAAATGAGGTCACTCTTGTGGAATCGGCTGCATATAATAAAATGAAGGAGACTCTTAAACTGAGCGATAGTTATTCAAACACCTTCAGGGATCTGAATATAAGCTTCAGGATCAGTGACGGAAGGATAATCGTAAGCCCGTTCAACACAAAAGCAGGCAATATAAAAATGAACATTAGCGGAGATCAGGGTATCGACCAGACTATTAATTATATCATCAAAACTGAAATCCCGCGGGCCGATCTTGGAAACTCGGTAAATGCCCTCATTGATAATCTGTCAGCACAGGCATCATCTTTCGGTGTGGCATTTAAGCCATCCGACATCATAAAAGTCAATGTGAAAATTACGGGTACATTCCTAAAACCTCTTGTTACTCCGGTGTTCGGAAGCACAACATCCGACAGTACGGGAACAGCAGCAACTATTAAGGAAACTGTCAGAAATGTAGTGGAGGAAAAAACAGATCAGGCTAAGGAGAAAGTAAGAAGTGAAGCTGAAGTACAGGCCGATAAACTTGTTCAGGAAGCTGAGGACAAAGCAGCATTATTAAGACAGGAGGCTGCCAGGTCGGCGGAAAAAATAAAGCAGGAAGCCGACCTTCAGGCACAAAAATTAATAAAGGAAGCTGAACCAAAAGGGGTTGTTGCAAGACTTGCAGCTCAAAAGGCAGCTGATGCCTTGAAAAAGGAGGCCGACAAGAGAGCACAACAGGTAGTAAAGGAGACTGACGATAAAGCAAACAAAATGGTAGAAGAGGCAAAGGCAAAACGTCAGGATATCCTTGACAAACTTTGATGAGAACCGTAAGCATAAACAAAAAAGACTGTCCGGAATGAACAGTCTTTTTTTATTTTCTATGCTGAAATATCAGAATTTCTTTTCGCGGATACGGGCTTTCTTGCCGGTAAGGTTACGAAGATAAAATATTCTTGCCCTGCGTACTTTGCCGTGCTTGTTCACTTCTATTTTATCTATCGAAGGTGATGCGAAAGGAAATATTCTTTCAACACCTATGTTCCCCGACATTTTTCTTACAGTAAAGGTTTCTGTGTGATCGCTTCCGCTTCTCTGTATAACTACGCCGCGGAACTGCTGAATCCTTTCCTTGTTACCTTCCTTGATCTTATAATGAACAGTAACGGTGTCTCCTGCAACAAACTTGGGAAACTCGTTGGTTACTGCAAATTCCTTTTGAACAACATCCATTAAATTCATCTCACCTTATTTTTTCTATTCTTAAAACAGGTCGCAAAGATACAAAAATCTTTTACATAATAAATTATACCCTGCAAAAATCTTTTTTAAATTTTCTGTCTGAGCCAGGACATTATTTTTCCTTAAGTCTCCAGCCTGCATCCTTAACTATTGCGCGGTACCATTCTTCACTGTAACCTGGCTGTGAAACCTTAGGCGTAACATATTTATAACCGGCCGGAACCTGACGTTTTTCCTTGACGTTGCCATCTACATATTTTGTAAACAGAAAGTGGTAGAACGATTTCCACTGGCTGACAGTATTATTGCCTGCATTGACAGAATAGCCGGTAAGATACTCGACGGCTTTTTTGGGACTCTTTTTATAAAGCTCTTCGGCCGTCTTGTCAACATTTGTTATTTCAGACATATAGCCATCCTCAAGTTCACTTTGTTTTTTCTGTATTTCACCTATCATGAGGCTGGTCCGCGTGTATGCAAAATTTGTCAGCTGGTTGAAAACCCAGAAACCCGAGTTTTCACTGAAGGTCATCATATCGCCGTTTCCAACTGCATATGATTCGGGAACCCGAGTTATCCCGCAATAGATTGGCGAATACACTGTATAATATGTGTCATCAACGCCAAACCAGAAAATTCCGCCTATCGGATCGGGAAGCCACGACCTGCTCTGTGCAACGAATGAGAATCCGGTCTGCTGTGTTGAGATTGCCCTCTCATGAATATATGTAACTCCGTCGACCTTCCATTCCATTGGCCTCCATCTTACCGTACTTTTATATGGACCGGCGCCAATATCCTTTGTCATATCCATAATGGTTCCCTGATAGTAATTACGCATCATTCCCATAACATCCTTTACACTTATTTTATTATCGGGCTTTATCCAGAGAGGCATCCTGTTTGTCAGGTTCTCGCCCAGTGCATAATCGAGATATTTCCCCATATCGCTGTTCACCATATTGAATCCCGACCATACCCTGGCTTCGCAAAAACGTGCTGCACCGAAATCCATCGGAGCAAAGGTATCGCTGAAGCTGAAATCCTTGTCTTCTCCCTTAAACCATCCATATGAGCGGGCAATATCTATTACATCATATGCATAAACAGTTTCAATATCGGGGTTGAATATCTTTGAAAGGTCCTTTGATGTGATTGACCTTACACCATCGGCAAGGGGAAATGTAGTTATTCTTGGATGATTGGCATGCCCTGAAATATATCCGTCAGGTATTCTTCTGGCCACCCATACAGCTCCCTTTTTACCTGGCCCCTTGCCTATAAGTTCGAGTATCCACGCCTCATTGGCATCGGCAATAGAAAATGATTCACCCGAGCTTGCATAGCCATATTCTGAAACAAGATGTGAGAATGTCTGAATTGCTTCCCTTGCATTCTTTGCCCTCTGAAGAGTAAGATATATCAGTGAACCATAATCTACGATTGCAGTAGTATCGAAAAGTTCAGACCTGCCCCCGAATGTTGTTTCTCCAATCGAAAGCTGATGCTGGTTCATATTTCCGACAACTGAATAAGTTATTGAGGCCTGGGGTATCTTACCCATGAATTTCCCTGTATCCCACTCGTATACATCAACCATCGAACCGGCAGGCCATGCTTTTGCCGGCCAGTAGTATAATTCACCATAAAGGACATGTGAATCGGCAGAATAGGTTATCATAACTGAACCGTCTTTGGATGCTCCTTTTGTTATAAGGAAATTTGTACATGCCCGGGTTTGAAAATTCGTCAGAAACAGGGCGACAAATAACATCACTGTTATGAATCGTATAGTTTTCATATTAATGCGAAATATTAGATATATGAATTAAATATTAACTGAAACCTGCAAAGGTAGCAAGTCAGATAATATTTCAAAGTGATATCAAATCATTTTGAGGATGGCGGCAATACTTTTTATTTTTACAGGGTCGGCTACTTTTCTTGAGAATTCAGGATAGCCTTTCATTCCCATATTTATGCCCTGACGCCGGAATATCATGTCGCTTTCAACCTGACTACGGGCGGTTAAGTGTATCTCATTCACTTTTGTGGCAGTAACTATCATGGCTGCATTTGTTTCATCAATGCCCCCTCCGGGCATTATAATTATTCTTTCTGCAGCCATTACAACAAGTCGCCTGATCATTTCAATGCCGTCACGGGCCGAATTTTTAAGCCCTGAAGTCAGAAGCCTTGCCGCACCGGTTGAAATTACGTCTTCGATTCCCTGTGCCGGATCGTTGCAAAGATCGAAAGCCCTGTGAAATGTCGCAGTCATGGGCCGTGCGAACTCAAAAAGCCTTGCGGTCCTGTCGACATCTATGCTTCCCCCCGGAAGCAAAATACCTGCGACAATCCCGTCGACACCTGATTCCCCGCATATTTCAATATCCCGCTTCATAATATCGTATTCGGTTCCTGAATATAAGAAGTCACCTCCCCTGGGACGGATAATAACATGCAGGCCTATGTTCAGGTTATTCCTTGCCGACACAATGGAACCGTAGCTTGGAGTAGTGCCGCCTTCAATAAGATTGTCACAGTACTCCACCCTTGCGGCTCCGGCTGATTGTGCATTAATCGCCGATTCTATGCTGTCGACGCAAATTTCAAGTTTGCAATTCATTTACAAAAATCATTCAGGTTAATAAAAGTAACAATATTTTCCGTATTATTGTGTAGCTAAACTTTTATCTTATGAAACCGACACTAATGGTACTGGCTGCCGGAATGGGCACACGCTACGGAGGAAACAAGCAACTTGATGAAGTTGGTCCTTCAGGGGAAACAATAATTGACTATTCAATCTATGATGCAATACGTGCCGGCTTCGGCAAGATTGTATTTGTTATTCGTCGTGATATTGAAGAACAGGTTAAGGAACGTTTTGTCGACAGGCTTCAGGGTAAAATTGAAGTCGATTATGTATTCCAGGAGATCACAAACCTTCCTGAAGGCGTAAAGGTAGCACCCGACAGGTCAAAACCCTGGGGTACAAGCCATGCTATCCTTGTAACACAGGATAAGATAAAGGAACCATTTGGAGTAATAAATGCCGACGATTTTTACGGTATGGAATCATTCAGAATTCTTCACGATTTTCTTGTTAATGATAAAAACCCAGTTAATTACTGCATTGTTGGTTATAAGCTTGGGAATACGCTTTCGGATCACGGACACGTAAACAGGGGAGTATGCCAGGCTGGCGACGACGGATTTCTGAGAAATATAGTTGAAACGCGGCAGATTGAAAAGACAAAGACAGGCGCTGCTGCCCCCGGACCCGACGGAACCCCGATAATATTCACAGGTAATGAGATTGTCTCTATGAACCTGTGGGGATTTAAACCCACATGCTATGAGTTCCTCAGGAAAGAATTCCGGAACTTCATAAACAACCAGGGTATGGATCTGAAATCAGAACTTGACATCCCTACCTCGGTTGATAAATTTGTGAAAAGCGGCGAGATAACAATTCAGATCCTTATGAGCAATGAACGGTGGTTTGGAGTTACATACAGGGAGGACAAGCCGTTTGTTGTTGAAAGCATAAAAAAGATGATAAGGAACGGAATTTATCCGGCCCGCATTTATTGATCAGGTCTACCATATAAATTCATATTCTCTTGTACTTTTATTATCCGTGTTGTCTGAAACGGTAAGGGTAAGCAGATGCTTTGACCCTTTCCGGATTTTTTCCGGATCGAACCTGTAGATCAAAAGTTCGTTTTTCTGATCATATTCAAATAACGCCCATTTCCCATCAATCTGAGGCTGGTACGATTTTATCCCCGACAGATCATCCCTTATCCTCATTCTCAGCGTTTCCCTTCCTCCCAGATCTGAACCTGAAGTAAATCCGACAGGAGCTATTGTGGGTGGTAGAGTGTCGATTCCCACATAAAAATTACCGAAACTGGCGGGATTGGCGGTAAGCCGTCCGTTATCCCAGGAAGTCGACAGAGGGATTTTTTTTCTGTCATCAGAAAGCTTTATTATAAGCAGCTTTGTGCCCATACCGGAGGGTATTTCATCAGGTTTGATTGAAAGATGAAATTGATGGTGCAACGGTGTATATATGTCATGAATGTGGTAAAGCTTCGAATACATGCCGGCCCTGGCATCCGTTTTGGCAAACCTGAACCACAGGGTGTCGTAGAGTGCGCCTGCGGGAATTGTGACTGAGACATTCCCTGAGATGAACCTGTTGTTCCTTGCATACGGCATTACCGTGACATCATCGTGATCAGGTATATTGACAGGAGCATTGTCAGGCTTTTTAACTGACCTTACATAGAATGAGAGCTTTGACCGGTTATTATGAATATCCGAAACAGTTATTTCAATCCTGTGCTTCCTTTCATCAGCGAACGTGAAAATTCCCCTGTTTACTACATCTTCATAAACACCAAGCCTGTCGCCCGGAAGGAGATAAGCTCTTTCATAGAAGGATTTTTCCTTAATATATGTTTCATAATCAATATGGCTGTTTATATAGCCCGATTCATTAAAACTGAAGGAATCCATTTTATGCCTGTAAACAAGGTTGCTGTCGATACGCAGCTCAATGGAGAAGACCGAGCATTTGTTTGTAGTGCTGTTAAGAATATCGTAAGATTTTATACCAAACCCTGCCGCCCCGCTAATTGAAATCACATAATCTGAGGAAATATGGTAATTCCCGTTTCCCCCTGATACACTGAGTTTAAGTATACGGTTTTTACCGTTGACATAACTTCCTCTGCCAATGGGATAAATACCCAGTTTTTCGATCACGGGTTTGAATTTGTCACTAATTCCAAAATTGAAAAGGAGAGGATTGATCGGGATCTCTTCATCCGATTCCCGGATTTCAAAATGCAGGTGCGGACCCGATGAACTACCTGAATTTCCCGAATATGCAATAAGATCCCCCTTTTTAAAATGGAACCTGTCTTTTGAAGGCCAGAGGGTTATCATAAAGCTTTTTTCCTCATACTGTCTCGATCTCACATAGCTTTCAATTTCAGGAGCAAACCTGTCGAGATGACCATAAACCGTTGAATAGCCTGAAGGATGCCTCAGATAGAGGGCTTTGCCGAATCCTCCTGGGGAGACGCTTATTCTGTATATATATCCTGGGCCTGCTGCAACCACCTCCTTGCCTGTCACTCCCTGTGTTTTTATATCAATGCCTGAATGAAAATGATCTGCCCTTAATTCCCCGAAATTTGCTGATAATGACAATGGCATTCTGAGGGGAGGAACAAAAAGGGAAGTGTCTTTCGGGTCCTCTGGTGTATATCCTGAAAAAAGGAAGTTCACAAATGTAAGCAGTACTAAAATCATCACTATATGGAAATAAATATATTCAGAGATGCAAAACTATCCGTCTGGGCTGTTCTTCCAAACTATTTAGGGTAAATTTTTGAAAATATCATTAACAGTGTTAACTTTGCAGTAAAGATGATTCTATGATCGGTCAGGGTCTTGAGGAACTGATAATTCTGAACAAAAAGGTTGAAGATTTGTTAGGTAGATATTCAGGACTTAAGGCTGAAAACTCGGGGCTGAAGGATGAGATAGAGATGCTTAAAAGGGACCTTCAGTCGAAGAATGAAGAGATCAGGGATCTTGAAGCGAAATACGAAAGGTTAAAGATAACAGGAGCATTAATGGGTGAAGGCGGCAATGGTGCCGAAGCGAGGAAGAGGATTAATGAGTTAGTGCGGGAAATAGACAGATGTGTTGCTCTTTTGAACAGATAAAATATAACAATGGATGATAAGCTTTCGATCAGGGTTAATGTAGCTGACAGGTATTATCCATTGAAGGTGGAACGGGACAATGAGGAAAAGATCAGGAAAGCGGCCAGGATGATCAATGAAAAGGTGCTTCAATACAAGCAGCGTTATTCCGACAAGGATGTTCAGGATTTTCTGGCAATGGCTTCTCTTCAGTATGTGATAAAGCTTATTGAAGATGAGGAAAAAATAACCTCCGATCACCTCACCGGAAACTTAAAGGAACTTATTGATAAAATTGATAAAGTTCTGGAAGATTAAGAGTAACAGCGTTCTTTTAAATATAACAAACTTATTGCCCGCACTGTTTCTTCATTCATTTTTGAAACTCAACACTTAAAACTTTGGAGTTTTCCTTAGTTCAGGTAGGACAGGCCTCACCCGATTCGTCGGGATCCGCCGGCTGGCGGATCAGTGGACGTTCGAGCTGGAATAGGGGCTCCAGCCATAAAGATATGGGGTTTTATAAAAGTTGAAGAGACTTTGCGGGTTTTTTATTTATATAATATTGAATATGATGATTTTACTTAATGGAACAATAAATGGATTGACACTTGTTTTCAGCCTTGCAGCTCTTGTGCTCGGAAGCGGTGCTTCATATCTGATATGGCAACAGGCCCTCAGGAACAAAAGTCGTAAGATAATCAGCGAGGCAGAATCAGAAGCTGAAGTGATCAAAAAGGAGAAAATCCTTCAGGCCAAGGAGAAATTCCTTCAGCTGAAGGCTGAGCATGAAAAGGTTATAAACGAGAAAAATGGAAGGATATCACTTGCCGAGAGCCGTATCAAGCAACGCGAGCTGACTCTTTCACAAAAAATTGAAGAGGCCCAGCGACGTAAAAACGAGGCTGATGCAATAAAGGACAACCTTACTTCACAGCTCGAACTCATTGAGAAGAAAAACGATGAGCTCTCAAAACTTCACCGGCAACAGGTCGACCAGCTTGAAGCAATCTCGGGTCTTTCGGCCGAGGATGCCAGAAACCACCTGATTGAATCGTTGAAGGAGGAAGCAAAAACGGGCGCAATGTCGTATATCAATGAGATACTTGACGAGGCCAAGATGACGGCAAATAAGGAGGCAAAACGAATTGTCCTCCAGACCATCCAGAGGGTTGCCGCCGAGAATGCTATTGAAAATGCGGTTACCGTCTTTCATATTGAATCGGATGAGATGAAAGGCAGGATCATCGGTCGTGAGGGAAGGAATATAAGGGCTCTTGAAGCAGCTACAGGTGTTGAAATAATAGTCGACGACACACCCGAGGCAATAGTCCTTTCTGCTTTCGATCCGATAAGGAGAGAGGTTGCACGCCTTGCCCTGCATCAGCTAGTGACCGACGGCAGGATACATCCCGCCAGAATAGAGGAAATAGTCGATAAGACAAAAAAACAGGTGGAGGAGGAGATTCTTGAGGTTGGAAAAAGAACAACAATCGACCTTGGGATCCATGGGCTTCATCCCGAACTCATACGCCTTGTTGGTAAAATGAAATACAGGTCGTCATATGGTCAGAACCTGCTTATGCATTCAAGAGAAGTTGCAAATCTTGCATCAATAATGGCTGCCGAACTGGGATTGAATCCAAAGCTTGCAAAAAGAGCCGGGCTGCTTCACGACATTGGCAAGGTTCCAGATGACGAACCGGAACTTCCGCATGCAATACTTGGAATGAAAATGGCCGAGAAATACAAGGAAAAACCTGAAATTTGCAATGCAATAGGATCACATCACGATGAAACGGAAATGACAACTCTTATCGCACCTATAGTACAGGTCTGCGATGCCATCTCCGGAGCCCGTCCCGGTGCACGTCGTGAGGTAGTTGAATCATACATAAAGAGATTGAAAGAGCTTGAATCGCTTGCGCTTCAATACCCGGGCGTAATGAAAACCTATGCTATTCAGGCAGGCAGGGAGCTGAGAGTGATCGTCGGAGCCGAAAAAGTCACCGACAGGGAAGCCGAAAGCCTTTCATTCGAAATCGCCAGGAAGATACAAAATGAGATGACATATCCCGGACAGATTAAAATTACAGTTATTCGTGAAACAAGGGCTGTTAATTATGCCAAATAACAGTACTTTTGATCGCTAATAATAACCAGTCCGGTCTATGTCAAGAATAAAGCTCCTGAATATTGTTGGTGCCAGGCCTCAGATAATAAAATCGTCAGCAATAAGTCGTGCCATAAGGCTTAAATTTTCAGACAGTATCACAGAACTGACGCTTCATACGGGTCAGCATTACGACAGGGAAATGTCTGAAGTCTTTTTCGATGAGCTTGAGATACATAAACCCGATTTTAATCTGGGTGTCGGATCTGCTCATCACGGACGCCAGACTGCAGCCATGATAACCGGGATTGAAGAGGTGCTTCTTCAGGAAAAACCTGATGCCGTACTGCTCTACGGTGATACAAATTCCACACTGGCAGGAGCAATAGCTGCCTCCAAGCTTCATTTTCCGGTAATCCATATCGAAGCCGGACTGAGGTCATTCAACAAGACTATGCCCGAGGAGATAAACAGGATCATGAGCGACCATTCTTCGACCCTGCTCTTTGCCCCGACAAATGCTGCGTTCAAGAATCTTATTAATGAAGGATTCCGGCCTGAGAACAGCCCTCCCTATACAATCGACAATCCGAAGATATATCTCACGGGAGATATTATGTACGACAACTCTCTGTTTTTTGCAGGACTTGCCGAAAGGAAGAAATCACCTGTCCTCGAATCAATGTCGATAGAAAAAAACAAATTCATTCTTGTAACCATCCACAGGGATATTAACACCGACGATAAAAGCCGTTTGGAGGCTATACTTTCGGTATTGAAGGATCTGGCTGAAGAGTACAGGATTCCCTTTGTTATGCCGTTTCACCCCCGTACGATAAACTCGCTGAAATCGGGGCTTATGAGCCTGTTCGATGAACTGAAGCATTCGGGGTGGATAAGGATAACTCCGCCGGTTTCATATCTCACCATGACTCTCCTTGAGAAAAACTGCAGCATGATAATTACAGATTCAGGCGGCGTACAGAAGGAATCGCATTTTTTCAGAAGGCCCTGTATCGTACTGCGTAAGGAGACTGAATGGATTGAGCTTGTTGCAAACGGTACGGTAAAACTTGTTGATGCAAACCCGGCTATGATAAGGAATGAGTTCGGGGAATTCATGCATTCAGGTCAGAATCTTGAATATCCCGGATTTTACGGCGACGGTAAAGCTGCTGAGTTTATCCTTAATGAGATTCTTCTTCTCTTTGAAAGATGATTCTGCTTATTCACAGGAAATAATCGTGCCTGTTACCCGTTTTTTGTAAAATATCTTTTTCATGAATCGCGTCTTGAGAGGATGCCGTGTTCTTGTAACCGGTGGTGCAGGCTTTATCGGATCGAATCTGGTCGAATCGTTGCTTAAAGCAGGTAATTACGTAATCTGCCTCGATAATTTTTCGACGGGCAAAAGGGAAAATCTGAAAGGTTTTATAAATAACAGTGATTTCAGGCTTATTGAGGGCGATATCCGCAATTATCCTGATTGTGAAAAAGCAGTTTCAGGCATTGATTATGTATTCCATCAGGCTGCACTTGGTTCGGTTCCACGATCAATAAAAGATCCGGTCACATCGGCAGATGTGAACATAGGAGGTTTTGTGAAAATGCTTTTTGCATCAAAGGAAGCCGGGATTCGCCGGTTTATTTATGCGGCCAGTTCATCTACCTATGGTGATCATCCCGATCTGCCGAAAGTAGAGGAAAAGATAGGAAATCCCCTTTCTCCATATGGTATTACCAAATATGTAGATGAACTGTTTGCTGCCAATTTTGCCTCAATTTATGGCATTGAGACAATCGGACTTCGATATTTCAACGTCTTCGGACGAAGGCAGGATCCGACTGGCGCCTATGCCGCGGTCATTCCTTTATTCGTAAAAAAGCTGATGTCGCACGAAGCACCGGTAATAAATGGAGATGGAAGCTGTTCGCGCGATTTTACATATGTCGATAATGTGGTACATGCCAATCATCTTGCTGCTATTGCCTCAAACAGAGCAGCGATAAACCAGGTTTATAATGTTGCTCACGGTGAAAGAACAACACTCAATGAGCTGTTCATACTGATAAGGGAGCTGGTGGCCGGGAGCGACAGCAAAGTGCTTAAGATAAATCCTGTATACGGACCCTCAAGGGCCGGCGACATACCTCACTCCCTGGCGTCGATCAGGAAAGCGCAAAGGCTGCTTGGATATAATCCTTCATTCAATGTGAGACAGGGAATGGCTGAGGCCGTGAACTGGTACAGGGAAAATTTGTAACATTTGTTACATTTTTCACTGTCAGATTGTTTTCATTATCCTCGATGCAATATTCATTATCAACGACTGGTAATTATTGATGAATTCACCAGTAGCCCGGTTTCCAATAACAGCACAGAATGTCAGAGCCTTGTGTCCCAGCAAACCGGAAAGACCGTAAATGGCCGAGCTTTCCATTTCATAATTGCTTATAACTCTTCCCCTGTAGGAGAAATTTGCAAGTTTTTCGTTTATCTCTCCGTCAAAGGTGTTTAACCTGAGTTTCCTTCCCTGTGGTGCATAAAAGCCAGGCGCTGATACTGTTATTCCCCTTATGAAATCATCCTTGCTGAAAAGGTCAACAAGATCCCTGCTGGCATTTACCGCATACGGGAACGAAAGTGTGTCGGGCCATTCAAGATAATCGGCCAGAACCGAGGCAAGGACATTGTCGAGCAGCCAGTCGTAACCCTCATAAAAATGTATGAGACCGTCAAAGCCAATGGCTGTCTCTGCCAAAACACATGATCCGGCCGGAACATCCGATCTTATCCCCCCTGAAGTGCCGAGCCTTATCAGTGTAAGTGAAACAGGATCCTCTCTGACCTCACCTGTCTGCAGATTGATATTAACAAGTGCATCCAACTCATTGATCAGGATATCAATGTTGTCTGTTCCGATACCCGACGATATGACAGTGAGTTCATTACCTTCATAGCTGCCGGTGACGGTCCTGAATTCCCTGTTCTCTTTTTTTAATCTTATTGTATCAAACAATGTGGCGAGCATATCAACTCTTCCCGGATCGCCAACAATAATTATTTTGTCGGAAATATCCTCGGGAAGCAGGTGAAGATGGAAAATGCTGCCGTCACTGTTGGTTATCAGTTCAGTTTTCTTTTCCATGATGAAAAAATGAGAAACAAATATAGATAATTAGCGCCAGAGATTCTACTGAAGGTACTCCATTATCCTTCCGGAAATCAGCATAAGTGATATCTCTGCCAGTTTCGCCTGGTATTCCACTGAAAACAGGCTTTCACGGGCATCAAGGAGACTTTTCTGCACCTCCCTGAGGTCAAGTCCTGAAAGACTTCCAAGCTTGTACATGTCGATGGCGATATCAAGGTTCTCAGTTGCAGTCTGGAGATTCTGATTTTCAAGGGTAATAAGCCTCAGATAATTACTGTAAGCGCTGTATAGTGTAATGAGATCGGCCATGACTCCCTGTTCAATTTCCTGAAATCTCAGTTCTTTATTGTTGATATCAATGGTTGCATTTTTGATGCTTCTTCGTTGATTGAATCCGTCGAAAAGATTTACCCCGAGGGTCAGCCCATAGTTTAATCCGTTTGTATACTGCCTGTCGGTCGAACTTGCAGAATATGTATTCAATGTATAATTATATCCTGATGTTGCATTCAGATATGGATAACTGCGTGAGGCAATTATCTTATAGTCATATTCTGAAATTGTCTTGTTTTTTGAGGCAATCTGCAGGCTTGTGTTTTTAGCCAGTGTTTCATCAAGCAGTTTTTCATATAACAGGTCAGGTATTACTTTTATTGATGTATCGGAAGTAGAGAATTTCTGACTCAGATCCTCAACTGCCATCAGTTCGTTAAGCCTTATCTGCGCAGCCCTCACAACCTCGAGCTGCCTGGAAAGCCTCGAACTGTCGGCATTAAAATAGACCCTCGACTGCAGAACCTGCATCTTTGAACTTGAACCAAGGAGATATCTGTCCTCATCTATTCTGAGACGCTCTTTGGAAAGGGCTACGGCATATTCGAGGCTGTTTCGAAGTTCTATCTGCTGGATATAATTATAATAGCCGGAAATAATGTCGGCTACAAGATTTTCAATTGAGAGCTGGGTATTCAGTTCGCCGATTTGCTTTAGCTCATTGAGCTTTTTGTAAGTGGTAACGACGTTGAAACCGTTGAAAATAGTCATATTCGCAGTAAGGCCTGCCGTTGTTACAGTATTGTTTTCGCCATTTGAAGTAGTTTCAGTGCCGTCAGTCATCTCACGCTTAATATCATTCAGGGTGCCGCTGTACCTGCTCGAGAGGTCAAGTGAAGGCAGGAAACCTGCATTTCCCAGTGTGAAGTTGTTTTTGGCAACAGCTTCATTGTTTCTGGTAATAAGAAGTGAAAAGTTCCGCTCGAGACCGGTTTTTATACAATCATCAAGTTCATAAACCTGCTGGGCCCCGACGGATAAGCTAAAGGTAAATATTAAAATGCTAAACAGCAGAAACTTTGTTTTCATCAGTTTTCGTTTTAGATTCACTTGATATATATGTATAGATAGCAGGTACAACAAATAATGTAAGGAAAGTCGAGAATACCATTCCTCCGACAACTGTTATACCCATTGCGACACGACTCTGTGCTCCTTCGCCAAGGCCAAGGGCCAGAGGGGAGATGCCAAGAATTGTGGCAAGACTTGTCATCAGGATGGGACGGAATCTCGATGCAGCAGCATGTTTGATGGCTTCATATTTGGATAAGCCTGCTGCTTTTCTCTGGTTTGCAAATTCGACAATAAGTATTCCGTTCTTCGATACAAGCCCGATAAGCATTATCAATCCGATCTGGCTGAAAATATTCATGGTGACGTCGAAATACCACATAAAGATCAGGGCTCCGGTCAATGCAAGAGGAACTGTCATCATTACTATCAGTGGATCCTTGAAACTCTCGAACTGGGCCGCCAGAACAAGGAATATCAGAATAAGTGCCAGTGTGAATGCGAACATAAGGCTTGAAGAGCTTTCCATGAAGTCTTTGGAGTCGCCGGCAAGAGCTGTCCTGAAAGAATCGTCGAGTGTCTCCTTTGCTATCTTGTCCATTTCTTCAATTCCTTCACTTATGGTTTTGCCCCTGGCCAGACCTGCTGAAACGGTAGCTGCAACAAACCTGTTGTACCTGTACAGCTGGGGCGGAGCAGTCTCTTCCGACAGGGTCACAAGGTTGTCGAACTGTATCATTTTGCCCGAGCTGCTCCTGACATAAAGTGATTTAAGATCGAGAGGTTTATTACGGTCAGCCCTTGCAAGCTCTCCGAGTATCTGATACTGTTTCCCGTTCATGAAAAAATATCCGAAACGCTGGCCGCTAAGTGCGAGCTGCAGTGTCTGCCCGATACTCTGTGTCGACACTCCGAGTGTTATTGCCTTATCCCTGTTTATGTGAATCCTGAGTTCGGGTTTTGTGAATTTAAGGTTCACATCGGCCATCTGGAGTACGTCGTTTTCGCTTACTTTCCTCATAAATTCAGGTATCACTTCCCTTAATTTATCAATTGAAGTGGCCTGAAGTACGTACTGCACCGGCATACCCATACGTCTCTGTCCGAAAGTCGATTGCTGCTGAACAAATGCCCTGGCCCTTGTCCTTGTGCGTACTGCAACTGAAAGCTGGTCGGCAATTTCCTGCTGTGATCTGCTTCTTTCATCAGGTTTGACAAGAGCTACCCTTATATTTGCGAATGAACCGCCGCGAACCATTGTAGTATAGCTTATCCTTTCCGGAACCGTTTTTTCAACTATTTCTGCAATTTCATCGGCGTATGAGAGCATAAATTCATAAGTAGCGCCTTCGGTGGCGGATGTGTTTATTGTGACCTGCGACCTGTCTTCCAGTGGGGCCATCTCAGCCGGTATTGACATCCAGAGCAAAACAATAAGGCCGATTGCAGCAACAAGTATGACAAATGCATACTTTCGGTGAACAAGGAAAGTGGAAAGTGCATTTCTGTACCAGTCGTTCAATATCTGAAAAAAGTGTTCAGTCTTTCTGTAGAACCATGTATGGCTTTTTTCATGGCGGAGAAGCTTAGTCGAAACCATTGGTGTCAGCGAAAGGGCCAGAAATGCAGAAATAGTTACTGTCCCTGCCATCACAATACCAAACTCCCTGAAGAGACGTCCCGACATTCCCTGAAGGAATACGATCGGGAAAAAGACCGATACAAGTGTTATTGTTGTTGCAATAATTGCAAAATAGATCTCTTTTGATCCTTTTAGTCCGGCTTCCATGGGCGACATCCCCGATTCGACCTTGACATAAATGTTCTCCATCACAACAATGGCATCATCAACCACAATACCTATCGCAAGGACTATTGCAAGAAGTGTCAGTACGTTGATGGAGAATCCCGCGATGTACATTATGAAAAAGGCTCCGACAAGTGAGACCGGTATTACAAGGATCGGTATTATTGTCGCCCTCCAGCTCCTTAAGAAGAAATAGATTATTATGACTACCAGCGCAAAAGCTATATAAATTGTGTCCTGAACTTCTTTTATTGATGAACGTATGTATTCGGTATTGTCATAATTGACATCAACTTTTACGTCATCCGGCAGATCTTTCCTGATATAGGTAAGCCTCCTGTAAATCTCGTCAACAATTTCAATATGGTTCGATCCCGGTTGCGGTATAATGGCAAGCTGGACCATAGGAACGCCGTTGTTTTTAAGGATTCCCCGTATGTCTTCCGGACCCAGTTCAGCCCTTCCGATATCCTTGAAGCGGACAATCTGGTCGCCTGTTTGCTTGATAATTAGGTCATTGAACTCTTTAGGTGTTGTCATCAGCCCCAGTGTGCGGATAGTAAGCTGTGTATTTGTTCCCTCTATTGATCCGGAAGGAAGTTCAACGTTCTCCCTCGAAATAGCGCTTCTCACGTCCATCGGGGTGAGGCCGTAGCCGGCCAGTTTTGAAGGATCGATCCATAGCCTCATTGAGTAACGTTTCTCACCGAAAATGTTAATGGCGCTTACTCCCGATACTGTCTGCAACTGTTCCTTAAGGGTAAGATCGGCAATCTCTGAAAGTTCGAGCAACGACCTTTTTGTACTTTCAACAGTAAGGAAAAGAATAGGGTTGGCGTCGGCGTCAGCCTTTGTTACAGTCGGAGGGTCACAGTCCTGCGGGAGTCTTCGCTGTGCCTGGGAAACTTTATCCCTTACATCATTTGCTGCGGTTTCAAGGTCGACCGAAAGTTCAAATTCAACAGTGATCCTGCTTGATCCCTGGCTGCTGACGCTTGTAAGCGTACGTACACCCGGTATTCCGTTTATAGATTGCTCAAGAGGTTCCGTGATCTGGGTCTCGATAACATCCGAGTTGGCGCCCGGGTATGAAGTGTTGACGGTGATGATTGCCGGATCGACGCTTGGAAATTCCCTGATGCCAAGGAAGGTCAATCCTACAACGCCGAAAAGCATGATGACAATCGCAAATACCGTTGCCAGTACCGGGCGATTTATACTTGTTGATGAAAGACTCATAATCTGACTGTTAACTGAAGTTTAATTTCTTACCAGAGAATCAAGTACGACTGGAAGATTATGGCGAAGCTGAAGAATCCCGGTTGTCAGAAGGGTATCCCCGAATTTCAGTCCGTCGGTTATCTGGATAAGCGATTCTGTGCGAAGTCCTGTCAGAACTTTTACCGATTGTGCTTTGCCGTTCCTGTACACAAATACTGTTTCGCCTTCCATTTCCGGAATAAGGGCTTCAGTAGGGATGGCAATAGCATTGTCTATCTCGGAGAGAAGAAGTGTGATTGTTGCCGACCGGCCGGCCGAAAGCTCTTCATTTGAATTTGGATATAATGATCTGATTACCACTGTTCTGGTGTTTTCATCGACCTGAGGTTCGATAGCATAAACTGATGCTTTGAAAGAATTGCCTGATCCGTCAACGCTGAAGCTTACCGGGTAACCTATTTTTACCTGGTTGGCATAGCGTTCCGGAACCGAAAATTCAAGCTTTATGGGTTTTATCTTTACAAGTCTGGCAATCTTTGTGGATGGATTCGTATAACTTCCTTCGCTCACATACCTCAAACCAATGATCCCGTCGAACGGGGCGCGCAGTTCTGTTTCAGCAATTCTTGCAAGAATAAGGTTGATGTCGGCCTGGTTGGTCTGAAGCTCCGTAACGATCTGATCATAACTTTCCTGGCTGATGGCGTCTTTGGTAAGAAGGCTTCTCTGCCTGAACTCCTTCTCTTCGATAAGCTTTTTCTGTGCCTGAAGCTTTTCAAGCTGCGCCTGAAGAGGCCTGTCATTTATTTTCGCAAGAAGATCCCCTTTTTTCACCCTGGTTCCTTCAGTAAAATTAATGCCTACTATCTTTCCGGAAGTTTCAAAAGCAAGCTCCACAACTTCAGCAGGCTTAAGTGTGCCAATACTTCTGTAAAGATCACTAAGCTTCGAAGGCTGTATCAGGAAGCCGCTTACATTAAGCGCCTGCCTGCCGCCCTGTCCGCCAGGACCTCTTCCCCCGCCCTGTCCGGATGGAGGAACACCATTATTTTCACCAATGCCAAGCAGCGGTTTTACCTTCGGATAAAAGATCATGACTGCTGCAACAATTACAAGTAGTATAATTATTATGGTCTTTGTATTCTTCTTCATATTTAATTCAGAGTGTTATATTAGAATATTTTTGAAAATAACATTTTATAATTCAGATAGTTCAATAATGAATAAACCGACTGTCCAAATCAGAGCAAATGTAGATGATTTGGAAGTTCGAAAGGAGGATGAATGTCCGAAAAATTGTTAAATATTCATAAAACGAGAGCTTTGGCAATGATATCATATTCATTATTAAGTTTTATAACGATTCAATAAAACAAACTACTTTTGCACTTTAATAATTTATACAAATGATTCAGAGAATTCAATCAGTTTATCTTGTATTGACATTTTTACTGTCGGTATTATTCCTCAGCGGTGAATTTTTTACTTTCAGCAATTCAGGCGGAACAAGGATTGTGATGGATTTCAATGGATTGTGGAGATCAGGAGGAAGCGCCGGATTAGAACTGACCGGGAATCATTTTTACCTTACAATTGTATTTATCCTTATTGGGCTGGTTTCATTTATAGATATTTTCCTTTACAGGAAAAGACGGCTTCAGCTTTTGCTTGCTAAAATACTTGTATTTATTACCGCGGCCTCGGCCGGGCTGACAATATTTTATCTTATCTATTTACCTGGTCAGTATGAAGTATCGCTTGTACCTGGTTACAGGATTATCATACCTCCTCTGGTTCTTATCCTCTGCCTGCTGGCCCATCATGGCATAAGGAAGGACGAGGAGCTCATACGATCGTATGACAGGCTTCGGTGAATTCAGATTATGTGAAGATTTTCCTGATTCGTTATCTTTTCACAATAATGGCACTTGAGAGCCACATTCTTTTTTGAAACGACCTTAAATCGGGTTGTTACTTTCTCAAAGTTGGTTATGCATTTCGGATTCATGCACCTGGCAATTCCTACAATGCTGTCAGGCACTTCAACGACCTTCTTCTCGACAACCTCATAGTCCCTGATGATGTTCAGTTTGGCATCAGGTGCTACAAGGGCAATCCTGTTAATGTCGGTATCCTCAAAAAACTTGTCTGATATTTTTATGATAGCCTTTCTTCCCAGTTTCTTGCTTTCGAGGTTTGTACCAAAAGTGATCTGATTATCGATATGATCAAGGCCAAGGATTGAAATTACCTTGAAGAGGTTTTTTGCAGGTATATGATCGATAACTGTACCGTTCTGAATTGCACTTACACTTAGCTGTTTTGGTTCTTTCATGTGTTACGTTATTTAATTCCCAAAAGTGAACACAGTATTGCCTGACGGGTGAATACTCCGTTTAAAGCCTGCTCAAAATAGTAGGCTTTCGGATTCGAATCGACATCCGTATGGATTTCATTTACCCTTGGAAGAGGATGCAATATCCTCATATTGGGTTTTGTGTTTGAGAGCATTGAATTCTTGAGGACATATACATTCTTAACTTTTTCGTATTCAATGGGATCAGAAAACCTTTCCTTCTGCACCCGGGTCATATAGATGATATCAGCTTTCGAAATAATATCTGTAAAGTCGAGATGTTCATAATACTTCAATCCGAGGTTATCAAGATAAAGCTTGAATTCTTCCGGCATTTTGAGTTCCTCCGGCGAAATGAAGTTGAAGGTGGTGTTCCATCTCGACATTGCCATCATGAGCGAGTGTACAGTCCTGCCGTATTTAAGGTCTCCAACCATGAATATATTGAGATTGTCAAGAGTGCCCTGAGTTTTCCTTATTGAATAAAGGTCGAGGAGAGTCTGAGTCGGGTGCTGGTTTGCTCCGTCGCCGGCATTGATAACAGGTACCGGGGATATTTCGCTGGCATATCTCGCGCTTCCTTCAACGGGATGTCTCATCACGATGGCATCGCTGTAGCTGCTTACCATTTTTATTGTGTCG
The DNA here is from genome assembly GCA_964633505.1 of uncultured Rikenellaceae bacterium. Lineage (GTDB taxonomy): Bacteria > Bacteroidota > Bacteroidia > Bacteroidales > VadinHA17 > LD21. The sequence continues at coordinate 71,905 of CAZWHC010000004.1, read as the reverse complement.
TGAAGAGTCTCTCCCTTTGAAACACTTGATACACCTGCATCAGAAAACCCCACAATTTTTCCTCCGAGACGGCTTATAGCGCTCTCAAAGCTCAACCGGGTGCGGGTCGATGGTTCAAAGAACAATGTAGCAATTACTTTTCCGAGAAGAAGATCCTGAACAGGATTCTTCTCGAATTCAGCAGCGTCATCAAGTATCTTCAGGATCTCATCTGTAGTGAGATCATCGATCGACACTAAACTCTTGTTTTTCATTATGATATTGTTTTGAAAAGGCCTGACAGGTATTCAATCAAAATTACTTATGAAATGTCTCTTGTCATTGGCCTGTTGATAATTATTTAACAACTTTTGACAGCTGTATTTTTTTACATTTTCCCGACAGGTCTGACCATCACGCCCCCAGTCCGGGATAACAGACGCGTTATCCTTTCTGTTTCAGAAGGCCTGATGCTGACTGTTATTGAGCAGACCATCCCCATCTTAAGGTTTGAGTGATCAGTTTTTTCGTCTTTGATAATTTTCATAATATCGTTGAGCGAAGCATATGGAAATTCAATTTCAAAATTCACGAGTTCGACAAGACTGATTCTCTCTGCATTAAGAAGCGCAGATCCGGCAGCTGTACGGTAAGCGTTTATCAGTCCGGGAACCCCCAGTAGCTTTCCACCGAAATATCTGACAACAACGACAAGAATATTTGTAAGGTTGAATGAGTTTATCTGACCAAGAATAGGTCTGCCGGCACTGCCCGATGGTTCTCCGTCATCGTTCGACCTGAAGTTGTCCCTGGCGGTCCCGAGCATCCAGGCATAGCAATGATGCCTTGCAGCGTGATGCTGCCTGCGAAGTGTCTCAAGGTGCATTTTAATCTCTTCCTGTGTGGAAACAGGGAATGCATAGGAAATGAACCTGCTTCCTTTTTCCTTGTAAAGACCTTCGGTCGATAGTTTAATTGTCAGGTAAGCATCGGTTTCCATTTGCAAAATAAAGATGAAGATCCGGCGTTCATATCTTAGCACAATATTAACCAAATATCTGGTGACGGTTTCTGATTAAAGCTAAAAATGATATTTTTGCCTAAACAGATGTCAGAAATGAGCGTATTATTTGATGAGAAAGATCTTCAGAAACTGATCGTGATAGGTGACAGAATTCTGATAAAGCCAAAGGTTCCCCAATCGAGGACCAAAAGCGGTCTTTTCCTCCCTCCGGGCGTTAATGAGAATGAAAAAGTCCAGATCGGATATGTCGTCAAGGTAGGTCCGGGATATCCTATACCTTCAGTTAACGACAGTGATGAACCCTGGAAAAACAGGGCCGATGAACCAAAATACGTACCACTTCAGCCAAAAGAAGGCGACCAGGCAGTATATCTTCAGAATAGTGCAATAGAGATCGAATTCAACAAGGAAAAATATGTTGTGGTTCCCCAGTCGGCAATACTGCTGCTTTTACGAGATGAAGGACTGTTTGAATAAAACCGGTTTATATGGAAAATGAATACCTCCGGACAAAAAAGATACTGATAGTTGAAGACGATGTTTCCAGCCGCCTGTATCTGAATAAGATACTTGAAAGAACCGGAGCAAGTCTCCTCAGCGCCAGCGACGGCAGGGAAGCGATTGATCTGGCAAAATCGGACCCCGGGATAGATATAATCCTAATGGATATTCAGCTTCCTTTCATTGACGGATATGGAGCTGCAGGAAAAATCAGGGAATTCCGGAGCGATGTCATCATAATAGCCCAGACTGCCTACAGCCTTCTGGGTGACAGGGAGAGGATTATCTCGTCAGGATTTGATGATTACATTGTGAAACCAATCTTTCCACAGCAGCTTATTGAGAAGCTTGTAAATACACTGAAAAACAAATCGGGGAGTAATCACTGATCAATATTATTCCTTATAAAAGGCTATCTGGCTGAATTCATTTTTAAATTCTGATATTTCGCTTTTCCACCGTTGAAACTCTGTTTCAGGCTTTACCCTTTCACAAAGCGAAGTCCTCATCACAGAATCTCCTGAAAGTATGTCAAACGGAATAAGTTTGTATTCATATTCATAAGGCGGCGGATTGAATTTAAGAGAATCAGCAGGTGATGTCTCAATAATTGCATCAAATACCTCATATGCAGTGGCTACGGGCCGGTAAACCGACGGATCAGTAACATGTATCTGGAATCCGTTGCAAAACTGTCCGGAATATTTATTGAAGGTCGGTATGAAATCATGAACCCTGAATGCGCAACCGGGAATCTTCCTCGACGAAAGGTTTTTAATAAGTTTTGAGGTATTCACGAATGGAGCCCCAAGCAATTCAAAAGGGATGGTTGTCCCTCTTCCTTCCGACATATTCAGGGCTTCGACAAGCACAGTTCCCGGATATACCAGAGCCGTCTGAAGGGTCGGCATATTTGGAGAAGGAAGCACCCATGGCAGGCCTGTATCACTGAACAGCGAGCGTCTTTGCCAGTTCTTCATCCAGATTATCCTAAGATCACATCCCGGAATATATTTATCCTTGATCCACAAAGCCATTTCCCCGATTGTCATCCTGTGACACAGTGGAATAGAGGCTCCTCCGACAAAAGTGAAATATTCCTCCTTCAGTACGGGACCGTCGAAGGGGAGCCCGGCCACCGGATTTGGCCTGTCGAGTATCCATACTGGTATGCCCGCCTGTGAACATGCTTCCATACATAATTTTACTGTCCATATATATGTATAAAGCCTGGCGCCCACATCCTGAAGGTCAATAATAAAGGCTTCAAGATTATTAAGCATCTCAGCCGTCGGTTTCCTGTGCTCCCCGTAAAGGCTGTAAACAGGGATCCTGAACTCAGGATGAATGCTGCTGCTCCATTCAATCATATTGTCCTGAGTCTGTCCGCTTAGCCCGTGTTGCGGCCCGAAAATTGAAATAAGCCTGCATTCCCGGCTGCGATACAGCAGATCCGTGATATGGATGAAATCGGATGTTATGCTTGGCGAATGACATAATACTCCTATATTTCTGCCTTTCAGGTCCGGCGGCAATGTCAATCTCAGCTGTTCAAGTCCGGTAAGTACCATAATTGATGTCTTTTATTTTATTTTTGTATAAATGCCCGGTTATTGATCTTTAACATTAATTTGCGACATCGAAAGTAAATATTCTTTTTTATGTTTGCGGTCTTAATTCAAGTCTGATTTTAAAGTCTTATCAACATGAAATTCCTTCTGAAATATCTGTTCCTGCTTCTCTTATCCGCCACGATTGTCTCGTGTTCCGTTAAACCAGCCAGGAAGGCTGTTATACTTTTCACAACTGATGTTCATGGTGTTATACTCCCTTACGACTTTATTGAGAAGAAGGAAATTGATGTTTCCCTTGCAGCCGTTTCATCCTATGTTAATAAGGTAAGAGAGGAAAATAATACTGTTGTTCTTCTTGACGATGGTGACAATCTGCAGGGACAGCCTCCTGTGTACTATTCAAATTTCATTGATACGGTGTCGCCTCATATAAATGCGGAAGCCATGAATTTCATGGGTTATGATGCGGCAACCGTCGGGAATCATGATATTGAAGCCGGTCATTCTGTTTACGACAGGCTAACCGGCGAGTACAAATTTCCGCTTCTTGCGGCAAATGCTGTTGATACCAGGACTGGTAATCCTTATTTCAAACCATATACTGTAATCGAAAAGAACGGGATTAAGATCGCTGTACTGGGTATGATAACCACGGGTGTACCTGGCTGGCTTCCTCCCGAGCTTTATTCCGGAATTGAATTCAGGGACCTGTACGAAACAGCCCGGAAGTATATGCCGGAGATACTTGATAAAAGACCCGATCTCGTAGTCGGATTGTTTCATACCGGCTGGGATGAGCCCGGCAAAAAAGGGGAGGAGGGAAGCCATTATGAGGAGAACGGCCCTTACAGGATCGCCAGTGATATTGCAGGATTTGATATTATCCTTTGCGGACATAACCATAATATAATCAACAGGAAAATAGTAAATTCTAAAGGAGATACAGTTCTTGTAATTGAAGGAGGAAGCAGGGCAGAGAAAATCGGCAGGGCTGATGTACTGTTCACAAACGACCTTAAGTCGGGCAGGGCCGGAAAACTGATTACAGGAAAGCTGATAGATGTCGATAATTATGAGCCCGATCCGGAATTTATGCAAAAGTTTGAAGACCAGAAAAACAAACTTCTCGATTATGTTAACAGGAAAATTGCAGTCTCCGAGGCAACTATCAGCACAAGGGACTCCTATTTCGGTTCATCTCCGTTCGTCGACATGATCCATTCGATCCAGCTGGAAATTACCGGAGCAGATATCTCATTTGCAGCGCCGCTTTCATTTGACGTCAGCATACCTGCAGGGCCTGTTACGGTTGGTGATATGTTCAAGCTTTACAGGTTTGAGAACCTCTTGTACACTATGAAATTGAGTGGCGCTGAAATAAAAAGATACCTCGAGTTTTCATATGCCGACTGGATTAATACCATGAAGGGCCCCGGCGATCATCTTCTGAAATTCAGGCTTGATGAAAAGGGCAAACCTGTAATCAGGAACGGAGAGGCATGGCTCAGAAACCAACCCTATAATTTCGATTCTGCAGCCGGTATAGATTACACTGTTGATGCAAGCAGGAAGGAAGGCGACAGGATAGTAATCAGGTCATTTTCGGACGGGAAGCCTTTTGAGAAGGATAAGATATATACTGTTGCGATAAATTCATACCGTGGCAACGGAGGCGGCGGACATCTGACTGCCGGTGCAGGCATTTCAAAGGATGATTTGCCAAAGCGTCTTGTGAGATCGACAGAAAAGGACCTCAGATTTTATATACTGAAAGATCTTGAAGAAAAAGGTACAATTCGCCCGTTTGCTTACAACAACTGGCGGATTGTTCCGGAAAAATGGGTTAGCAGGGCAAAATCTGCCGATTATGATCTGTTGTTCGGAAAATAAAAGTTGCATTAAAACGTTTTGAAACATGGGGTTGAGGGAAACAAATTATCCTGAAGGATTTATGTTGCCTCTGGTTGAAGAGTTTTATACAATTCAGGGCGAAGGTTATCATGCCGGAGAAGCAGCCTGGTTCATAAGACTCGGAGGCTGCGATGTCGGCTGCAACTGGTGCGATTCACGGTTTTCATGGGATCCTGATATGTTTCCCCTTGTTGAAACCGACAGTATAGTCCGTAATGCCCTCGATTCCGGCACGAAATCTGTTGTGGTGACAGGAGGAGAACCGCTTATGTGGAATCTCGATTATTTGTGCTCGGGCTTGAAGAAAAACAGTATATGCACATTTATTGAAACATCGGGAGCATATCCGTTAAGCGGGACATGGGACTGGATATGTCTTTCCCCGAAAAAAAACATGCCGCCTGCCGGTGACATAGGCGGCAAAGCTGATGAACTGAAAGTAATAATTGAAACCAGCGATGATTTCCTTTGGGCCGAAAAGCACAGAAAAAAGGTCGGGCCGGCTTGCAGGCTGTTCCTTCAGCCGGAATGGAGCAGGTTCGACATTATTGTTCCCGAAATCGTCGAATATGTCAAGAAGAATCCCTGTTGGAAAATATCCCTGCAGGCGCACAAGTACATGCATATCCCATGACCTGATGAGAAAAGTGATTGTATCAGCCCTTGTTGTTATTCTTGCTTTTTTCCTCACCGGGAAATCATTCTCACAGAAATACCACACAACCTCATCAAAAGCCCTTAAAGCATATAAGCTTGGACAGACGGCTTTCGATTACATCGATTATGAAAGTGCCGAGCGTTTCTTCAATCAGGCTATATTGTCGGACAACGGATTTTTTGAAGCATACGTGATGCTTGGGGAGCTTATGGAAAAGCAAAAACGTTATAATGAGGCTGCCGTAAACTATCAGAAAGCTGTCCGGATTGATTCGCTTGCCTGGCCCCAGGTGTTTTTTGCACTTGCAAATTCGGAATTTTTTTCTGGCGATTATACACGTGCTCTTTTACACTACAATGTCTACCTCGACCAGAAAAACACCATTGAAAAGAACAGGGAACGGGCGTTGAGAAACATCAGAAACTGCGAGTTTGCGATCGAAGCCGTTAAAAATCCGGTGCCCTTCAACCCTGTCAGCGTTGGCAGTGGCATAAATACTTCCGATGATGAATACTGGCCCTCAATAACTGTCGACGGACAAACGCTTATGTTCACCCGGCAGTCAAAAAATGGAAAATCATATCAGGGCAGAAATGACTATTTCCAGGAAGATTTTTATATAAGTTACCTGAAGGACAAAAAATGGCAAAATGCGGTTAATGCGGGGGCTCCGCTAAATACAAGCCAGAATGAGGGAGCACAGAGCCTTTCATCAGATGGTACCTACATGTATTTCACTGCCTGTGAGAGGCCTGGCGGACTTGGCAGCTGCGACATATTCTTTTCAGTCCTCACTAATGGAAAATGGTCAATGCCTGTCAACCTGGGAAGCCCAGTCAATACCCGCTACTGGGAAACCCAACCGTCAATAAATGCGACCGGCAATATGCTTTTTTTCTCAAGTAACCGGCCTGGCGGATCGGGAGGCAATGACATCTGGTATTCGGTTTACAGGCAGAACGGGAAATGGTCCCCTCCGCGTAACCTTGGTAAGAATATCAACTCTTCAGGTGACGAGATTTCACCTTTTATACATTTCGACGGGAGAACACTCTATTTTTCATCCGATGGAAGGCCTGGAATGGGAGGGCAGGATATTTATTTCTCACGAATGGAAGACGATACCACATGGTCGGAACCTGTAAACCTCGGTTATCCCATTAACACGTTTAATGATGAGATGGGTCTGACAATTGAATCGGGCGGACAGCTTGCTTATTTTTCATCCCGCAGAGATGCCGATGAAGGGAAGAATATATATACTTTCCAGCTTTATGATGCTGTGAGGCCCGACCCTGTCGCCTATCTGAAGGGGAAGGTCACAGACAGAATGACAGGTAAAATGCTTCTTGCCGATTATGAACTTGTTAATCTCTCCACAGGAAAAACTATTGTCAGCAATTTTACCGACGACAACGGCAATTTCCTCGTTTGCCTGCCTTCAGGATATAATTACGGATTGAATGTTAGCAAAAAAGGTTATCTGTTCTATTCTGAGAATTTTATGTTTGAAGGGAAACATTCTGCAATGGAGCCGTACATAAAGAAAATACTTTTAAGTCCGTTCAGGGTGGGAGAAAAGATGTTGCTTTCAAATGTATTTTATGAAATAGATTCATGGCAGCTTAGAAAAGAATCGCAGACCGAGTTGAATAAATTGTGCAACCTGATGAAAGATAATAAACAGCTGAAGGTGGAAATATCAGGTTATACCGATGCCACCGGAACTGAAGAACACAATCTTCAGTTATCGGAAAAGAGAGCTTTGTCAGTCGTTGATTATCTGGTTGCTAACGGGGTCCCTGCAACCAGGCTTTCATACAAAGGATACGGGAATAAATCGCCTGTCGGCGATAATATAACATCAGAAGGGAGAAAACTGAACAGAAGGACTGAAGTCAAGATTACAGAATATTCTGAAAATTAAAAAGCAGCCACCTCGTCAGGCAGCTGCTTTCGCTCACAGTTGGAAATCAGACATTGAATTGACAGATAATCTGGTATCAGAAAGTATTAATGGTATTCATATGTTTATTTACGGTATCTTCAGCACCTGGACCTGATACCGGTATTGAGATATAAATGGCCAACCCGGTCAGCCTGTTGTTTTCAAGGGCGACGGATCCGTTCATAATATTCAGAAGCCTGCGTATCAGGGAAATATTCACCGCAAGAGCAACATCATTGTATTTGGCAATCGATTTTGCCAGATCCTCGCTGTTGAAGAATTCCCTGCATTTAAAATATCCCTGGCCCGTATCCAGAATATAAAAGGTAAGATTATTGTCCCTCACGAAATAACCGGCCTTGATATAACCCGACTTTGTGTTATGCAGGGATAGCTGAAAAAGGTTGCGGACAATCCTTGAAAATCTGTTGGTATCAATGAAACAAATACCACTCTGATTTTCAGGTGTTTCAGACAAAAAGACCAGATCTTCGCAAGGGCCATCCTTAATTTCCTGCCTGAATTCATTGAAAATATCACTGAACATCTTATCAGGGTCGCATTTTTTAGGTCCGGCTTTTGAATTACCCGTATCAATGATCGCCGAATCGAGAAAATTGTCGAACAGTGATATTACTTGTTCGCATGATGCAAAAATCAGTTTGCTGAATTCTTCTTTTTCCTTATCCGGACAGTCCGACTTTTTCAAAAGAAATGAAAATGCGACTATAGCGTTCATCTGGGTTCTTATTTCCCGTGAAAGCTCGGAAAGAACAGGAGGACAATCAGAAATCCGCTGCCTGACGGCATCTTCATCTCTGAAAAGCTCCCTGCCCTTATCGGCCGGCTTTTCTGGCATTCCAGCACAATATCCGGAAACGTCAAACATAAATGTTACTTTAAATCCCTACTTAAGAGCTCTTAGAATTTTCCTTGCCTTCTTTGAATAAATGCTGTTTGATTTATCAATTATCGACAGCTGTTCTTTTGCCTTCATTGTTTCTCCGGTCTGAATATAACAGAGGCCCAGGTACCATTGGGCATGATCAACAAAATAGCTGTTATCGTCAACAATTACCTTTTTAAATGACCCTTCAGCAGCAGGATAATTCTTTATTTCATAATTTGAAATCCCGTCAAGGAGAACCGTTCCCATATTGTCGGGTTCACGGTCAAGAACTTTGCTGAAATAGACAGCAGCCTGCCTGAAATCTCCAATTTTGTAATATTCAAGGGCTGTATTGTAATCCTCAAACGATACAATGGCGCCTGACCTGGATGTTGATGGGGCTTCATATGGCCTGTAGTACTTTTCGATGATTTCAGGTCCTGTCATTTTCGTGGGAAGCATCATGAGAATACCGCTTCCTGCTATAATAAGCACAGCCAGAGCAGCAGCGTATTTAATACCAGACCATCGCCCGGGGATCACAGGTGTTGGCTCCGCCCGCCTTTTTTCTATTGCCGTCAGCTTAGACCTTAGATTCAGAATGTTCTGATTTTGCAGTACAGCATCAGTCCTGCGGCGCAGATCTACTTCCTTCCTCAGCTCCTTGTTCCCCTCGAGTTCTTTGCTGAACCATTGCATTTCAGCTTCATCCATCTCTCCGGCAAGGTACCGCTCGATGAAATAAGAAAAATCGATCGTTTTCATAGACTTATATTATATTTAAATTTGAAACTCCAAACTTATGGATACTTTTATCCCAAAACGGACAAAATGATCCATCATTATGTAACTTCCGACTGATATTCCTTCTCAGGACCGCAATCATAACAACCGCCCGGCATTACCATCTCCCTGCCTGAGCCTGAAAATCAGGGTGCAAAAAACAATGCACCTTACCGTCACTATATCTTCATTCCTGTAATAACATTACATGTCAAAACAGTGCAGACATAATCACTCAACTATATTTTTACAGTATTGCAGACACAAACCGGCAATTACTGTTCTTTTATCATTCAATACCTCGCATTCTGTGAAACGGCAGAATTGCCCAGGTATTTAAGAGTCTGTCAAATAAGGCAGATAAAATCAATACAAGTAACTATTCAGTCTCTTAAAGCGATCCTCAGATTTTAATCGGTGGAGTGCTCGGCAGAATTATAGGTTCTCCCATATCACCACCTTTTACACTTATCATTTCTTCAACTGTGAGTGCATAGCTGTTAAGACTCTCTTCGATGTTGTTTAAGTAAAGATTTTTCATTTTTTTTAGTTTTTAAATCATTGATAATATTAAATCGGGTAATTCAGTTTCAGTGTCTCAATTTTCTGTATCATGTCGGAAAACCCTGTTTTGTGACAATGAAAAATCAACTTTTTTTAAAATATTTTCTTAATTCAAGATTATCAATTGGTTACAAAAAATAAATTTCAGAGTCTTTATTAATATTTATTACATTTTTTGTAAACTTGCGTAGTGGGAAGGGGAATAAAAACTCATCTGAGACGCATTATGATCCCGGAAATGCTTAAGAATTTGGTTTTTTTGATATTTGTATGTTTAAGTACTGTAAAAACAACAGGTGCGTACGACTATACTGGTCTGGCAGGAGAAACTATTGGCAGTTCACCGGATCCACGGATTTCAATCTCCGACTCCCGGCCCATCAATGATCAGCGTCTTGATAACCTGACAAATGCTTTTCTCAACTCGTTCGGATTGCCTGATACTGCAAGATCAGGTTCTTTAATGAGACAGATCCTTTCAGAGCTTAAGGCAGGGAATCACAGCAATCTTATAACATCAAAGGCACAGTATTCAATAGGAGTATATTACCTTCTGAAAAGCAGATACAGCGAGGCGTTGAACTGGCTTCGTCTTTCATCCTACCTGCGCGATCAGACAAAGACAGAGGACGAGCTTCTTGCAAAATGCCTGTATAATATGGGTGTCGCATATTACGCAGCGGGAGACTACCAGCGTATGGCCCAGACAACCCTCCGGTCGCTGGAAATTGAGAAAAAGCTCTATGGGCCTGACGACCCGAGGCTGATAAGCGGATTTTCATCACTTGTGACTGCATATCTTAATCTCAACGATTACGATAAAGCTATCGACTTCGGAAATACCGCACTTAATCTGATAAGTAAAGCTGACGATAGTCAGATCAGCGTTATTGCCATATTGTATACTAACATCGGAGTTTGTTATACCTGGCTTTCTGATTATTCAAAGGCAAAGCTTTATTTTGAACAGGCAGAATCGCTTTACGGTAAAAATAAGCTCCCTGAAGATGCAAATTATATCAACCTCCTGAACAGTCTTGGGGCTACTTATTATTTCCTTGGAATGGAAAGTAAGTCGGAAGAGTATTTCGACAGGGGGTTCAGCAAAATAAGGTCTTCAAATTCAGCACTTGCATTAAATCTCCTCAACAGCTTTGCAATTATCCTGGGGGATGCAGGTAATACAAGAAGAGGAGAGGAATTGCTACTGAATTCCCTGAATAAGGCAAGATCCTTTTATGGGGAGGGATCAAGAGACTATTATGAAGTCCTTAGAAACTATGCCGATTATCTTCGCACCTACCGTATCGACCTTAAGAAATCACTTCAGCTTTATGATGAATGTGCAGCCTTTGCTGCCAGAAATCCTGATGATATCCAGCTTAACAATTCAATAATGCTCGGTTATGCTCTTGCACTTGATGATAATGGCTTTTCATGCAAAGCGCTGGAGGTAATCCAGAACCTTCTGTTCTCTGATAAGGCAGAACACGGAACCGTTCCGGAAATTGAAAATCCTGTTTTTAGTTCGGCCGACCCTGTCATGTGGTCAATAAAGCTCCTGAGGGCAAAATATGGAACATTATGGAATATTTACGGATCTACAAACGAAAGGAAATATCTGTTTGCTGCCTCAGCGACGGCAGAAGCAATAATTGGATTGATCGACAGGACAAGGATAAATATAAGCGAGGAGGAAAGCCGCATTATCCTGGGTGACCGGTACCGCGACTCATATCTCAATGCTATGCGCGATCTCGACCTGTGCTGGAAGCTGACAGGAGATATCAGTTATCTTAAAAAGGCTTACGAATATTCAGAAAAGAGCAAGGTGGCCGGACTGCTGGCTTCAACCCGCGAGCTTAAGGCCACACAGTTTCATATTCCTCCGGATATAGCCGAACTGGAGAGGAGGCTGAAGGCCGATATAGGTTTCTATGAGGCAAAAATTGCCGAGGAGAGCTCTCTGACTCATCCTGATGAGGCGATGGTATCGGAATGGACCAACCTTGTTCTGAATTCAACAAAGAGCCGCGATTCATTGATTAGTATCCTTGAAGAAAAATATCCTGATTATTATTTAATCAAATATAACTCAAATGTTATCAAACCCGATGATATTCCTCATATCGCAGGGGGCAAAACAACTTATTTAAACTATGTCGTTTCCGATACCCTTCTGTTTATCTTTTTGAAAAATAGAAAATATCTTAAGCTTGTAACCATTCCTGTCGATTCTTCTTTTTTTAAATGTGTTACGGAATTCCGGGAACTTGTTTCTAATCCCGGAAATGATGCAAAGTCTGATTTAAAAAGATTCTCGAAAGCAGGTGGTATTCTTTATTCTTCTCTTATAGAACCGGTCGAAAAATACTTCATCTCCGACAAACTGTTGATTTCTCCTGATAATATTCTTTCCTATCTGCCGTTTGAAGCAATACCTTCCGGAAGTTCCCCGTCTGCAGCAAAGCAGTTCAATCAAATATCCTATCTTTTAAAAGATTACAGAATTTCTTATACATATTCAGCTACTTTCCTTGCCGAACTGATTTCAAAAGATGTTGCAACACGGAACAAGGTGGTCGCATTTGCTCCGATATATACAGGTGTAATAAATGTCGACTCATTGCTGGGGATCAGACAGGGAGGGGTATCTTTTCTGTATGACCTGCCCTTTGCCAGAAGTGAAGCTGAATACGTAACAGGAATAACAAATGGGAAACTTTACATAAATGATGGTGCGACAGAGTCGGTTTTTAAGTCAGTGGCAGGCAATTATAACATAATCCATCTGGCAATGCACACCGTTCTTAATGATCAGTATCCCATGTATTCCAAGATGCTATTCTATCAGCATAGTGATTCGGCTGATGACGGGAATCTCAATACATGGGAGGTGTATGGCCTTCCTCTAAAGGCGAGGATGGTCATACTGAGTTCCTGTAATACAGGTAACGGTAAACTTCATTCGGGTGAGGGGATACTCAGCCTTGCCAGAGGATTTGTTTATTCCGGAAGCGAGTCTGTGGTAATGTCTTTATGGGAAATAGAAGACAGGGCTGGTACGGAAATAATAAAGGACTTTTATAAACAGCTCAAAAGGGGATTGCCAAAAAGCGAAGCGCTCAGGAAAGCCAGGCTCAACTACCTTAAAAATACCGATATGTTCAGATCTCATCCGTATTTCTGGTCGTCGCTGGTAATTTACGGAAATAATAGCCCACTCTATTCAGGGAGAGGCCTTTCAGCAGCTTATTTTTGCCTTGCCCTGCTTATTCTTGCCTCTGCGATAATTACTTACCGTAAATCGAGATAATCCTTGTATTCAGGATCCTCTCTTATAAGATCAAGCAGGGCTTCCTTGCTGAGGTATTTCTTTCTTCTTGCATAGGTTTCATTCTTGAGATTCATCTCCTCTGCAATCTCCTGAAATGACAGGCCTTCGGCAAAAAGTGTCAGTATTGTTCTCGATTCCTCACTTAGCTTACTGAAGACCCTTGCAATGATCCTTTCAAGGATTTTATCATTGGTCTCATCGTCGGGTGTCTCATCAGAAATAATAGTTTCGATGGTGGTATTGGGCATCTTCTTCCTTAACTGCGAATTCCATATGTTGCGTGCAATTCCGAAGAAATAGCCCTTGAGGTCAGTTGTAAGATTGAGTTCGTTTTCAGTGATTTGTTTATAAAGCGCTATTATTGACTCCTGGAATACATCAGGAACGTCAGCTGCAGAACCACTGTTGCGGAGAACATGATGGCGGACCTGGTCAAGATAATTATCATAGAGCCAGTTGAGTATCTTTTCATCCTGACGACGGATACCTTCGATTATTGCGCTATCTGAATATTTCCGGAACAATGGCTGATTACGTTTCCAGTATTAAAATGACAAATATAATATTTCCCTGGCCGATGCACGTCTTTCTGAATTATCAGTCAGGACGACTTAAATGAAATACAATGTTATGGTAAAATAAATATCTTTACTTCTCATTTTACCTTATTAATCTCAATAAAACGGAAAGTAACCGGAAAATGTTATTCCCATTTGTAAAACAATACGATGCCATGGATTGCGGTCCTGCATGCCTTAAGATGGTTGCAGGATTCTACAGGAAGATATTTTCCCTTGATTTTCTCAGAAAAAAATGTTTTATAACACGTGAAGGGGTTTCCTTTCTCGGGCTTTCGGAAGCAGCCGATTCGATTGGCTTCAGGACGCTAGGGGTAAAAATATCTTTCGAAGTGCTTTCTGAGAAAGTCACGCTTCCATGCATAGTCCATTGGAAGCAAAAACATTTCGTTGTTGTTTATAAAATAAAGAAGGGGAAAGTCTGGGTTGCAGATCCGGCATCGGGTCTGATAAAATACACGCGTGAGTCATTCGAGAACTCCTGGGCCCACACCGGAACCGACGGCAGGAAGACCGGACTTGCCCTGATATTGGAGCCTACGCCGGAGTTTTATGAAAATGACGACCAGCAGGAAAAGAAAACAGGATTCAGGTTTCTCCTCAGCTATTTCAGGCCATACAAAAAATTCATCGGACAGCTTTTGATAGGACTTTTCATCGGCAGCCTTATCCAGCTTATAATCCCATTCCTGACCAGGTCGGTAATAGATATCGGTATAAATAATGACGATATAGGGTTTATATATCTAATCCTTTTTGCACAACTCGCTCTTGTCCTTGGCAGGATGTCGGTTGAATTCGTAAGAGGCTGGATACTCCTGCATATTGGTTCGAGGGTAAATGTAACCATTGTCTCAGGTTTTCTCCAGAAGATGATGTCGTTGCCTATAGCCTTTTTCGACACAAAACTTACAGGTGATATACTCCAGCGCGTCGAAGACAATAACAGGATAGAGGAATTTCTTACATCTGCAAGCCTCAGCATTCTCTTCTCATTTATTAACCTGATAGTATTTGGAGTTGTACTTGCATTATTCAGCTGGAAAATATTCCTTATTTTCCTTGCAGGTACAGCACTTTATATAACCTGGGTTTCCCTTTTCATGAAATCAAGGGAGCGGCTCGACAACCATCGTTTTCGCGAGATGTCGGCAGCAATTTCGAAGCTCATTCATATGATAAACGGCATGCAGGAAATTAAGCTTACACAGAGTGAGCTTAGCAAACGCTGGGACTGGGAGAACAACCAGGCAACATTGTTCGGACTGAAGGTCAGAGGCCTTGGACTTATTCAGTATCAGTCGGCCGGGGCAATCCTTATAAATGAGGTAATGAATATTATGATAACAGTTGTATCGGCAACTCTGGTGCTGAAAGGGGAAATGACACTTGGTATGATGCTTGCCGTTCAGTTTATTATTGGACAGATGAATGTGCCGGTAAGTCAGATAATAAGCTTTTTTCGCACAGCGCAGGATGCAAGGATGAGCCTTAACCGGCTCGCGGAAGTACATAGTATGACCAGCGAGGAAACCGATCCCGGGAACAAGGTTACACAAATGCCGTCAGAAAAAAGTATAGTCCTTAATGACCTTTCATTCCAGTATGAAGGGCCGAGATCGCCTTATGCTCTGAAAAAGACATCCCTTCTCATTGAGGAAAACAAAATAACAGCAATAGTTGGAGTAAGCGGAAGCGGAAAAACAACATTGCTTAAGATGATAATGGGTTTCTACGAGCCCGTTAGCGGAAACATCAGCGTGGGAGGCATCGACCTGTCAAGAATAAGCCTGAGACTGTGGCGCAGGAAAGTGGGCGCTGTAATGCAGGATGGATTCCTGTTCCCCGATACAATAGCCGGTAACATAGCCCCTGGTTCTGACCCGGTTGACGAAGACCGTATGACAAAGGCAGCCGGAATCGCAAATATCAGGGATTTTATTGAGTCGCTTCCCCTGGGCTATAATACAAAAATAGGGGCAGACGGCCACGGCTTGAGCGAGGGACAGAAACAAAGGCTTCTTATTGCCCGGGTAGTTTATAAGGATCCCGATATACTGATTTTTGATGAGGCCACAAATTCACTTGATGCAAATACAGAAAAGGCAATAGTAGAGAACCTTACAGGATTCCTCAGGGGTAAAACTGCTGTCATTGTTGCCCACAGGCTCAGTACCGTAAAAAATGCCGACCTTATTGTTGTTATGGATAAGGGAGAGATCATTGAAACCGGAAATCATGAGAGCCTTATCGAAAAACGCGGAGCTTATTATAATCTTGTCAGAAACCAGCTTGAACTGGGCAATTGAATCATGAAGGACTACAAAAAGGACGATATTGTTTATTCCGAAACCGTTACCGAGATAATGGGACGTCCTCCTTCGACCATCGTGAAGAGGGGAAATACTATGATTCTTATAGTAATCCTTGTTTTCATTTCATTTCTGTGGCTCGTACGATATCCTGATATTATAACTGCACCTGTTGAAGTCACTACAATTAATCCGCCTGTCACAATGATCTCCAAAATAACGGGCAGGATCCAGAAACTTTACGTTAAGGATAAGGAACAGGTTAATACCGGGCAGCTTCTTGCTATTATGGAGACCACGGCTTCAATGGAACAGGTCGCTATGCTCAGGAAAATGACAGATACGGTGGGCAGGCCTGAAACGATACAGCTTTCCTCCCTGCCTGTTTTTAATGAACTTGGTGAAATACAGAATTACTGGGGAGCTTTCAGCAAGAGTCTTTACGATTATAATAATTATATAGTAAATGATTTTTATGGTAATAAGATTAAATCGCTTTCAGATGAAATCAAAGCCCTCAGGGAATATATTGAAAGGATAGGGGTTAAGGAAAAATTGTATGCCGCGAACCGGAATATAGAGGAAAAAAAGTACAGACGCGATTCCCTCCTTTTTGCAACCGGAGTTTATTCGGAAAGCGAACTTGAAAAATCTCTTCAGGCATTACTGAAACTCAATATCGAACTTCAGCAGGTAAGGCTTGATCATTCTGCAAAATCAATGGAACTTGCTGAAAAGAAGCAGCTTCTTCAGGATTATAGTATCAACCGGACAGAAGGCAGGGAGAAATATATTTCAACCCTTAACGAATCATACCTTAATTTGCTTGCACAGCTTAAAATCTGGCAAAACACCTATACTATAATTTCGCCTGTAAGCGGAACCGTTACCTTTACAAGATACTGGAGCGAGAATCAGACTGTTGCAAGGGATGAGCCTGTTCTCAGCATTATACCCTTGGATCCCGGTGATTATGTCGGGAGAATAAACCTGAAAATGAACAGGTCGGGAAAAGTGATGACCGGACAGACGGTTAATATTAAACTGAGCGGTTTCCCTTATCTTGAATTCGGGATGGTAAGAGGTGTGATTAAATCAAAATCGCTTGTTCCTGCCGGCGATTCCTATATTATCGAACTCGGGCTTCCCTCAGGACTGACCACCCTTTACGGTAAAAACCTTGAATTCACTCAGAACATGCAGGGTACGGCGGAGATAATTACTGACAATACCCGCCTGCTTCAGAAAATAATAAATCCATTAAAGTATCTTATTTCAAGAAACAGGGAGTGATCTACTTCCCTGAATATGGCTCATAATCATCCTTTACGGAATGAAATGAACCGGTATTGACATTTTTCCCCTCATTCCGGTTGCCTGTCTGATTTCTTTTCTGATATTTCCTGTACAGGCTGAATGAAAGGGCCGCCAATGCAATTACAAAAAATATAATATCTGAACTTTTCATTTTTGAATATGAGATCTGTTAATTCCTTAACAATTATATGTCAAATATATCATATTACTGCAAAAGTTGAAAATTTTTGAAAATCTGAAGTGAACCCCGACTGAAACAATTGAATATTAAACGCGATCCTTTAATGTTTCCGCGGTGTTCAGGCTCATATTTTACATAAAACTTTGAGTTTTAATAAATAATTCAATATTTTCGTACTCTGAAAAACCCATGGCTTAACATGGGATGTGATACTTATTAAGTTATTGAACCATAAAGGATTGATTATGATTACAGAAAATCCGGAAGACTCTGTTCGGGAAGAACAGAACGGTGCAAATGATATTGCTGCCGGTACTGAAGAAGCTATTAAATCTGAGAAAACAGATGAAATTGAAGCAAATGCTGAACAGGAATCAGCGGAGGAAACAGTGAAAGCTGAATCCGGGACCACAGAGGATGAACCAGTTATAACTTCAAACCCGGTCGGGGAAATACAAGGGCATACAGATGAGGAGATCCATTCAATCGAAGATATTGAACTGCCTCCTGTTGACTATTCGGGTTATTCCAAGATTGAGCTTGTTGAAACTCTGGCGCTCATTATTGATAACAGACCTCCATCTGAAATTCGTGACGATGTTGAACGCATACGAACATTGTTCAGCAAAAAAATAAAACTTGAATCGGAGGAAAGAAAAAGCAAATTCCTGGAAGAGGGAGGAAAACCTGAGGATTACAAGATCTGGGTTGATCCGCTTGATTATCGCGTTAAGGAACTTCTTGAAAAATTCAGGGAGAAGAAAAACGACTATACCAAGGTACAGGAAGCTGAAAAATACGAGAACCTCAAAAAGAAATATGATATCATCGACAAGATCAAGGATCTTGTTAACCGCGAGGAATCAATAAATAAGACTTTTCACGATTTCCGTTCACTTCAGAACGAATGGCATTCGATCGGCGTTGTCCCTCAGACTTCACTGAAGGACCTGTGGGAAAACTATCACCACAGCGTGGAAGTATTTTATGATTACATCAAGATAAACAAAGAGCTTAGGGATCTCGACCTGAAGAAAAACCTCGAAGCTAAAGTCCTCCTTTGCGAAAAAGCCGAGGAGCTTCTGCTTGAGCCGAATCCGGTAAATGCATTCAGGTTGCTCCAGGATTATCACAATCAATGGCGGGAAATAGGTCCTGTGCCCCAGGAATCAAAGAATGAGATATGGGAGAGATTCAGGGAAGCCACATCCCAGATAAATAAAAGGCATCACGAATATTTTGAAAAGCAAAAGGATGAACAGAGGAAGAACCTCGATGCCAAAATCGCCCTTTGTGAGGAGGTGGAAGCAATAAACCTGCAGGAGATAAAAAGCTTCAGGGACTTTGATGAAAAGGCCGGCAAAATAGTAGCCCTTCAGAAAATGTGGAGAACTATAGGCTTTGCTCCCAAGAAGCAGAATAATAAGGTATACCAGAGATTCAGAGAAGCCTGCGATTCATTTTTTGAGAAAAAGAGATCGTTCTATTCCGACAACAAGGAAATCCAGCTTAATAATCTCCAGCTCAAAACAGAATTATGCATTCAGGCTGAAGCGCTCCAGGACAGCGCCGACTGGAAAGCAACATCAGATTCATTGATAAAGCTCCAGAAGGAATGGAAAGAAATTGGTCCTGTACCCAGAAAACAATCTGAAAAGACCTGGAAAAGGTTCAGAAAAGCATGTGACCATTTTTTTAACCGCAAGGCAGAATTTTTTGCCAGCCTTGATTCATCATATGAGGATAATTTAAAAGCTAAACTTTCTGTAATTGAGGAACTTGAGAAGTTTCAACCGGGTTCGGATGTCCAGGCCGCTTTCGACAGGCTTAAGGAACTCCAGAGACGCTGGACTGAAATCGGATTTGTGCCCTTCAACAAAAAGGAGGAGATAACAAACAGGTATCGTAATGCCCTCAATAAGGAATTCGACAGGCTTAAGATCGCCGATGAGGACAAAAGTATCCTTAAGTACAAGACAAAGCTTGATAACCTTAAGGCAAATCCAAAGGCTTCACGTAAGGTAAGGAATGAACGCGACAAATTCTTTACTAAGATCAAACAGCTTGAAAATGATATTGTCCTGTGGGAAAACAATATTGGGTTCTTTGCTAAATCAACAAGCGCTGAGACTATGATAAGGGAGGTACAGGAAAAGATTGAAAATGCAAAGAAAATGATAAAAACTCTCGAGGAGAAAGTCAAGATGATTGACCAGTCAGGTCTCGACGAATAATCTTCTGGAATCTCAAATTTTAGAATTTAAATATTTCGGTAAATTGGCTGACGTTAAATATGTTTTTGTAACCGGAGGTGTGACATCCTCTCTGGGCAAAGGAATTATATCTGCATCACTGGCAAAACTACTCCAGGCCCGGGGCTATTCAGTCACAATTCAGAAGCTCGATCCCTATATCAATGTCGATCCTGGAACGTTAAATCCCTACGAACACGGTGAATGTTATGTCACCCTCGATGGCGCCGAAACCGACCTCGATCTCGGACATTATGAGAGGTTCCTCAATGTTCCGACAAGCCAGGCAAATAACGTTACAACGGGCCGTATTTACCAGACCGTCATAAACAAGGAACGCAAGGGAGACTACCTCGGAAAGACAGTCCAGGTAATCCCGCATATAACTGATGAAATAAAGCGAAGAATCAAGCTTGTTGGTTCTGGGAGCAAATTCGATATTGTAATAACTGAGATAGGTGGTACTGTTGGCGACATCGAATCGCTTCCTTATATTGAATCAGTCAGGCAGCTTAAATGGGAACTGGGCTCACAGAACTGTATTGTGATTCACCTTACTCTTGTCCCATATCTTTCTGCCTCCGGAGAGCTGAAGACAAAACCTACACAGCACTCGGTTAAGGTGCTTCTTGAAGCTGGGATACAACCTGATGTCCTTGTGCTTCGGACTGAGAAGAGCCTTACCGGGGATATTAAAAGAAAAGTAGCCCTTTTCTGCAACGTTGAAGAGGATGCAGTAATCGAATCTGTCGACCTTTCCACAATCTATGAGGTGCCGGTTAAGATGCTTGAAGAAAAACTCGATATGACTGTTCTGCGAAAACTTGCACTTCCTGTAAATGAAGAACCTGCTCTGAAGGAATGGAGGGACTTTCTGAAGAGACTAAAAAATCCGAAACATTCAATAAGGATCGGACTTGTCGGAAAATATGTTGAGCTTCCTGATGCATACAAATCAATTTCCGAGTCTTTCATTCATGGCGGTGCTGTAAATGAATGCGACGTGGATGTTGAATATATTCCGTCGGAAGAGATAACCGACGACAATGTAAACGCCAGGCTTTCGGGTCTGAAGGGGATTCTCGTCGCACCAGGTTTCGGATCGCGGGGTATTGAAGGCAAAATAATCACTGCCAGGTTCGCAAGGGAGAACAATATACCATTCCTCGGGATCTGCCTCGGAATGCAATGCGCAGTAATTGAGTACGCCCGCAATGTGCTGAAACTCGAAGGCGCCCACTCCACAGAGATAAACCATAAGACAAAATATCCTGTCATCGATCTCATGGAGGAGCAGAAAAGCGTAATTGACAAGGGGGGTACCATGAGACTGGGAGGATATAAATGCATAATCGACAAAAATTCGCTTTCGTTCAAGATTTACGGCCGGACCGACGTTGTCGAACGCCACAGGCACAGGTATGAATTCAACAGCAAATATTATGACGAATTTAAGAATAAAGGTATGGTGCCTGTTGGGATAAACCCCGAATCCAATCTTGTTGAGATGGTCGAAATACCTTCGCACAAATGGTTTATAGGCGTTCAGTTTCATCCCGAATACAGCAGCACTGTTATTAACCCTCATCCTCTTTTCGTGAATTTTATAAAAGCCTGTATTGATTGAACAGGAAATGGTAATTTTTTAATACTAATTGTGAAGCATGGATAAGAATACGATTACAGGTATAATTCTGATTTTGGCAATTTTCATCGGATTCAGCATTTTTAATAACAGCCGTATGACTAAATCGTACAAGGCGGTAATTGAAGTAGCTGACTCATTATATTCCGCCGGCGACATGGAAAATGCAAGGGCCGAATATATAAATGCACTGAGATATAAGCCTAACCAGCCTGAAGCAGTAGCCAGGGTAAATGAGATTAACCGGATACTTGGCTTTGCACCTGCCGGAAAATCAGTTCCTGAAACTGAAATCGCCATAAAAGCCGATTCCCTTCCCCTGACTCAGTCCACATCTCTTTCCGACTCGGTCAGATTCGGGGCATTTGGAGCTGCCCTTCAGGGGGATACCGGACTCATCACCCTTGAAAATAACAGGATCGAACTAAAAATATCCCCAAGAGGCGGAAGAGTCTTTTCAGCAAGGATCAAGGATTATCAGACATTTAATTCCAAGCCTGTGATATTATTTTCAGGCGATTCTACAGTTTTCGGCTTTAATTTCTATACTGTCGATAATAAGGCAATACGTACCAATGATCTCTTTTTTGAACCCGAATCAGGTACCGGTCCGGTAATTGTCACAGATGAACAGAAGAGCCTTGTTCTTCGCCTGAAGGCAGGCAACGACAGTTATATCGAGTATAAATATACGCTTGCCCCTGATAAGTATGTTGTCGATTTCGATGTCACATTTAAATCGATGAAGGAAATAATTGGTTCCAATCAAAGCAGTATCACCCTCGACTGGAGAATGTACCTGCCCCAGCAGGAAAAAGGCCGGCAGAATGAAGAATTCTATACAACAATAAAATATAAATACTACCAGGATGATGTCGAGGGCATAAGATTACGCCAGCAAAAAGACGTGGAAAAGGCTGACCTTCCAACAAAACTGAGCTGGATCGCTTTTCAGGATCAGTTTTTTTCCTCAATACTTATAAGCAAGGATTTCTTCCTTAATGGTATGGTCACATCCACAAAAACCCCTGCCTCGCCTGATTTTATCCGGTATTATACTGCCGAAGTAGGTGTTCCTTTTGAATCATCCGACAAATCTGAAATAGGGATGAAGCTTTACTACGGACCCAATCATATTTCAACATTGAAAAAGGAGGGACTTCAGCTTGAGCAACTCGTCTTCCTCGGAAAAAATATTACAGGATGGATTAACAGGTTCATAATAATTCCTGTGTTTAACTGGCTTGAAAGGTATATTTCAAGTTACGGGATAATCATACTTATCCTTACAATAATAATTAAGGTGGTACTTTTCCCTCTTACATATAAATCTTATCAGTCGACAGCTAAAATGCAGGTTCTCAAACCTATGGTTGATGAACTCGGGAAGAAATTCCCAAAGCAGGAAGATGCAATGAAAAAGCAGCAGGCCACAATGGAACTTTACAAAAGAGCCGGTATCAATCCCATGGGAGGCTGTCTGCCGATGCTCCTCCAGATGCCGATATTGTTTGCCATGTTCCGCTTTTTCCCCGTCTCTATCGAACTTCGCCAGGAACCTTTCCTCTGGGCAACCGACCTTTCCACATATGATTCCATACTCAATCTGCCTTTCACAATTCCAATGTACGGCGATCATGTAAGCCTCTTTACACTGCTCATGACAATATCTACAATTCTTACAACAAAGATGAGCGGTACAACGGCAGGCCAGGATCAGCCGGGAATGAAACTGATGATGTATGCCATGCCGGTAATGTTCATGTTCGTTCTCAACAAGCTTTCCTCAGGACTTACATATTATTACTTCCTTGCAAACGTTCTCACAATTGGCCAGAACCTGATTATGAAGAGATTTATCGACACTGAAAAGGTACTTGCCACCCTTGAGGAAAACAGGAAAAAGCCGCTTAAAAAGTCAAAATGGCAGCAACGTCTGGAACAGGCCGCAAAACAAAGAGGAATTAATCCCCCTAAAAGATAAGCTTTGACAATCTGGAAAATATTATTATTAACAGAAAATTGGCTTATTTAGATATTTAGATATTTTAGGTAAATCTTTTTAAGTTAAAAATGCTTAAATAGATATATTGCATTTAAAAAAATATTTAAATTTATTTCCTTCTAAATTTTTGGGGGAAATGGGGAAAAAAGTAAAGAATAAAGACATTGCCGAAAGACTCGGCGTGTCCAGCACACTCGTATCACTGGTGCTTAATAACAAAGCTGACCAGCATGGAATCAGAAAAGATACCCAGGAAAAGGTCCTTGCCCTGGCAAGACAGATGGGGTATTTTGAACTCCTGAAGGAACGAAATGAGATTTCACCGGTTGAAGAAAAACCCGGAGTCATCGGAATGATCGTCCCGACTCTTCACGATCCTTTTATTTATGAAATAACTCCTTTCCTGCAAAAGGCTTTTGCAAGCATAGGAGTTGGTTTCTCAATAATAACCAAGGATCCTGACGACGGAAGATATAACCGTCTGGTTGGCGCTTTCAGGAAATTTTACAGCGGACTTATCCTGGTGGGAGAGGCCGCTGATGACTATACTGTAAGATCTCTCAGATCATCAGGCTATCCTTTCGTTCTTCTTGAAAAATCAGTCAGGGTGCTTCGTCTTAATACTGTCTGCACCGATATGGCCGACGGTATTCGCCGCGTGATTGATCATGCGGGAAAACTTGGTTATACAAATATCCTGATTGCCACCGATAAGGAATCATCATCGAGGGACAGGCAGACGATCGAACTCATAAAAGCTGCAGTTGAAGAAAAACCTGCGATGAATAAGCCGCTTTTAGTGGAATTCGAATACCCCGGCTCCGGAAATGAAATTGATCCCGGACAGATTGAGAAATTCATGCGTCCTCCTTTACGCGCCGATGTAATGATAGTCTTACATTCCGAACTTGTATATCAGGTTATGACACTCCTCCGCAAAAAGAAGTTGAGGGTGCCTCAGGATATAGCGATTATTTCACTGGAAGAAGGAATAGGATTCGACCTGCTCTATTCACCTGTGACATGCCTCAGAAAACCGTTAACAGGAATGGCCATGAAAGTGGCAAATATGATCTGGACTGAAGTAAAAAATTCGGGAAAAAGCAAATATAAACGCCAGGTAAACATAATGCCTGAACTGGTCGTCAGAAATTCCTGCGGAACAATCTGAATATCCTGCAATTTATACATATGAAAAATTTCCAGGCAGCCTCACTCATAGCTTTAATGTTTTTGGCTGCTGGCTGTGTTAATGATCATCTCATTAACAATAAGGCCTATCGTCTGACAGTAGAGACTGATTTTGCTGCAAGAAAAGAAATAGCAGCCAACAGGAAAGAGGCTCTTTTCGGAGTATTTAACCAGGATATGGATAACAAACGGAAAGAGGCACTTATGTTCCTGTTTGCATATATGCCCCTCAGCGATCTGGCCGACTACAGCGGTGAATTTTTCCTTGCCAATGCTGATCTGGCCCTACGGGCAAGGAAAGAATCCTCCTGGGGAAAAGAGGTACCTTTGGACATCTTTTTGCACTATGTCCTGCCGTACAGGGTGAATAACGAGAATCCCGACTCTTTCAGGCTCAGGTACTATGATGAGATAAAAGAAAGGATTAACGGTCTCAGCCTTTCAGATGCGGCACTGGAAATAAACCACTGGTGTCATGAAAAAGTCACATACCAGCCTTCCGATATCCGCACTTCATCACCGATGAACACCATTCTGTCGGCACGAGGAAGATGCGGTGAGGAATCAACATTTACTGTTGCCTCTCTACGGACAGCAGGAATCCCTGCCCGTCAGGTTTATACCCCAAGATGGGCACACACCGACGACAACCATGCATGGGTTGAAGTCTGGATTGACGGCGAATGGCATTATATGGGAGCCTGTGAGCCTGAACCCGTACCTGACAGGGGCTGGTTTACCGAACCGGCAAGAAGAGCAATGCTCGTTCATTCAAAATCCTTCGGTGCATCATACGGAAATGAGAATGTTATCCGTAAAATGAAATACTTTACCGAGGTAAATAACCTTTCAAAATATGCCGTTACGAAGCGATTGTTCGTAAAAGTCCTTGATGAAAAGAATAATCCCGTCAGCGATGCCCTGGTCGAGTATAAGCTTTATAATTATGCCGAATTCTATTCACTTGCTTCACTGCAAACCGGTACTGACGGACTGAGCAGCTTTGAGACCGGTATGGGCGATCTGCTGATATGGGCCAGTAAGGATAATAAGTTCAGTTTCAGAAAAGTGTCTGTGCCTGAAATGGATACGGTTGTCCTGAACCTTGGAAACAGGATTATGAATAACGGAACTGAAATCCTTGATATTATTGTTCCTCCTGTACGGGATTCATTCCCATCACTGCCTGATAATCTCGTTGAAAACAATAAAAAACGTTTTGAAGAGGAAAACAGGATTCGTCAGAATTATATAGATTCCTGGATAAAACCTTCGGAAGCAAGGGATTTTGCACTCAAAATAAAGGCCGATTCGACAGTGGTGATGAATATTTTTGCACGAAGCATGGGCAACTGGAGAACCATATTCAATTTCCTTGATTCTGCGGGCGATGAAAGGATAAAGCTCGCAATATCAATTCTCAGTGTACTGAGCGATAAGGATCTGAGGGATATCAAAACCGGAGTACTTTATGACAATCTTAATAATGTGAGGAATCCTCTCAATCTTGATACCAGCGGCGGACTTTTTAACAATTACGTCCTTAATCCGAGGGTGGCAAATGAAATGCTGACTGAATACCGGGGCTATTTCCGGAAAAATCTGCCTTCTTCCCTGCAAGTCGATGCACCAGGGTCACCTGAGCTTCTGGTTGATCATATCAATAAGCAAATTACTGTAAATTGCAACGAAAACTACTACATGACCCCTCTTACTCCGATTGGCGCCGATGAGCTGAAAGTTGCCGATTATGATTCCCGCAGGATTTATTTTATTGCTTTATGCCGCAGCCTGGGAATTCCTGCACGCCTTGAACCTGGAAGCAATGTTCCTCAATATTATTTCAAAACGGATTGGAAGGATGTGTTTTTTTCGGATGAAAAGGTTCCTGATACTCAAAAAGCTTTCTTAAAGCTTGTTTCACCTGATGAGGATCCTGTCCCGGAATATTTTACACATTTTACAATTGCAAGGTTTGGAAACGGACGGTATAACACCCTCGACTTTGATTATGGGAGAAAAATAACTGATTTTTCCGATGAGCTTGCCCTCGTACCCGGCTTTTATATGATCGTTACCGGAAGCAGGCTTCCCGGTGGAAACGTACTGGCATCCCTGACATTCTTCAGCCTTGCTCCGGGGGAACATGCCACGCGGCAGATAGAACTCAGGAAAACAGCACAGGATGACAATGGTTATGGCAGGATTGATCTTGATAGACTATCTGAATTGCTTGATTATGATAAAGTTATTAATCCGCTCGGCAAGGGACTGATCCTGGCTTTAGTTGAGCCTGACAGGGAGCCATCTGATCACTTTCTGAACGACTTACGGCAAATCCGGAAGGAAATAGATGGATGGGAGGGGAGCCTGATTATTATCGTTCCGGGCAAAAAGAGCACTGACCTTTCCCTCTTTGACGGACTGCCTGAAAAAGCAGCTGTTTTCAATGTTAAGGCTGAAGAAATCCTCAACAAAATCTGGTTTTCGGGTGCCATGCCTGGAAATAATTATCCGGTCGTTGTTGTTGCTTCACGCGACGGGACTATTAGATTCATGTCGTCAGGCTACAGGATCGGGACAGATGACCAGATACTTAATTCAATAAAATAAATAAGGGTATCCGGTCAGGTTATTAACAGATGTTGATATCTGACGGTTGCCTGTGCTGAAAATTCAATTACCTTTGGATTGTTATGGTGTTGCGATGATACTTTTTCATTGCAATTAAAAGGGAATGCGGTTTGAATCCGCGACAGTACCCGCTGCTGTGATGCCTGATCACGCCAAGGCGTGATGATGGTTTTAAGAAATACCTGCCACTGTCCGGCAAAAAAGGGGATGGGAAGGCTTCTTAAAATCGGGATAAGTCAGAAGACCTGCCAGACAATTAAGTTCAAAGCTTTCGGGAAGAAAAGCAAAGAATCTGTAACCGATTCCTGCCTTCTTTCTTCCCGTCAGCCCAATACAAAAAAACCGGTGAAAAGAGCTGTATTGTTTTTGCTTGTACTGACTGGAATCCAACTGAACGCACAATTTGCCGTTCGCGACGATACTATTCATATAAGTGAAGTAAAGATCACCGGGAACAGGTCCGGTGACTACTTGACCGGACGCCCCGGTGCCGACTCAGCCCTCATTTCAGAATATAACGGAAGTTCACTGGGTGAACTTATTTCAGGCAATTCGCCTGCTTATATAAAATCGTACGGACCGGGAAGCCTGGCTTCCCCTTCATTTCGCGGGACAACTGCCGGACATACTGCCGTTGCCTGGAACAATATCAGCATTGAGAGTCCGATGACCGGCCAGTCTGACCTTTCACTTGTTCCGACAGGGATGGCTGATGACATCAGAATATTTTACGGGTCCTCTTCTATGAGGGAGATGAGGGGATATACCGGAGGCCTGATAAACCTTGATACTAAACCTGAATGGGGAGAAAAAATGAATTTTATTTTCAATCCTGCTGCAGGAAGCTTTGGGCGGAGATCTTTGTTTGTTAAAGCAAGATCAGGGACCAGCAGCTTTCAGTCGGTAACAAAAGCATATATTTTAAGGGCTGAAAATGATTTTCAATACCTCAACTCAGTATCCGGCGATGTTCCTGTAACGGAGACAAGGGAAAACAGCCAGGTAAGGCAAAAAGGATTCTCACAGGAATTATATTTCAGGAAACCCGGACATGAGATCTCAGCCCGTTTCTGGTATCAGGGTTCCGACCGTAACCTTCCGGTTCCGATTATAACACCTGCCCCTGATAAGCCTGAAAGACAGTATGATGAATCGTTCCGTTCGATGATTGAATATGACTACCAGATTAATAAAACAAAGCTTAACCTGACATCAGCCTTCATTTCCGACAGGCTTGACTATACAAACGAACAGGCATCTGTTGACTCGAAGAATTCGGTTAACAGGATGATCATGAAAGGAAACCTCGACCTGACTGCAGGCAGCCTGCTTAATATCAGTCTGTCGGCAGGAAATGAATTTGATGTGGTAAAAACAAATAATTATGACGGCCGTCAGGCCAGGAATGTACTGTCGGTTGATGCTGCAGCCGGCCTGAACATTATGGAATGGCTTACAGCAAACCTTCTCCTGAGGGAAACTCTCATGGATGACAGGTTCCTCGCTCCCGATTTTTTTGCCGGAGCAAGCATAAAACCTTTCCGCAACTTTGATTATCTTCTTAAGGCAGGCTTTTCAAGAAATTCACGGATCCCCACACTTAACGATCTATACTGGTCGCCGGGAGGAAACAGTGACCTTGATAACGAATCGGGATACAGTACTGAAATATCCCTGGAAGCCCGCAATACTATTGCCGGTCTGGTCAGTATCGGCACTGATCTAACCTTCTTCCATAATCACATTAAAGGATTGATACAGTGGCGTCCCGGTGAATATTCCTACTGGCAGGCCGACAACATCGATGACCTGGTATCGGAAGGACTTGAGGCAACCCTTAATATTGCAGTAAGGGGTAATATGTATGCAATAAAAATGAATTCGGGATACATACGGACTATTTCCGGCATCAGGGGAAGGGAAAACCCTGAAAACTCCGGAAAAAGGTTACAGCTTATTTATGTTCCTGCCGATATGTTTAATATGGCCCTGAGAGCCGAACGGCGAAACATTTATTCTGCATTCAGGATAAATCATACAGGAAAACGTTTTACGGATACCGATAATTCCCGGTATCTTCCCCCATTTACTGTTGCCGACCTTGATATCGGGATTAAAATGGCCCTGAGAAAAACACTCACTGATATCAGGCTAGGAATGGAAAATATTTTTAATATTGATTATCAGAATATTGCGTATTATCCGATGCCGCGACGTAATTTCAATGTATCAGTAATATTCCAGATAAAAAAATAAAGTATGCAAAAGGCTCTATCGTTATTTTCGCTGGCGCTCCTTTTCGCCTCATGCGTCAAGGAGATCAACCCTGTCATTGACGGAATCGACAAGACATACCTGTCGGGTCAGGGGGTATTCGTTATTAATGAAGGCAACTTCAGGGCGGGAAACGGATCACTTTCTTTTTTTTCATACGATTCGGTTAAACTGTATAATAATATCTTCATGGATGCCAACAGGCGGCCCCTGGGTGATATTCCATACTCAATGGAGTTCCTGGGAGGGAAAGCATATATAGTTGTAAATAATTCGGGTAAAATTGAAGTCGCCGACAGGAATACAATGAAATCGCTGGCTACTATAAATGGACTGGATTCACCAAGATACATATCATTTGTAAGCGATTCAAAAGCTTATGTTACAAGTCTCTATTCCGATTCAGTCGCAATTATCGACCTGCAGTCAAATTCAGTATCAGGATATATAAACATTAAAAAAACTTCCGAATCAATAATTACTCTTTACTCGACAACCTATGTTGCCAGCTGGACAGAAGGCAACAAGATAATGGTAATAAATTCGGCGACTGATCAGGTGACTGATTCAATTGAAGTGGGATATGAACCTGAAAGCATGGCGATTGACTGGAATGAGACACTCTGGGTACTTTGCAATGGAGGATGGAAGAGGGAGCATTTTGCTGAGCTTATCGGAATAGATACAAGGTCGAACGAGATTATTAAAAGATTGAGGTTTCCTTCAATTAACGATTCTCCCACCTGCCTGCAAATCGACAGAGAGGGCAAAATCCTTTATTTCCTTGATAACGGTGTTAGAAGGATGTCAATCTATGATGAATCCCTCCCGTCCCTGGTACTCATTCCACAACTCGGACATCTCTTTTATAAGGTCGGTATTAATCCCTTTAATAGCGAGATTTTTGTCACTGATGCAGTCGATTATGTAGGCAAAGGCAAACTTATCCGGTACAGGAATAGCGGCGCCCTGATCTCTGAATATGAAGCAGAAATTATTCCCGGTACTATCTGTTTTAAGGAATATACAGATTCAACAATTGAGTGATGACGCAGGTAAAAATAGCTGCTTTTGTTCGTTCCACCATTTGCGGAGTCATGGCTTTTTCTGCTTTCCTCGCTCAATCGTGCGGGGGGAAAACCGCTAAAGTGGAAAATACTTCGGAGATTCAGGAAATTTCAACGGTTTCTTATGCGAAGCGTTTTTCTCTGATCAGACATGACGGGTATTCGCAGGTGAGGATCATCGATCCATGGCAGGGGGCTATTGGCGTGGTACAGAATTGGTTCCTTGTGAATGATACTGCCGTTCTGCCCCCGTCAATCAGTCCTTCGGAGGTGATAAGAGTTCCGGTCAGAAGAATAGTCTGTACCTCAACCACGCACCTTGCAATGATATCGGCAATTGGTGAGTCGGGTTCGGTAAAGGGATTCTCGGGAACAGGCTTTTTATACTCGAAAGAATATAACGATATGATATCAGCAGGGTCTGTAAGCGAGATAGGGTATGACGACAACCTTAACAAGGAGCTTATAATTCAATTAAAACCCGACCTGGTGATGATGTACGGAATAGGAGGGGAGTCGTCGGCTTTTGCAGGAAAACTCCGGGAAATGGGACTTAAGGTCATGTTCAATGCCGATTATCTCGAGACCAGTCCGCTGGGGAAAGCCGAATGGATAAAGTTGCTGGGAGCGCTGTATGCAAAGGAGGATCTTGCCGATTCAATATTTGCCGGCATTGAACATGAGTATAAAGCGACAGAGACATTTATCAGGGAAAACACCAGGGAACATCCGAAGGTGCTTCTTGGTCTTCCATTCAGAGATACATGGTACGTCTCACCAGGAAATTCATATATATCAGAACTTATTGACGATGCAGGAGGAAATTATCTGTGGGGCGATATTAAGTCGGACGTATCAATTCCCATGGGGCTCGAAAATGTCTACATTAAAGCTCTTTCAGCCGATTACTGGATAAACACCGGAACTGCCGAATCACTGGGCCAGATCAGTTCTGTCGACGTAAGGTTTGAGAGTTTGCCGTGCTACACTAAAGGGAATGTATATAATAATACAGGCCTGACAAACAAACATGGCGGAAATGATTACTGGGAGAACGGAACCATACTGCCGCATATAATTCTCAACGACATTGCATCAATATTGCATCCTGAGCTGTTCCCCGACCGGGAATTGCATTTCTACAGGAAACTAAACTGATAAACGGGATGGATAAGGATATAACATTGTTAAATTATTCACAATCAAATAATAAAAGGATCAGACTGCTCTTTGTCCTGATGTTTTTTCTGCTTATCCTTTTCTTTATCCTCGATCTTTTTCTTGGTTCGGTATTAATAAGCCCCGGCGAGATATTCCATGCTGTTTTCAATGATGCCGGCGAAGTAACTGAGACAATCCTGAGTAAGTTCAGGCTTCCAAAGGCAATCACTGCATTGCTTGCAGGGATAGCTTTGTCGGTAAGCGGGCTGCAGATGCAGACCCTTTTCAGAAACCCCATGGCCGGACCTTACGTTCTTGGCCTCAGTTCCGGTGCAAGTCTGGGGGTTGCTGTTGTGATCCTCGGATTTTCATCCTTTATTTTTCCTGAAGGCGGCAGTGGATTAGGAAACTGGGCCATTGCCGGCGCTTCATGGCTCGGGGCAGGGGCCGTCATGCTGCTGATAATGATGATATCTGCGAGGGTGAAAAACATTATGACGGTACTCATTCTCGGTATTATGCTATCAAGCGCCATCTCGGCCGTGGTAAGCATTTTGCAATACTTCAGCAGCGAAACCATGCTTAAGAGCTATGTTATATGGACGATGGGAAGCCTGGGAAACATCACCGGCGATCAGCTTAAGGTGATGAGCGTAGCCGTTGTAACCGGGGTCATACTGAGCCTGATTTCAGTAAAAATGCTTAACGCAATGTTGCTTGGTGAGGACTATGCCAGAAGCATAGGGCTGGAGGTAAGAGCCTCCAGGAATATTATTATTGCCGGAACAAGCATTCTGACCGGAACAGTTACTGCCTTTTGTGGTCCAATAGGTTTTATCGGCATAGCAGTTCCGCATCTTTCCCGGCTTGTTTTCCGTACTTCCGACCACCGGGTGCTGGTGCCGGCCACGATTCTCACAGGAAGCATCATTATGCTCGGAAGCGATATGGTGAGCCAGTTGCCTGGATACGATACAGTCCTTCCAATAAATGCAGTAACAGCTCTGATAGGGATCCCTGTGGTTATATGGGTGATACTTCAGAATCAAAAATCGCGGGAGATATTCTGATGGTTGATAAAAGGGAAATAATACTGTCCCTGAACGGACTTGAAATAGGTTTTGGTTCCTCAGGATCACAGTGGATACTTCTTCCGCCGTTGAATGAGAAAGCTTATCAGGGCGAACTTATAGCCGTTATAGGACGCAACGGTGTGGGGAAAAGCACACTTCTCCGGACTATTACAGGATTGCAACCTGTGATCTCAGGCGGGCTCACTATTGAAGGAATTGACATTAACAGTTATCCACGGGCCAGACTGTCTGAAAAGGTTGGTTATATATCAACCGAAATTGTAAGGGTGAGCAACATGACAGTATATGATCTTGTTTCACAGGGAAGATTTCCATATACGGGATGGTTTGGAAAGATAGGGCAGGCCGACGATAGTGTGATACTTGATTCGATTGAAAAAGCAGGACTTAAGGATCTTGTTTGCCGTCCTGTAAATCACCTTTCCGATGGTGAACGCCAGCGGGCAATGATAGCAATGGTGCTCGCCCAGGATGCCGACCTTATGGTAATGGATGAACCTACAGCTTTCCTCGACATAAGTGCAAAATTTGATATCCTTCATATCATGCATGAACTGGCATCTTCGCGGGACAAGACAATACTGTTTTCAACACACGACCTTGGTATGGCGGTAAGCCAGGCCGACAGGATTTGGTTGCTTCGCGACGAAGGTATACAAAGCGGATCTCCCGAAGACCTTATGCTGCAAGGTGCCTTTGATTCTCTTTTTGATGCTTCAAGGGTAAAATTTAACATGGAGGATGGCACTTTCAGAATCAGAAGCGTCGAAAAGGGAGTGATGAAAGTAGCAGGCAATGGTCAGGAGAAATTCTGGACCGAAAGAGCTCTTATAAGGGCCGGGTACAGGATAGCCAGGTCGGGAGATGTGCCTGTTGTCGAAGTAATAAACTCTTCCTCTGTGAAATGGGTAGTAAGAACAGACGGCCTGGCAGAAGAATTCGGATCGTTATACGATCTTGTAAACTGGCTGCGGACATAAGCCTTTACCTGCCGAAATATTTCCTGTAATTGTCGATGAACGATGGTATGTCGTCGACACTTAATTTCTTTGCAATTATGTTTTTGTCTCTGTCGAGAATGAATATTGTGGGTGTTGCCTCAATATTATAGTAAAACCCGTAATTTGTTCTCCTGTCGGGATCCCATCCGTTAATCCAGTCAAGCTTATGGTCTTCAATATATTTCTGCCATTTCGCCCTGTCGGCTGTGGTGCAAACACTGAAAATTTCCACACCATCGTCTTTTGCCTTATCATAATATGCCTTCAGTTTAGGTGTGGCTTCGGCACAATGACCGCAATCAGGCTCCCAGAAATATAGTATTGTGAATTCCTTTTCAATATCATATAATGCCACGAATCTGCCAAGGTAAGAATCCATGACAAGATTCTGGGCTTTCTTGCCGATGAGGTTGGGTCTCATCCTTTCAACCTGCTTTCTGAGGTCATCTTTGAATTCCTGAGATACCCAGTCAGCTTTGCCCGAAAGGTATATATCATCGGCCAGCTTTACCACAACGGCATCATGTCCCATTATTTCGCTTTCTCTGAAATGATTGAACAAATAGACAGCTACGAACTGAAAAATCTTATAGTTACCCTTTACCTTATCTGTTATCCGATCAATTTCCCTGTTAATCGAATCAGGCGCCTGTAATACCACGTTTTTGAAAAATACGTTAAGCCTGGCCTGAAGTATGGGTGTTCTGAGGAGCCGTTCATCACTTATATCCACATTGTCGAAAAAATGATCCTTGTTATAGAGATATGTTTTTACCCACTTTACTGAGTCTGGATTCCTGGTGCCGGCCGGTACTGTAATGGCCGGGACCTCGACAGGGAGCATTGCCCTGATAAGAACAGAAAGTAAAGTGCCGTCGTAGTCTTTTATCATTTTACGGAGGTACGACTTCATTGATTCCTCCTGTTTCTTCTGTGAATCGGTAAGTATTCTTAACGAATCGGGATTCTGCCTGTTTCCCTGCAACCGCATATTTATTCCCGACGCCTGTTTCTGAAGCTCCATCCAGTGTTTCTGATAACTTACAAAGGCATTGTTCTCAGCTGAACCGGAGAATTCAAGAGTTTTATAATAATCAGGGAATGAGCATGATATTGAAAAATGCTGATCGTCGGGCATCAGTACTTCAAAATATTGTTTCCCGGGGAGAATGATCATGTAAATACCCTGGGGAAGAGTGTCGGTACCTGATAGTGATCCTTTCCCTGAACTGTCGAGCTTCAGAGTATCCTTTATGTATTGCTTGTCGCCAAAATGATATCCCAGATAAACAGTGGAATCCTTAAGTTCCGGAATGCTTACATTCAGTTCATATCCTGGACTGTCCTGCCCTCTCGTGCAAAATGTAAGGGATATAATTAAAATACTGAAAAATAACTTTCGCATATCTGAAGCAATAAAATGAAACCGGGCAGTAAAAATAGTGAATGCAATTTCTTTGCCAAATTCAAACGTTCGAATATTGGAAATATGTTGTACTTTTGAAAAAACTATTCCTGATTCTGACAAGAAATGAAGATTTCCATCCTGATCCCCGTGAATAATTATGATATTATTGCGCTTGTGTACAGTATGAAGGAAGGGATGGAAAATGTAGGGGAATTCTGTGAGATAATAATAGGTGATGACGGATCGTCTGAAGAATTCAGGAAAAAATATCAGTCGCTTGCTGCCGGAAATGTAAAGGTCATAACATCGGAAAAGAATATAGGAAGGGCTGCGATCAGAAACCGGTTGATAGATGAAGCGGCCGGTGATTATCTTTTATTTATTGATGCCGATGTAATGATAAGGGGTACCGCCGAAAACTATCTTAACAAATGGGTTGCTCATATTCACCTTGGGAAAGTCATATTCGGAGGTATAATGTATAACGACAATCCTCCGGGTGACCCCGACAAGCTGCTTAGATGGAAATATGGCCGCCTGAAGGAACAGCAGAATGCCCAGGAACGAAGCAAACACCCTTATTCAAGCTTTTCCACATTTAATGTTCTCATCGAAAGATCAGTGTTTTCAAAGATAAAATTCTATGAGGAGCTGAAACAATATGGGCATGAAGACACATTGTTCAGCTATCAGCTGAAAAAGGCAGGCATTAATATCAGCCATATTGACAACGGGCTGATCCACGAGGGCCTGGAAACAAACAAGGAATATCTGACAAAGGTGAAACTCAGCACTGAAAACCTAAGCAGGCTTTTCGACAATGTGACTGATAAAAAGACATTTTCCGAAACAGTAAGCCTTCTCCGGTCGTTCATGTGGATCAAAA
This sequence comes from uncultured Rikenellaceae bacterium, assembly GCA_964633505.1. Classification (GTDB taxonomy): domain Bacteria; phylum Bacteroidota; class Bacteroidia; order Bacteroidales; family VadinHA17; genus LD21. The sequence continues at coordinate 35,731 of CAZWHC010000004.1, read as the reverse complement.
GGTTCAGGCTGAGAGGCCTTCTTGCCGGAATATTTATAAAATACAGGGATAAAATGGAGATACGCCTCGATTCTTCAAAAATCTCACTTCTCCTGTTCTGGTTCTATAAAGTCAGTATGTTTTGTACATTCAGGGAAATACACAGGAGAAGGAAATTCCTTCCTATCTTCAGGATACCGCCTGAGATCATTTAAACATCAATCTTTTCAATATCTATATTTCCGTCAAACCTCCTGGTTCCTTTAAGTACAAAGTTAAATCTGTCGGGTATTGTACAGAGGAAAAAATCGGTGGGAGGAGAAAAATCAGAGTTTTCAGGCAAAAAGAATCTTTTTCCCGATGTGAACCTGAGGCTTGAAAGACGGTCAGTAAAATCAGGTTTCTGACCCCCTGTCAAAGCTTTAATATATTCGGCGCACAGAAGATCTTCTTCGGCTGATTCGGTTGCCCTGTATCCCATCGCGACCAGCGATACCTGATCAGGTTTTATTTCATTAATGTATCCGGCAATAGCCGAAGCGTTTACAAAACTCCCGGTTATCACTATATCTGAGTTCACGGCATTAATAAGGCCGTTGGTGCCTGCTGTTGTCGAATGGATTACAATCCTGCCTTTCAGATCAGCCTGTAATATTTCAGTCGGGCTGTTCCCGAGATCAAAACCATCTACCTTTTTTTCGTTCCTTTCCCCGACTAGCAATGAATTTGAGTATTTCCTGCCAAGCCTGAAAGCCTCTTCAGTGCTGCCTGTGGCAATGACCTTAACGGCGCCTGAATCATAAGCATAACATTCCACCGAGAATGCCCTGAAAACATCTATAATCACAGTAAGGCCCCTCGCATTCCTTGCCCCTTCGGCAAATTCCAATATTTCAATATTCATACATCCGGATTTGCCGGAAAAATAGCAAATATTTTTATTTGAGGTATTTTGTATATTTGATACGGGAGAAGAAGAAAAAACATGGCAGATCCGTTAACGTGGGTATTAAACAAGGTGAAACATCTGAATGATGCCATCTGGCATACATCATTGTCGGATATTTCGAGAGGCAAGTCTTTTTTGTTCAGGCAGTTAAGAATCATTGTCCTTGCCGCCAGGGGCTTTTTGAACGACAAGGTTCAGCTGAGGGCGGCATCACTGACTCTCTATTCCCTGCTGTCAATAATCCCGGTTGCTGCAATAGCCTTTGCAATTGCGAAGGGATTCGGTCTTGACCAGAACCTTAAGGACCTGCTGATAAAAGAGTTCCAGTCTCAGCCAGAGGTTCTGACCTGGATACTCAATGAAGCATCAAATGCACTTCAGGAAACCCGCGGAGGGTATATCGCCGGAATCGGTGTTATTATCCTTATCTGGTCGGTAATGTCGCTTCTCGATCAGATTGAGAGTTCCTTCAACCATATCTGGCAGATATCCTCCGGAAGGCCATGGTACAGAAAGTTCACTGATTATATTACCATAATGCTTATCGCACCGGTGTTCCTGATCCTTTCAAGCAGCATCACCGTACTTGTAAGCACAAGCCTATCCGACTTTATCGAAAAGTCTTCAATCCTCGACTCATTTAAGCCGCTGGTAAGCTTTCTTATAAAATTTGCGCCATATATCCTTACATGGATAGCGCTTACAATCCTTTTCATGATAATGCCTAATACCAAAGTGAAGTTCAAGCCTGCTCTTGTATCAGGGATCGTCGCAGGAACGATCCTTCAGTTACTTCAGTGGCTTTATATCGATCTTCAGTTTGGTATTTCGAAGTTAAGCTCCATTTACGGAAGTTTCGCCGCAATCCCCCTGTTCATTCTATGGCTCCAGAGCAGCTGGGTCATATTGCTGCTCGGCGCCGAACTGTCGTTTGCAAACCAGAATCTGTCGAGGTATGAATTTGAATCGGAATCCCTTAATGTAAGCCAGCATCAGAAAAGAGCTCTGTCTCTTATGATAATGAATATGATAATAAAAAGCTTTTCGGCCGGCGACAAACCCGTCAGCGCTGAAATGATAACCGCTTCACTTAAAATACCTGTAAGGCTTGTTCGCGATCTGCTTGAGGATCTTAACAAATCTGGACTAGTTTCGGTTATCCATGAAAATGAACACAAGGAATGGCTGTATCAGCCGGCAATGGATATCAACAAACTGTCGGTCAACTTTGTACTTAAACGCCTCGAAAACAAAGGATCGGAGCATATGGTCTTTTCGAAAAGCAGGGAATATGATAAAGTGAATGCAATGCTTGAGAAATACGACAAACTGGTTGCTGATTCTGAATCGAATATCCTTGTTAAAGATCTTTTATAGAGATTCAGTCGGGTTCGCCGTAATCCTTTACGAATTTTATGAAATCGGTGAACGATTCCCATTCATGGAAAAAATAGTGGGGCAGAGGCAGTACAATATGTTTTGTCTCCCTGTGTTTTTCCCAGTACTCATTCATATTCCTCGCAGGGAAAATCCTGTCGGTCTCACTCGTAACTGCATAATCCCATCTGAATCCCGGTTCAGGCTGTTCCATAATCCGGTTATAAAGCCATCTTAGTTCATCACCAAGCGATTTTACTGATCTGTGAGGTATCCTGTCAATATTCCTGAGGTAGTTCTTCTTGTTACCAAACATCCTCAGGTAGAATTTCTCCATATTCGTTTCGCTTATGTTGTTAAGAGTGCCTTCGAATGTTTTGAGAGGAATACCATAATGATCATCAGCCGGTACAGGAGTTCCGTTCACGGCAATTGTGAGATCAGGTTTAATGCCTGTCTTTGGCGAAAGATATTCTGCCGCCCATATGCCGAGCGACCAGCCAATAAGAGTTATTGATTCGTAGGTTTTTGTTTCCGGAAGCACCAGAGCTTCGTCGGCTGAATAATTGAAAAACAATATGCAATCGGTATCATCGCTGCAGAGCGGAGTGAAAACATTTTCGTCAGATCCCCATCCTCCGTAAAATACAACAAGATCCTTGTTTTTTTCTCTTCTTCTGATATAGGTTTTCATTCCGGTATATTCAAAAAAAAAGAGGAGGAAGGGCTGTTGTGAAAATCAGGGAGCGGGCTTTATTAGTGAGATAATTCCCGTGTCTACTGTCTGATAAAAGGACGGAACCATGGTAAGCTGGCGCTAATCCTTAGGTTCCAGATGTGAAAGTCAATGTCTGCAATACAATCCTGATGATTTTCACTCACAACCCTTTTTTCTCCTCTTATACCAATAGCATGAGCTTGAACAAAAATAGAAAAAATAAATATATAATCAAAGCAATAAAAAAATTATTTAAAAAACAGCATATGTTTTATTGATGAATCCGATTTATTTATTGATGAAATAATTAAAGGTATTGATAAAATAATAATTAAATTTGATAATGGGCTGAGCATTAATAATTAGCGCTATATGGTTGCCGAACTTGAAGAAATAACTTTCGATGATTCAGGAGGATTCAGGATCGAATATGTGAACGGTAAAAGCGGATTCTGGCATTTCCATCCCGAATACGAATTAACACTTAACACAAAAAGCAACGGAACAAGGATTGTTGGCGACAGTGTTGAGATATTCGACGATTATGACCTTGTTCTGATAGGAGGCAATATGCCTCACTGCTGGAACTATTACAGGGACAATGAAACCCAACCGGAAGAAAGGGGAATAATGCTGCATTTTAAAATCGGATCAATAGGTGAATCTTTGTTATCTCAGCATGAACTTACACCTGTAAGGAAGCTTCTTCTGGAATCAGGGAGAGGGGTCGTATTCTCAGTCGAGGATGCAAAAAAGGCTGAACCTTTTCTGAGGGACATGGCAAAAACAAAAGGACTTGAGAAAATGATTAGCTTCTTTAATCTCCTGTGGGTATTATGCTCTTCTGAAAGAAAATCCGCTCTCTGTTCTGAAAATTACAGACAATCTCACGATGAAAGAGGTAACAGGAAAATGACAGAGGTTTATACTTTTATAAGGGAGAACTTCCACAAACCACTTACTCTCGAAAAAGTCTCAAAAATTGCACATATGAGCCCCTTCTCTTTCAGCCGGTTCTTTAAAAAGAACTCAGGAGCAGGGTTTATTGAATATCTTAATAATGTTAGAATGACGCGGGCATGTCATTTGCTGCGTGAGACAAAATATCAGATAAGGCGTGTGGCCACGGAATGCGGCTTTTCAAGCATATCCAATTTCAATAAGCAGTTCAGGAAAGCCGAGGGGATATCGCCAAAAGCTTACAGGTCACAATTCGAATGATGCATTTTATTTACAAACTTCCGTTCTATGGCAATGAATATTGTTGAAAAAATCCTGGCCCGGCATTCCAGTCATGATTCCGTAATGCCAGGAGATATTGTTGATATAAATATAGATGCAAGGATCGCCCGTGACTTCGGCGGAGCTAATGTAGTAAAAAACATTCTCGACAATAACCTGGGCATCGACGACCCCGGAAGCACGTATTTTACCTTCGACTGCAATCCGGGCGGATCGGATCAGAAATATGCTGTTAACCAGCACATATGCAGGCAGTTCGCAAGAAACAACGGGATAAAGGTTTTTGATATCGATTCCGGCATAGGCACACATATAGCTATCGACGAAGGACTCGTCTATCCCGGAGCTACAGCAGTTTCAACCGACTCACATGCAAACATTCTCGGTGCAATAGGAGCTTTTGGGCAGGGTATGGGAGATATGGATATAGCTGCTGCATGGAGCAAAGGCAGGATTTGGTTCAGGGTTCCACATACAGTAAAAATTAACCTGTCAGGAGAACTTCCTGCCGGAATAGGAGCCAAGGATATAGTCCTTAACCTCCTGTCGGAGTTCGGCGCAAACACATTGCTTGGATATTCGGTTGAGATTTACGGGGATGTTGTTGATAAACTTTCTATAGATCAGAGAATTACAATTTCATCAATGGCAACCGAGATGGGCGCAATAATCATCCTTTTTCCCCCTGATGAAAAGATAATTGATTATTGCAGAAGGAGAACAGGCAGAAACTTCGAGCCTGTTTTTGCCGACGACAATGCAGAATACAAAGAAGTGGTGGATGTTGATATTTCCCGGTTTGTCAGAATGGTGTCACTCCCGGGAGCTCCTCATGATACAGATGATGTAAAAACTGTCACGGTAATTAAAATCGACTCTGCCTTTATAGGCAGCTGTACAAATGGAAGAATGGAGGATATGAAGGAAGCTGCTGCCATCCTTGCCGGCAGGAGAGTGGCTCCCGGCGTTGTCCTTAAAATTGTTCCAGCCACTGATGCAATATGGCGTGAGTGCCTCTCCACCGGGCTCCTTGACGTTTTTAAAAATGCCGGTGCATTGGTGTCAAATGCAGGATGTGCAGGATGTGCTGCCGGTCAGGTAGGCCAGAACGGACAGGGGGAAATAACTATAAGCACGGGAAACCGTAATTTCCCTGGAAAACAGGGAAAGGGCAGCGTTTACCTGGCATCTCCTGAAATCGTTGCTGCTTCGGCCGTGGCAGGCTTCATAACCGATCCGGGAAATATTCCGGATAAACCTGCTGAATTCAAACCGGCCGCGAAAACAGCACAAAAAGAGACTGTTAAAAAGGAAAGACCAGGGAAACCGGAAAAGGACAGGATCATTCAGGGGAGAGTATGGCTCATAAATAAGGATAACATCGATACCGACATGATATACCACAACAGATATCTGGCAATAACGGATATACGTGAAATGGGTCAGTACACACTTGATAACCTTGAGGGTAATGAGGATTTTTCAAAGAAGGTATCGCCAGGTGATATTGTTGTGGCCGGAAGGAATTTCGGGTCGGGAAGCTCACGCCAGCAGGCTGTCGACTGCTTCAAATCTCTTGGTGTTTCAGCAATTGTTGCCGTATCTTTCGGGGCTATTTACGAAAGAAATGCAATAAATGCAGCGCTTCCCGTAATAACCTGCTCAAACATCTCTCAACTGGGCCTGACCAGCGGGGAGATTATTAAAATTGATATACTATCAGGTGAAATAACCAACCTCAGAACTGATACCTCAGTCTTTGCAGAACCCTTTCCGGAGGTGCAGTACGAGATTTATAAGAACGGAGGCCTTTTTTAATCCTGGAAGATATTTATGAGACCAATGACTTTCGCAGAGAAGATATTCAATGCTCCCGCCGGTGCAATTGTTTTTGCACGACCCGATATAATACTTACACACGATAATACGGCAAGCATTTACAAGACTTTTCAGAAAATGGGAGGCGACAGGGTGGCTGATCCTTCACAAATGCTTGTAGTACTCGATCATAATGCTCCCTCGCCCGATTCAAAGCTTGCAAACCAGTATCAGGAGATAAGGAATATAGTCGCCGCTCAGGGAATTGAAAAGTTCTATGATGCCGGGAAAGGCATTTGTCATCAGCTTATGTCGTACCACGCCCTTCCCGGCATGCTGATTGTGGGCAGCGACAGCCATACTTCGACAGCAGGCGCTTTCAATGCATTTGCAGCCGGGATCGACCGTACCGAGTCGGCGGGAATATGGAAGAGGGGAGAAACATGGTTCAGGGTTCCCGAATCGGTAAGGATTAATATTTCAGGTCGGCTGCAGCGAGGAGTCACCGCAAAGGATCTTGCACTCTGGATAATTGGGATGATTGGGTCAGATGGTGCGAATTATTTGTCGGTTGAATACCATGGTGACGGCATTAAATGCCTTTCAGTTTCTGACCGTATGACAATAGCAAACCTTGCCTCGGAGATGGGAGCAAAAAACGCTGTCTTTCCACCCGACAATATCCTTTTTGATTTTCTGGGAGCGAAAAGTAAAAACTGCAATCCGGTATGGGCTGACGAAGGAGCTGATTATTCACGATTAATTGATATTGACCTCGCTGAAATAGAACCTGTTGTGTCTGTCCCGCATAATGTCGATAATGTAAGGACTGTTGCGGAAGTTGCAGGAATACCAGTCCACGAGGGACTTATAGGAACATGCACAAATGGAAGGATAGAGGATCTGAGGATGGCAGCAGAAGCGCTAAGGGGAAAAAGGATAAAAAAAGGCTTCCAGCTTAATGTCATCCCCGCCTCAGATCAGATTTTTCTTCAGGGAATAAAGGAAGGGATAATCGCCGACCTTATCGAAGCAGGAGCAAATATCCTTCCCCCTTCATGCGGGCCCTGCCTTGGTACCGGACTTGGAATTCCTGCCAGCGGGCATACGGTTATTTCCACAGCCAACCGGAATTTCATCGGTAGGATGGGCAATAAGGAAGCCTCTATATATCTCGCCTCACCAATTACAGTTGCATTGTCGGCTGTAGCAGGGGTACTTACAGGTCCTGAGGGGATTTCCGGACATCAAAAATATCCTTTCACCGTTGTTCAGAGTTCAACTTCGGTGATTGGTAAGGGCGAGAACCGGAAATACGGGAATATCTGGAATTATTCCGATGTTGATAATCTGAATACCGACCAGATGTTTGCCGGTAAACATACATATAACGTCCTGAGTTCCGATCCCGGATCAATAATACCTTACCTGTTCGAAGATTTTGATCCTTCTTTCCATTCGAATGCCGCCAGGGGAGACATAATTATTGCCGGTGACAATTTCGGATGCGGAAGCTCAAGGGAACATCCTTCTGTCGGGCTTGCACATATAGGCATTTCGGCTGTTATTGTGAAATCAGTAAACAGGATATTTTACAGGTCGTCGATAAACCAGGGGCTTGCCCTTATCGTTCACAAAGAAGCTGTCGAAGCTTACGAACCGGGGCAGGAAGTAACTGTCAGCTTTGAAAAGGGCGAGATAAATATAGGCGGGAATATCTTCACGTTTGAGCCTTTGCCGGCAAAGCTTAAAGAGATAATCGATAAAAAGGGACTTGTAAATTATATGAAGTCAGTCTGAAACCTTTTCGAAAAAATTTATATTTTTGCACCCGTTATGCGGTTCCGTAGCTCATCCCGAATAATATCGGGAGGATAGAGCAATCCCGAGACTTCGGGATGGGTCGGGTGTTCGAAACGTGAGATTCCGGTGGAGCTGAACATAAAAAATCCCGTAACATCGGGATAGTATAGTAAATTTGAAATGTTGGTTCCGTAGCTCAGCTGGATAGAGCAATCCCGAGACTTCGGGATGGGTCGGGTGTTCGAAACGTGAGATTCCGGTGGAGCTGAACATAAAAAATCCCGTAACATCGGGATAGTATAGTAAATTTGAAATGTTGGTTCCGTAGCTCAGCTGGATAGAGCAACAGCCTTCTAAGCTGTGGGTCGGGCGTTCGAATCGCCCCGGAATCACTAAGAAAGCAGCTTAAAAAGCTGCTTTCTTAGTTACAATTAAAAATTAAAACAGGGTAGGGCATTCGCACCTTAAAACCCGCTTTAAGCTCCAAAAGTGCCTGTGATTACATTTCCGGCTCGTTTATAATTTGCAATAATCACACCTGCCGGAGTAACCATACTCTCAGTTAATGTAAATGCGGCCGGGATAGTGCCTCTTCCGAACAATCTTTTCCCATTGCCAAGAGTCAGCGGAAAGAACTTAAGCCAGAACTCATCAACAAGATCATGCTTAAGCAACAACTGGATAAGCTCACTGCTCCCATGTACCTGAATATCGATACCTTCTGAATTTTTGAGCTTTTCGATATCAGCCAGGGTACTAATTATAACTGATTTTTCCCAGCTTGTCTTTTTCAGTGTCCCTGACATAACGTATTTTGTAACATCATTTATTCCAGGCCATTCTGCTTCATGTTCAGGCCAGTAGCCCGCAAAGATCTCAAATGTCTTTCTTCCGAGAAGAAGATCGGCAGGCTTCATTTGCTTCTCCATCACCTTGCCTGCTGCCTCGTCAAAATAGGGGGTAACCCATCCACCCTTACTGAAACCGCCTGACGTATCCTCGTCAGGTCCTCCCGGCGCCTGCATTACACCATCCAATGTAATGAAGGACAATACAATTATCTTTCTCACCTTTAAACCAGTTAATAAATCTTCAACAAACAGCTGGGAAAAAGGTTTAATTAAAGATGATACGACTGTTCAGGGCAGATTTTATGATTTAAAATGGATTTAATTCTAATTGATCCGTGAGATGCTCTTTATCTCATCTTCCGACAATGCTCTGTTAAAAACGGCTATTCCTCCGATAAGTCCTTTGAAGAAATTGCCCATACCTGACCTGAGCAGAACAGCCCCGACTGTAAAATCTGATCCGTTGTTTCCAATACCATATGGAAAATAATAAGGATTCTTGGACTGGACAAGGCCATCGGGATACCCTTCGAATCCTGTGGTATTGCTTATCAACTCGGGGTCACGGGCTTCAAATACTCCGTTTAAATATGATTTTATATAGGTTCCGTCGTACGTAAATGCTGCAGCACACCATTCATTTTTCGGTACTTTTTGTTTGCTTGCCGAATAATCGATTGAATATGGAAAGGGAGGTGTGGGTTTCCCTGTCCTGGAAATATGTCCGCAAACCTGATCCTTTCCATTATAATGAGGCAGTGAAATAAACAGGCCGTATTGTCTTTTCCCTCCATCCTGGTATTCATTCCACATTCCGCCTGCAAAGCCGGTTTGTTCACCTGTCCATTTTATCCAGACAATAAGTGTTACTTCACTCTTTTCTCCATATATGTTAAGCCGACCGGTTTGTGAACTGGTAAGGGTTAAATAGTTGGTTCCATCAAGTAAAATTGAATACCCTGAAAGCGGACCTTCATTTATTCTTTGAATTATGCCATCTGCCTCCTTTAATTGGAATTCACGACCTGAACCAATTCTGGCTTTTCCTGGCTCTTCATTGAATTTCCAGAGTGTGACAAATCCATCAAGCGACTTGATTTCTCTGATGAGCGCTCTGTTTTGTTTTGTCAGGCCTGTATGACCATCAAGTCCCTGAGCATAAAAACAAAACAGCAATTGTAATAGGATGGCTTTTTTGAGAATAATTTTTCTCCACATATTTCTTTTCCTGCAGGATGCCATTATCTTGTTTATGTCACACAGCCTGACTACAGACGCCCCGGCTGTTTTAAAATCTGACTTCACCAAGCGGGATGATTTTCATCAGACAAATCTCATCTCCTGCTTTTATGCTTTTGATCAGTTCTACATCGACATTGCATTCAAATGCCTTTTCGAAGAGCACTTTGCTGTAACCGGTTGTGCATTGGCACCATGTTTTGGAATCTAAGCGTTCGACTTCAGCAAGCATTGGGCAGGGACAAAATGCGAACATCAGAAATAATTCGCCATTACTGAACGAAAGTCCTGCGGCTTTTGCCCTTTCGTGATTTCCAAATTCTTCCAGATTCGAGGAAACTGCCATCTGTTCTTTTACAAACGCCAGTTTTTCATCCATCCCATAACCACACTGGCAGTTCATCCTGATATTTTTGACAGTTGCGGAATCGAATTTTTCCTCCAGCCTTTTCATCGTATTTTTTACCCAGACCGGGTTGTCCTCATGAGGATTATCAACAATTCGAAGTGCTGTTTCTTCATTGCTGGAATTCTTTACAGCAGTATAAATAACCTGTTCCTGAATTTTTCTTATATCGAACATATTCTTTTAATATAACGATTGCAATATCGGAAAATTTCCAGATAAAGTGGCAGACTTTACGACCTGCCGCATAAAGCGGAAACAATTCTTTAAAGATAATAAACCGCCAGATCCGCAAACGCTGTTCCTATAATTTTCCTACCAGACTCCGGGGATTAGTTTTTTAGTTTTCTTTTGTGAATATTCGTTCACCGCCGGATCTTTTAATAAGCATCTGTTTATTTGCTGTATCGAATTCAAAAACAACACTTCCGCCTAACATTTGAAATCTGTTGGGCGCCGTTGCCTCTATCATGGTCGGAGATTCATTGCCTGCCTGAATTAAAAGCACTGCGTCTTTTCTGGAAATCGTAAATTTTACCGGAGCTTCGGAATTCGAATAGATCCCAACGTATTTGTCCAGAACTTCCGGACTGACTGCTATCGTTTCGAAAGTGGGAATCTGAAACTCTCTGCCATAATAGATGTCGATGGCTCCGCTCACAATTTTAACTACCGGGTAAATCTTTGCATTGGTAGTATAGGCGACTGCCAACTTTTCTTCCGGCTGGTATGCCAACCATGATCCATGATTATCGCCTCCGCCGGTATTTCCGTAGAAGATTCTGTCGGCAAATGTAAAGGTTACCATCCCCAAACCTTCCCCGTCCCTGATCGTTTCCATCTGTTTGAGGCTCTCTTTCGACACTAACTTTCCGTCGAACAGTGCCTGAATAAATTTGACCATGTCGTCCGGAGTCGACATGATCTGTCCTGCACCGTAAGCAATGCTTGGATGAGTTTCCGGTACCTGCCTCCAGTCGCCATTAGTTTGAATATATGTAAGACTCTCATTTTTATTCACATCAATGAACCCGGGTTCGAGGTATGTATCAGCAAGTCCGATCTTTGAGATGATTCTGTCATTGAGGGCTTCTGCGTAGGTTTTGCCGTTTATCTTTTCAAGGATCAGACTTAAAAGGAAATAGCCTGAATTGCTGTAAGATTGCTTTGTATCCGGTTCGAAGTCCGGAGTGGCTTTGGTAATCAGGGCAATCATTTCATCCTTTGTTATGCCATTCGCCCAGTTTCTTTGTGGATCCCACTCGCGACTCAGGTTAGGAATGCCGCTGCGATGCAGTAGTATTTGCATGATCGTGATCTTGCTGGCGTTCGGAATCTGAGGGAAAAATTTGTCAAGGGTATCGCTCAGTTTCAGTTTCTGTTCCTCTACAAGCTGCATTATCATAACGGCGGTGTAGGTCTTTCCGATCGAAGCGATCCGGAATCTGCTCGACTCAGTTATAAGTTTCTTTTCGGTCCCGTTGATCTGGCTGTATCCAATAGAACGGTTGTAAAGAACCTTGCTATCTCTGGCAATTGTCAGACTCCCCATTGCCATATTCTTTTCGGCAAGCCGATCAAAAAACTGATCAAGCCTGGCTTTATCAAATGTCTGACTTTTTCCATCGACAGACAGTACCATCAACACTATAGCCGCAAATAATATTTTAATCTTCATAGTTGATTTATAAATTAGAAATTAAAAGTACTTTGCACGGCAAAGTTAATGTAAAAGATTTTAAATAGCAAACAATAATAATACCCTCCCTGAATTTGTGATAATTTTCCCTTGAGAAATCAGTCTCCATTCTAAGAACAATGGTCTTTAACGTTCTGGTGTATGTTATGATTGTGTCCCCAAAATGATGGGAGGGATGGTGAGTTTATTGATCGTCCGTGCAGTTCGAAAAGGTTAATATCCAATCTATAAATCTGTTCTTTATTGAGCTTACAGGCAAAGCGACAGGGAAGGTAAAAGTTATTATTCACCTGGGTAGATAACTCTCTGATAGGATGAACAATCTTATGTCTCTGACGTTTATCTGAAAATAAAAGCATTGCTCAAAAGTCCAATTAAAAGTAAGGAGGAAAGTGATATGGCAAAATATGTTGATGGATTTGTTTTGGTTATACCTGACAACAAGGTAGCCGAATATACTAAAATGGCAGAAGAAGGAAGAAATTCATGGATGAAGCACGGAGCGCTTTCATACTTTGAATGCAAGGGTGATGACTTAACTACACGGGATTCCGGTGGAGGAAAACCTCTTGAATTCACCTTATTGGCAAATTCCAGGCCTGGTGAAAATGTCTGGTTTTCTTTTATTGTATTTAAATCAAAAAAACATAGAGACGAAGTAAATAAGAAGGTGATGGAGGAGATGAGCGAGAAATATAAGGATGCAAAGGATTTCTCAATGCCATTCGATATGCAACGTTTAGCATACGGCGGATTTGAAGTTGCAGTCGAAGGGTAAAAGTCAGGAGTATATATTTTGTCGCAATGCCAAAAATATTGATGAGTTTTATGAGTTTGGGCAATGTCCGTTTGTTTCTTGATTCGGGTTACCGGTTGCATCCATTTTTTCAATTTTCAAATGTCACAGTTATTCCCAGATCAATTAGTTTGTCAATTTGTTCAGGACTAATGTTATTACCTGTAAGATCAACATATTCGAGTTTTTCAAGTTCGAATAGGGGAGATATATCTTCAATAAAGTTATTGGAAAGTATAACACTCTTAAGTCCAATAAGATTGCTTAAATCATCAATTAAACCAATCTGATTATCAGAAAGATTAAGTTCTTCAAGATTTGTAAGTCCGGTTAGAGGCGAGAGGTCCGATATCCGGTTGTTTGACAGATCAATTGTAATAGCATGGATGCAAAACTGAATTCCGTCAAGATCATTAATATCGGATGATGATAATTCGAACTCTTCAATATCTTCAAGGTAAAATGACGGATATTCAATCTCTGTGTGCCCATATTCTCTTAATTTAATTGCATCATAAAAAGTATAGCCAATTTGTTTTGTCCTGGTTTTTGTTTTAATGATTTCAATTGGTTCGTTATCATAAACAATACTGAAACCTTCAGTTTCAAAATCCCAATCGTAAACAGGCGCATAGTCGATATCTTCATAACTATTTAATGAAGAAGCAATTTCCTCAATACGCTCTAACTTCAATATGTGTGAATAATTTAACAGGTCACTGAAATTGTTTCGTTCCGTAAGCTTATTAATCTCATTTATATGGAAACTGGCACGATCAGGATGATATAACATCATAAATCTGGAAAATCCTTTTCCATCATTAGTAATTTCAATATCTACGGAATCGCTTAACATTTCAGCAATTTTTTGAAGAATAGAATATTGTTTGGATTTGAATAAGTTTATAAGAGTAAGAGATATCTTATTAAGATTGTCAACTGTATAGGCTTCTAAAAGCTCTTTGTTTAATTCTGCAATTGTCATGTTTTTACTTCAAAAGGTAAAAGTCATATATGTTTATTATGCTAATAATGAAATAAATACGATAATTAACGTTAATAGAATAAGTGAATAATAAGAATAAGGATTTGCGAAATTCAATGTCCATCCTAATGAAGGATTCTGCTTGGGTACCATTAATCTTCGATCCTTTCGATTAAAATATATTACTCCTTTCCAATTGTTGGGATTTTTGCTCATTTCATCAAGGACCTCTTTTCCGGGTTTTGGTTTCATTCTTACATAATTTGATTAGGATCAAGGATAAAAATTAAAGCGCAATGGAATGGCACTTATAAAAGTACAGTTAAGACTCTAAGCCAATCCAGATCTGCACGGCGTGTGTTTTTAATATCAATAGCCGTTTCAATTGTCATATTTATTTACAAATTAAGCTTGTTGGTAACGACCTGCCGTCCATGCAAGGTGTTTTATTCATTCTATTTGTTATCAGATTTCATTTTCCTTGTTAAAAAGTATACCGATAAAAAGAAAAATATTATCGCATAACCTGATACTATTATTAAATGAATCCAAATACTTTCCTGCCTGTCAGACAATACGATTCTCGATAACTCTATTGCATGGGAAAAAGGCAAAAATTCCGTAATACGCTTAATAGTTTCACCGAATATATTTAAATCCATCCATGCTCCGCCAAGTAATGCACTGGCTATAATGTAAATATTCCCTATGGCTAAAATTTGAGCTTCATTGCACACTATTCCTAAGAAAACTCCAATAAATACTGAAAATACTATGTATGGAATGAAAGATATTAATGTATATATTAATGTCAATGACACAGGCAGACCAACTAATACACCAATAATTAAGCACGCTATGCCAATAATAAGAGAAAATGGCAAAAGCGGGATAGAATAGCCGATTATGAAATCCTTTGATTTAAGTGGCGAGATAAAAAGTCTGGTTAAAAATGATGTGCTTTTATCTTTTGCAATTAATCCCCCTAAAAACATTGTAATAAATGTGAATCCAAATATTGTTACTCCTGGTACAATGTTTAGTGGCTTAAAAACCTCAATTGGAGCATTTTTTGATATTGTAGTAAACAACAAAATAAAGAATACTGGTAATAAAACCCCTAAAATCAATGACAGGGGATCTCTTATGATTTCTTTGAAATTTCGTTGGGCAAAATAGATATATTTCATATTGTCTTCTCCTCCTCATTTAGTAAAACAAATGCATCCTCCAGCTTACTGGTATTGGTCTGATATAGGATTTCTGCAACTGTGCCAATAGCCTTAATTCTTCCTTTTTTGATTATTGCAACTCTGTCCGAAAGGGCTTCTGCTTCCTCCAGATAATGTGTTGTAAGGATGATCGTGGTTTTTTCTTTAATTTTTTTAATGTTACTCCATAACTCTCTGTGGGCAATTACATCCAATCCCAATGTGGGTTCGTCAAGAAATAATATTTCAGGGTCTGTGATTAATGCCAATGCAATACTTAAACGTCTTTGCATACCTCCTGAAAGCAATCTGGCTTTTTTCCTGCGGACTTCAGAAAGATTAAAAGAAGTTATCATTTCCTCAACTTTGCCAGAAATTACATTTTTTGGGATGCCATATATGCCCGCAATCATTTCAAGGTTCTCCTGAGTATTTAAGTTTCGGGCAATTGCGGTTTCCTGAGGCGATACATTTATCCTTTGCTTAATATATAGAGAATCTTTAATTAAATCCTTGTTTAAAACTTTAGCACTCCCACCCGAAGGAAGAATCAGGCAGGAAAGCATCTTTATAGTGGTAGTCTTACCGGCTCCGTTTAATCCAAGTAGTGAGAATAGTTCTCCCTTTTCAATTGATAAATTTAAATCATCAACTGCAATAAAGTCTCCAAATTTTTTGGTCAGATGTTTTGTTTCTATCATAATCTTATGGTTAGGGTCTCATAGTATGTTGCACAACGGTTGACAATATGGCCGGTAAGGGATTGGGTGTGATTACCTGTATAGTATGTCTGCTATGTTGTTGTCTGGGTTATCTAATTTATCTTTTGGCCATAATATTTTCAAATCTTGTGTTACTGATAGGGTGATGGCTTATTACCTCATTATTAAGGATTATACAAAAAGTCCCGAAAGCACATGGTGTTTGTTGAGCCGATTCAGAATCCTCTATTTCTATCAGATTAGCTTTTATTTTAAGTTTTTTTGCTGTCCTGAGTATTGCATCCACGTTTTTTACCGAATATGGACATTGTGCAGAGCGCATTATAGTCAGGCTGTTATCGTATTTATCAAGGGAGAAGGTTTTAAACTTTGGATCCGTTGCAGCTTTATCGAATTTTAAAACTAATAACTCAAAATCCGGTTTTGCTGAATCAACAGTGATAAATCCATTCTTAATGAAGATATCCTTGTTTGCCATAAATGATCCCTTTCTGGTAACCACTGCAACACCATTCATATTAAGATTCTTTGCTTCCTGAATACAGGAATCAATCAGAGATGAAGCATAACCTTTCCCTTTGTATTGTGCTTTGAAGCCAACAAATATGCAATGTATAAACATATAACCATCAGCATCAACAGGTCTGTGAGCATATTTGCCAGGGATATACTCGAGCATACCCTGATTTCCGCCACTCTTTGACAGAATTGCTTTTATTCTTAATCCTTTTGGATAATACTCCTTGAACCAGTCAATCTTTCTCCTTAGTTCCAAATGCTTTTCAACGTCTTTGTATCCACAAACACCATAATCTGCAATATTGTCTGGCGTGAGGTCAATGATTTCGATATCAGTCATATTATAGCAAAGTTTGTATTGTAAAGATAGCTTGAAATTGGTAGAATCTTAAGTTCGGCATTGTCCGTGTTATGTTTGGGTGCATTTTTTCTATTTAGGCAAGAATAGTCCTGATTTAGAAGATATTAGGGATCAGCTTTTTTGTCCGGCTTTGGTAGTCAATATATTTCTGTCCCATTTGTTGAGTCATAAATTTTTCCTCTATTCTAATACGATTGATGTATCCACCAAATACAGGTATAATCATTAATAAAATGGAAATCCAATTGGATAATGCCGTTGCTATCCCAAGAAAGATAATCAGCTGACCTAGATATCCAGGATGTCTGATGTATTTATATAACCCTGTATCAATTAAATGGTGGTTCTCGATTTTTGTTACAGTATATGTGAATTGTTGTTTAAGTTTCAATATTGAAGTAACCCGAATAATAAGTCCAATCGCACCCAATATTGATCCAATGACAAAAAGTGTGTTCCAATGATAAATCCTGCCGATTTTGGTAGAAGCAATAATAAAAGACAGCCAATATCCGACTGAAATAGCAAGTATGAGAATCCAAATGCTTCCTTTGTCACCTGATTTTGAGATCTCTCTTTTGACTTTTCCCCTAAGGCTCATGAAAATTTCAAAGAGTCCATACAGAATTGGGAACGAGATAATAATTATAACTTTTGCGTTCATATTTAAAGTATTTGGGTGAATTTGATATAGCCTTCGGATCTGGGTTGGAGTTGCATTTAGTTATTTTTATTTAAGTAAAATATCTCCAGGTGCATACCTTTTTGCAGGGTTATTTATAATTCAAGGATTTATATTCTTGTATTTAACTGTAGTAATAACTTAATAGTCAGGCAGAACTGTGCCGTATATTGCCTAACGGCCGTGAGTTTTAGCCGTTGCGTTGCCGGAGAGCTTCGTCATCTGGTAACCACAAGTTAACCAAGTAATCTAACCTTCGCAAACCAGCGGTCACAATGGCTTATATACGCTATGCACAGTTGTTTATATTTAAAGATCTCTTAACCATTCATCTATTTTTTCCATACTTGGTACACTTCCCTGATGTACCAATTTTCCATTTATTATTAAAATGGGAGTCATTAATATTCCTACTTCCTTTGCTCTATTTTCATAGGGTCTCAAAAACTCATCCAGTTCATAGGACCAGTTGCAATTATTGTACGCTATATATTCAGAATTAGAATTGTCTGATTTACTTTGCAGTTTTAAAGCAAGTTTTTCCTTGTCAATTTCCAAATTAAGTCTTTTGGCCACATCCTTTGCAGTTCCAGTTTCTAATCCGATACTTTCTGCAAATTTCTTTGATTCTTCATCTAAATAGCTTAAATGCCTAACTGCAGCGTCTATTTGAAATTGTTCAACCTTCGCTTTGATAATATTTCCAAGCAATCCACATCTCGGGCAGGGCGGTTCAGTCCCTATAATTATTATTTTATTCATTGTATATTAAGTTAGTGAAATTGTAATTTATGAGCTTGTAAAATTGACACCCACCGTACAGCGTTATGGCCAGAAAGGGATTGCGGACGATTCTCTATCAAGTTACACAAAAAGTTGAAGCGGGAGATAACCATTGGCATACCACTGAAATCCTTATTTGCTATACTGCCTGTTGGGCGTTAGTACTTTTATATTTTATCAATCTATCCTTATATGTGCTAATGACATTATTTTCATTACATCTGCTATACCCATGCCAATTCTATGAAATAAAGAATAGTTTTTCTTATGTTCTTTATACATAGGCTCGTGGCTGATTAGCTTAATATAATCAGCCCATTTTTCTATGTCCTTAATTTCATTAATACCCCATTTTAAAAAAGCAGATTTATCCATTCCTCCCTTTTCAAGTACTTTCTTATTTGATACGCTTATTCCTAATTTGGAAGCATAATCAAAAACAATTTCTACTCCTGGAAGAAAGGTATGGAAGCTATTAAACAGTTTTTTTATTTCAGATTCGTCAAAATAATAAAGCACACCGGCAATCAGAAGCATAACACAACTTTTGTTTTCAACTGTCTCATACCAATTCGTATCGAATACTGATGCAGATATGAATTTCCTTCTGTCTGTTTCTGAAATGTATTTTTTTCTTAATTCAATAGTGTCCGGTAAATCCAGATCATACCAATGAATTTTTCCATTATCCACCCGGTCAAATGTTGTATCAAGTCCACAGCCAATATTTACAATTGAAGCTTCTGGAAAAAGGTTGATAAATGCTTTTATTTTTTTATCAAAGTAGATACTTCTTGCAATCCATGAAAGCCTGGACAAATTCATGATATTCGTTGAAATTGTGGTAAAATCATAAGATATGCTATTTATTATGGAAACAGCTTTTCTATCCACCAGAAGAGGTTTTTGTTTTTGTGTTTCAATTGCTCTTCCCCACAATGGAAGTAATAATGTTTCCTGTACACTTCCTAAATTAATTTCATTTTTGTCTTCCATGTAATTTCTATTGATTTGCTTTATCAATTTTCGAAAAGGCATTGTATTCGCATATATTAATGCATTTTAAACCTCCGGTACATGCTTCAGGTTTGACAAATTTTGCATGTTTATGCCAGGGCATATTTACCTTACCAATTACGTTTTTCACACATTTTTCCAGGCGTTTCCAGCAAGCTTCACATTTTCGAGTGTCAATCTGTACATATTCTGTATATATACTTTTTTTAATCTGCATTTCATTGTGCTGTCGCTTTATTACAAAAATGCTTTGAAAAAAACATATAATACTCTCTACATACGGAAAACTATTCGGCTAAAAACTCAGATATCATTTTTAAAATATTCTTGTTTCTTTCCGAAGACAGAACACATATGTGTCCATTTCCCTTCATCAAATATGTTTTCAAATTTGGTATGATTGTTTTTGCCCTTGAAATTACCTTTTCTCCCGGGAACAAGACATCCTCCTCTCCCGTAATAAGTAAGGTTGGGGCTTTATAACTCTTCATATCAGATGATTTTATGTCACTCGGCATGCTTGTTTTAACACGTACATTATCAAAGGCACATTTAACCATTTCAAATGTACTTTCATCAATTTCATTTTCATCAATTACCATAGGTAGAATAGCTTTTGTTAACCATTTTCCCTTTTGAGTAATTTTATATAAAATCATTGGAATTCCCATACTAAATATTATGCTGGCATTTGAAGCATTGCATAATCCAGAAGGAACAAGCAAAACTGCTTTTGATATCTTTTGTGGTGCAACACACATTAGCTTCATTAAAACACCACCTCCATAAGAACCACCCATACAAATCATTTGCTTAAATTCTAATCCATCAATTACATCCGATGCCCATACACCATATTCTAAGTTTTTAGCAGATAACACGGTCTCAGCGCTTTTACCGGGATGTCCAATTATATCAGCAGCATATATCAGATACTCATTTTTTAAGCTTAGAAAATCTCTTAAATAATATGGGGTGGTGCTGTTTCCCCCATGAAATAGTAAAATGGGCTTTCCGTTTGGATTTCCAGTCTTGAGCAGATGGGTTTCCCCAAATCTTGTATCTACGAATATATCTTTAAAATCTATGTTTAACGCTGATACTTGCTTGTCATATAAGTTTTGTATGATTTCTTTACTTTTTGAATTTTTATAAACAGTATTACTCATTTCTATACCCCAATTTTATAGTTAATTTTTTTGTAAGTCAATAAGGAATTTGTATCAAATTGTGCAAAATAATTTTTGTCAGTTTCGTTAGATGGGCAGGATTTATCATAAAATCATTTTATTACTGTCTTGATGGTGCGCTAAAAATTTTAAAATTTCGAATTGCATGTCATTTGATTCGTCCTCAATTTACTTTTATGGAGTTAAACTTTGTCCTTTTATTGTCTATGTTGTCTCATTTTCGTAACGTATTGTAGCTTAAGCATAAATGCCTGGCAGTAGGATTCAGTAAGCTTATTGACCCTAGCACCGTCCGTGTTATGCTTTCGTGGTTTATTTATTATAAGTAGGGGTGCAATGAATTATTTTGTTTTTAAGAGATATTCAAGATCCTGAAAATTTGGCATGTTTAATTTAAACTCTTCAGCTGATTTTAAGATATCATAATAATTACTGGCAATGTCTTCAATTGGCATTGATTCTCCATGTGCAGTATACCTTTTCATACTCTCATTGTGTCTGAAGTTGAATTTGAACATTGGTATCAATAAAAACATTGGCCATTTGAAAGCTGATATTTCAGGATATTTATTTGAGTAAGCTCCTCGTTTTTCGCACAAATCAAGACATTCGCGAGTAGCAAGAAATGATTTTTTAAGTAAGTCTTTGTCCGTGAGATATTTCTCTGCGTTTTTATGTTTCTGAAATGCTAAAGAAATTGCGGTTGATCCGGCATTATGTACCCAAAGCCAGTGTAGCATATTTTCTTGAATATCCAGTTTAATGCTTGCTTTGGCAAATGCTTTTTTAATTAGTTCAAATCCTTGGTTGTTTTCCTCATTTGGTTTAGCAATATGTATTTCAGGCCCAATATTTGTCCAGTAAAGTCCATCTTTAATAGTCCCTCCGCCATCAGGGTATCCAAGAATGAATCTGCCTTTTGGGATTACTCTATCGAACATTTCGGTTCCAGTCCAGTTTGAGGTCAGGATATAAAAGAAGGAGTTTTTGCATTTGGGCACAATCGAATTCAGGGCTGCTTCAGTCTGATACCAATTTGTTGGTACGAGAACAAGGTCGAAATCTCCCTTATTGTCAAGATTGTCAGTTATTTTAATTTGGTAATTGGTCTGGTTATATTTATTATAGCCTTTTCTTTCGTCCAGGATATCGATATTGACTCCCTTTTGTAATATATCCGGTTTAAGAGTCCTGACGAGGTGAGTTACATCGAGACCGGCTTCATTAAGAGCCCAACCATAAATTGTCCCGATTACCCCAGTTCCTATAACAAGCACTTTCATAGATGAGTAATTAAACTTTAATTTTTAATAATGACTGAGACACCTTTGCAGCATACCTGTAATATTAATTGCTGTTATTTCTTTTCGATTGATTCAGAAAATATTTTGATTTTTCAATAAACAGAGGTGCTTTGATATTAAATTCTAATATTGAATTATAAATATCAGTGCAAAGTTCATATAGATCATCAAGGTTGTTATGTAGCTCCATTATTTGTCTGACAGGAATATTCTTTTGAAATAATTTCTTCATTATTCTGGTTGAAATGAAGGTGGGTATTTTGAATGAGTTAATCTCACCTGAAAATTGCCTCAGGTTAACACCCCTTGCTTCGGCAACCTTCAATGTCTCTCTTATAGTCATGATACCTTCCTTTAATCCATCTAATGAATCCATGAACTTTGAGGCACTCCCATATTTCAGGCATGTACTTATAACTCCTGCATTTATAGCCATATGAATCCAAATCCAGTGGATGATGTTTGATGGGGTTTCTACTTTTATTGAAGCCTCTTTGAACGTAGTGGAAATGGATTCTAGTCTTTTTGTTTTAGTGTCATTAATTTCATTTAATATCACATGGTCAAGTAATGCCGCTTTTAAAAGATTGGTTTCAAAATTCATGTTTCCTCCGGCTACAGGATATCCCCACAAGTATTGATCTGATGAAATATAATCATTTACGTAGCTTACATCTCTCCAAATTCCATTAAAAAATACAATAGTATTTTTTACATTATTGTCCCTTAAACTTTTAAGAATCGAATCGAGGGATCCATGTTTCATGCTGACCAGGATAAAATCATAGTCAAGAGGTCCACTAAAATCTGTTCTTAAATCAATTTTATAAAGATCCTCAATTACTCTTGGTTTTTTTTCGTCTCTGGCATCTAATAACTCGACATTTATCCCATCTTTGAGCTTATCGTATCGGGATTTTCTTACATAGTGGCAAACTTGGTTTCCAGATTTTGACAATAAATAGCCATAAGTTGATCCAATCGCACCAGCTCCAATAATGAGTAGTTTCATAGAAGGAATTTTAAGGTATGAAAATAATTAAAATCGGTGATACCTATGCAACATAACTGCCCGGCAATAGGGCCGAGCTTTAATAAACAGCCCACAGGGCCGTTTTAGAGAGGAGCCAGGCTTCCGCGTGGGCGTTGTGGTACCTGACACCCCACCGGACAGGATCCCGGTACCAGCCAACTGGCGGGTCAGAAATTTGTCACGGTGCAAGCGTGCCGGCCGGCAGGCAGGGAGGTTATGACACGGTTTTTGGCATCAGGTACAATTTTCTGTGAGGACAACGCGTGTCGCGGTACAAAGCTATTCGATGGAACGAAGCTATCAAAATGTAACAAATGTTACAAAAGGGAACTGGCGCAGTGTTGTGGTACAATTTGTCTTGAAGCCAGAAATTTGTCAAGGCGCAAAGATTTAATTGTGAGCAGATACGCGCTTTGCCCACCTAAGCGGAGCGAATGTGGGTATCCGGGTTCAAGAACCATTGCAAATTTGTCTAGGGTGCAGGAGCTGAGCAAAAACCGTGACAACCTGTCCCGCTCCGCGGGAAGCTTATTAAACCGTCCGTGTTATAGCACGTTTTTTATTTAACTTTTCTGATAATGAATGGTATCTTCAATGTCATGGTATAATTTCTGCCAGGATTGAAGAACCCCACTTCCTTTAATGTTGATAAATGATCAATATACTGTTTGTCAAAGATATTTGTGGCCCCAAGAGAAATCGAAATATATTGATCCCTTACTTTTATTTGTCCACCAATAGAGAGATCCATTAATGTATATGCATTGGCAGGAGTTTCCTCTGAAGCAATATTCTCCTGTTTAAATACACTTGCAGAGGTAACCATCAGAAATGCTTTGTGCAGAAAGGCCATAGATTCCTTTTCAGCTCTGAGTTCCATGTATATTTTTTTCGCCGGAATGAATGGTAGATTTGATCCGTTTTTCTGTTTACCTGTTACTGAGGAGAATGTTGTTAAAAAATGAAGCCATTTCATCACTTCAGGGTGAAAATGAATACCAGCTTCAGCGCCATATAGATATGAGTTGTTTTGTTGATAGTCATAGATAAATATTCCATTACTTGTGGTATCACCGGTAGGAGAAATGAAAATATAATTGTTGATGTTATTGTAAAATCCTGCCAAGTCAATGGTCAGATTATCTACATGATAGTGCATACTTAGATCAATTTCATAAGATTTCTCCGGGATCAAATTCTCATCTCCAATTTCATATCTGGTTTCATGTTGGCCATTTGATGTCAGTTCAGCAAGATTAGGAGTCCTGTATGCCGAAGCAAAATTAGATCTTAACAGAAACTTTTCAGAAATTGAATAAGTCGCACCTAGCGATCCACTAAAGCTATTGTATTTTTTGTCAAGCGCTTCCCGGTAATCTGGCTGTCCTGGGTCACCTAAAGCTATGGTATTAATCGATTTATCATCAAATCTGAGTCCGGTTTGAAATTTCAGTTTGTTAAAGAAAGTTTTTTGCAGGAGGAAAAATATCGAATTGTTAAATATCGATGCATCTGGTAATAGTTTCGTTTCTCTATCGTTCAGATTAAGATTGTTTTGATACATACCCTGATATCCAACAATATATTCCGAGTTTTTGTCTGATGGTAAATATAATTTAGCATCATAGGTTAGTGTTGCCAGTCTCATCTGAATCTCATAGAGAGATGGTTCTCCAAAATGAATGAGTTCTGTGTTCTGATAGGCAGAATTAATATCCATTTTAATTTTCCCCAGGTATATTTTATTCTGGGTTGAGAGCAAATGTGTATTAAATTGCTGATAAAATATTTCGGGATTCCTGCCCCTTTTTGCTATTGCCTCTATGGCTTCCTCCTCTGCCAGTCCAAGATTCTGTCTGCTATAATCGTAAAATAGTCTGAATGTCCCGGATCTTCCCGTATATCCCATATTCAGTTTGATTGAATACTCCTTAAACCTTGTATTTGGAACAAAATCTCCGCCCCCCTGAATGAAGTCGGAATTAGATTTTTGGCCTAATCTTATCCCTCCAAAGAAATGCTGTGATGATCCCTTTAAACCAAAATTATTGCTGATTCCGAGAGTGTTCGAGAATAGTTGCAGGTTATAATCACCTTCGATAGTTCCGATCGGAGCCGGTTTTTCCTTTATAAAATTAATCACCCCGCCGATAGCATCTGATCCATAGAGAAGAGAAGAAGGTCCTTTAATTACCTCTATGTCTTCAATTCCAAATTCATCAATTCCCAAAGGATGATGGTCGGAATACTGATAGTTTTCGAATCTGACGCCATTATTTAACACTAATATGTCATTCATTGAAAGTCCTCTGATAACCGGTTTAGATACACCACTTCCTTTTGAGATCATGTTTACACCTGGAATCTTAGTAATTATTTCGGTAAGATTTGGTGTTGGCTTTATGTCCGTGTAATCCAGTTTAAGGGCTTCAATTTTTATTGCATTTTCATGTTGAGTTGAGCTATATCCTCCCGTTACTACGATTTCCTCAGTTCTGATAGTTGTTGTTTCCAGTGATACATTCAGCTCAGTTTCTGGATTTTGAATTATAATGGTCTCGATTTTATTTGTGTAACCAATATATGAAAACTGAATCTTTATCTTGCCTGAAGGCAGACCTGATAATTTATAAAACCCACTATTATCTGCCATTGTTCCTTTATTTAGTTCTGGCAGAAAGATTGTTGCCCCTGAAAGAGGGAGATTGTCCTGATCCGTTACTTTACCTTTAATTAGGTTTTGTGCATAGATATCATAAAATAACAATATGAAAGCACATAAGAAGAATAACTTTCTCATTCTGTTAATATATTTGTTTTACAATTAGTTAGATGGTGGAATTAAGCTAAGTGTAAAACGGGAGGAGCTCTTAACAGAAATGAGTACTTACAGTTATTTAAGTATTGAAATGATGTATGTTGGTTTGTACTAAGTTCTGCATAATCAAACCTAACCGTGTAAGGGATAAATTCGTTGCTAATAAAAGTTGAGAACTGAAAATCACATATAAAGCACTTTTCTTCAAAAAGAGTTATTGATCTATTGTCATGATCATGGTTGCAATGATGATCATGATGGTGTTCGAGCTTAATCACTGTTGGCATGAGGAGTATCATGACCAGGATTATCGAGACGATATGTTTTTTATTCCTTGACATTTAATGCTATCTCATGTTCAAGATGCTTAATAAACAAAATTAGAGCCCGAAGGTTTAAAGGTAGTGTTTTTGTATGGAATTTATCAAATCTCTACTGATGGCAGGGGATGCTAAAAATTTGCCATAACTGTCCTGCGGCAGGGTTCAGTAAGCTTATTAACCCTACCGTCTGTGTTATGTTTTAGGCCATTTTTGTCCCCGATCATGATGTAGTATCTTGTCTTGGTTTATTAATTGAGCCTGTAAAATGGTTCAATCACTTTACTATACCTCTTTTGTGTTATTGAATCTTTCGTAATCCCAAATGATCCCCCGAACAGGTAATCGCAATCGTTAATTTTCTGAATAATCATATTCATTTCCTCAAATGGTATCAATTTCGGTGTCTCATTTTTCTTAACCCATTTGATTTCATCGCATCCATCAGGTAAAACCAGATCACCACATTTATAATCAGCAGTATAATAATGCATCAGTGTTGGATTGGTCCTGTAGGTATAATGAAAAGTCAATAAACCGCGCAGTCTTATGTTAATGATTTTAATCCCCATCCTTTGAGCCATCCAATTAACAAAGTCATGAATTGATAAAGTATCATTATACCTTGCTCCGGTTATTTCCCAGCTATCTTTGCTACCAAGTAGAAGAACCTCGCCTTTGTCATTTGTTACATAAAGTTTCATAAAAGAGTAATTATCAACTTTGTTCTGTCCGTTTGCAGTCAGACATGAATAAGTTAAGATGATTATTAAAGCGATTCTTCTCATATTGATTGAAAGTGTTTGACTAAATTCTCTCACCCCGAGTACTCGGGTCTGGTACCCCGTCCCGAGTACTCGGGAGGGCCATAAAATTGTCACGGTGCAAGCTTGCCTGCCTGCAGGCAGGGAGGGTATGGCGTGGTTTTTGCCGTTCAGGTACAAGTTTTGTGAGTTTTATGAGTGTCGCGGTACAAGGTTGATCGGAGGCAGGTAACAAGTCAAGGTGCACAGAGTTTCATAGCGGCCACTGGCACGATCGCGGTATAAGTTATTACAAAGCTGTCAAGGGAGTAGGAGCAAAAGCAAAAACCGTGACTAGCTGATGAATTATACCGTCCGTGTTGTACCAGTGGGCATAATACCATAGAGGACACAGGTACGGATTTTGGTTCAACCGGGGCTTCATAACTGGGCGCTACGCACCGTATGAAGCCCTAAGTATTAGCCTTAGCTTTTTATTTTATTTTCTAGTCTACGAAGGTCTCTTTTATGATTGCTTTAACCTCTTTAATCTCAGGTCTCGAGAGTTTTCCTAGGTCCTTGAGAATTCGCTGTTTATCAATTGTCCTGATCTGGTCAAGCACTATGCAGCCGATTTTGTTGTCATGTTTTATCTCAACTCGTGTGGGATAGTTCTTAGAACTTGTTGTCATCGGGGCTATTACAACAGTCCTCAAGTGATTATTCATCTCATCGGGTGAGATTACTACGCAAGGTCTTGTTTTCTTGATCTCGCTACCGATAGTTGGATCAAGGTTTACAAGAATGATTTGATACTGTCTTATTTCCATTCCTCAAGGTTTTCTTCTTCGAAAATGTCTGGCATAATGAGTTTGTCATCACCGTTTGCATGCATTTCTATGAATGCTTTATCCCAACCTTTACGAGGCCTTGAAAGTGGTTTGATGATTATATGTCCTTTATCCAGAATCATTTCTACAGTATCACGTATATTATATCTCTCGATAATGGTTTTGCTGAACCTTATCCCCCTCGAATTTCCAATTTTTACAACTGATACTTCCATGACTTAATCATTTATAATGTAATTACAAAGTTATTACAGAATATTGAGATATCCAAATTTTTTTTATGCTTTTGTCAGTAATCTATCTGGGTTCTGCAATTGTCTAATTAGGAGCAGGAAGCCAAGGGATTGAAATCTGTGCACAAGGCCACGAGTTAAGGCTAACGGCCCGGCAATATGGGGAGGTTATGTTACCCGACGACAGCACCGGGTAGTATCCTTGTACTTTAGCCGGAAAATGTCACGGTGCAAGGAGGGGGAGCCT
The DNA here is from genome assembly GCA_964633505.1 of uncultured Rikenellaceae bacterium. Classification (GTDB taxonomy): domain Bacteria; phylum Bacteroidota; class Bacteroidia; order Bacteroidales; family VadinHA17; genus LD21. The sequence continues at coordinate 7,835 of CAZWHC010000004.1, read as the reverse complement.
GCCCCGCTGCAGCGAAGCGTAAGCGGGGGCACGTGTTTTTGCAGTCATGGTACAAATTATATATTGTGTGTTGGCGTGGTCGCGGTATAAGTTAGATCGGAGCCGAGAATTTATCCCCGGTTGCAAAGTTGGGGGCGGGCACTGGCGCAGTGTCGCGGTACAAATTGTCTCGGAGCCAGAAGTTTGTCATGGTGCAAAAATTTTATTGCGTGCAGATGAGAGTGTACGGGTTTGACACCCATAACGAAATTGTCTTGGGAGCAGGAGCAAAAGCAAAAACCGTGACAAACAACTTACAATTATTGTCCGTTTTGGATATTAAAGGTATCATGTTATTCACTCGAAAGTTTAAAAAATATTTTTGCCACGAGAAATGAAAATACTACCCATGGAATGAGTGATGCAATCCCCAATGTTAATCCTATGATCCCTGCAGTTGTCGGAATAATCATGAGAATTCCAGTCACGATTCCGATGTTGGCAGTCTTTTTACTGAAAGTATCACATTTTAACATTACTAATGATAAGATTAGGAGTGTAAGACCATTAAGGACATAATAGATATCAAATGCAGTTCCCTTATAAGTTGAAAGCATTGTCTGTCCTGCAGATAGGAAAATTGATTTTTCTGCATCTGAGATAGCAGCATAGTATTGGTTACTTAGAGTAATAAATTCGAAAGAAGTGTTTGATGCAAAAAAAGCTGAAATTCCAATGAATCCAATAATAACGGCTATTGTCATCAGAGATTTATTGGTTTTGTAAAGAGCAAAAAATAGAGCCAAATACATTGGAATTAAAAGAATGTTTGACAGAAGATAAAAAAGGTCAAGACTGGCGAGTCCCAAAAACCAACTATTTTGAAAAAGAGCAAAAAATCCTTCTACGGTTTTTGGTGGAGGAAAAGCTATAAAGAAAAACATTTGAATTGGGACTAATGCAATTATGATCCAAGTTGCAATGCCCCCAATTTTAAAGATTGTTTTCCATTCGGAAATAAAAGTACTTTCATATTTATCAACCAGATTATTTTGGCTGGTTGATAATCCAGAATTCGATTTTTCTTGAGTAGTCATAATCTTTAATTGAATGAATAGATCTTTGGAGTTAGGGTTAGTTGATAGAGTATATTACTATTGTGCAGGAGCAGAATCAATTAACCCTAACGTTCAACGGTATGGGGCGTGGCGGCTTAAGGAGATATCCCGGTCGGTTGGTGATGAGGTTTCTTAAGTATTCAGATGCTGGTGTTAATCGAATGCCAGCCATGACCTATACCGTTTGTCAGGTACAGTTGTTTTTATGATTTTTCAAGAAGATTAGTTATGTCTCTTTTAAGATCAGGAATCTTATTTTTAACAATTTGCCAGACTTCCTCTGCATCAATTCCAAAATAATCATGAACCACTATATTTCGGAATCCTTTGATTTTGTTCCACTCCAACTCAGGATTAGAATCCTTAAAGTCATCGGATAATTTCATTACCATTTCTCCAATGATCACAAAATTCATCATTGTAGCATCGAAAATTAAATGATCATTGTCGAATTCATCTGCAGAATTTAATCCTGAAGAATAATCTATGATCTTGTCTGTTGCCTCAATGATTGATTCCAGGCAATGCTGATCCTTAGTCTGCATATATTGCTTCGTTTAGAATAGCTTTTTTAATCCTGGGTTTAATGTACTTTTCCCTGCAGATATCAACATCAAGGCCTAAATGTTTTTTGAAATACTCTTTGATCTGTATCTTAAGCTCATAAAGATCTTGAGTATTTTCCTCAAATTCTACAAGTAAATCGAGATCACTCTTGTTATTCTGTTCACCTCGGGCATATGAACCAAATAGTCCTATCCTGTTAATATGGTATTTGTCTCGAAACAGTTTCTTGTTTCGGGAGAGGAAGTCCAATATTTGATCCCTTGTTTTCATCAGATCACAAAGTTATTGAAATTTAAGTAATTTTTCTAAGGTCCAGGTTTTATCCTTCAATTGTGCCTAACGGCTCGGCAATAAAGGTAGGTTGAGTTACCCGACGAAGCACCGGGTTGAGTCCTGGTACTTTAGGCAGGGAACAGTCACGGTGTAAGGAGGGTATGGCGCGTGTTTTTGCCGTCAAGGTACAGAGCTTTGTTGAGTATTACGGGTGTCGCGGTACAGATGATGGTTGATGGCTGAGAATAAGTCCCGGTGTTGTTAGCTGGTTAACAGCACTGGCGCAGCGACGGCGGTACAGGGTTTTTCGAAGGCACTAATTTGTCTGGGTGCACTTAAGCTGGTAGCGGTTAAAGGAGCGTGTCCGGGTGCGACTCGCATTACTACTTTGTCTTGGATGCAGTAGCCAGGCAAAAACCGTGACAACCTGTCCCGAGGACTCGGGAAACAACTTACCTTTATTGTCCGTGTTAGCGGTTCGGTGAATTATTAAGGTCACTAGAAATTTATTTTCAAAGGTGTGTTCATCCAGAATCGACTTGCATCAGTTGAGTGAGAAATGCAGTTTTTTTCTAGAGGCAAATATTGAATTGTACAATCATTCTGAAATCTTAAAAGTTCATTACATTCTTGTACAAAAAGCTCTCTGTACTGATGAATAACAATATCCCTTTTTTTATTAAGCAAATTACCATTAATGTCTCTCAAGTTCTGAAAATTTATTTTGCATGAGCCAGGGTTCGTTTCTCCACGAAAATTGTCATCTCTTAAAGTTAGATATAGAATGGATCCCTCAACTCTAATATTATTGATGTGGGCTTTTCTTTTGCCAATATTTATTTCAAATTCTGCCCTTTTCATCGCAGAAACAGGGTCAATATTTTTATTGAAGATGCATTCAATGGTCAAATCAGGAGGAAAATCAGAGTAAGGGTTTGCAGTTCTCCATTGTGATCTTAAAATCCTAAAGTAATTATTATCAGTTGAATCTGGTATATTAAAAGTATTATTGAAAGATATATATTTCAGGTACATTTTAGATTCTATTGTAGATTCATGTCCATATTCAATTTCAATTCTATATATCTCATGTTTCTTCTTTTCACTGTCAAGATATGAAGCTGCATATTCGAGTTTGTGAATTGAATAATTGCCAGGTTCGATGTAAATGGAACCATTTACGTAATAAATGTCTCCAATCAGATTTGGTTTTGCGACAAAATTGATTTTGAGTAATCTTATATTTCCATTAGAAATACCCTCAGGGGTTGAAAACCTATGATTCTTTATAAAGCTTTGTGTGAGAGTATCGATAAAGGAAAATTCCTTTTTATTATAATTTCGAATTGCATCATGTGCAAGTAGTATAAATAACTCATTTCCAAATTGATCTCCGACTAATGCCATAGGCATTTTCTTATAAGAGTCCTCAGAATGATCCGATTCTGGAATGTAATAATATGGAGAAATATTAACTCGCTTAAAATCTGTATTTTTTCTGAAATCAAGTAGTCTATAACGATTATTATCAGATGCATAAGAAAAACCGGCATCCTGAGTCTGGATTATCGCCTCATTAAGATTAAGATAGCCACTGCTATCCTTTTGATAGTCTCTATAATATGATACAAGGCTGAAAGGTTTTTCAGGATAATTCTTTTTAATAGCTTGAAGTGCTCTGTTAATAATAGTTACTGAGTTAAAATGTTTTTTTCGTGCTTTGACAGTCACCTCTTTTACAAGGTAAGTTGCAGACTGCAATTTAATCGTATTAAGGTCATTAACTTTCAAACTCTTAAAAGCAATTGAAAACCTATCAAAGCCAATTGAGGTTATGATCAAACTATCATTTTGAAACCGTGGATTCATTAAGACTTTAAAATCACCTTCAGCATTTGTGAAGACTCCTACTCGCGAGTTTTTAAGTAAGATCGTAGCATGAGAAATTGGTTCTGAGCTTTTCGAATCAATAACTTTGCCATTAATATACCCCAATTGCTGGGAATTAAGGGAAGGCAAATTTATCCAAAATGATAAAATACAAATCAAAAAGTATTGTTTCATTTCACCTATGATTTTTTTGTTAAAATCTAGTCGGGGTCTCTGATCACTGACCGCTAACGTTTGACGGTATGGGGCGTGGCGGTTAAAGGAGATGTCCTTTTCACGGTTTTGAGAATTAAATTAATAGTACCAAGCTCAGGTCGTTTCAAGAGCAGCCATGAACTATACCGTATGTTATGCAAGGTTTTTACTTTAATTTATCTTCTAATTCCTTTCTAACTTCTTCTGCTGTTGGATTAACAGCTAAAATCTCTCCGCTTTTATCAATTAGAAAAATTCCACCACCACCCCCTTCAACACCATAATTTTGCCAAATATTATTTTGTTCATCAAGTTCAACCAAGTTTAGCCAAGGCCATTTTTCCCTTTCAAAGAATTTAACTAATCTGTCAGTGTTTTTAAACTCGCCCGCAACTCCAACAATTGTAAATCCTTTGTCTTTATATTCGTTGTATAGTGGAACCATCGTTCTACTTTTCGCAATGCAAGGTCCGCACCAAGTTGCCCATAAGTCCAATATTGCTATTTGCCCACTGATTTCATTTGAAAGTTTTACGATATTTCCATTTAAGTCCGGCGCAGAAAAGTCTATATACTTTTTCCCTACTTTAATATTCTCAATAGCATTTAATAAGTTTAAAGCTAATTCATTGTATGGATGATTGGGATTAGCTTTTGATAGTTTTTGATAGTTCTTTCTGGCTAAAGGAATATCAACGTTTTCTTTGTTATAAATAAGGTCTTGCAATAAGAATGAATAAGACACAAGTGTTGGGTTATTCTCTATATATTCTTGTTGATATTTTTTTTGTTCCTCGTGTATAGGTTTCAGCCTGTCTTCCAATATTTTTGCTTTTGAACTTAAATGTTTATCAGCTTTTCTCAGGTCATCCATCTTTTTATAAATAACTATATTCTTATCTTGACTTTTTGAATCTCTTAATTCAGCTAAAAGTGCTTTAACTGTGTCGCTGTTATATTCGTCTTTCTCAAATAATGCACTTATACTGTCTTGAAGAGGTTTTATTCTATCGTTAAATTCAGCTTCAAAATTCTGTTTATACTTTTTGTATTGTAAATTTAGTTTTCCACCGTTAACAATATTTTTGTCAAACTCTTCTTCAGAATGTATTGTTAAATCAATCTTTTCATTTTCCAAAAATAATGGCATAAAACTTCCGCCACCATTTTCTTTAGCTTCTCCAAGAAAAAGACTAACGACTTCAGGATTTTCAAGTTTTGATTTATAATAAAACATTCCGTTTACTACTGGAATTTCAATCAATGAATCAAACCTCATATCTTGATTTGGCTTTATTAAAAGGATTGATTTGGTGTCAGTATTAACCACCTTCCCTTTTATTTCAAGAAATTTGCCTTTATCAGTTGAACAGCCAATAATTAACACTGTAGTTAGTAATAAGATAAAATTTTTAATAGTTATCATTTTAATATATGTTTAAGATTTCGGGTTATTAAATTTTGCATAACAGCCCGGCGGTATAATTGCGTAAGCGTTACTCGACGAAACATCCGGGCAGAATCCTGGTACCCCGCGCCAGCGGGGCCACAAAACTGTCACGGTGCGAGGAGAGTACGGCGCGGTTTTTGCCTTCCGGGTACAAGTTTTGTGAGTTATACGAGTGTCGCGGTACAAGGCTGTTCGAGAGCAGGTAACAAGTCAAGGTACACAGAGTTTTTTTGCGGGCACTGGCGCGATCGCGGTATAATTTATTACTAAGCTATCAAAGGAGCAGGAGCAAATGCAAAAACCGTGACGAGCTTATGAATTATACCGTCCGTGTTATGGTTAGTTGTTATTTTTTTCAAACTGTCCCTTATCTACATCTCTAATGAACTTAATCAAGCCCTCAAAGTATTTTTTTTGGTCGTCATACATGGCATAGTGGCTTCCATTTGGGCAAAAATGAAATCTGCCATTTTTTACCTGAGATGCCATCCACTTCAAATGCTCAGGGTTCATTTCGTCATATTTAGCTCCTATTGTCAGGGTAGGTACATAAATCTCCTTTAAATCATTTTCTCTATTCCAACTTAGTAATGTACCTGTTACCCCAAATTCGCTTGGTCCCTGCATTAGATTATAGATTTTATCATTTGAATGTTCCATGTATTTAAATATATATGCCGGCCATTCATTAACAGGATATCTGTATACAAATTTTGTGTAAAATTCAGTGAGAAGTAATCCCATGTATTTTGGATTGGAATAATCTTTATTTTTTTCGATCTCTCTAATTTCTGCTAATGCTTGTGGATTCATTTGAGGAGCAAGTACATTGTTTACATAATCATTATATGCTTTTGTGCTAGAGGTCATATTTGAAATAATCAGACCTTTTAGATTTTGCTGATACTTAAGTGCATATTCAATAGCCAGTGTCCCGCCCCATGATTTACCAAAAAGGTAGAAGTTTGTAGAGTCTAGTTCTAAAGCTTTTCTGACCTGTTCAACTTCTTCGACAAATCGGTTTATTTTCCATAAAGAAGTATCATCTGGTTGATCACTGTAATATGAACCTAATTGGTCATAAAAGTAATATTCAAATCCTTCACTTGGAAAGAAGCTATCAAAGCATTGGAAGTATTCATGAGTAGCTCCAGGTCCTCCGTGAAGAAGCAATACTTTAATCCTTGGATTATTTCCGGTCCGTTTTGTCCATACATTAAAATCCCCATTAGGAGTAGATATTTTTATCATTTTAATTCCACCCCATGAAATATCGTTTCGGCCAGTAGTGTCAAAATACTGACTAAGTGTTATTTGGCTCCCATCTTTAATCTTACTATTGTTGTTTGTGCAAAATTGAAGTAAAAAAGAACTCAGAATTAACAAGGGAAGTAGTTTTTTCATGGCAGTTGAGTTTTATTACTCCTATTAATTTATAAATCAGATATATAGTCAGTTATCAAAATTACGATAGTCAAATATCAAAGTCAATTTTATTTACGAAAATGAATCTAATAATTAGACTTTTTCTGTTATGGTTAGTTGTCATGGTGGCTGTCTAATGTGCTCAGCTGTTATCAATTAACCATAACGTTTGACGGTATGGGGCGTGGCGGATAGATGGCAGTTTCCTGGCACCCTTTGATGAGTTATCTTATGTTTTGAAATGTGGATGAGAGACAAATTACAGCCATGACCTATACCGTTTGTTATGCTGCGTAATATATTACAGATCAGACATCTATTGATATTCTTACCTTTCCTCCAAGTCCCTTTTCAACTATTTCATATAGTGTGCTCAAAGTGATGTTACTACCATTATTCTCAACTCTTGATATATATGTTCTTTTCTTGTCAATGAGTTGGCCTAATTCTTCCTGAGTCATATTACGTGATTCCCTTGCTTTCTTCAATAAGAGTCCAATTTTAAATGACTCAGTATCTCTCTCAAGCTTGTCTCTACGTTCAGTTCCTTTTTCACCATATACCCGATCTTTTATTTCGGTCCAGGTCGAAATGTCTTTGTTATTTTTTGCTTTCATAGTACTCATTCATTAACCTTTTTGCTTTTTGAATTTCATTTTTTTGGGTCTTCTGCGTCTTCTTCTGAAATCCATTAAGAAGAATTACTAATCGTCCACTGTCGAAAAAGCAGAAAACCCGCCAAATATTACTTCCAATTTGTATTCTTGCCTCATAAAGTCCTTTAGTCCCGGCTATGAGTTTCAAATAATTCGCAGGAATCATCTCTAAAGTTTCTATAGCTTCCAAAATCTTAAAGATCTTATTCTGAACCTTAATTGGTTGCTTTTGTAGAAAGTCCTCAAAATAAGTTTTATACGCAATTATCTCTCGGATTTTGT
>CAZWHC010000003.1:42495-383595 GCA_964633505.1 uncultured Rikenellaceae bacterium | reverse complement strand
ACAGGATCCCAGCTTATTATCTTTTTCTGGAAATAGCTGTCGTTACATGCAAGCGTCGGGGCTGCTGCCCTGAATCCGAACTCAGGACCCTCAACAACCGGCTTGTTTTCCCTTACACCGGCAAAGAAATTCTTAAAATGCTCAAGATGTTCATCATAGCCTTCAGGGGAAACATAATTAACTTCAGGTTTTACGGGCCTTTTCTTATCCTCATCTGTCCATTTCTGATCATACTGTTTCATAAGTTCTTCCTGCATGGCTTTCGGATAAGTGTCAAATGCATCCCATCCTCCTATGCCTGTGGCTTTCGACATTATGCTGTTGGTGATCTTGAATCCGTTGTCGAGCATTTCAATTACACCCTCACTGCCAATGAAACGTGTTATTCCCTTGTCGCCCTGACCACTTACGAAGTTAACTCTAAGCATCACCTGGAATTCAGGGTGTTCCTTCGTTTCAGGATAATGCATGATGGCTGTCATAACATCCGGAACATCGCGTCCGTCTTTCCAGTAACACAGCTGGCCTGAGGCAAAGATTGTCTTCGGTCCGACAGAGTCAGTCATAAGATGGATACCCGAAAGAAGGTGAACGAACAGGTCGCCTGCGACACCGGTTCCGAAATCGCGGTAGTTTCTCCACCAGAAGAATTTCTTCGGATCCCAGCTCATTTTCGTCATACCTTCCACATAACGGTCCCAGTCAACAGTCTGTGGCGAACCGTCGGTCGGCATTGTATATTCCCATGCTCCCAGTGCATCCTGCCTGTCGAACGAAGCCTCGATGCAGTTAAGCTTGCCTATCGATCCTGCTTTATACAGCTCCTTTGCCTTGGCATAAACAATGCTGCTTACACGCTGGCTGCCTACTTGCATGGTCTTCCCGGTTTTCTTCTGTGCTGCAATTACTTCAAGGCCCTGGTTTATCTTGTGTACGACTGGTTTTTCGCAATACACTGCCTTGCCTGAATTAAGTGCATCGACTGTGATCCTTGAATGCCAGTTATCGCTGGTGGCAATGATAACTGCATCGATATCTTTTCTGTTAATTAATTCACGGTAGTCCTGGGTTGTATACACATTACTGCCGTATTTCTCCTTTACCCTGGCGAGCCTGCCCTTGTAAAGATCACAGGCGGCGACAAGTTCCACTCCCGGAACCCTCAATGCTGAGTCGGTGTCGACATTGCCCATTATGCCCATTCCTATTGTGGCAATTCTTATCTTGTCGTTGGGGCCAACAGGATATACCCGGTTAGAAGCCCGTGTTCCTGTACTTTCCGAACCTATTACTTTCACCTGGCCGGCTGCAAGCAAAAGGGATGCTCCGCCAATCTGTCTGATGAATTTTCTGCGTGATGATTGTGTTGTCATGGTTGTTTATTTTTGTGGATTGGAATTTAATTATTCAGTTGCTGGGTGCTGGGTGCTGGGTGCTGGTTATTTGGCGCCGGGGGTTGTTTTAAACACCCGGTATGAATGGGGTTTGAGTGTTATTTCAAAGCTGCGCTGGGGTGCCGGCTGGACTCTCATGAATGGCATTGCCGGAAGCAGGGTTCCCTGGTTTGTCTCTCCCGAAAGAAGATCTTCGATAGATGCAACAGGCTGACCAGCAACAATTTTCACAGTAACTGGTTCATTGAGAAATGATTCGACAATGAAGGTGCCGTTATCGTAGCAAAACAGGCTTACCTGCGATGGTCCTTCAAGCCTTATGTTGAAATCCTGTGATACTACAGTGCGGATCCTGTTCAGGGCTTCGACAGGAAGCTGGTAGAGATCGGAGAAATTATCGGGAATTGTCAGGACATACAGATATCCTTTTGAATACTGTGCCCTGTGAAGCATTGGCCATCCTGAAGTGCCTTTTATTGCTGAAACTTCTTCCCACGAATCATTTGTAAGATAAGTAATCTGCGGAATCAGGATCTCCTGCTGAGATTTTACCATCCTCCCCCACCCTGCTTTGAAATCAGTTACGAGCGCTTTACGGTTGGTGTATTTAATCTCGGCAATATCCTCTATCCCTTTACCCTGCAGTTCCCTGAGCAGTCCTGATGTTATCATAACATTTTTGCCGACCCACAGGCGTTCCTTTATCTTCTGGACTATCTGCGGATCAAATTTTGCCGATTCGGTAAGGAGTATCATTTTACCTTCAGCCGGAAATACCGGTGAAATGTCCATTGGTATTCCGATCATCCCGAGGTAATTCTGAAGGAAGTCCTCCCCTGTTGCATTATAGGGCCTGTAGCTCATCACTCCTACCGGTAAGCCAAGTTTCCCGAGGAATTTGTCGACCTGTTCGAAAGTTACACCGGCAACTCTTGCAATCGTTGAAGGATATACCATTCTTCCATCGGCTGCCTTATATGGTTTCACCATTGCATCAAAATCGAAGCTTGTCTGCATTCCCTGCCATGGAGCTCTTGTTCCCAGCCTCAGGGCTGACTGCAGCTGTCTGTAATCGAACATTGTTATCTCCGGAGCTTTTGCAAATAAGGTTAGCCAGAACTGTTCTGCATAACGGTCCATATAGAAAGCGCCTCCCGAATCGACCCATCCGCCGCCGTTACGGCCGGGGGCAATATTCTCAAAATATCTGATTATCAAATAACTTTCATAGGGTTGCAGATGTTGATCAGAGCTAACAGCATCGCGGGTCTCTGTGCCTGAATAAATCCCATCAAACATCCGGGGTTCTGCATCAAGGTTGAATCCAAGCCCCTGAAAATGCTCATACCAGTTCGGATATTTTATCACAACCTTTACTTTCGGATTTACTGCCTTTGCAGGATCGATTATCAGATCGCGGGCAGCATCGGTCATAAGCTTCAGGCGGAAATCAGTCCAGCTCATCTCCCCTTTTGCCTTGATGCAAAGATCGCATTTGCAGCTTGTGAAGAAGAAATCATCGAGAATGAACTCGTCGAAATGCCTTGCAGTGTATTCGGCAATCTCCCTGGCCTTTTGCCTGTGCCCGGGGTTTGTATAGCAGAATGTCTCAAAATTGTTGCTTTCATCGATAGTATATGTGATCCCTCCGGCAACCTTAAGGCCTTTTGATTTAAAGAATTTAATCGCCGATTCGAGCGTTTTTTCATCAACTATAAGTTGATCCCGATGAGTCTCGAGGTAAATTTTATCAACTTTCACCTGCTGGCTTATGAGGTCCCAGGTCTCCTGAAGTTTCTTCTGGTCGGCCATATCGCGGACCTCATAAGCCCTGGCATAGACCGATACAGTGAAGTTGTTGTAAAAGGGAGGCTGTTGCGAATACAGGTCCGGCAACAGTAAAATCAGAACTAAAACAAACAGAATTTTTTTCATTGAAGGTTATGCTTTTGATAGGAATAATTTGATGAATAAAGTTAGGAAAATAGATAATGTAAAACACAGAATTCTCAATTTTGAAGAGAGAGAGCCTGAAGTCAACAAAATGTGTCGACATCAATCATATATCTATTTGATATCAGGAATCCATTATATCAGGCATAATAGCTAATATTGCAGTGATTAATCCTTATGTTGTTAATTTATGACCAGGCTCTCCATCAGTCTTATCCCGGTCGTGTTATTGATTCTTCTCCTTGCCGGAAGTTGTGTGAAGGATCCTTCACCACCATCCGGTCAGGAAAACAGAGTCTTTAATTTTATTGTGACGGAACAACAAAGGCAACATATAAATTCGAGCCGCGGCGAACAGTATGAAATATCCGATCCGCTTCCCCGGCTTGATTACGGCGGAAGTGAATACTTGATCGACAGGTTTGAGATAAGGGGAGATAATACCCTTAATTTCGAAAGAAAAGGCTTCGGAGTTAATATGGGCGATAAAATTATCCTTTATAACCGGTTCACCGAAACAAAAAGAAAATATGAAGAGTTCAAGCTGCTGGCGATGGTTTACGATTATACTTACATCGAGAACAGCGTTGCCACAGGATTATTAAGGGAAGCCGGACTATGGCCCGTTCTTAGTTTCTTCAATGAGGTAAGGCTCAACGGACATACCCAGGGACTATATCATTTTATCGAAGACCCTGTTGAATACTTTATTGAAAGAGAAAATTCTTCCTGTGTGGTACGCCGCGGTTACAACCATGCAATCAAATCGTTCGATATAAATCCTGTTCAGTCGCAGAACGAGGGTCTATACAAGGCAAGATTCAGAAATATTTACAATATACTACCTGAATATTCCGGACAACAATTATTCGATAGCCTTTCGGCATATATCGATCTGGAGCAGTATTTTACAAAACTGAGCATCGATCTGCTTCTTAAAAACGGTGATTATACAGATGAGATATTCTTTTACAGCAAGATGAAGAACGGGAAAGAAGTGTTCGGCGTCTTTCCATGGGACTATGATGACCTGTTTTCTGACGAACCGCACGAAATTGGCAACGGATGGGCAACCGGAACAGTATTTGGTTCGAGAAAATATAGCAGTGTTGAAGATGTTGTCGCGGATGTCGGGAACAAGCTCCTCTTTTCAGTTGAAGATGATCTCGATTACATTATCGCTAAGGATGAATACCTTTACCAGAAATATCTCCTTACCCTGAAGTCGGTTATGGAAAAAATCGATTTGAACAGGATTGACATGATTTTTGATATGACACTTGAGGATATCGGCCCGTTTTATGACAATGATTCCATTATTGCACAGTCGAAGTATGACGTGCAGGCGACAAGCCGGAGCCTGTTCCTTGATAACCTGGCCCGGAAAAGACAGATGCTGAAGGACCGCAGGAACTGGATTACCGGGGAAATTGACAGCAGGAAAAACCTTAAATGACAATGAAGAGACAGATAACTATTTTGTTGTCGATTCTTTTTATATCTCTTATAAGTTGCAGGAAAAATGAAGAGAGGCTTCCGGAAGAACCACCCGAAGGAAGCATAAATATCTCCGAACTTGCAACCAGAACCGATTATTATCTTCCTTTCGCAATATTAAATGATACAAATATTATAAGCTCTGCAACAATTAATGGCCAGACTACCGATTTTGCAAAAGGAGATTTCATAAAATTCGAGGAGACCGGATTTTATGAGCTGATCATCAGGTATAACGTCACGGGTAAAAGTACCGACACAATCCTTTTCACAACGATGACAGAAGAGAGGGAAAACGCCGAATGGGGTATCAGGGAATGGATTCCGGAACCGTTTAAGAGTTCCCTGCCTTCAGGATCTGTGATCGAAGCAGTTTATCCGGGGCACTATACCGATACTACCGATATTCCCTTCATCTTCTATATTAAGGAATCGGGCCTGGTCAAACCGGTTTATTGTGAAGGAATGAGTCAGCTTACCGGTAAGGCTTTCAATATAAAACAGGGGGCAGGATCTGTAGTCATAAATTCTGCTTCAATAATCAGCCAGGCAAGGTTTACCATTGGAGGCAGGCAGTTCAATGTTCAGATTACAAAAATAAAAGGAGCAACTGTTGAACTTAAAGGCGTTATCAATGCCAGGGTTGAGATCCCGGCAAACACACCTGTAAGGATAAAAGGTAACCTTGATATAAGGCCGGGAGGATCGCTTGTGATCAACGAAGGGGCGCTGGTTCTTATCGATGAAGCTGTCGACATAAATATAAGCGGTCCTGTAATATTTGCAGGAAAAGCAGGTAATCCTATCCTTGTCACCTGCAGTCGTCGCGGAGCCTATTGGGGCGGATTCATAACAAGGGTTGCAAACGGAACCGTTGAGGCACAGCATACAATATTCTGCCGAAGCGGATACCATGATACATCGGGTTATACATGGGGTCATGCAGGCCGTCAGGCATTGTTTTATACTGAAAACAGTACTCTCGATCTTGACCACTGCTATATCACCGATCATATCGGCCAGATATTCTACCCGATAAATTCCACGCTCAACCTGAACAACATCCTTGTTCAGAGAGCAAAAACAGGGGGGCAGGTTAATTATTCGAACCTTTCCCTGAAAAATTCAATATTTACCGATTTTCCCGATGATACGAATGAGTACAGGGACGACGACAATGATGGCCTTTACCTCAGCGCCTCAGATGCACAGATCGAAAACACTGCTTTTATGTATGCAAAAGATGACGGACTCGATTCGGGCAATACGGAAGGCGGTGATATAACCCTTACAAACTGCAGGTTTGAAGCCTGTTTCCATGAAGGAGCTGCTCTTTCGAGCGGTGATAATGCAGTGAAAAACCACACTTTCGTCAATTGCATATTTACTAACTGCGGACAGGGCCTTGAACTTGGCTTCAGCTCACCAAATCATGTGGTAACAGCCGAAAACTGCAAGTTCCTGAAAAACGGAGTCGGTATCAGGTATGGTGATAATTATTCCTGGGCTGAGGTCGAAGGAAAAATGATAATAAGGAACTCTTTTTCCCAGAATAACGACAGGGACGTATGGAACATGGTCAGGATGACATGGAGACCTGTGCTGGAAAACATCACTTTTGAAAATACCGTGGTCTCGAAAAAATGCCCGCAATATCCGGATCTTGTGGTCGTGGTTCAGTGAACCGGATGCCGGGCTTATTTCACCAGGGATCGATTCCCGGTCATTTCAATAACAGTGTTTGCTGTCGCGGAATAATCAACTTCGCTTATATTAAACATTAAAGCATCCGGAATGCCAAATTTTTCCTTTACCTGTTCAAGCAGGGCCAGGCGGGTGGTTATGATAATGTTGTATTCAGAACGTTCTAGAAGCCTGGTTATGCTTGCAGCCCATCCTTCATCGCGCAGTTCCAGAAAACCCACTTCATCGATAAATACAAAGCCATTATCAGGTAATTCCAGTTCCGAAAGTATTCTTATTCCCTCATCAAGTCCTGCTTTACAGATTGTGAACCTCCCTACCCTTTCATTCCCGCAGCCGGAATTCTGTCTTAGAAATGGCACCTGATCATCTGTTAATATATTAACAATATCGTATCCTATAGCACCCTCAGGTGTTTTTATCTTCCTTGAAATTATCCCTCCGGCGGTAATTCCTCTTTCCCTGAAAAGCCTTATAAGATTTTCAGCAAAAGTTGTCTTCCCCCCTCCCACCGGTCCGGTTATGATAAAGATATTTCTCCCCGCAGAAGGTTTGGTTTTTATTTCGTGCAGGCGTTTTTCGGCCCCCGAAATCACCATATGGAAAACAGATACCGGGTTCCTTAACAGGCTTTTCAGATCAGGTATGGCTGCGATAAATTCAGGCAGACTTTCGGCCGACAATTCAAGAGCCAGAGGAAGATTCCGGAATGAGGTCGCTGAAAAGAATTTCCTTATTACGGGGTTATAAAGCTCAGTGCCTATCACTGTAAATCCAAGGACAACCACAGCAGCTCTGAAATTCATCTGAACACCCGTAAGGATTCCCTCTATAAGCGAATTATCACTGCCCTGTGCTTTTGTAAATACAAACGCTGTAACAAGGGTAAGAACTACAAAAAAGATCCAGAATCCTGGTTTCGAAAGGCGGCGGAATGCTCTCCTGTACCTTAACGACCATAGTATTATTATCCCGGTAATGAAGGCACACCAGTATGGCCATGCTGCTCTGTTCAAAAGGATGAAGGAAAAAATCAGGATTAATAAGTCAGCTGCGAGCCACGCCAGTGAGTATTTAAAGATTCCGGATGATTTTTTTTTATCGCCTCCGCCTGAACTTACAACCGATGCTGAGAATTCCGGGGCTGACTGTTTAAGAAGTCTGTTTCCCACAACCATGCCGATGGTTCCCGATAAGAGTCCGAAAAGGGCAAATAATATGAGAAGGGCAATAATAGGCAGCCAGACTATATCTGTCTGGATATTCAACTGCTTCTGCGCCATCTTCAGAAGGTTTGAATAAACAAGAGCTATATCTGATCCGTACATTATTAAATAGTTGGCAATCTTCTGGAACAGGTTCCACGACATTGCCAGCATAGAACCGAGGAGATAGCCCGGGATGCTCCTGCCGAATATAAATACTGAGAGTTCAAGGAGAAGCGATTCTGTGAAAATTGCAATCATCGGGCCGAAGATCACTGCGCTTGGCGACAGGGTCTTCATTAGTGCACAGATAAGTCCGGCCCTCCAGAAAAGACCCCTGTCGGTCCAGACATAACTTATGGATATGAGGATGACAATACCTATTGCCGTCAGGATGTTACCGCCAAACGGTACCCTGAGGTTATGCAGAAAACTACCGAGGACAATCTCCGAAGCCGCCCACAAAGTGCCTGCAATTGAGGCTTTTATCCATCTCTCACTAAGTCTGTGTCCCATTACCGTTGATGATACATATTTTCATGGCGGCCGAATATTCAAAGAGATGGTAGCCTGTGCCTCCTTCACTGACAAGGTCGAAAAGCAGATCGGGTCTTACAATTCTCACAGCACCGACCATACTGACTTTATTGGCGAAAAGTACATCAGGGATTATATTGCATGACGGCCCTGTAATAACGACCCTCGCTGACGGGTTGATCCCCTCGAGAAGGTTATCAATAGTCCTGTTCACAATGGTCTGGCCGGTTATTATCACAATGTCTGCCAGGGGCAGGATATTCATGTATTCTTCAGCCGGCATGTAGAATGTCTTCTGATCGCCGGTAAGGCAATTTTCGTTTTTTTCCAGTACTGTCAGCCGGCATCCAGTCTGTGAAATTTTCCGTATATACGACTGAAATCCGCCAACAACAACCACATTATCACCCGTTTTGAATCCCAGCATCTCAACAGGATCACAGTCCTCAACAACATTGTAGTTCCCTTTCATGATTACCTGAGAAGATATGGCACTCAGCACTGCTGTTTTAAGGGTTGATATCAATGCTGATTCTTTTGATGATAAAAGTAAATCTCCGGCTTTCTGTCCTTTTATTTTAAGAGGGGTAAAATCGCCAAAGTCCCTCCTTCCCTTAGCACATACCGGAAGATCGTCGCATAATGTAGCAGAAGTTCCGCATGAACCGTCAGACAAACGTACAGCCGTAAGGTATGGCCCTATCTTTACATCATCGATTGCAAGACCGTCTATGGCTCCGGGATATTCCTTTTTAATAAGCCCGAATGTTTCCTCAAATATCATTTTTTTGAAACCTGAATTTTATCTATCCTGTTTCCGTCAATATCCACAATTTCAATTGTATAATCCCTGTAAGTGAACTTATCCCCAATCTCCGGAATTTTATCTATATGTTCAAGCACAAATCCCGCAACGGTAGTATAATCGATGTTCTCAAGGTCAGTGACATGATTTTCGAATACATTGTCGAGGATCTCAACAGGTGCATCACCGCTTATAAGATATGATTTGTCGTCGCGTACAAAGATATCAGGTTCGGGTATTACGCCTTCTTCAGGAAGGCTTCCGATAAGATTTTCGAGAATGTCATAAAGGGTGATAATCCCTTCAAGGATCCCGTACTCGTTTACTACAACACAGAAATTTACATTCTCCTTTTTGAAAAGATTAAGGACTTTCGGGGCGTCAGCGCTTTCGGGTATGAAAAGCGGTTGAGTGATGAGCCGCGAAACGTCGGGAACAGAATCATTTAAACATCCTGCAAGATAATCCCTGACATTGAGGATCCCAACGAAATTGTCGAGATTTTCGCGGCAGCAGACTATCCTTGTATGTCTCGAATTGAGTATCTTTTCCTTCAGCCTGGCCGGCGGCATATTTATGTCAATCCATTCGGCTTCCATCCTGTGTGTCATTATATGCTTTGCCCTTTTGTCGGAAAAATAAAACAGCTTCTGATGGATAAGATTCTGGTCCTTTTCAATGACACCCTCTGACGATGCAGTTTTGAGAAGTTGTCTCAGGTCGGCTTCCGTCAGATGCTGTGATTGTTTTTTAATCCCCAGCATCTTGTCGATGGCAGAGGTTGACAAAGAAAGAAACCTTACAACAGGGTAAAAAATGATGCTGAACCAGCGAATGAAAGGAGCAATGGCAACAGCAATTTTCTCAGGATTACTGAGAGATATTGTTTTTGGGACAAGCTCACCGAGGACTATTGAAAAATAGGTTATCAGGAGAACTGTCAATGCAAGTGAGATCTGAGCAGCCGGTCCGGTGGCCATCCCAAGGTTAAGGAAAAGCGGCGAAATATCATCTGCAATGCCAAGCCCTCCATATAAACCTGTCATGATGCCAATCAGTGTAATGCCTGTCTGAATGGCGGAAAGGAAATTTCCAGGGTTTCTTAGCATGTTGAGGGCTGCAGCAGCGCCCTTGCTTCCCTGGCTTTTAAGTGTCTCAAGCCTTGTTTTCCGGCTTGAAACCAAAGCAATTTCAGAGAGCGAGAAGAATCCGTTCAGGAGGATAAGAATTGATATTATAATTATTTCCATATTCGTTTAGCCGCTACCCCTGGGGTAATCAATTATGGTTCATATTGATTATGTAAATATATGGCATTTAATGCTACTTTTGCCAACTCGTTATTGTGTTATGGACAATTTTGAAAAGAATCCGATGTACCGCTATCTTCTTGTGCTGGGAGTTTGCGCCACTGCGGGTCTTCAGGGTTGGACTGCTCTTTTTACAAACTACGCAAAGGAAGTTGTCGGTGTAAATGGTTTTCAGATAGGTATTTCTCAGGGTATAAGAGAGATTCCAGGATTTCTTTCCTTTGCAGCGGTTTACCTGCTTCTTTTCATGAGAGAACATCGCCTGTCGGCCTGGTCGGTAGTATTGCTCGGGCTTGGAGTTGTCATAACAGGCATATTCACATCATTTGGCGGATTGCTTATCTCGACTTTCATCATGTCGGTCGGGTTCCATTTCTTTGAAACAACAAACAAATCTCTTACTGTACAGTATTTCAACACTACAGAATCTCCGGTTGTCTTTGCCAGATTGAGGGGTTATGGGGCGCTTGCCAATATTGTTGTGGGATTTGTCATCTGGATCCTCTCATTTTTAGTACCATATATATGGACCTTCGTTATCCTGGGGGTATTCATTTCGGCTTCCGGAATAACTATGCTGTTTTCAAATCCTGTCAGGCAGGATGTGCCGCATCAGAACAAAAAGCTTGTTTTAAGAAAAAAATACTGGCTGTTTTATGTCCTGAACTTCCTTGCCGGCACCAGAAGGCAGATATTCACTGTATTTGCAATATTTCTGCTTGTTGAAAGATATGATCTGGGACTCAGGATAGTAACAGGTATCTATGTTATAACTTATGCACTTACATATCTTCTGAATCCGCAGATTTCCAAGGCTTTGAATAAATATGGCGAAAGAATTGTTCTCTCTCTCGAAAGCGCCAGTCTAATAATACTTTTCCTTGGATATGCCTTTATAAACAATGTCTGGATCGTGGTGGGCCTTTTCATTCTCGACAGCATATTTTTTAATTTCTCAATAGGTCTTAACACATATCTTCAGAAGACTGCCGATCCGAAGGATCTGGGATCCTCAACAGCAGTAGGGTTTACGATAAACCACATTTCGGCAGTCATCATTCCGGTTTTCGGCGGCTTCTTATGGATGCTTAACTGGAGACTTCCCTTCCTTTTAGGGACAGGTTTCAGCATAATGTCGCTGATCTTTACACAGATGATCAATACCAGCCATCACCCGAGAAGAAATTCTGCAACGCGTCAAATAAAAGAAAGTGCAGAGGTATAAATTGGATAGTTTGATTCCACACTGGTCCGGGTTTTTTGTTTTACCCCGCTAGGCTTAATTCTTTGTTTTACCCCTCTTCTTGAGTTTCTTGTTTTACCCCCATCGTCTGAGTTTGTGTTTTACCCCCCTGCCCCTAAATTTGGGGTTAAAAAACTAACATACAAGACATTAGCCCCCCTTTAGGGGGGTTGGGGGGTAAACAAAGAATGGGTGCTGAAATCGAGAAACTACAGGAACCGCTAAAAAGGATAGTAAACCAAATAGCAGGTTAAGAACAATGAACAGGAAGATTACGCATGAAGGCGCAAACCATAAATAAGATTTTTACTGTCTGTTGACATTCATTCCTATAATTTTAAGAAATTTATGTTTTGTATTAATCATTAAGAACTAATCCAAAAGACCACAGCCATGAAAAACGACAACCGCCGTGAATTTCTTAAATAAAGCATCCTTGGTATATCGGGCGCAGCACTTATACCCGGAACTGCAAAAGCATACGACATACCCTCGGTTCTTTATCAGCCGCCTTCTGAATTGCCTTTAAGAACACTGGGAAGGACAGGCATTAAGACGCCCCTGTTAAGCTTCGGAACATCAGGCGCCCTTGATACCGGATATATAAGAACGGCTTATGAGTCGGGAATAAAAATGTTTTTTTCTGCAACATAATATGGAGAAGGGAACAACGAAATCATTGTCGGGCAGGGACTCAAAGGTCTGCCGCGTGATTCTTTCATTGCAGGCACGGCTGTCCCGGCAGATGATATTGATGGCCGGACAGGTAAGATAAGGGATTCTTTCAATACTGAAGCTTATGTTAAAAAAGCTTAGGGAAGCCTTAAAAGATTTGGCCTTGATTATGTTGATTTCTTCCTTTTCCCCTATGCAGGGAAGAGGGAGACCGTTATGAATGATAATATTCTGAAAGCGCTTGAGCATCCGGTTCAGAGACTGGCCTCTACTGCCAGCAATGCCGAAACTGCCTGCCACAATGTCCACATAATCTTGATATTCCTGCAATTATGAGAAGCTATATGTATGCCTGCGGATACAGGAATATCCCTCAGGCATGGCATACTCTGGTCAATACCGGAATTTCAGAGGTCGCCTGTGCAGGCTGCTCATCATGCAAAATAAAATGCAGTTCCGGTTTCGACATAAAAAGGAAAATACTTGATATTGCCAGGTTAAAGGATGTTTCTCAGGATTTCATTCTCACATAGAAACCAGCGATTTAACTTTAAACAGGAAATCCACGGATCAGAAAACCGGTCCGTGGATTATATTTCTCCTGTTTAGTCTTATGACGTGTACATAAGACCCGGTATTGTAATTTTAATACCGTTGGTATGCATTTCCTACTCGGAAGCCTTCGGTCTGAAAAGCTCCCCGATGATTATCCCGATTGCAATTTCATGGCTGTTGAAGACATTGAGCTCAACAGCCGTTGCCATATTGAAGTTATACGAAAAGCTCAGGCCTTTTGCAATCTTGCCTCCCAGTCCAAAACCAAGTATAGAAGGATCCCTGAAAGAAAGGCTTGCCCAGAGATTGTTCTGGTAAATAACTCTGGCAGAGATTCCAACCTGATTCTTAATAAACCTTCCTCCCCTGATGTATGCCAGCGGATTAACAGCCCATCTCTCGTCGAACCTGTAAAGATATGCTGCGTGGACCTGATAATTTGCCAGGGGCTTGTATGTTACATCGACGTCCTCGTACTTTGCATCCCCGAAATTTATATTAGCGAACATTACTCCTGCTTCGATATCTTTAAAGATATATACTGCAGAAAAGTCGGACATGAATTTCATCTTCGACCTAACATCATCCCTGATCATTACGGGATCGAGATTGTATTTCGGATCATTGTAATAATCAGTGAAATTGATTGTATTGTTATAGATGCCTGCAGAAAGGGCTAATAGTACCCTGTGATCACCTGATACTTTAAGGTTATAGGAATAGGTTCCCATAAGATATAACTGGTCATAGATGCCGGCTCTGTCATAAATCAGCTTACCTCCGTAAGCAGCGTTGGCCATAAGCATATCGCTGTAAGAAAGGCGCAGGGTCCGTGGTCCTCCTTCGATCCCGCTCCAGTCGCTTCTGTAACCGGCGACCAGGCTGCCCGGGCTAAAGTGGCCCGCATAGGATGGTGAAAGAGAATATCTGTCGAGGAAATAGTTCTCTGAGAGTGGCATTTGCTGGGCTGCAAGAACTGCCGAAACGAGAACAAACGCTATTGATATTATTATTTGTTTCATATTCTGTAATCTCATTTTATCTGACAATATTTACGGTGCCGGTTATCGTTCCTGAGTTTCCAGTCTTAATAATGAAATAGTAAGCAGCAGGAGGCAGTTTAACCCCGTCTGATGTGCCATCCCATTCATTATGATAATCGGGCGAAGAGAAAACAAGCTTTCCCCAGCGGTTATAAACCTTTACGCTGCAGGTCCCGTATGTTTCAAGGCCGGGGATCTCCCAGAGATCATTAAATCCGTCATTATTCGGAGTGAACAGGTACATAATATTACTGTGGGTTGAAATTACCTCAACAGAGATCGTCGCTTCGGCCTCCAGATAGTTTTCATCACCCGGTTGATATGCCTTTATCACTGCATTTCCCCTGGCTTTTCCCTCAAGTATTGTTCCTGTTACCCCGGCAATATCCGGATCTTCACTTTCAAAACTTACTGTAAGCCCTGAAGTGGACGTAGCCGCCAGCTCAAAAGTCTCATCAACAAGTATACTTTGCGGATAAGCTGTAAATGTTACTGTCTGAGGGATTTTAGTTATTGTCAGGACTCCGGAAACATATGAAAATTCATAATTATCGTCTTCGCCTCCGGCGACAGTTATCTCATATTCGCCCACCGGAGAATGCTGGTCAGCAATTGTGGCAGCCGAAGGTAAAACGTCAATAACTGACTGGTTCTCTCCATAAACAAAACCCGATATCGATAATGTCAGCGCAGGATTCTCTGAAATATAAGCCCTGGTTTTGTTATCTGCCGTAACATTTAACGGAGCTTTTGTCACAGTAAGGCTGACAACAACATCCGAAGCCTGATTGAAGTTATTGTCACCAGGCTGTGATGCTGTTATTTCTGTCGTTCCGGCTCCTCTGAGGATTAACATTCCATCAGAGACCACAACTATATCCTCATTCCCGCTTAAATAGGTCACCGGCAGACCTGAGGTGGAAGTTGCACCCGGGCTGAATGGCAGTGTGCCGTACGGAACAGGATCAGGATTCCGGAATGTTATTGTCTGGACTGCCTTATCTACAAAAACCGTTCTGACCACGGTTACAGCGGCTTCATAGTTTTCGTTGCCCTCCTGGGTTGCTGTAATATCAGCAGTCCCGGCTCCTGTTATTTGAAGGAAACTGCCTGATACGGTAATAACTGCATCATTGCCTGTTGTATACGAAACCGGCAGGCCCGATGAGGCAGACGCTCCCGGATTAAAGTCTGGATCACCATATACACGAGGTTCCGGTTGTTCAAAGGTTATTGTCTGTGAGGCTTTTCTCACAGTGAGTGTCTGATTTACGGAAGGTGCTGCATTATAATTCGAATTGCCCTCCTGGATGGCCGTGATTATTGCCGTCCCGGCTCCCGTTATCTGGATAAGGTTACCATTGACCAGAGCTACTGAAGGATTGCTGCTTGAATAAACTAAACCCAGACCTGATGATGATGATGCTGAGGGGTTGAATGGAAGGTCCCCGAACACATGTTCAGGTATTGCTCCAAAGGTTATATTCTGATCGGCCTTTGTTACAACAAGAGTCTGTAATACCTGGGCTGCTGCATTGAAATTTTCATTACCCGGCTGGTATGCAGTTATAATTGTGCTCCCAGCACCCAATACATGGATCATCCCTCCCGAGATCAGTGCCACATCCGTGTTGCTGCTTGTATATGAAACCGTCAGACCGGATGTTGAAACTGCCGAAGGATCGATATCAGGAGCGCCATAAGCAACCTGGGCTGGAGGACCGAAAGTTATTGTCTGGTCAGCTTTGGCAACAACAAGTATCTGCTGTACTTCTGTCGCCGGTTCATAATTTGCATCGCCTGGCTGGGATGCTGTTATCACAGCAGTACCAGCGCCTGTAATGACAATTGACCCTCCGGAAACCGTTGCCACTGCAGGATTGCTGCTCGAATATGAGACAGGAAGACCTGATGATGAGGTTGCTGAAGCAACAGGATCAGAGCCTCCGTATATGGCTCCTGGAAGCGGCGGGAATGTAATTGTCTGCGATGATCTGCCAACGCTGAGCGTTTGAGTGACCTGAAGGGCTGCATTATAATTGGTATTCCCCGGCTGCAACGCTGTGATCACTGTGTTTCCCGCTCCGTTAATATGGATGACGCCTCCCGTGACGGTTGCTACAAGAGGATTACTGCTCATGTACTCAACAGGCAGCCCTGATGAGGAGGTGGCTGTGAGATTAAAATCAGGATCACCGTAAATATGTTCAGATATTGAACTGAACGATACAGACTGATCTGCCTTGTGTATAGTAAGCTGACGCTGAACTGCCGGAGCCGGATCATAATCATCATTCCCCGACTGGTTTGCAGTTATTGTAGTGATCCCTGCTCCGGTAATATGGATCATATTTCCTGAAACGAAAGCCACCGATGGATCAGATGATGTATATGTGACCGCAAGGGAAGAACTTGAAGTTGCTCCGGGGTTGAGATCTGGATCTCCGTACGTAACTTCAGGTAAAGCACTGAATGTGATGGTCTGGCTTCCCTTGCTAACTGTCAGCAGCTGACTTGCAGGAGTGGCCGCATTGTAATTTAAATTGCCTTCCTGTGTGGCAGTTATCGTCGTTGTACCTGCTGAAACAGGATGAACAAGGTTTCCGGTTATTGTCGCAACGGCAGGATTACTGCTTGTATAGGTTATTGCAAGCCCGGAAGATGCCGTGGCACCGGGGTTAAAACCGGCATCATTAACAAGTTTTGATGGAATTGGAGCAAACGTTATTGTCTGGCCGGCTTTTCCGACGGTAAGTACCGATGTTACATTGTTTGCCGGATTAAACAGGGTGTTTCCCTCCTGTGATGCTGTTATAACCGCAGTGCCGGCGCCTGTGAGGTGAATGTTTCCTGCAGTGATTACAGCGACCAGGTTATTGTCACTGGAATAACTAACAGGAAGACCTGATGAACTTGTTGCTCCGGGAACAAAATCAGAATCTCCATAGGTTTTTGCAGGTAAAGCCGCAAAGGTGATATTCTGGTTTGCCTTATTTACAGTGAGAGTCCTTATATATCTGGCGGGAGCATAAGTACCATTTCCGATCTGCTGGGCGGTAATCTCAGATGTTCCGGTTGAATTGGCTGTAAGCGTTGTGCCGGTAACCGATCCCACAGTGGTATTTGAACTTGTAAAAGAGACTGGCAATCCGCTTGAGGATGTAGCGGAAAGAGTTACAGGGGTGTCCCCATAAGTCATGGGCGAAATTGCCGGGAATGTAATTGTCTGAATAAGAAAATTAACAGGCTGATCAACAAATGACGGCAAAAGTCCGCCTGATTCAGAGACAACATCTCCCTGTGTATAGGAAATGAGTACTGTTTCAGATCCTGTCAGGGCTGATGCAAGCATTACAAAAATTGTGTACGGGTCGCCAGGCTTAAGTGATACAGAGCTGATTGTCACCGGGGAACCATTTACCTTTACAATGAACTGCGACTGCTTTCCGGTCGGATCTGACATAGGCTTGTCAAACTGTATCTCTATGTTTCCGCTTTTTGCTGCGAGAATGAAATTTGGAACACCGGGAGGATTAACATGTGTAGTGATTGTACACGACGGGGAATTCCCTGTATTATCATGGATGTAAAAGTTGAAACTCCCGGCACCGTTTCCGGTTCCCTCGTTGGCTGCATATATCAGGTTGAGGTTCGGATCGGCAATTGCTGCAGGAACTGATGAGATTTCAGGACCTTTTATACCTCCATTATACTGATAAAGTGTTCCCTGTGCAGGTAATGATGTTATAAAAGCTGTTTTTGCACCTGCGTCACCGCCTGTATATTGAAGCCTGATAACCCTTTCCTCGTTCTGCTCCATCCAGATTGTCTGAGGCACAGCCGCTAGAGGAGGATTGGGACTGGTGGTGAACCTGTATATCTCTGACCATGTCGTTCCTGTTGAATTTGTTGCAAACACGGCCCAGAAATAGGTTGTATTAAGGGTAAGGCCCGTAATATTATAACTTGTGTTTGTTCCGGCATTATAGTCTGTTGAACTGCTTATATCAGAATTCCCTGAAATCTTAAGAATATAATTTGAAGCATTACTCGCCGATGACCATTGAAAGGTCTGTGCTGAACCTATAACTCCATTCTTGGCAGGGCTTATAAGCTTGGGAATTCCCGGTTCGGGCAGGGTCATATTTTTTGTCAGGTATATGCCATCATAGGCAGCCGCCTGATTAACCGTATATGTCGATCCGGAGGGAGAAAACATTATTGCCTGTTCCGAAGCTACCGCCGAAGAATTATGATAGGAGTACTGAATCCCAGCCGTCCCGGATGAATTTTCGAGTCCTATCGTAGCCGAACTCCCGTGCGACCTGTCGGATGTATTGTCGATTATGCTCCTGTACTGGATCTGGATATTATTTGATCCCTCATAAAGGATTACCGAAAATGTACCCATGAGCACTGTGCTGGAAAAGAATCCCATATTTGTCCATTGTATGATACATTTTCTGTTCGGCGCCGCACCAATGGTAGTATACAGGATCTTACCCGAAGGATCGATCACTATATCATCCCAGAACGCAGCAATAAAGTTGTTTGGGGATCCACCCGAGGGGATAGCGTCCTCAGTATAATCATTCGATCCCGAACCAAACATCACAAGTCCATTCGATGTAACATGGAACTGGCTGTAATTGTTACCATAATAGTTAAAATTAAAACCAAGGTTAAATGGTCCCCAGGAACCATCATCGTAGTACCCTTCATAAACAACATTTCCGAGGTAAGTGGTTTCGGGCGGCTGGGCAAGAGTAAGACCACCCGATAAAAGCAGTAACATTAAAATCAAATACGTGTTTTTCATAAAGTCAGGTTTCAGAGTTTATTTTTCCACAAGTACTTTTTTCCCGGTAAAGGAACTTATGCTGTCAACAATATTTTTCCCTTCAGGTATGGATGTAAGATTGTCGGAGTGTATATATATAACAGCTTCACTTTTAAGGAAATTTTTCCATGCCATGAAGTCAGCTGAAAATTCCTGTACATTCTCAGGAATAATGTTTATTTCATCAAAAATTACAGATCCTGGTTTGGTAAGCAGATACAAATGAAGTTGATCGTACGACGCTTTCTTTATTTCCTCAGCTATCAGCTGAAGAGGGTTTCCATTATCGGGCAGGATAATGACCTTTGCCGTCGGGTTGTTTCTGATTATCTCTGCACTTCTGGCTGAAACCAGAGGATCGACGACCACAAGTTTGTTTATCTGACCTTTTACGATATGCGAGGTGGAACAAAATAAAAGACATAACAAAATGCCTGATTTGAACAAACGACATAAACTACTCATAATTAATAAATTAAAATATTAATATTTATAACAGTATTCATTCAGCTTGCAACTGTCAGTGACTTTCATCGGCATCAAAAATGTTAAAAATTTAACAGTATTATGTATTGCGACAGATTCAAGTATCATTCAGAACAAAAAACAGTATTTTGATAAAAATATTTTACCAAAATGCTGTTTAATTAACAAATATTATGATTTGTTACTCTGAAGGGTATTTCAAGGCGGGTAAGGTCAACCGAAGAAATGTCTTATTCTGCAATAATTTTATTCTTTTTAAGCCAAATTAAACACAGGCCGGGCCATGATGATTCGGTGCCTCCTTTGGGAGCAAGCCCGTAACCATGGCCTCCTTTCTGAAATATATGTAATTCGGCAGCTACCTTGTTCCTGACCAGTGCTTCATAATAGCTGATGCTGTTCAGGACAGGCACTGCATTGTCGTCGCTCGAATGAACAAGAAATGCAGGAGGCGTTTCAGCATTAACCTGCTTTTCGTTTGAAAAACGAAAAACATTTTTCTCAGTCGGATCGGGACCGATCAGATTGTTACGGGTTCCCCTGTGGGTAAATGTGGTATCCATTGTAATAACAGGGTAGATGAGCAAAGAGAAGTCAGGCCTGGCGCTGATATTGTCCTTCACCTCATACACCTTGTCGGCATAGTGTGTGGAAATAGTGGATGCAAGGTGTCCGCCGGCAGAGAATCCTATCACTCCGACCTTTCCCGGATCTATCTTCCATGAAGCGGCATTCCTGCGAATCACCCTCATGGCTTCCTGTGCGTCCTGCAAAGGACCTGTTGATTTATCAGCCATTATCCTGGCTGACGGAAGCCTGTATTTCAGGATAATCCCGGCTATCCCGTTGTCGTTAAGCCATTGGGCAATGGCATTCCCCTCGTGGTCAAAAGCCAGGGTTCCATATCCGCCGCCGGGGCATATCAGAACTGCAGCCCCGTTTGCTGTGGCAGGATCGGGAAGACATACCGTAAGATCGGGAGTTACAACGTTATTGGCACGCGTTACCCTGCCTTCGGTTGTGATTATATTTTCGACATATGAAGGATCGTTTTTAGATCCAGGAATGCCGTCGGGCCATAATTTTAACACCTGAGGCTGACCATTAATAGTTAAAACTGTCAGAACCGACAGTAAAATTGTAACAAATGATACTTTCTTCATATAATTGGGTATTAATTTCGGATTTCGGAATTTTGATTTCGGAATGATGAAATCCAGAGGATATAAATCCGAAATCACAAATCCGAAATCCGAAATATCATTATTTCATCCACGGCACTCTGGGCGACTTATAATAGTTTATCCCCATCGCATCAAACCAATCCGCATGTGAAGCAAGGCGGGTTTTATATTCATCCCAGTTTCTCATTGAGGCCGGGGTCCATCCTATTTCAGCAATGCCGGCGAGCCTGGGGAACATCAGGTACTCAATATCATCGAGTTTTGTAATGGTTTCAGCCCACATGGGAGCTTCGACACCGATAATGTTTTCCTTCGCCACGCCGGGAATATAGGTGGCAGGATCCCAGTTATAGCAGTCATCAACTTCAATATAGGCAGCCCAGTGAAGACCGATATGTGTTGTACTGTCGTACTGCATATCGATATAGGCTTTTTTAGCAGGCGACATCAGTATCTTTGCACCCTGTGCAGTTGCCTTTTTAGCATTCTCCTCACTTGCCCAGCACTGTGCTACTGAATTCGGTTTAAGGGTCGAAAGGGCGATCTCGTCCCAGCCAATAACCTGCTTTCCATATTTAGCCACGATATCCTGCACCCTGTTTATGAAAGGAATATAATCCTCAACTTTTGTCGCATGCGACTCATCGCCTCCTATATGAAAGAACGGGCCGGGTGTCAGCGCTGAAATTTCCCTCACAACATCATCAATGAAGGTATAGGTGATCTCTTTTTTAGTGCACAGGGAGCTGAATCCAACCTCTGTCCCTGTGTACAGGTCCGGAGCCTTGCCGTTGCAGTTCAGTTCGGGATATGATGAAAGTGCAGCATTGGTATGCCCTGGCATGTCTATTTCCGGAACTATTGTAATGTAACGGTCGGCAGCGAACTTAACTATATCGGAATACTGCTCCTGGGTATAAAAGCCGCCCTTCCCCCCTCCTACCTGGGTGCTGCCTCCGTGTGCGGTGAGATTGGGCCATGATTTGATCTCTATCCTCCAGCCCTGGTCGTCGGAAAGGTGGAGATGAAATGTATTGATCTTATAGAAAGCCAGGTATTCGATAACCTGTTTTACATCCTCAACGCCGAAAAAGTGGCGTGATACATCGAGCATCATCGACCTGTATGAATATTCAGGATAGTCGGTTATTGTGCCGGTAGGTATTATGAACATGCCTGGTTTCCCGGATACTGTATCTTTTGATACTGTCTGTCTGATGGTTTGTATTCCCCTGAAGAGTCCGGCCGGTTTTGCAGCCGTTAGTTTTACCTGCTCCCTGGTAATGGTAAGCGTATATCCCTCCTCACCCAGATTCTGGTCAGCGCCCGACAGGGTGAGAAATATGCTTCCTTTCGCGGGTTCTGCCTTAGCTTCATTTGCAGTAACTGCAAGTCCGGTAGCAGCATTGAGTTTTTCAGCCAGGTACTGGCCGGTCTTTAGGATTTCATCCGATCCGGCATCAACGAAAATGGCTGTCTTGGCGTTTATCGTAAAAGCTTCACCTGTTGCGGTAACAGTAACCGGTCTGGGAATGATGGCAGTCTTTGTCAGATCGGAAGACACTTTGGACTTGCAGGAAGCAGGGATGATCATGGCAGCTGCTATAATCATAACAAAAGTTCCGAGGTTTTTCATTTCTTCTGGTATTTATAAGTTATTTATTCAGCGGATTATCAGCTCTTTTATTGAACTCCTCCTGAAGATCTTCAATGGTGTTATTGTTTTTCAGGTACTTTATAAGCGTGGCAAGCTGTCCGGCTTCACTGTCGAGCAGGAGCTGACCGAGTTTAAGGTCAGGCTGGGCAACATCGCTTGCATAGTGATTGGGATAGTCGGCAAACCACCAGATCCCGGTGTAGCCGAACGGCATAAGGTCGAGTCTGCCCTGTGTAAGACCTGACTGGGTTTTTATTGCATCCTTGTCGACCAGATCAGGCCTGATAACCGACATCATTGATGTTTCTTCCTCTCCGGCATGACCGTCGATTTTTGCCTTTTTCAATGATTTTATTTCTGGACCGTTTACCTGATCATTCCCGTCTCTGAATAAGACAACAATATAATCCTTCCGGCTTGCAAGCTGCGATTGGCAGAAATATTGAAGAAAGCTTGTGTTTCCGCCGTGTCCGTTCTTGATAATTATTTTTTTCAGTCCGTTTCTTGAGAGCTCCCTGCAGGTCTCTTCAAGCATCTGCCATAAAAGATCATTGCTGTAGGCTATTGTCCCGGGCTGGTGCCTTGCTTCAAATATCTGGCTCATGTAGTAAGGAGGAAACACCACGGCATATTCTTTCTGAGCTGCCCTGAATGCTACTTCCCTCGCCTCAAACATGTCGGTTCCGAGAGGCAGGTGCGGACCGTGCTTTTCAATAACTCCCATGGGAATCACGCATACTCCTCCGGCCAGTTCGACAGCCTTGCTGAACCTGGGTGATGTCAGTTCTTCCATTTTAAATGGCAGATTTTCAGGATTTGCCTGCTGGGACATTAATATGACAGCCGGCAAAAATAATACGAGAATGAGAAAGAGTTTTTTCATAAAATAAGGATTAAGATTAATTATAATTTTCATTCAATGTGAGCAAGCCTGAAAGGACGTATATCTATTTTCCTCCAGACATCTCCTGTAATATAGGGTTCTGATTTAAGGTATTCGTCAAGAGCCTGTCGGTCGGGAAATTCATAAACTATCATCGATCCGGCCATAAGTCCATCATCGTCGAGGATCGCTCCTCCAAATCTGAACTGACCTGATCTTTTAAGGGTGGCAACATAAGCAAGATGAGCGGGACGCACTTTCATTCTTCTTTCCAGCGCCTCCGGATCAGTACCATCGAAAGCTACGAGCAGGAATTGCATAAAGTGAAGTTTTTAAATTCTGATAACCTTTCAAATTTAGTCAAATATAGTTTTTTTCAGAGTCGGTAATCATTGATTATATTTGCTGTTCTGATATCCGGACTAAAATGGAGAGTTTAAAGACATTATTAAATCCTGTCCGATTTTTCAGGGATCTGAGGAGAAAGGATCACAAACCTTCATTCGGAGCCCTCGACATATTGAAATATATAGGTCCGGGATTACTCGTGACTGTTGGTTTCACCGATCCGGGGAACTGGGCTGCAAACATTGCATCAGGGTCTTCATATGGATATACCCTCCTCTGGATTGTTACCCTTTCGACAATAATGCTTGTTCTCCTTCAGCATAATGTGGCGCATCTTGGGATAGCTTCAGGCCTTTGCCTTGCCGAAGCTGCGACAATCCATATACGGCCGGCTGTTTCGAAACCAATTCTTTATTTTGCCGTCATGGCATCGGTTGCAACTTCTCTTGCTGAAATACTTGGCGGGGCTATTGCCCTCGAGATGCTCTTTGATATCCCATTGAAAATTGGAGCATTGCTTATAACTGTTTTCGTTCTGATAATGATATTCACTCATTCATACCAGAAAATTGAAAAATGGATAATCGGATTTGTATCAATAATCGGAATATCATTCCTCTATGAGATTTTCCTTGTCGATGTCGACTGGGCCACAGCAGGCATTTCGTGGGTAAAACCTTCAATACCCGATGGATCGATGCTTCTTCTCATGAGCGTTCTCGGAGCTGTGGTAATGCCTCATAACCTGTTCCTCCACTCCGAGGTGATACAGAGCCGTCAGTGGAACCTTCAGGAGGATAAGATCATAAGGAAACAGCTTAAATACGAATTTGCCGATACCTTCTTTTCGATGATAGTAGGCTGGGCGATAAACAGCGCAATGATAATACTTGCTGCAGCTACTTTCTTCCAAAACAGAATCGAGGTGAATGAACTCCAGCAGGCTGAAAGTCTTTTAAGACCTTTACTCGGCAATAATGCCTCGGTTGTTTTTGCACTGGCTCTGCTGTTCTCAGGCATATCTTCATCTATAACATCAGCGATGGCAGGAGGTTCAATAGCCTCCGGGATATCGGGTGAACCATATGATATCAGGGACAACCATTCCAGATGGGGTGTGCTGATATCACTCATCGGAGCGCTGATAATAATTTTCTTCATCGGCGATCCTTTCAAGGGGCTTATTTACTCACAGGTCTTCCTAAGTATCCAGCTGCCCTTTACCGTCGGCATCCAGGTATATCTTACATCATCAAAAAAAGTGATGGGAAAATATGCAAACACAAGATTTATGAAAATTCTGCTGCTCATTATTGCTGTCTTTGTTGCATATCTGAATGTAAGGCTGCTCTTTTCTTTGATATTCAATTAAATACTTTTATGATTACAGAAGCAGGCCGGAAAAAATATACTACGGGGGTGGTCCTGAGCGGGGGCGGAGCGAGAGGTTTTGCTCATCTTGGGGTTCTTAAAGCCCTTAATGAGGCAGGCATATATCCTGAGATTATTGCAGGAACAAGCGCCGGAGCTCTGGTAGGCGTACTCTATGCCGATGGATATACTCCCGATGAGATACTCGTCCTTATGAATGCGTCAAGTACCCTTCATTATGTGAGGCCTACTGTTCCCAGGGAGGGTCTGCTCCAAATTTCGGGAATAGAAAAAATTCTGCAGGATAACCTGAAAGCAAAAAATTTTGAGGATCTTAAACTGCCTCTATTCGTTACGGCTACCGATCTTAATCATGGCCGGGCTGTTTATTTTTCCGAAGGGGAACTTTTAAAACCGGTTATTGCATCGGCAAGCATTCCGGTACTTTTCACGCCTGTAATAATCGATAAAATACATTATGTCGACGGCGGGGTGATGGATAATCTTCCGGTAAAGCCAATTGAGGATCTCTGCAGGTTCCTCATAGGTTCGTTTGTGAATCCGGTGGGTTATGAAGAGACAGTGACAAGCCTTGTACAGATAGCTGAACGTGCTTTTATGCTGAACATGTCGAAGGAACTCGACCATAAAACCCATAAATTTGACATTTTCATTGCTCCCCAGGAACTTAAGAAATATAAAATCCTGGATCCTGAAAAAGCTGTCGAGGTTTTTGAGATAGGTTATAAGGAAACATTAAAAAAGCTTAATGATCCTGACAATCAGAAAACTATTGAGGCTATGGTGAATAAGGAGTAGTTTACCCCCCAACCCCCCTAAAGGGGGGCTAAAAACCTGACATACATTGTCTTAGCCCCCCTTTAGGGGGGTCGGGGGGCAAAACGACTCTGGGGGTTAAAACAAATATGAGATAAACCAAATGAAGGTGAATCAGAAATAACCTGAACCGTCCCAGCAATGAGTACAGAGTTTTTCCTTCGGCAACCCTATTGCTTCCACCAGATCATCAAGACGCTGATACATGAGGCTGTCGAGGTTAAGAGTCTCCGCGATTTTTCCCACCATCTTCCTGTGCTTTTCGGAATCCGGATCTGAATATTCTGCAAGGTCCTCATTATCTCCTTCGAGCTGATGAACGGCTTTCCTGCCTGCAAGTTCGAGAGGAGTTCTTGACTGTGAAAAATTCAGGAACTGACAGGGATATAACAATGGCGGGCATGCAATTCGCATATGTACCTCGGCAGCTCCCGATTTCCGAAGGTCAATTGTATTGTCTTTGAGCTGCGTACCGCGTACAATGCTGTCGTCGAGAAAGACCATCCTTTTTCCTTCGATAACTGCCTTATTTGGTATCAGTTTCATCTTAGCCACCAGATCTCTCATCTCCTGGTTCTGAGGCATGAAACTCCTTGGCCAGGTAGGCGTGTATTTCGAATATGCACGTTTATACGGAATACCTTTTTCATTGCTGTATCCAATGGCATGGCCTACTCCCGAATCGGGAATTCCGCATACGAGATCAGCTTCAACATCGTCTCGTCTTGCAAGAGCTGCACCGCAGCGGTTACGGCATTCGTCAACATTTATGCCCTCATAGTATGAAGGGGGATAACCATAATAAACCCAAAGGAACGCACAGATCTGCATTTTGTCGCCCGGATCCTTAAGCCTTGTATATCCGTCTGAGGTAATTTTCACTATTTCGCCCGGACCGAGGTAATAATCTGTTTCATATCCGGTATTGGGAAATGAACATGTTTCTACGGCTACAGCCATTGATCCTTCCTTTTTTCCGATCACCACTGGTGTTCTTCCAAGCTTGTCCCTTACTGCAATTATTCCCTCCTCCGTAAGAATCAGCAATGAGCATGAACCCTTAATATTTTCAAAGACATTTTCGATGCCCGATATGAAATCCTCCTTTTCACAGATAAGGTTTGCAATAACTTCGGTAGGGTTAATATTTCCTTCAAAATTCTCGGTGAAGTGGTATTTCTTTTCAAGGAATCTTTTTTCAAGGTCATCAAGATTCAGCAGCCTGCTTACGGTGACTATTGCGAAACGTCCGAGATGCGAGTTGAAAAGTATGGGCTGGGGGTCGGTGTCGCTTATTATTCCCATTCCCGAATTTCCTTTGAAAGTATTCAGGTCATCCTCAAATTTATTCCGGAAATATGAATTTTCGATGCTGTGAATTCTGCGTCTGAAACCTTTTCCGGGGACTATAAATACCATCCCGGCCCTTTTGGTTCCGAGATGTGAATGATAATCTGTTCCATAAAATACATCCTCAACACAGCTGGTACGTGAAACCACCCCGAAAAAGCCACTCATTGTACTGAATATTAGTTAATTAGAATTATTAAGATTGTTGGTAAAATTAATCATTGAATTGGATTTTTTAATAATTTCACTGATATTATTATTTTTGCATTATTATTTATATTAAATCCAGGCAAATAAATGGCAGACACAAACACATTTACTCCGGTAGAGCAACCAAAGAAAAAGAGTGCGCCGATTGCAATGATCTTTACCACAGTTATTCTGGCAGCAGCTTTAATCTTCCTGGTTGTAATGTATTTCGACCAGAAAAACAAAATGGTTGAAATGGAAACAGTTCTTACCCAGGAAAAAGATTCACTGGCAAATGAACTCAGGCTGATGGCACATGGGTACGACACATTGAAAACCGATAACGACACCCTTATGGCCAATCTGCAGAAGGAAAAAGCAAGAATTGTCCAGTTGCTGTCAATTAATGCTTCCAATGTTCAGCTTATCAGAAAGTACAAATCGGAAATCGGGACAATGAGGGATATCATGAAGGGATATATTGTTCAGATCGATTCGCTTAATACCCTGAATAAACAGCTGATGGCTGAGAACGTTGATATCAAGCAGCAGATCTCGGAGGTCCAGACTACTAATGTGGAGCTGACCAAAGCAAAGGAAGAACTTACTTCAAAGGTCACGGTGGCATCTGTCATCCAGGCAAAAGATATTAATGCGGTAACGCTTAATAAAAAGAGAAAAGAGACAACAAGGCTGAATCTTATTGATAAGCTGAGGATCTGTTTCACCCTTCGTGAAAATCCGATTGCCGCTGCCGGGGAAAAAGAAGTATTTATGAGAGTCATCAGGCCCGATTCACTTGTAATCACAACAAGCCCCGACAATCTATTCGACTATAAGGGAAACAAACTTGTTTATTCGGCAAGCCGCCTTGTCGATTATATGAACCAGGATATTGAGATGTGCATTTTCCTCGATAACACCGGCGATTTTATTGTAGGAAACTACAGTGTTGAGCTTTATCTGGAGAGCAATATAATAGGAAGAACAACATTTGCCCTTTCAAAGAGATGATCATTCATCTCCGGGAAGCATAAGCTCAGAAATTATATTATCTGATATCATCTGACCCTGGTTTGTGAGAACCAGGGTTTTTTTATCCTGTTTCATAAGACCATAGTCTATCAGTTTTCCCGACAGGTTAACAATATAATCAAATCCCTCCTTGTCAAATTTTTCTTCAACATAATCAAGATCAATACCCCACATTGTCCTGAGCGAAGTCATTATATATTCATTGAATCTTATCCTCTTGTTGAGGTCTTCCCTTTCGAACATAAGGTTACCCGAATTAAGGGCTTTAATATATTTCTTTACATCCCTTACATTCCACTGACGAGAATAACCGTTGAATGAATGAGCTGATGGCCCAAGACCCAGGTAATTTACCTGTTTCCAGTAATTTGAATTATGGATCGAGAAAAATCCCGGCTTACCGAAATTTGAAATTTCATAATGTATAAATCCTGCATCTGACGCTTTTTCAATGAGAAGGTTGAACTGCAGATTACTTTCCTCCTCATCGGTTTCGGAAAGCAATCCTTTTTCCTTCATTTTGCCGAAAAGAGTCCCGGGTTCTATTGTAAGATGATAGGCAGAAAGATGTTTTATATCAAACCTGAAGCTGAAGTCAAGATTTGAAAGCCAGGCAGCGGATGTCATTCCTGGTATCCCATAAATAAGGTCAATAGTCACATTTCCATATCCGGCAGAGAAAATTTCTTCAAGGGCCTTTGCTGCCTGGGATGAGTTATGACGCCTGTTCATAAGTTTAAGGTCGGCATCCCTCCACGATTGTATGCCGACACTGATCCTGTTGATCTCTGTCTCCTTAAGCTGTTCAAGGTATTCCCGGCTTACATCGTCGGGATTTATCTCAACTGTTATTTCACAGTCTTTGTCAACGTCATAAAGGCTGAATATCCTGCCCAGGATTTTTTTCAGACTTGATACCGGAAGGGCCGATGGAGTTCCGCCTCCGATATAAAGTGTTGAGATTTTCTGATTGCCTGTATATTCCTTTTGTAATTCAGCCTCTTTCAAAAGGGCATCAACAAACGGCTGTTCATCCTGCGGTGCTATAATATGATAGAAATCGCAATATGCACAAAGCGTTTTGCAAAAAGGAATATGAATATAAATACCCGCCATCATGTTTGGATGAAACATTTAAAATTATAAAGAAAATATTATTCTATTATATAAATTTGCCCTAAACTGATAAAATGATAAATAGGAATAAGTTCTCAATCCTGGTTTCTCTTTTAATTCTATATCTGAGCCTGGCAAATGCCAGTGCCTTTGAGAGTGCAGGATTTTTCGATATCCCTTATCTTGATAAATTCGTTCATTTCGGATTATATTTCCTTTTCATGGGTGTAATAATACTGGAACACAGGTATCTCTTTTCAAATACACGCCAGATAATAATTGTCGCCCTTATTCCTGTGTTCTTCGGAGGTCTGATGGAATTGTTTCAATCGGGTTTTACCGAGACCCGGAAAGCCGATATTCTTGATATTATGTTCAACACAGCCGGAACTGCTTCCGCCGTGTGTATATGGCTTTTCATAGAACCTTATTACAAGAAATAAATCAGATCAGAATATTTCCCGATTCTTTTGCTGATTTCGCCAGGTCGGCAATGGTCCGGTTCTTAAATAATGTCAGAAGCTGTTTCCTGATAACTTCATAATCATTGTGAACGGTGCACATTTTTCTTGTTTTCCTTACCGAACTGCATGTACAGTCGTGTATCATACAATTTTTAAAAAGGCCTTCACCGTCGATAATTCTTACAATGTCGTAAAGGGTTACGGATTCGGGCTTTTTCATCAGCGAAAATCCGCCATTTGGTCCTTTTACAGAATTAAGGATCCTGTGCCTTGCAAGCAGTTGCATTATCTTGGCTAAATATGGTGTGGGCAGATCAAGTTCCTGTGATATTTCCTTTATTCCAAAGCTTGTCTTCCCATCATGGTGCTTTGCAAGGTATACCATTGCCCTTATCCCGTATTTGCTTGAATTTGAAAGCATTTTAGTAAAGCTTTAACGGTATTTTATTTATCCTCCTCTCATGCCTTCCCCCATCAAACCCTGTCTCGATGAAAGTCTTCACTATCAGATATGCTTCCGATTCGTTAATGAACCTTGCAGGAAGGGCGCATATATTCGCATTATTATGCATCCTGGCCAGCCTGCTAATTTCTTCATTCCAGCATAATGCGCTTCTTATTCCCTGATATTTGTTTACGGTCATGTTAATTCCGTTGCCTGTACCACAAATTGAAATGCCAAGATCATATTCACCCTCAGAAACTGCCCGTGCAAGGGGATGACCAAAATCGGGATAATCGTCTGCCTGTTCATATTGATCAGGCCCGAGATCTTTTAAATCAACATTGTTCTTGATAAGGAACTTTACAATTTTTTCCTTGAGATAATAACCCGCATGATCGGAGGCTATTGCAATTTTCTTTCCGTTATGCTGCATGATATTTTGTCTGTCATAATTCTTTACAAATCCTGATTTTCGAAAATCTTCGACAAAAGTACAAGAACAATCATTATAAAACGTCAAATAATCATCTTATTCTTTTGTCATTAACCCCCTTTCCCGTTTCCCCCAAGGGGGAAATGCTAATTGTGGCGCCCCTTCCCCTTTGGGGGAAGGTTGGGAAGGGGGTAAAAATTTCAATATAATTCTTTTTTAAAAGTGATTCCTGATATTCATTTTACAAACCAATACAATTCCATCTTATAAGAAAACAATAGACAGTACTTTTCTGTTCTTTTAAATTATGTAATTATAATGTTGAAAAGTAATGACCAAAAAATCATAAGTCCGGTTTTATTAACAAAAGAAGGCCTTTTCATGTTTCAGAAGAGCTCAGACTTCAACTTTTAAATAGATTTTGCATATATTTTAACTCAAAATAAACATCA
This sequence comes from uncultured Rikenellaceae bacterium, assembly GCA_964633505.1. GTDB lineage: Bacteria > Bacteroidota > Bacteroidia > Bacteroidales > VadinHA17 > LD21. The sequence goes on along the minus strand of CAZWHC010000003.1, from coordinate 352,584 downwards.
CAAAGCTGATTTCAGGAATTAAACGGTTATCAATATCTCATTTTCAACAATTGTTAATTACTTTGCTAATATCCTGATTCTCAAAAATGGTATATTTTTTGAGCTGTTGAAAAAGTGTTTACCTGATGACAATTGTATAATTTGAAAGAAAATTCTGATAATTGTTTCAACACAATTAACAGGATATATAAAACATCATAAGAAATAAAAATTTCAATAGTTGATAATAATGGAAATATCAGGATTGTTGAAAAGCCTATAATGTGATAAGGATTAGTAATTTTGCTTAATCAATTTAGAGCGTTCCTGAATTTTCATATGAAATTTATTACTGAACAGGTAATGACTGAAAACAGAACAATGGATTTTACAAGTGAGATAAAAAAACTGAAAAAGCAGAAGAATGCTGTAATACTTGCGCATTATTACCAGACCGGCGATATCCAGGACATTGCTGATTTCACAGGCGACAGCCTGGCTCTTTCTCAGAAAGCCCGTTCGACGGATGCTGATATAATATTGTTTGCCGGCGTCAGGTTTATGGCTGAAACTGCCAAAATACTTTCTCCTTCCAGAAAAGTATTGCTCCCCGATATGGACGCGGGATGTTCCCTGGCCGACTCGTGCAAGGCTGAAGATTTCAAAAGGTTCATCGATGAAAATCCAGGAAGAACAGTGGTGACATATGTCAATACAAACATTGACATAAAAGCATTATCTGATATTATTTGTACTTCATCAAATGCCGTTAAGATAATTGAATCGCTGCCGGCCGATGAAAAGATTATATTCGGACCCGACAGGAACCTTGGAAATTATATAATAAATAAAACAGGACGCGATATTCTGGTATGGAACGGATCCTGCCATGTTCATGAGGAGTTTTCACTCGAAGCAATACTTGAGCTTAAAAGAGAACATACTGACGCCAAAGTAATAGTTCATCCCGAATGTGAACTGCCTGTAAGGATGATAGCCGACTTCATAGGATCGACATCAGCCCTTCTTAAGTTTACAGAAAAAGATAATGCAGCGACATATATTGTCGGAACTGAGCCTGGAATTATACATCAGATGAAAAAGTCAAATCCTTCAAAGGAATATATTCCGGTTCCTCCAAGGGATTCAACATGCGGCTGCAGCGAATGCAATTTTATGAAACTCGTAACAATGGAAAAAATTTATAACTGTCTAAGGGATGAAAAGCCTGAAATAACAGTTGATCCTGAAATATTATCTAAAGCTGCATTACCAATAGAGAGGATGATGGAAATATCCGAAAAATCAGGTCTTTAATTATGAAAAAGGCATTAACCACTATTGTTATTTTATTAACAGCTGTATGTGTTTACAGCCAGACAGGAAGCAATATACAGGATGGTTACCAGATATTCAGGTATCCTAATGGAACAATATCGAGCGAAGGTATTTTCAAAAACGGAAAACCAGAAGGATTCTGGCGTAGCTTCTATGTGACAGGAGTGAAAAAATCAGAAGGAAGATACACTAATTTCCAGCTCGACAGCATATGGTTATTTTATGATCAGGCAGGCGATACAATTGAGAAAATCAATTATCTCTTCGGCAAAAGAAACGGATATTCATTTAAATACAAAAAGGATCCATTTAAAGGCATCTATGTTTATTCAAAGGAATTGTTTGCAGGGGATAAACGGGAGGGAACTGCATTTTTCTATTTTCCTGAAGGTAAAATGCAACAGACTCTTTCATACAGCAACGGGAAAAAAGAAGGACTTTCAAAAGAATTTGATCTTAACGGGAACGTGATAACCCTTCTTGAATACAACAACGATTTCCTGATAAGCCGCGAAAGGATAAACCGAACCGACAACAAGGGACTGAAACAGGGAGTATGGAAGGATTTTTATCCCAACGGAAGCGTGAAATCTGAGAAAAGCTACAGGGATAATATGCTCCACGGATATTATAAGGAGTACGACAACCGTGGAATTCTCGTCATGACAATGCTTTATGAAAACGGAGCTGTGGTTAAATCGGAAGTCGAGGACCAGCCCGATATTGAAATTGAGAACAGGTACGATCAGAATAATAAGCTTGTTTACAGCGGACCATTCAGGAACAAGATACCTGTGGGAGTTCACAGGGAATACAATGCCGATGGTAAGGTTATCAATTCCTTCCTATATAACGACAACGGACTTCTTCTTTCACAGGGCATTGTTGATGAGGCAGGAAGATACAACGGGAAATGGAAAGACCTGTATCCCGACGGAAAAACACAGGCTGAAGGACAATATACCGACAGCCGCCGAACCGGATTATGGAAATTCTATACGACAAACGGAAAACTTGAACAGACAGGAGCATATAATAACGGACGTCCCGACGGATTGTGGACCTGGTATTACGGCGACGGAACTGTGCTGAGAGAAGAGGAATATTTCCAGGGTCAGCGCGATGGAATTTTTACCGAATATTCGCCTTCAGGAGAGATAATAGCAAAAGGACAATACACCGACGGCGAGAAAAACGGGGATTGGAAATATAAATCGGGCGACAATACAGAGGAAGGAAAATATATTGTAGGACTACGCGACGGATTGTGGAAATCGTATTATCCCGACGGAAAATTACGATTCAGAGGAAATTATATTCAGGGAAATCCAGATGGACAGCTTACTTATTTCTATGAGAACGGACGACCGAAGGAAGAACAGTATTACAGGGCGGGGATAAGACAGAAAACATGGAAGAAATATGATGAGGAAGGAATAATAGTTCTCTCAATTACCTATAAGGATGATGTAGAAACAAGCATCAACGGGGTAAAGATCAATCTTCCTGAAAGTGATGTTAAACTTATAAAATAGTAATTATTTATCCGGCAAACCACCAGGGAGCTTCCGGAGTCAAAGATACCGGTGATAAAATGGAAGAGGATTTCAACATCAGAAAAGATAATATTGCAAACGGCGACAGGGAATTTGAAAAACAGCTGAGACCTCTTTCCTTCAATGACTTCAAAGGTCAGAAACAGATAATAGATAACCTTACTGTTTTTGTTACAGCGGCGAGGAAGAGAAAAGAATCACTCGATCATGTACTTCTTCACGGACCGCCGGGACTGGGAAAGACCACTCTTGCCTCGATTATATCAAACGAAATGCAGGTAAACCTTAAGGTCACATCCGGACCGGTTCTGGATAAGCCTGGAGATCTTGCAGGGCTGCTTACAAACCTGGAGGAAGGCGACGTGCTTTTTATTGATGAGATCCACAGGCTAAGCCCGGTGGTTGAGGAATATCTCTATTCAGCCATGGAAGATTTCCAGATCGATATAATGCTCGACAAGGGACCAAGCGCCAGATCGGTCCAGATAAGCCTTAATAATTTTACACTTATAGGCGCCACTACAAGATCGGGGCTGCTTACAAGTCCGCTCAGGGCAAGATTCGGCATCACCTTTCATCTTGAATATTATGACCATGAGATACTGACGGGAATAATAAAACGTTCGGCCGGTATTCTGAATGTGAAAATTGAAGATGATGCAGCTGTGGAGATAGCCGGAAGAAGCAGGGGAACACCGCGTATTGCAAATGCATTGCTGAGAAGGATAAGGGATTTTGCCCAGGTAAAAGGTTCGGGAAACATCGATCTGGGGATAACAAGATACGGGCTGAAAGCACTTAATATCGACCAGCACGGGCTTGATGAAATGGACAACAGGATACTTACATCAATAATTGACAAGTTCGGAGGAGGACCTGTTGGACTGAATACAATATCTACGGCAGTGGGAGAGGAGAGTGGTACAATTGAGGAGGTATATGAGCCATTCCTTATCAAAGAGGGATATCTGAAACGGACCCCACGTGGCAGGGAGGCTACAGAGCATGCATACAGGCACCTTGGGCGTCAGTTCGGACGCGACCTTAATGGTACTCTCTTTTAGCTTCTCGTCATCACGTTGCTTATCTTTTCAAGCCCTTTCGGATTCAATATCTTTATTTTTCTCCCGTTGAGCTCAACAAGCCTGTCGGTTTTAAATTCCGACAAAAGTCGTATAACCGATTCCGTGGCGGTACCAACAATATTTGCAAGTTCTTCCCTTGTAAGTGAGATTTTCAGGTTGTTCTGATCATCCAGACCGAAGTCATTTACAAGAAGAAGCAGTATTTCTGCAAGACGTTCCCTTACAGTCTTCTGGGCAATATCCGTTATAAATGAGTTTGCCTCACCAAGTTCATGGCATGCCAGTTTAAGCAGGTCAAGGGCAAAAGCCGGGTTGGTTTTGATAAGGGAAATAAGTATTTCAGAGGGAATAAAACAAACCTGGCAATCCTCGATAACCTTTGCAGAAGTGCATGCCACCTCATTGCTCAGGACACTCCTGTAAGCTATTATTTCGCCAGGTTTTGCAAACCTGATGATCTGTTCCTTGCCGTCGAATCCGGTCTTGTAAACCTTTATGATACCGCTGTGGATGCAATAAAATCCGCTTATCCTGTTTCCTTCCTGGTACAGTATATCACCGCGCCTGTACTGTCTGAAATCCTTTTCAAAGTTGACCATCTCAACTTCGTCGGGGGTAAGATTTTTAAACAATGAACCAGTTTCCAGAGCGCATTTCTCACAAAGCGGAACATGAATATCATGCTGTTTCATATCATCATCCTGTAATTGTAATATTAAAATATAAACAATACCCTTTTTTTAATGTTCAATGAAGTTAAATAGCTGATCTGAACTGTTCAAGAAAACGAATATCATTTTCAAAATAAAGCCTGAGGTCGTTGACCTGGTATTTCAGCATCGCCGCACGTTCTATACCCATTCCGAAAGCAAATCCTGTATATTTCCTGCTGTCGATATTGCAGGCTTCAAGGACATTGGGATGGACCATTCCGCAGCCAAGAACCTCAAGCCAGCCTGTATACTTGCAAACATTACAGCCTTTTCCGCCGCAGAGGTTGCAGCTCACATCCATTTCTGCCGAAGGTTCGGTGAAGGGGAAATAGGAAGGACGGAGACGTATACTGATGTCCTGGCCGTAAAGTTCCCGTGCAAAATACAGCAATGTCTGCTTCAGATCTGCAAACGATACATTCTCGTCAATATAAAGACCTTCGATCTGATGGAATATACAATGTGCCCTGGCCGATATTGCCTCATTCCTGAATACCCTTCCGGGAGAAATTGTCCTTATGGGAGGCTTCTGGTTTTCCATTACCCTGACCTGGACAGAAGATGTATGGGTACGCAGAAGAATATCTTCAGGATTTGAATCCTCAACAGAATTTCTGAAGATATAAAATGTGTCCTGCATATCCCTGGCAGGGTGCTCAGGAGCAAAGTTCAGTTTTGAAAACACATGATTATCGTCTTCTATTTCAGGTCCTTCTGAAACAACAAAGCCAATTCTAGAGAAGATGTCGATTATTTCCCTTCTTACAATCGAGATCGGATGGCGTGAACCTGTGGGAAACGGATAAGCAGGTCTTGTAAGATCGTTTGCTCCTGACCTTTCTTCAGAGACGCCTGCTGCCGCTTTAATGGAATTGTATTTTTCCTGGGCATTCTGTTTAAGTTCATTAAGCTTCTGTCCAACCTCCTTTTTCAGATCGGCAGGGATATTCCTGAATTCATCGAATAATTCGCTGATTATACCCTTTTTACTCAGATATTTAAGCCTGAATGCCTCCAGATCAGCAGCGTTCCTGATCTCAGAAGCAATGATTTCGCCGGCAAGATTTTTAATTTTATCGAGCATGTGAATTTATTTTAACAGTGAAACCGGTTATCTTACCAGTTTCATTTTCAATATTTTAATATCATTAACAGGTTTATCGGAAGCATCAGTGGCGACCGATGCAATTTTATCGACTACCTCCTGACCTTCGGTTACTTCACCGAAGACTGTATAGGTCCCGTCAAGACGGGGAACGCCTCCGGCTGTTTTATATACGCCAACCTGTTCTTCGGTGAATTTAAAATCACCCTGAGTGGTAAGATAATCGAACATTTTAAGTGAGGCTTTTTCCTGTACCTCACTGTCCTGAAGAGGGGTACCTGCCTTCATGGCGCTATCGGCAATCTCCTTTATCAGCCTGCTGAAAATTATTTGTTTCAGATTGCTGTTTATCCTTTCAGCTGCTGCAATTATTTCCTGGTCGGTATATTTTTTTCCCTGGACTATATAAAACTGGGTTCCTGATGAACGCATTCCGGGATTTACATCGTTACCTTCACGTGCAGCTGCAAGAGCTCCTTTTTTATGATAGTATTCCTTCCGGATCTCTGCAGGTATTGTATATGTGCTCAATGAGTCAATCTGGATTTTTGTCAGTCCCGACCTGGTAAGAGGATCTCCGGCCTGTATCATAAAATCCTTTATGACACGGTGAAAAGATATTCCTTCATAGTATCCCGTATTGACAAGCCTGATGAAATTATCACGATGGAGAGGTGTTCCGTCGTATAGTTTAATTGTGATATCTCCTGCAGTGGTCCTGATTAAAACCTTAGTGTTATCATTGCCTCCGGGGGCATTACATGATATTACCATGAAGAGAAAGGCAAGCGGTAAAATACGTTTTAGAACAGTGTTCATGAAAACAGAAATTTGGTTAATAACGTTCTGCAAATCTGAGGGCAAAGATATTTAACTTTGGGCGATACTTGAAAAAATTAGTTTCAAAATACAAATTTTAGGGAAACTTATTGCTGCAATGCAGTATTGTAGCAATAGAACTATATTTGCCGTCAGATCTTAAGGATGAAAGAGGTAAGAAAACTTGCAGGGCAGACATTGATATATGGTCTTGGGACAATTATCCCGCGATTTCTGAATTATGCCGTTATGACTCCTTTTTACACAAGGATCTTCTACAAGGAGCTGGGGCAATATGGAATTATAACTGAATTATATGCATGGATGGCGATTCTGCTGGTGATCCTTACCTATGGGATGGAAACCGGATATTTCAGATTTGCCCAGAAAAGCGAAGATGCCGGCAGGGTATACAGCACAACACTAATCAGTTTGTTAATCACCTCCATTCTTTTCCTGATAATTGTGAACATCTTCATAGAACCTGTTTCCTCGCTGATGAATTATAAAGACCACCAGGATTATATAAGAATGTTCGCTGGAATAGTTGCAATTGACGCTTTCAATGCAATTCCTTTTGTGAAACTGAGGAAAGAGAACCGTCCGGTTGTATTCAGTGTCATTAAGATCCTCAACGTGGTGATTACCATAATACTTGTTATTTTCTTCCTGAAAATTGCACCGGGAATCTGGGAAAAAAGCACAGGCTGGTTCCGTCAGGTATACAATCCTGATTACAAAGTAGGTTACGTGTTCCTGGCAAACCTTATTTCAAGCGGATGCACATTATTGATGCTTCTGCCCTTTGTCCTGGGTATAAAATTTAGGTTCGATAGTGCATTATGGTACAGGATGATTGCCTATTCCTTTCCCCTTCTGCTTGCCGGACTGAGCGGGACAATAAATGATGTTCTCGATAAGGTTATACTCCGAAGAATGATAGGAGAGGCCGATGGCCTCGCGGTTGTGGGTAAATACGGTGCAGGATATAAAATAGGGGTGCTCATGGCTTTGTTCATCCAGATGTTCAGATTTGCTGCCGAACCTTTTTTCTTTGAAAGGGCAAAACACGCTGATGCGAAGGAAACATACTCGGTGGTTATGAAATACTTCATCCTGGCGATGCTGGTTGTGTATCTTGTTATTAATCTGTATATATCAGGAATTCAGTACATTATAGCATTCTCTTATCGTGAGGCAATTATTGTTGTTCCAGTTATAAGCATGGCCTACCTGTTTTACGGGATATATATTAACCACAGCATATGGTACAAGCTGAATGATATGACATTCTTTGCCGTTTACATCACTTTTGCCGGAGCATTGGTGACAATCCTGGTAAATGTCATCTTTATACCTTATTACGGCTATATGGCTTCAGCGTGGGCTCATATTGCATCGTACGGAACAATGATAATCCTCTCGTTTATATTTGCGGAAAAAAGGTATAAGGTAAACTATAATATGAAACAATATATCCCCTATTTCCTGATGGCAACGGGAATGGTTATTTTTGGCCGTTATTTCAGGTATCCTGGTCTGGCATCAGAATTGCTGATAAATACCATATTTTTGCTTCTTTTCGTCGGATATGCCCAATACAGGGATAAATTGATAACAGTGTTCCTAGGTAAAAACAGTTGAATGAAAATAAAAATAATAAACAGATCAAAGCATAAGCTGCCGGAATACTCCACCGAACATGCAGCAGGGATGGACATACGAGCGAATCTGGATGAAGACATAATCCTTGAACCTATGAAAAGAGCGCTTGTAAAGACAGGCCTTTTCGTTGAGATTCCGGTTGGATATGAGGCCCAGATACGCCCAAGGAGCGGCCTTGCAATAAAAAAGGGCATTACTGTATTGAATTCGCCGGGAACAATTGATGCAGATTACCGAGGCGAAGTATGTATAATACTTATTAACCTTTCTGAAGAAAGCTTTGTTATAAAAGACGGGGAAAGGATATGCCAGATGGTAATCGCAAGGCACGAAAAAGCCGACTGGATAGAAGTTGATGAGCTGATTCAGACAGAAAGGGGAGAAGGAGGTTTTGGACATACAGGAAGGAAATGATAATGAGGAAAGCAGTTAATATTGTCCTGATTTTAGTAACAACAGTCTTGTTTACAGGTTCCTGCAGCAGGAAGATAGTACCCGGACTGAAGCCCGGGAAGGAGTATAATCTGGCCGGATATAATAATCTTTATATTGAAGCGATTAAGCAGAAATTGCTTGGAAACATCGGAAATGCCCTACAGTGTTTTCAGCAATGCATTGAGATAAATCCTCAGAGCGACGCTTCATATTATCAGATGGCTCAGATTCTCATCAGCAGTGGCGATATTGACAACGGGAAAAAATTCCTTAAAAAAGCATGTGAAATTTCACCTGACAATATGTGGTATAATATGCTGCTTGCAGGTATATACCATCAGGAGAATAATATCGACAGCACTTTAATCTGTTATGAAAGAGCAGTAAAGGGAAATCCCTCGAAAGATGACCTTCTGATATCTCTGGCTGGCCTGTATAATGAGAAAAAGGAGTTTTCAAAGGCACGTACCATGCTTGGTAATTTTGAGGAAAAATACGGTGTGAATGAAAAGACGACTCTTTCAATAATAGAAACCCTTCTTGCAGAGGGGAAGAAAAAGGAGGCACGGCTGAAGGTTGAAGAGTTGCTTGCCGGCAATCCCGACGATATTGCATTGAACGGATACCTTGCCGAAATATACGGAAGTGAAGGAGAAACTGAAAAAGCAAGAGAGGTATACAGAAGTCTGATCAAGAGAAATCCCGACAATCCAAACATACAACTGTCCCTTATAAAATTCCTTTCAGGCGAGAAAAGCTATAAAGAACTTATTGATTTTCTCAATATTGCAATGCTGAATGAAAAAATCAGGAGAGAGGATAAAATTTCGCTGGTATCGGAGCTTATTGAAAACAACGACATAATAAAGGGATACGCTAAGAACATGGAGCTCTCCCTGATGCTTCTTGAGGCCCAGTATAAGGACGACAATATAATAATTCTTTTACGGCCTGAGTTTCTGAAGAATCAGAAGAAAAACATAGAGGCAGCTTCACGGCTGGAGGAGATTATAAGGGCAAATCCGGATAATTATTTTGCATGGGAAAGGCTGCTGTTTGTATATCTCGAGCTGCGTGATTTCAAAAACCTTGAGCAGAAGGGAAAAGAGTGTGCCACAAGATTCAACCGCTCGGTGATTGCAAAAATGCTTTATGCCAACGCTGCTCTCGAGAATGGTAACTTTGATGTGGCGCTTGAAGAGCTCCGCAAGGCAGATATCCTTGCCGGAGAGAATAAGGAGATTAAGCTGCAGATAATGACAATCAGGGCTGACCTCTATTACAGGATGAAGAACTTTGCTGATGCCTTCAGGGCTTATGACGAAGCGCTGAAATTAAACAGCAATGATCTTACAGTAATGAACAACTATGCATATTATCTGGCTGAGCAGGATATGAATCTGAAGGAGGCCGAGAAGATGGCCCGGATCGTTACTGAGAAAGAAAAGGGAAACAGCACTTTTCTTGATACTTATGCATGGGTCCTTTACAAAAGGGGTAAATCGAGGGAAGCTGCAAGAATCATGGAAAAGATACTCGGGTCGGATGACCATTCCAATGATGCCGAATACTATGAACATTACGGTTATATCCTGAAAAAAATGCGCAGATGCGACGAGGCCGTAAAAAGCTGGGAGAAGGCATTAATGATCGATTCTTTAAAGACTGAACTAAAAAAAGAGATGATAAAGTGCGGAAAATAGTCATTATATCTGTTTTACTTTCCTTCATTTCGTTGAGCTGCTCAGTTTCAAGGAAAAACAGGAGCGGAGATGGCAATTCATCAGTTCCGGAACGGAACAGCAATACATTGAAAGAAATAGTCAGTAATAATCTTTCAAACAACGATTTTTTCATACAGCGAGCCGACGTTATGCTGGCACAGGAGAACATCACGGTTCATTTTAACGCGGCAGTGAGATTCAGGCAGCCTGATTCGCTTCTTGTTAGTGTAAAATCAAAAACAGGAATTGAAGCAGGAAGGGCCCTGATTACACGGGATACCATTATTATCAACGATAGGATTAACAGAAAAGTAATTATTGGCGATGCCTCTGGTATAAAGAATAAATACGGCATTGACCCTTATTATATTTTCGCGTTGCTTGGTGATCTGATTGTAAATGAGCAAGAGTCTGGAACAAATGTTGATTGTGCGAAGGGAATAAGCCTCCCAAGGTTAATCGTTAATGATAAAAGGATTGAATATACTATCGACTGCGGCAGGGGAAAGATAATAAAGGCATTTTTCGAGGGTGATATCAGGACCGGTAACATTGAGCTTAAATACAGCAATTTCATTAATGTGAACAGGGTTAAAATCCCTCAAAGGATTGAAATCAGTGATGATCTGAACAATGTTAATATTCAGATTGAAATAAAGAAGATCATTGTACCATGGGAAGGAACACTGAAGTTCGTAACAGGTTCAGGATATAAGGTTGTAAGAATAAAATGAGGAAATTCCTGATTTCCATACTATTGTTTTTTGCTGCTTTGGGTTTTCTGAGCGGTCAGTCGCGTAAGGATCTTGAAGAAGAACGAAAAAAAACGCTCGAGGAGATCTCCTATATGGATAACCTGCTGAAGCAGACTGCCAGGGAAAAGAAAGAAAGTCTGAATGAGCTGAAGCTTATTGGCAGGAAATTGAATTTACGGGAATCAGTCTTAAAAAGCATGCAGGATGAAATATTATTGCTTAGCGGCAGAATAGACCTTAACAATACTGCAATCGAAATGATGGAAGCTGACCTGAAGGTTATGAAGAGAGATTATGAGAATGCGGTATTAAGTTCATTCAGAACTTCAAAGGGAACATCTGAAATTGCATATATTTTATCGGCTAAGGATTTTAACCAGGGATATAAGAGGGTAAAATACCTTCAGCAGATCACAAAAATAAGAAGGAAGGAAACGGAAATTATTCAGGAATTAAAGACAGAGATTGAAGTTTCAAAGAAAAAGATGGAGGAGGATCTGGCTAATATTTCAGTGCTGAGATCAAGGGAGGAACAGCAGAGGAATCTTCTCAGGAATGAGCAGGACAGTCAGAATAAAGTGGTCAGGAATCTTAGCAATAAAGAAAGACAGCTACAAAGGGATCTGGAGGATAAGAAAAGAATTGCAAGAAAAATCGAATCGGAGATTTCAAAGCTTATTGCTGAAGAACGCAGAAAGACTACAACGACAGAGTTAACTCCTGAACAGAAGCTGATAAGTGATAACTTCTATGAGAACAGGGGACGACTGCCATGGCCTGTGGAAAAGGGTGTTGTAACAAGTCATTTCGGAATACACAATCATCCGGTCCTAAAGTATGTGGTTGAAAATAACAATGACATTGAGATTACCAGTTCTGGTGAAACACCAGTGAGAAGCGTCTTTAAAGGTTCTGTGGCAAGGGTGTTTTCAATACAGGGTGCAAATATGTCGATAATATTAAAACATGGAAAGTACTATACTGTTTATTCCAATCTTGTTAATGTAGCAGTAAAAGCCGGCGACAAGGTGGATACAAAGCAGCTTTTAGGATATGTTTATAACGACAGGGAGAGGGGAGATGAAGCTGTTCTTAAATTTATGATAACTGAGGAGAAAGTAAATTTGGATCCGGAATTGTGGATTTCGAAAAAAAATTAGAAATTGCATAACTTTTCAGGTTTAACTGAAAGAGGCATAATAATGTCGAAAATGTACAAAAGACTGAAAATAGAGTCAAGAATAGCGAACCTTAGGATTATTGAGAACGCTATCGATGAAATTACGGGTATTGTTGGCGTAAAGCAGGATGATTATGGCAAGATTATGGTTGCCGCTCTCGAAGCAGTAAATAACGCCATTATACACGGAAATAAATCTGATCCTGGAAAGCTTGTTGATGTTGAAATTGATTTTAAGGACAACGATATAACCATAACGGTTACTGATGAGGGTAACGGCTTCAGGCCAGAAAAGATTCCTGATCCTACCCTGCCTGAAAATATTGAGGAATTGAGCGGCCGCGGAGTATTCCTTATGTCAAAGCTTGCTGATTCAATCAAATTCAATGAGAAGGGAAACAGTGTAACAATGAGTTTCAAGGAGGTCATTAATTGAGTATACTTATATTCTATGACAGAATAAATTTCAGATTACATCACACGGGAGAAATAAAAAGATTTCTTGAAAAGGTCATCATGGAGGAAAATAAAATCCCGGGTGACCTTAATTTTATTTTTACCGACGACAAATCTCTTCTCCAAATAAACAGGGAGTTCCTTGAACATGACTATTTTACGGATGTTATATCATTTGATTACAGTGATAAGGATATTGTTAATGGTGAAATCTATATAAGCATTGATACTGTACGCAGCAATGCCGTTAGGTTCAGCGTTCCTGTAAAAAATGAGGCTATCAGGGTGATGATACACGGGATTTTGCATTTATTGGGATATCTCGATGACACTGAAGAGAACAGGACTGTGATGCATGGAATCCAGGAAAAAAGGTTAAAGGAATTCTTAGGAGGAGAATAGGTGGATTTTGTTTATGACATTATCGTAGTAGGCGGGGGACACGCCGGTTGTGAAGCCGCCTGTGCAGCAGCAAAGATGGGCGCAAGAACTTTGCTCATAACGATGGATATGACAAAGCTTGCGCAGATGTCATGCAACCCGGCAATGGGCGGCATAGCCAAAGGACAGATAATCAGGGAAATAGATGCACTGGGAGGGATGAGCGGAATAGTTACTGATAAAAGCACTATTCAGTTCCGGATGCTAAACAGGTCAAAGGGACCTGCAATGTGGAGCCCCAGGGCTCAATGCGACAGGCAAAGGTTCAGCGTGGAGTGGAGAAAAGCACTTGAGAGCACAAAAGGACTTTTCATATGGCAGGAGCAGGCAAAACTGCTTATTCTCGAAGAACGGAAGGTTACAGGTGTGGAAACAACGTTTGGGACCAGGTTTTATTCGAAGGCAGTAATCCTTACAAACGGGACTTTCCTGAACGGATTGATGCATGTGGGATTCAGAAATATCAGGGGTGGTCGGTCGGGAGAACAGGCTTCAACAGGATTGAGCGACCAGTTAAGAGAACTAGGTTTTACAGTTGAACGGCTTAAGACAGGGACAAGCGCAAGGATCGACGGAAGGACAATCGACTTTTCAGTAATGACTGAGCAGAAAGGGGATGAGGAGGACAGGACTTTTTCATATTTGTCAGGTCCTTCAGAGACGGGCGCACTGTTGAGTTGTTTTATCACGCATACAAATGAAGAAGTACACCAGGAACTCAGAAAAGGTCTCGAATTCAGTCCTCTTTTCAAAGGGATTATAAAAGGAAGGGGTCCGAGGTATTGTCCGAGCATTGAGGATAAAATAGTGACCTTTAAAGAAAGGGAAGCGCACCAGCTGTTTATAGAACCGGAAGGAAGAGAAACAATAGAGTACTATATAAATGGATTCGCTAGCAGCCTGCCTCTTGAGGTTCAGCTTAAAGCCCTGAGAAAAGTCAAGGGACTGGAGAGAGTTGAGATTTTCAGACCAGGTTATGCAATAGAATATGATTTCTTTCAGCCTACGCAGCTGAAAAACACTCTCGAAACAAAGATGATTGAAGGGCTTTATTTTGCCGGGCAGATTAACGGGACGACGGGATATGAGGAAGCGGCGGCGCAGGGACTGATTGCAGGAATAAATGCAGTACTTAAAACCAGGGATGAAGATCCGTTTGTAATGGGAAGGGACGAATCGTACATTGGTGTGCTGATTGACGATCTGATAACAAAGGGAGTTGATGAACCATACAGAATGTTTACGGCGAGAGCTGAGTACAGGGTACTTTTAAGGCAGGACAATGCAGATGAGAGATTGACTGAAAAAGGATTTAAACTGGGACTGGCATCAAAGGAACGCCTTGAGTTATTTAAGAAGAAGGAACTCTTTATTGACGATCTGATAAAGTTCCTTAAGGAGACAAGTGTTGACCCGGGGAGTATAAACGAATTCCTCGATTCTGTTGAAACGAACAGAATAGGGCAGAGGGTTAGGGCTATTACAATTGCTTCACGGCCACAGGTCGTTCTTAAGGATTTTCTCGGGCAACTAAGAAAAATTTCTGATCGGGATTTATTGATGAATAAGGAAGAGCCGGGACAGATTAAGCTAGACGAAGTAATTGAATCGGCAGAGATAAGAATCAAATACGAAGGCTATATTCAGAGAGAGAAAATTATTGCTGAAAAGATTAAAAGACTTGAAAAGGTAAAAATTCCTGATGATATAGATTATTCAGAGTTGCTTTCTATTTCCACTGAAGGCAGGCAAAAGCTTACAAGAATAAAGCCAGGGAATATTGGACAGGCGGGAAGAATTAGCGGAGTTTCTCCTTCCGACATAAATATCCTTTTAATGTATCTTGGGAGATAAATGTTCCACGTGGAACAATTAAAAAATAAAATGCTCATTTTTTGCATATTAATTTCTTAAAATGGTGGAACTAATCCTATTTCCACCAGGAAACCAGGATTGAAAGCAGAAGTTAAGCAGTACTTTCAGATAAGGTATCCTGAGCGAAATATAAATGATAGAGAAGGTTATTGAAAAGAAAAAGCCGAAAGTAGGACTATTGAAAGTATTGAACAAATAAGTTGTAAGCATGATAATTTCAGGGAAGCTTGTCGATTTACATGTCAGGGAAATATATCCTGCACAAATCACAGTTGAGGATAATATAATATCGCGCATTGAGCGTCTTGACAATTGTGAAGAAAGGTATATAATGCCCGGACTGACAGATTCCCATATCCATATCGAGAGTTCGATGCTGACTCCCGGGTCATTTGCAATGGCAGCTGTTTCACGTGGAACAACGGCTGTGGTCTCCGATCCTCATGAAATTGCAAATGTGCTGGGTGCCGATGGTGTAAGGTTCATGATCGAAGATGCAGCGAAAGTGCCGCTCAGGTTCTTCTTCGGAGCCCCTTCCTGCGTTCCGGCAACACCTTTTGAATCGGCAGGTTCATGCCTCGATGCTGAGGCCGTAAGTCAGCTTCTTTCAATGCCCGGCATACATTACCTTGCGGAAATGATGAATTATCCCGGAGTCGTTTATGGCGACGGGGAAGTAATGAAAAAACTTGATGCCGCAAGGAAACTTAATAAGCCGGTTGATGGTCATGCACCCGGACTATCAGGTGAACAGTTACGTAAATATGTTGCTGCTGGCATTTCGACCGATCATGAATGTACATCAATATCAGAGGCAGAAGAAAAAATAGGGCTGGGAATGAAAATCCTTATCAGGGAAGGAAGCGCTGCAAAAAACCTGGATGCCCTGAGCCCGCTTTTTAAAACCAATCCGGAAATGCTCATGCTTTGCAGCGATGATCTGCATCCTGAGATGCTCCTGAAACAGCATATAAATGCATTGGTTGCACGTCTTGTATCAGCAGGATATGATATTTTCGATGTCTTGCGCAGCTGCACAATCAATCCTGCAAGGCATTACGGCCTCAATACCGGAATGATGAGACCGGGAGATCCCGCTGACCTGATAATTGTGGATAATCCCGGAGCAATGAATGTTGAGGAGACATGGATAGGGGGAAGAAAAGTTTTTGAAAAGGGCAGGGTGTTATTTGAATACAGGAAGGCAGCACCGGTTAACAATTTCAATTGCTCTCCAATCGTTCCCGCCGATATTACGGTTGCTGCAAGAGGAAGGAAAATCAGGGTGATTGAAGCCCGTAACGGTAGTCTCAATACGGGGGAGACAATATTTCAAATACCTGCAGGCACATATGTTAAGGCAGACATTGACTCCGACATACTGAAAATCGTCTTAAAAGACAGGTATTCCGACAGGCCTCCTGCTGTTGGTTTTATAAAGGGATTCGGCCTTAAAAAGGGAGCTTTCGCATCGTCGGTTGCCCACGACAGCCATAATATTATTTGCATTGGAGTGAATGATAATGATATTGCAAATGCAGTAAACATGGTAGTGGAGATGAAAGGGGGACTGGCAGTGGCAGACGGAGGGAAGATTGCATCTCTTCCACTTCCGGTAGGAGGTATAATGTCTGATGAACCGGCCGTGAAAGTTGCCGCTGAATATGAAAATCTTTCCGGTATTATCGGAGCTATGGGGTGCAAAATGGCAGCACCCTTCATGACACTCTCATTCATGGCCCTGCTTGTAATTCCTGAGCTTAAGCTTAGCGACAGGGGTCTCTTCGACGGAAAGGAATTCAGGTTTACTGACCTTTATGCAGATTGATATTTGTAACTTGATCCGATAAATGACACTGATTGACGATCACAGGAAAGTTATCGATTTACTGCCGGATAAACCCGGGGTATACCAGTTCATTGACTCCGGCGGAAAGATAATTTACATCGGAAAAGCAAAGAATCTGCGTAAACGTGTCTCTTCGTATTTTGCAAAAAACCAGTCGGGGAAAACAACTGTGATGCTCAGAAAAGCTGCAAGTTTAAGGCATATTGTGGTTGACTGCGAATCAGATGCCCTGCTTCTCGAAAATAACCTTATAAAGAAACACCAGCCCCGGTATAACATCTTGTTAAAGGACGATAAGACCTTCCCCTGGATATGTGTCAAAAAAGAACCTTTCCCCAGGGTATTCAGCACACGGAATGTGATAAGGGATGGTTCCTTATATTTTGGTCCCTATACTTCGGGACTGATGGTGAAAACCCTTCTTACATTGATAAGGCAGCTCTACAAACTGAGGACATGCAACTATAGCCTGACTCAGGAAAATATCTCGGCTCATAAGTTCAGAGCGTGTCTCGAATACCATATTGGTAACTGCAAGGCGCCATGCATCGGACTCCAGGATGAGGATGACTATGACGAATCAATTGTCCAGATAAGAGACATCCTTAAAGGCAATATCCTGGCCGTAACAGGAAGGCTGAAGGAGAAGATGGCAGAATATTCGGCACGCCTGAAGTTTGAGGAAGCCCAGATGCTAAAGGATAAAATTGAAATACTCAACAGGTTCAGAAGCCATTCGGCAATAGTAAGTAACAGCATAAGGAATGTTGATGTGTTTGCATTTACAAATGAGGATGAAAAGTGTTACATCAATTACCTGAAAGTGGTTGAAGGAGCTGTTGTACAGGCATTTACTCTTGAAATGAGGTCGAAGCTCGATGAAGACAGGGAATCGCTGCTGGGATTTGCAATCACCGAGATAAGACAAAGATATTCAAGCGATTCTCCCGAGATAATAGTCCCCTTTAAACCTGATATTCAGCTCGACAGGGTCCGTTATACCATCCCGAAAATAGGGGAGAAGCTCAAGCTTCTTCAGCTGGCGGAAAGAAATGCAATTTACTATAAACTCGAACAGAAAAAGAAGCTTCTGGAGCACAAACCGGAAGCAAGGACAGGCAGGAACCTGGAAAAGGTGAGGAATGACCTTCACATGCCTTCACTTCCTGTACATATTGAGTGTTTCGACAACTCGAACATAATGGGAACCAACCCTGTGGCAGCATGCGTTGTTTTTCGTAACGGCAGGCCGAGCAAAAAGGATTACAGGCATTTCAACATAAAGACAGTTACAGGCCCTGACGATTTCTCATCAATGGAAGAGGTAATTTTCAGGCGTTACAAAAGGATGATTGATGAGGGCAGGCAGCTTCCGCAGCTTGTTGTAATCGACGGCGGCAAGGGACAGCTTTCATCGGCAATGAAAAGCCTTGACGCACTGAAGCTCCGGGAAAAGATAACTGTGATTGGTATTGCCAAGAAACTTGAAGAGATATATTTTCCCGGTGATTCTGTTCCGATCTACCTCGACAAAAACTCCTACAGCCTGAAGCTTATCAGGCAGCTCCGGGATGAGGCCCACAGATTTGGAATAAATTTCCACCGGAACAAACGTTCGTCGGGAATGATAAAATCGGAACTCGACAGTTTAAAGGGAATAGGACCCAGGACAAAGGAGATCCTCCTTAAGAATTTTGATTCCATCGATAAAATCAGAAACACTCCCCCTGGCGACCTCGAAATGCTTGTTGGCAGGAGCAAGGCTTCAATTCTGGCAGAATATTTCAAAAATCAGCCCCCGACAGCCTGAAAAGCCTGGCTGGAATAACCGACTTTAATTTATTGATATACATCATGTTAAATGTTATTTTGTTAACAATTAACGCGTCGAGAATTAAATATTTGGAGGTTTACGGAGAGAATCCCGTGAATTTAAACTTCTGCCCGGTGCTAAATTCTGACAATTTCCCGGGACAGGTCCTGAAGCATGCAAAGATATTTTTAGAGGTCGATTTTAATGTCAAGCTTTTTTTCCAGGTCAGCAACGAATTTCGGAGATCCGAAAGTAAGCAGACTATTCATGCCAACTTTCTCAGCTGCCTCAACATTTTCCTCAATGTCGTCAATGTAGAGTGATTCTTCAGGCTTCAGTGAATATTTTTCCATAAGAAGCCTGTAAATTCTCTCATCCGGTTTTGAAAGTTTGACATCGGCTGAAACGATACCTCCGTCGAAATATCTGAAAAAATAATAATCGTGGCTTACTATCTCAAAGATATCCATATGGAAGTTGGAAAGGTAATATATCCTGAAACCCTGTTTTTTTAACGCAGGAAGGAGCCTGACATTATCGTCAAGGGGAAACATTATATCGACCCTTAAATTGAAAATAAGGGCTATTTCCTCGCGTTTTAGGGCCGATCTGGGAGCAATTGAATCAATGGCTTCCCCGACGGTTATATCCCCGTTGTCGAGTTTCTTCCATTCCTCACTCTGGAAAATGTCGTGTATTATAGTATTCCTGATGTTTGCAGGATAATTCTTCTTCTTCAGGTATTCGGAAGGGATGAAACTGATAAGTACATTGCCTAAGTCGAAAACGATATTCCTGACCATATCAGTGGTTTTTCATGCTTATAGGCTGTCCTGTTGCCTCAAGCACATTCCACCACAGTTCACCTTCGACATCGATCTTCTTCCTTTTTGCCACCGCCATCGGAATGGGTATCAGTGTGAACTCATAGTTCCAGTATCCCACTACAAAGTCGGTTTTTCCGGCCATAGCCGCATGAACGGCATTCTGGGCCAGCAGGTTGCTGAATTTACTGTCGTTGGCATTGGCCGGTGCGCTTCTTATTATATAGCTCGGGTCGATATACTTTATTGAATGCGGGAATCCTTTTGCATCAAATTCCTCTTTTATCTTTTCCTTTAAGAATATACCTATGTCCTTGTGTTTTATATTTCCGGAAGCATCCTTTTCCGCCTCTTCATTCTCAAAGAATTCCTGGCCGGCGCCTTCGGCAACCACAATCACCGCATGATGCCTTTCCTCGAGCCGTTTCCTTAGTATCTTAAGGAAGCCGCGCGGTCCGTAAAGGTCGAAAGGAACTTCAGGGATAAGTACGAAATTGACCTCCTGTATTGCAAGGGCGGCGCTGGCGGCAATGAATCCCGAATCGCGGCCCATAAGCTTGACCAGGGCTATGCCGTTATATGCCCCGTGAGCTTCATTATGGGCATTTCTGATTATATCGTTGGCTATTGAAAAAGCTGTTTCGAATCCGAATGATTTCTGAATGAGGTCAATATCATTGTCAATGGTTTTCGGAATGCCTGCAACGGCGATTTTCAGCCTGCGTTTTTCGATTTCCTTGAAAATTGCATGCGCACCTCGTAGCGTACCGTCTCCGCCTATGCAGAAAAGGACATTGATATTAAGTATCTCCAGCGTGTCAACCATTTGTTCAACATCCTGGTTTCCCCTCGACGTTCCGAGGAATGTGCCCCCCGACTGGTAAATGTCGCTCACCATCGGAGCCGTGAGTTCCACGACTGCGTGATTGTATTTGGGGATAAGTCCCTCATAGCCGTACTGTATGCCAAGGATACGGGTTACTCCGTATCTGTAAACCAGCTGGTTGACAAGAGCCCTGATCACGTTGTTGAAACCCGGACACAAACCGCCGCAGGTCACTATTGCGACCTTGGTTTTTGCAGGTTCAAAAAAGATAGTCTCTTTTGGCCCTGCCTTTTCGAACGAGATGGGTGTCTCTCCGCTTTCCTTATATCTGAGAAAGTCATCAAGCGCGATTTCATAAAGGATCCGCTCGTTTTCACCGACGAACTTGTAAACGGGGCTGTCTTCCCGCTGAGGTGTTCTCAGAGGAGAAACAACACTTCCTTTTCCTAAAGCAGAAATAACAAAATCCTCATATTTCATGATCTTTGGATTTTAGTTAGAAATTCAGTCCGATTATGAAGAACCTGCAAGATGCAGGCCGTTATAATTCAATTCGACTGGATAATTCTTTTGATACGTCCGACCAATCCGTTTTCAAGTATAACCTTGATCCCGTGAGGATGGTTAGGGGCAGTTGTAACTATTTCCTTAACCTTTCCTCCTGTAAGCCTGCCGGTATGCTTGTCCTCAACAAGTTCAACCATTACATCAATTCCGGGCTTTATATCAGCTCTTCTTGTTCCTTCCATCACAACCTTATTGAATAAATTTAATGGTAATTCCTCTAACGCAAATTCTAAATCAGGCTACAATAATAGATATTTTTATTTCACGAATAAAATAAAAGCAGTAAAAAAGATTATTCCCGAAACCGGCGAAGATTTCAGTAAACGCCCTTTACTCTGGTTCTTATCCTGTATAATCCTTTGCTTGCCGTAATAAAAAGTTCCTTTCTGTCACTTCCTCCGAAGCAAACATTGGCTGTCCAGTTTTCAGAAACAGAAATATTACCCAGTCTCTTTCCGGTTTTGTCGAAAACCGTTACGCCCTTTCCTGTAATATAAATATTTCCCTTTTTATCGATCGTCATTCCGTCAGAGCCCAGCTCGCAAAAGAGCTTTTTCTCTGAAAGGGTTCCGTCGGTGTTGATCCGGTAAACCCATGTCTTGTTGTCTCCAATATCTGCAACATACAAAGTTTTGCCGTCGGGAGTGCCAATAATACCGTTGGGCTGTTTCAGGTCGCCGGCGATCAGCTTTACGGTTTTATGGTCGGGAGCAAGATAATATACGCATTGCTTTTCCTGAGGCTTTTCAGTATGGTTCCACCATGATCTCCGGTAGAATGGGTCAGTGAAAAAGGCAGAACCGTCGGGAGCGACCCACAGGTCGTTGGGGCCGTTGAAAAGCTTTCCTTCATAGGTGCTGATCAATTTATGAATGTCTTTTCCGGGACTTATTATCCAGAGTTCATTATTTTCGTCGGCGCACGACCACAGATTACCTTCCTTGTCAAAAAACAGCCCGTTCGACCGTCCTGATGGCTGCATGAATGTCGAAAGTTTGCTGTCGACCGACCAAACCATTATCCTGTCGTTAGGCTGATCGGTGAAATAGACATTTCCTGCCTTATCGGCCGCCGGTCCTTCGGTAAAACTGAAATCTCCGGCAAGCTTTTCAAGTTTGCTTCCCTCTTCAAGGATTGACGAAAGATCACCTTCCTGGGTGAAACATGTTACAGGCAGAAGGGCAAACAGGATAATTGAAAGCAATTTTAATTTTCCGGTCATGATACAGTTATTGTCTGAACGTTTACCATTGTATTGCTGTTGGGCTAAGCCTTAATATCAGGCATGCTGAACTCCCCTGATGCGGCGTATATAATCATCGATATGCTCAGGCTTTTCGAAACCGATAATAAGCATATCGACTGTTCCCAGACCAAGTACGAACCTGAGCGACTCATCAATTTTGGAAGGATCATCCTTCAGTCGTCCGCCGCCGATGAGTTTCATCCCGATTACACCTTTCCCGGCCTTATGGAATTTTTCGATCACAGGGACAACAAGCGATGCATCCTTCTTATCCATATTTTCCCCGAACGGATTGATCCTTACATGTATGACATCAACCCATGGTGATGCTGCCGCAGCTTCGAGAGCTTCGAAGGAATGTACGGAAACACCATGTGCCCTTATCACTTTTTTTGCCTTGAGGTTTTCGAGCTCATCCATATGTCTTTTGTACTTCTCTGTCCAGTCTCCCTCGGTCATGCAGTGCAGCTGTACCAGATCGAGATAATCTGTGTTCAGTTCACGGCGGAACCTGTCAATGACAACTTCAGGGAATCCTTTTTCGTTTTCGGGAATGCCTCCCTGGGTGATCCACATTTTTGTTCCGAGAACGTAGTTTTCCCTGGGGATACCGCTGAGGGCAGCTAAGGTGAACGGATGAGTTCCATAACTGTCGGCACAATCAAAGTATCGGATCCCTTTTTCATAAGCTGTTTTTATGAGAGATTCAGCAACGCCGGCCCTGGTTATGTTAGAGGAACGGTTATATCCGCTGTAACCTGTACCCATTCCGAGTAAAGTGGTTTTTATCCCTGTCTTTCCGAGTGTCACCGTCGAGAAAGGGTCGTATGATGCAGGCACTGATGCGGCAGTTTCTGCAAAAGCTGTTTTTCCCAGCATAACAGTTCCTGCTCCGGCAGCCACTGTGGCCACAAACTGTCGGCGCGATATGTTTCTTTTTGCCATTATGTTGTAAATTGAATATTGTCCTGATGATTAAACAAAATAAAGAAATTTAATGTTCGGTTTTGCAGAAAATGATATTTATTCTCTGGGACAAGTTTTTACCCCCTTCCCGGCCTCCGCTGCAACGGGGCAGGCTTTCCCCCACAGGTTTTTACCCCCTTCCCGGCCTTCCCCCAGAGGGGAAGGAGCGGCTTCGAATTCAAATTTATCTCAGTTACAAATATTCTCCAAGTTTGGAGCCATCCCTTTTCCAGTAGTCAAATAAGATATTGGCTAAAACTTTCAAGAATTTTCAGAGTTACAAACACATCCTTGAAACCACCAAATGACCCATCCTTTCCCCCGTGGGGGAAATAAGAAAGGGGGTAAAAACCAGAGGTTAAAAACGGACTAAAAATCTAATGGTCTGAATTTTACCCCCTTCCCGGCCTTCTGTAAGAAAGGGGGTGAAACAGAGAGGAAATAACATGTAAAAGACCATATTATTTGTCCCCGGCATCCAGAATGCTTAAAGTTATGTGCGATGCATTCGCTGCATCACGGTAAATCCTTTGTGTTGCCTTCTGGAAATCCTCCTCGCTGCATTTATAAATATTCACGAATTTCTGCGGATTCCTGTCAGCAAGGGGGAACCATGAATTCTGGACCTGCACCATAATCCTGTGTCCCTTTTTGAATGTATGTGCGACATCTGGTATCTGGTATTTTACCTCGGTGATTTTTCCCGGAACAAAGGCTTCGGGCTTCTCAAAGCTGTTACGGTATTTTCCCCTGAATACCTCTCCCCTGACAAGCATCTGGTATCCGCCCATCGGATATTTGGTATCCTCATCTTCATAATTGAAATCGGACGGGAAGACATCGATGATCTTAACTACGTAATCGGCATCGGTTCCTGTTGTCGATACGAAAAGATCAGCAACGACAGGTCCGGTCACAGTTAAATCTTCCGTGAGAACATCAGTCTGGTAAACCATTACATCAGGCCTGCGTGAGGCAAACCTCTGGTCATCGGTCATATATGCTTCGGTCCGGTTTATATGAACATCTTCTGTATATGGCACGGGATTCATCGGATCGGAACAGTATTCATCGTACTCAGCTTTTCCTGACGGAGAGCTGAATGAGGCCTTTTCAGATGAGTGGAAATACAGGTTCTTTGTTGTGACGTTCTTTGGCGGCCATTCGGTGAAATCCTTCCATTTATTCGATCCTGTGACAAAAATTGTGGCTTCAGCAGGCGCCGATTGCCCTTTTTCCTTAAGGTAATAATTGAAGAAATCCTTTTCGAGGCGGATATATCTTTCATTTGCATCCAGCCCCCAGTAAACGTTTCCAAGGCTTTTTCCCGAACCGAATGCCCATTGGCCGTGCGACCATGGTCCCATAACAAGGAAGTTGTGAGTTGCCGGAGGATTCTGTGTTTCAATAGCCTTGTAGGTATTTAGAGCGCCATAAAGGTCTTCGGCATCGAACCATCCGCCGACAGTCATAACTGCAGGAGTCACATTTTTAAGGTACTGCCGCGGATCCCTTGCTTTCCAGAAGCTGTCATAATCGGGGTGGGCAAATGCGTCGTTCCAGAATTTGATGCTGTCGCCAAGGTAAAGCGGTGCAATGTTCCTTATGGGACCAAGCGAAAGGAAGAAATTATAATTATCGGGTTCGGGATATACAAAACCGGGATGACCTCTCCGTGTGGGTGTCTTGAACTGCCTCCCGTTGCTGTAGTAGAAATTGAAGCAGTCCTGAAGGAAAAATGCTCCGTTATGGTGAAAGTCATCGCCAATGAACCATGCGGTAACCGGTGCCTGGGGCGAAACTGCCTTGACCGCCGGATGGGCATTTATTATTCCCATCGTGGAATAAAAACCGGGATAGGAGATCCCGAAAATACCTACTCTTCCGTTATTGTTGCTTACATTTTTTACAAGCCAGTCGACTGTATCCCATGTATCTGTGGTCTCATCAATATCCTTATTCCCTTTTTTAACGGGGATAACGGGTCTGATGTCCTCAAATTTTCCTTCGCTCATGTATCTTCCCCTTACATCCTGGAACACCATAATGTACTCTTCATCAGTATACCTGCTGTAAAGCTGCATGAAGAAATTGAAATTATCCTGCCCTCCCGGCTCAATGTTGTACGGTGTCCGGTTCAGCAGAATTGGATGCTGAACATTATTATTCTTTGGTGAATATATTGAGGTGAACAATTTAACACCATCGCGCATTGTGATATAGACTTCTTTCTTTTCATATTTATCCATCAGGGCTTCCTGACTGTTTGACGCGGCTTCGATTTTGTTCCTGCCGAAGATTATTTCCATCTTATTGTCGCCCTGTTCAAGAAATCCGTTTATCTGTGAATATGAATCATTTACAATCCCATGGTACTTTATACCTGTTCCGGTGTGTGTAAAAGAGAAATCAGGGAAAACGAATGCCGTGGTCGTTGACGGAATCCCGAATGCATTCTGGTCGGGACTGTCCCAGGTAGAGGTGTATCCGCCCCCCGATGCTTTTACATGTACCGTCAGTCTTAAGATGATGCCGTCGATGTCGGCCTTTCCGTACCAGTCGCCTTCGATCGACTGGGAAAATACGGTGGAAATTGATATAAGCGCAAAAGCGATTACGCAGATAGTTTTTTGGTAAAGATGATTGAATTTCATTTTGCTGTATATTGTTTATTCAAGACCAAGTTGACTTATCAGATCAGCCGGAAAAACCGGTCTCCCGTTCCTGGTGGCCGCCGTTGTAATCTTAGCTTTGACTATCAGTTTGTTATCGGGAATTCTGTAAATCTCCTGATAGAAAGCTATCCTTATGTTTCCCTCCCTTGCCATGTTTACAGTCACAACAAAGGAGTCGCGGCTTCTGAGCGGGAACTTGTATTCTATTTCAACCTTTGTTACTATAAGGTCGAGGCCTTCATCATGAAGCGCTGCAAAGCTTATTCCTTTCGAGATAAGAAATTCATGACGGGCATGCTCGAGGTAATGCTGATAATTGGCATTGTTAACAACTCCCTGTATGTCACATTCGTAATCCCTTACCCTGAATTCAAGGCTATATATGTTACCGGCCCTTTCCATAAGCATCATTTTGTATATGATTTTGAAGCCTGCAATTTACAAAGTTTATTTTCCGCTGTTTCCTATTCAATTGTTATAAGGAAAAATTTTGATTCAAGAGGCTTTAGAAGGCTTATATTGCCTGCAGGTAAGCCTGTAGGATCAGCTTCTGTAAGCTTCAGTTTCTGCCCGGTCAGTCCGGAAGAAAGGGAGAGGTTTGTTTCTTTCCCGCCTGTCTCCCTCACATGCACCAGAAGCGATTTCCCGTCATCAGCCGGACGGGAGCTTATCACAATAATATTACCGGGCCATCCCTCAATGAACGATCCGGCATCCATGGCGTCGCCGGTACCATCCCCCGGCAGGATCCTTGTGAGAAAAGGTATTCGTGATCCCCAGCCGAATCTTGTTGCGAAACTCCCCGATACATCTTCCGACGAGGTAAGATAGTAAGTCCAGGTATGCCCTCCCCTCTGGTCGGCATTGAAATTTGTGACCCAGTAATTATTCATTGGCCAGGAGAAGATGCCGGTTGTCTGGGGCATGGCTCCTGCTTTGTACCTTCCCGTATTTATAGCTCCGAACTGCATAAGCGGCATTTCGCCGCACCCCATTACCACCTGGGCATTCTTATTCTTTATCGAAGTGAAGTTCTGGACTGTGTACCAGTCGTTCGATGAGCCGGGTATCTGATCTTTTCCCGTTTCGATAATTCCGCCCTGCACCTCGGTAAAATGCCTGCCATCATCGAGGAAGAGTGGAAATGCTATGTAAAAGCTCTCCGGATCTGTAATGGATTTCTTAATTATTGAGCATGCTATTTCAATTCTTTTTTCAGTATTGAACAAACGGAACTCAACTGAATATCCTGCCGGATTCACTGCAGTCTCAGATTCTCCCCTGAATCTGATGCTGTTAAAGACAGGTCCCTTGGTTGCTGATTCAAACCATACTGTATCAAGCCCCATCCTTTTGAAGTCGACAAGCTTTTTGCTTTCCATCTGGCTCCTGTTACCCAGTTGTTCAAGAATGAATTCAGCGATACCGTATTTTGAGTTAAGATCTGCAAGTTCAAGCTGAAGGTCCTTGTCGTACCACGAACTAATGGTTCCCCTCGAATAATCCGGGACAATCCTGTACCACCTGTTTTCTAGTTCCCCGGGCTTTTCAGTATTTTCCATTGATGTTCTTTCTTCAAGCGGCCGTATAGTATATTTCCTGTATCCGAATGCCGGCACAGAGTCGAACCATATAGCCCAATAGGTTCCGTCGGCCCTGTGTGAAAGGGCCTGTGCAGGAATACGTTTCCCCGACCTGTCGAAAACGCCGGCCTCACTGTTGATGGGAACGATCTGATGATCGATATATACAACTGCCAGTCCCGATCTTTGCCAGTTAAGTGAATTGAAGACTATCAGTGAAGGTTCCTTTTCCCTCCTGAACAGAGACTGGAGCAAACCTAAAGCATCTTCGCCAAGGGATGCGGCTCTCCTGCCGGCTTCCCATGCATACGATTCCTTCATTGCGCGCTGTTCCATGGTAGGCTGGCTGAGAGGTTCCCTGACGCTTTCAGAATATCCGGTGGTGTGTTCTGTATAGAACAGCAATGCATCATTTACAAGGTCGATTTTCCGCATGGAAGGAGCGGGGATATCAATACCGGCTATGGCAGCCATCGAAAGCGCTCCTGTATTTGCAATAAGTGAAGCCGAGGTTTTGCGTGTTACTGCAGTTTCCCTGGCGGAGGCTCCGAACCCGTCGGTCCACCAGTCAGGCCAGGCGCCCCTTATAACAGGGAATTCGCTTCCATGCTTTTTCTCCATCACACTGAAAAATGATTCTGCCGTTGATGTTGATAATTTCGGCCATTCAAAGACCTCATTCCACTTCATTATCATATCGCCGGCAATGGTTGAAGGCGGCGAATTGTCGGTAAGATAACCCGACAGCTGTATTGCCATTTCCTCGTACGGATAATTAAGCTTTTCAAGGTTTCTGAGATAGTTGAGCAGGTTATACCTGAACTTGTTCAGATCGCCGCTTTGTATGTCAAAAACGGTGTTGCCTGTCATATAATGCTCAGCCCTGAAGGTAAGGATCCTTTTCCCCGACGGGGATTCCCACCAGAACATCGTTGGCTTGTCGAAGCATATCAGCGCCCTGTGGCCGTGTGTTCCCATATTCAGGTATTTGATCCCCAGCTGGTTGAAATAGTCGTTCATGCACCAGCCTATACCGTTGACATCATTCTGCATGGCAAGGCTGACCGGAATTCCTTTATCCCTTATCCTTCCGGCGGCAGCAAGCGATGAGGCAAGTATCTGCTCATCGGGTATCTCATCGAAATTGAAATACATGCCGGTAACCTCAATCCGGCCTTCACGGATCCTTTTAAGCAGCCTTTCCACCTGTGCAGGCGGCCTCGTCTTCAGATATTCATCGACAGGCCACGATGCCTCACATGTCCATCTGAACCTGGCATTGTCAGGATAGCTGTCGGTGGCATCGCAATAGTCGAGAGCATAATCGATATATCTGAGATGTTCGGCAAGTATCTCGGTCTGCGACCTTGTATAACCGATATCGGTATGGGAATGCTGAATGAAACTAAGATCCCATAAGCGCACCGGATTCAGCACCACCTGACCCGAAGCTGAGAAATCGCCGGCGACGACTTTGAGATTTACCTTCGTGGGTTTCGCAACCTGCTTTATTCCGGCATCAACGGTGTTATAGCCAAATTTAAGGACAGATCTGGCAATAAGAGCATTGTTTGCATAGATACTGCATTCCGAATCATTGCCGAAATAAAACACAGCCACTTCTACAAGCTGTAAATGTGCATTGTCTTTTTTAAGGATGGCGGGGAAGGCATTTAATGTTATCCCTGTCTTTATCTGCTTTTTAAAGGTCATATACCATGATGTAAGCCTGGCATCGCCTCCCGTGACCTTTATTTTCAATGCTTTGCCTGTCTCCAGCATATCAGCCGGTATCCTCAGTATCATATATCCGTGATGATTGCCGTGCTGGTCGGTCATTATAGCATTGAAAGAAAGTGAAGATCCGTCACCAGCATCCAGTTTCCATTCTTTCCGGCCATCGGTGTAAAAGGTGAATTTGTTATTCAGGCTGGTAGTCAGTACCATCGGAGCAAGACCGGTATTTGAACCTATGGCCGTCACCCAGATGAAAGCTGAATATTTCTTTCTGCTTCCGGGGATATAAGGATCTGTTTCCCATTCCATGAAGTCGGTGCCGTTCTCGGCCCTTACTATCATACATTCCCTGAATCCCGGAATGCATGAGTGATAATCGTAATCGGTTCCTGATAATTTCTGATTATAACCGTTTACGAGTTCATCTTCTGATGAAATGAACGACTGGCTGTTCAGGCGGAATGCCGTCGTTAAGATCATTAATGCCGGGATAATCAATGACTTTTTCATGGGATGGATTATTTTACAAATGCTGATACAATTACTGCTGCTTTCTGAGATCTGTTTATTACTCTTATGCTTTCAGCTGCGGCCGGAACGACAAAGGTTTCGGCAAAATTGAAATCACATTTTACTCCTGATGATGTTATTATCTCAATACATTCTCCTTCAACAAGATTCATTACAAGGCATTTATTACCGGTATAAATCTCCTTTTCACCTGCTATATGATACCTGTGCACATCGTATAAATGTGTTTCATGAGTGGGAAGATTATAATGTTGCCACCCTTTTCCGGAAGAGAGGAGCACTGGTCTGGGAATCAGTTCCTTATTCACGAGCGATCCCTTCCTTTCGAAATAAAGGTTATCCATGCCCCTTTCGATATTGAGTGGTCTGGGCCTGCCGTCAAGGTCGGGCCTGAGCCAGTCGTACATCTTGAACGTAAAGATATACGGTGTGGAGCTTATTTCAAGGACCATGTTATTGCGTCCCGATCCGTGTATCGTACCGTAAGGTATCAGCAGAAGGTCATGTTTTTTCACCTGGTGGCTCAGTATGAATTTATCGATATCCACAGGCCTGCTTTCTTCCCGGCTATCCCCAAGCTCTTTGTGGAATACTTCAGGATCGACATCATCGCGGAATCCGAGGTATACTACTGCATCATCTTTTGTGTCGAGTATATAATATGACTCTTCCTGTGTAAAATCCTGGCCGAAATGTTTTTTCATGTATTCCGGACGCGGATGGCACTGAATCGAAAGGTTGCCGCCGTCGAAGGTATCGAGGAAGTCGAAGCGGATTGGAAATTCATTGCCGAATCTGTGATGGCAGTCACCAAGAACAGCCCCGGCCTCCTGAAACATAAGGCAGTCGAACGAGGTTTCAAGTAACAGGGAGGAGCTCTCTATCAGAATGCCGTTTTCAGGAGTGATAAGCTCATACGACCATGCATAATTCGGCACATCCTGCCGCAGCCCCGGGATATTGTTCTTTATCCAGCTGCCTCCCCATGCACCGGATTCGAACCATGGCCTTGCCCTGAAAATGCTGTGTGACATAAGGCGGAGTGTCTGCCTGAGTACGCTTCCTTCCATCCACACGGGAGTGTCGCGGCGCTGACCGTCAATCCAGATGTCGGCGTGCGGGAGTAAAAGCTCCTTGTGCCTGTTTAGGACAATCCACTCGACAAAATAGAAATATTTGTACATTTCCTTTGGGTTCGATGGAGATGATAAACCCAGATTTGTCATTTCGACTCTGCGTGATGCGGCGAGGATCTCATTTTTCGGTATGTCGATGTACAAAAGTAAGCCCGGTTCCGGAATAAGGGAGGCTCCGGGACCTATTACAAAATTAATATCGCATCCGGAGTCGGGCATGTATGATTCCTTAAACCCGGGGATAAGAAGATCCTCCAGGACAAGGGAAGTTCTTGTACCGAAAAGAGGATCGCTTTCTCCAAGGAAAGGGTTTGTGATTTCCCTTATCTTATTTTCAGGAAGGTAAAAATCCCTGAAATTCTTCCATGAACTTGTTATGCCCTCTCTCTCAAGTATCTTTTCAAGATTTTCACGGAAAGCATCAAATCCGGCTCCGTTGTATCCGTCGATAATTATGAGGTGGTTCTTCCTTATAAATTCAAAAAGAGAATCATATCCCTCGCTTACATTGTTGTCATCAATTCTGAAAGAGGGATAAATGTCGTATTTCCCCTTTACGGGAGGGGGTTTTATCAATGGCAGCAAGCGATCCTTATTTTGGGAACCTTCTGAAAAATTTCTTTAAACCGGCATGAAATTTATGAATGCTGTGAGGTTTATAATGCATCAGGATACATTCGCGGGTTATGTAATTGATATCTGAACCTTCAAGTTCGTTAAGAACCTCCTTCGATTCCGCCATCTGCTGTATCCATATCTGCTTTATTCCCCTCGATCTGGCATCTCTGATCACAGCGGCAGTCTGATCTTTTCCTGTCATTACAATCAGCCCCCTTACATTATCGGGAAGGCTTTTTATGTCTTTATAGACCTTGCATCCATGTATTTCCTCAGCATAAGGGTTTACAGGAATAATGTTCATTCCCTTTTCCTTGAGTTCCTTGAATGCAGCGAAGCCAAATTTTTTAGGATTGCGCGACACACCGGCCATTGCGATGGGTTCTGATGCGAGAAATTCTTCAATTTGTTTCAGGGTAACCATGGGTAATTTAAATTTGGTTAAAAGGACAGATACGGTGAGTATCCGGTTAGTAAGTATAAAGACTTAAATTTACTATAAAAAACACAATCAAGAATATTTTTTATTTATTTGGTGGAGGCTAACCTGTAAAAATCAATGAATAATCCAGAATCCCGCCAGGGATATCTTTTTTCGAAAAAGTATTCCAATTACGTATTTGTACTTCTTTTCCTGTTGTATATGTTCGATTATATCGACAGGTCGATAGTCACATCAATGTTCACTTCCATAGAAAGGGACTGGGGAATAAACCACACCCAGAGCGGTTTGCTGATGTCGGCCGTATACTGGGCCATTGTGATCCTTACGTTTCCCGTTTCACTGCTTGTCGACCGCTGGAGCCGTACGAAGACCATTGGAATGATGGCCATATTATGGAGCCTTGCCACCGCCCTTTGTGCCCTTACCGGGAATTATGTCCAGCTTTTCATGGCCCGGCTTCTCATAGGCGTAGGGGAAGCGGGTTATGCTCCCGGTGGAAGCGCAATGATATCGGGTCTTTACCCTATCGAAAAAAGATCAAAAATGATGGGCATCTGGAATGCCTCGATACCTCTGGGAACGGCCATAGGGGTTCTGCTGGGAGGGATAATTGCAACAAATTGGGGATGGAAGCATGCTTTCGGGCTTGTTGCCATTCCGGGATTGATTGTTGCAATAATGTTCCTTTTCGTAAAGGATTACAAGACTGTTGATCTTTCTTTCGTCGACAAATCTGCAAACAGGGTCAGGATGGAACGCAAAGACATTATGAGGGAGTTCCTTTCAAAGCCTTCGATAATTTATACATATTTCGGTATTGCGGCAGTTGTCTTTGTTACGACATCGCTAATTACATGGCTTGCCACATATTTTCAGGCTGTTAACGGTCTTCCTCAGGCGAAAGCCGGTACCATGGCGAGTGCCGTAATGGTACTGGCGCTCGTTGGTGCTCCTCTGGGCGGAATTCTTACCGACAGATGGAGAAAAACCAGGATAAACGCAAGGCTTTTCCTGCCTATGCTTTCATCCCTGGTTTCGGCCGTTCTGCTTTTCCTGGCGCTTAATGTTTTTCACGGGATTGCCCAGTTTGCCGTTTTCCTGGTAATGGGGATAACGATAATGATGTTCATTTCAGGAGCCTCGGCTGTAACACAGGATGTTATTCATCCCGGTCTGCGGGCAACTTCATATGCCATTGCTGTTGTGGTTCAGAACCTGCTTGGTTCTTCAATGGCCCCTCTTGTTGTAGGGAATATCTATGATTCTACTTCCGATATTAAAACAGCGCTTGAAATCCTTCCTCTGGTACTGGTGCTGGGTGCAGTCCTGTTTTATCTGGGATCGAGATATTACCGGAACGACATAGAGAAGGTTACAAAGATTAATCTTGAGGCTGCCTGAAAAAGAACCTTCCCCTGCCGGTAAAAACAGGGGGAAGGGGCTCATTTATCTCTCATTACAGTGTAATTCACAAATTCCCGGAGTGAATTCTTTACTTCCGAATCAGGATACGTATCGAGTATTGCAAGCGCCCTGTCGCTGTACTGATACATTTTCGTCGTTGCATAGTCGATTCCGCCGTTTTCCGTGACAAATCTTACAACAGCTTCAATATCCTCCACTGATTTTTTCCGGCTTCCGACAATTCCAAGTATACGTTTTTTTGCAACAACAGGTACATTTTGAAGGGCATGGATAAGAGGCAGCGTAATTTTCTTTTCTTTAATGTCATTTCCTGATGGCTTGCCTGTGAGCCCGGTACTTTGATAATCGAGTATATCGTCCCTTATCTGGAAGGCAGTCCCGAGCGATTCCCCGAAATCCCTCATAAGGTTAATTGCATCCTGATCATCGGTTACTGATTTTGCACCGCAAGCAGTGCAGGCCGAAATAAGGGCTGCAGTTTTTCCGGTTATTATCCTGAAATAATCATCTTCCCTGATATTCAGCTTTCTTGATTTCTGGAGTTGAAGGAGCTCAGCCTCTGTCATCGATTTCACTGCTTCCGATACTATTTCCAGCATATCCGGCCTGTTCTTCTCGATGCTTATCAGCAATCCTTTCGACAGAAGATAGTCACCAAGCAGAACGGCAATTTTGGAATTCCAGAGGGCATTAACGGAAAGAGCGCCTCTTCTTTCATCCGAATTATCAACTACATCATCATGGACAAGCGAGGCTGTATGAAGAAGTTCTATAAGCGTGGCTGCTACATATGCAGGCTCTGCGATTTCACCATGAAGCTTTGCGGAGAGAAAAACAAGCAATGGCCGCATCTGCTTTCCCTTGCGCCTGAAAATATAGTTCAGGATTATCTTAAGCAGGGGGATTTTTGTCTGCACGGTCCTGCCAAAATATCCTTCAAAGTGATCCATTTCATCACTTACAGGTTTTCTTATGTTTCCAAGGGCCGGCATACAGAAGTTTCACCAAATATAATAAATTCGTTTATGCTTAAAATAAATATTATTATCAGGAGGTTATAATAACTATTAAATTCGTGTGAAAGAAAATAATATATATTTGTTGAAAGAAATGGAAATTTAATGGAAATAAAAAATTTAAATCCCGAAAGTCTTGAAAGAGCGGCCGGCATGCTTAAAGCTATGGCGCACCCGGTCAGAATTGCTATCATCGGATGTCTCGACGGAAAGAACTCACTTTCCGTTACAGAGATTCATAATCAGCTTGGAATTGAACAGTCAGCAGCATCTCATCATCTGGGAATACTTAAGGACAAGGGTGTTCTGGGATCGAAAAGAGACGGTAAGAACACCTATTACTTCCTGAAAAATGAAAACCTGATCGAATTTTTGGACTGTGTTGCGGAATGCTGCATTCAATAAGCATTCCTGCCGCCATACCTGTCATTCAATATCCCTGAACATACGCTTCTGAAAAATAATAATAGCGAATACCCCGCAGGTAATTGCTGAATCAGCTATATTGAACACCGGCCGGAAAAACACAAGCGATTCTCCCGGTCTGAATGGCGACCAGTCGGGCCATGTTGTGTTTATGACGGGAAAATAGAACATATCAACCACCCTGCCAAGCATAAAAGAGGAATAGCCACCCTCGGGAGGTAACAATATTGCCGGCTGGGTATAGCTCTCGCTGAAAATCATTCCATAAAATGCGCTGTCGATCATATTTCCAATAGCTCCTGCCAGGATTGCGCTTACAGCAAGTATCAAACCGGTATTTGCCTTCTTTCTTAAAAGATTTGCAAGGAACCATCCTATTGCTCCTATTGCTACGACCCTGAAAAGGCTCAAGACAATTTTGCCGGTCTGTCCCCCCATTTCCATTCCGAAAGCCATGCCGTTGTTTTCAATGAAATGAAGCAAACCCCAGTTACCGAAAAGATGGATCTCCTGCCCGATCAACATTGTGGTTTTTACCCAGAACTTAAGCACCTGGTCTGCTGTAAGTATTAATATTATGAGAAATACAGCTTTTTTTCTGTCTGACATTATATTATCTGATAGATTAACTGCCGCAAAATAATAAAAATTGATGAAAAACTCCCGGGGAATGCTAAGGTAAAAAAAGACCTCTTTTTGCGAAAAGAGGTCTCGTGACTGTAGCCTTTCCTTTTTATTGCAGTCCGTTTATCAGGGGCACGTTACGTTCAGGAAATTTGAATCCCAGCAATACCATTCCGTGTTTCCGAAATACTCTTCACATTTTACCCTGCCGTTATGCTGGGTTGTACTCCATTCCACATTCAGTCCTATGAATTTCTGATATGAGGCATTATAGTATGAGATGGTGTAGTAGGCGTTCAGAGTATTGGATGTCAGTCCGTATTCGATATAACTGTCTTTTAGTGGATTTCCCGATTTGGTATATGTATATTTCACCGATCCTATTTTATTGCCGGTGACCGTCCAGTCGATTTTCATAAGCTCCACAGGATTTGCCTGGCTTTCATAAAGCTTCCATTGCCCTGCTGTTCCGTCGAGTTCGGAAGTACCTTCAAACCAGAGAAAATCTGAATATCCTCCTGTTCCTTCCTTTGTTATATACATTTTCCAGATCACATTCGTTTCGGCGATCTGCCCAGTAAGCCTTGCCTGATAGGTAGTACTGAGCAGGGTTGCGGTAGTGCTCCACTGCCATGTCTTTTCCTCGAGGTAAACAGGCTTCTGTTCGGTAACCTTGCTGAATGAGTATACAGGCACTGCAAGCGTTGTTACAATAACTGCATTCCAGAGCTGTGCAGCAATTGCTGCAAATTCCCAGTTGCTGTTCTGTGTTCCCTTAGGAACGGATACCTCGTCAGCACCTTTTTTGCCCGACTGAAAATTGCTGAAATCAATCGTCATCGACCCGGCAGGCGGCAAAACAGGCGGATCACCCTTGTCTTTTTTACATCCAATGAAAGCCGGAGCCAGTAATGAAACAATTATTAGTAAGGAGATAAATCTTTTCATATGTTTTCAATTTGGTTAATCTGTAAACGTCAAAGTATGGCAATTAGTATTGATATTTTCAAATACATAATTCATGCCATTATTTGTATGTTGAAATTTAAAAAAAGGTAAATGCCGGAAACTGAAGGCAGAGAAACTTTGAACAATGGTCTGACTTTCTTGTTTATTGTAAAAATAAAACAATCATGGAACAAAATTACATTATTAAGAAATCAATCCACGGCCTTCTGGCTGCTCTGCTGCTGAGTACTTCAGTAATTGCGGGAGAACCGGGCACTTTAAAAAACAACACTATGGAGAACTTTGATATTCATGTATTTCCGGCATTACCGTATGCCTATGATGCCCTTGAACCTTATATTGATGCACGAACGATGGAGATTCATTACGACAAGCATCACAGGGCCTATTTCAACAACTTCGTTGCGGCAGTAAAAGGGACGAAGTACGACCAGAGCACTATTGATGAGATCTTTTCAAAGGTTTCTGAAGCAGGGGATGTAATAAGGAACAACGGAGGAGGCTTTTATAACCATGTTTTTTTCTGGAACAGCCTGTCGCCAAAATCATCAGGTCCTTCGACTGAACTTTCTGATGCCATTACAAAGGAATTCGGATCGTTTGATAAATTCAGGGAGCTTTTCGGCAACGCGGCAAAATCACGCTTCGGAAGCGGCTGGGCTTGGCTTTATCTTACTTCTGACCTTAAGCTTGCTGTAGGAAGCACTCCCAATCAGGACAATCCGCTTATGGATGTTTCAACTGTAAAAGGGACACCGCTGCTTGCTCTCGACGTATGGGAACATGCATATTATCTTAAATATCAGAACAGGCGGCCTGAATATATCGAAGCTTTCTGGAATGTTGTAAACTGGGAAGAAGTAAGCCTCAGATACAGAGAGGCAATAAAATAGTTTGGCTGTGATTTTTGATTGTTTTTGCAGCGGGGGGGATTAAAATCCCCCTTTTTTTTTATGTGTACAGGAACCTTTTTATTTTCAGCGTTGCCGTTTTCTGAAAAGGAGAGGGTTGCGAAACAACCTTGTTGATCCGGCAGTATTTGCTGACCTTGGAGTTTACATAATCCTGCAATTCAGCAAGGAGTTCATTTTTCTTCTCCTCAATAAGTTTCGACATGTCCTGCGTTTGTCTTGCAACATCGTTCTTCAGATTCTGGTATTTCTTCTCAAGCTCTTCCATGTTAAGGTGAACAAGAGCGACGAGTTTCCCTTTCTGCTGGATGACAAGAGACTCGGTGACATACCGGAAGTTGTTTATAACCGATTCGATCTCTTCGGGGTAAATATTTTCTCCGCTGGCCCCAAGTATCATATTCTTTAGCCTGCCTTTTATATAGAGATAGTTGTTATTATCGAGCACACCCAGATCTCCTGTCCTGAACCAGCCGTCAGGTGTAATGACTTCTGCTGTCATTTCAGGATCCTTGTAATAACCCTTCATCACATTTGGTCCCCTGGCCCATATCTCACCCTCGCCGGTAACCTTGTCGGGGTTGTTTATAATAAGCTCAATATCTTCAATTGCAGGCCCCGTTGATTCGTAAACCGATTTCATCGGATTGGCTCCTGCCAGAAGAGGAGCTGTCTCTGTAAGTCCGTAACCTATGGCATAAGGAAATTTAGCTTCAACAAGGAACTTTTCCACGGTTTTGTTGAGTTTTGCCCCGCCGATGCCGTAAAATTTAAGATTCCCCCCGAAAGTCTTGAAAAGCTTTTTACCGGCAACAGCATTCAGCTTCTTTCTTATGAACGGAAGCTTGTAGAGTATCCTGAGAATGAAATTGTCCTGGAATGAAGGAAGTATTTTGTTATAATATATCTTTTCTATTATGAGCGGAACCGTCAGCATCATGGTCGGTCTGACAATTTCCAGCGCCGGAAGAAGAACCGAAGGTGTCGGCGGCTTCCTCAGATAGTAAACACATGAGCCCGCCAGCATGGGAAGGATCAGCCCCAGCGTATTTTCGTAAGTGTGCGACAGCGGAAGGACGGAAAGAAACCTGTCCTTTTCATCTATAGGTTGAATGACCTTTCCTTTCAACGCATTAAAGGAAATGTTCTTATGCGTCAGCATTACTCCCTTTGACCGGCCGGTGGTTCCTGATGTGTATATGATTGAGGCAAGATCATCCTCCTTCACGTCATAAAACTTAAGGGGAATTGCATCAGGCATATATACGGGAGAATCATCCGATGCTGAAACAACCGAAAAATCTTCGATCATGATGACAGATTTGAGATCATCACTTTTGAAATCAACGATCTTAGGCTTCAGCGCCGATGATACAAAAACAGCTTTTGACCCCGAATGGGTAAGCACATTCTCAATTTCAGCAGAAGAAAAATCGGGCAGAATAGGAACTACGACGGCTCCCATGAATGTAACTGAAAAATATGCCGAACTCCAGTTTGGCATGTTATTGCTGAGGATTGCCACCCTGTCGCCCGGGATTATCCCAAGCTTTTCGAGCAGCGCCATAAGGGATCTTATCTCCCTGTACGACTCTTTATAGGTCCTTGGCTCCTCCCCTGCAAATGAATATGAGTTACAGTCCCCAAATTTGTCCAGTGTATTTGCGAATAATGCCGGAAAAGTCAGAAGCATATTTTTTTCTTCCATCAGGGCAGGATTTAGTCTTTATTTGAGAGTGCAAAGATGCATATAATTTTATCCATATGTTGTTAATAACATGTTAAATATTCTTTTATTGCATCAATTACCTTACCCCTTTGCTAAACTTTTTCCGCATAAGTTGGTTAAATTTGTGTTTGCAAAACAAAAGATTATGAGTTCAGTGATAAGGGTAACAAAGGAATTTGGCTTCGAAATGGCTCATGCGCTTTTGAACCACGACGGGCCCTGCAGGAATATACATGGCCATTCCTACAAACTTTTTGTAACTGTTTCGGGTGTTCCGGAAAATGACCCTGCCAGCCCCAAAAACGGAATGGTTATCGATTTTTCAGACCTGAAAAGGATAGTCAGGGATGAGATTATTGACAGGTTCGACCATGCCTTTGTGATCTCGGACAACTGTTCATGCGAAAAACTCGACAGGTTCAGGGAATTATCGGCCAATACCCTTGTGGTGAAATATCAGCCAACCTGCGAAAATCTTGTGGCCGACTTTGCCGGGAGAATACTTAAAAGGCTGCCTTCGGGCATCAGCCTCCACAGCCTTAAGCTGTATGAAACAGCATCCTCATTTGCCGAGTGGTTCGCCTCGGATAACCAATAATATCAAAATGACAGACAATCAACAGAAGAAACTATTCCTTCTCGATGCATATGCGCTGATCTTCAGGGCTTACTATGCTTTCATAAAAAATCCGAGAGTAACTTCCCGCGGAATGAACACTTCGGCGATCTTCGGATTCCTGCTCACCCTCAGGGAAGTGCTTCAGAAGCAGAAACCAACTCATATTGCAGTGGTTTTTGACAGGCCCGAACCCACCTTCAGGCACCTGATGTTCCCGGAATATAAGGCAACACGCGATGAGACCCCGGAGGATATCAGGAATTCGGTTCCTTATATCCATAAACTCCTTGAGGCCTACAGGATACCTGTAATTTCCTTCCCTGGTTTTGAGGCCGACGATGTAATCGGAACCCTCTCACGAAAAGCTTCCGAACGGGGATTTCAGACATATATGATGACTCCCGACAAGGATTTTGCACAGCTTGTAACAGATTCGGTGTTTATGCTTAAACCATCACGAAGCGGCAACGAATCCGTTAAGTGGGGCATTGAGGACGTGCTCAGGGAGTTTTCAGTGAAGGACCCCATGCAGGTAATCGATATCCTTGCCCTGATGGGCGATACTGCCGACAATATACCCGGAGCGCCGGGAGTAGGACCTAAAACTGCAATGAAACTTATTTCGGAATATGGTTCGGTTGAGGAACTTTTCAAACATACCTCCGATCTGAAGGGAAAGCTCAAAGAGATAATTGAAAACTACCGTGCACAGATCGAAATGTCAAAAAAGCTGGCAACAATAGAGCTCAATGTACCTGTTGATCTTAATGAAGAAGAGCTTATACTCGAACCACCCGATACCGAAAAACTCAAAAACCTTTTCAATGAACTTGAGTTCCGCACTATAGCTGCCGACATACTAAAACCCGCTGAAAAACAGATCAGTGCTAAGGATCCGGAACTTATTCCCGCATCTCCGGCCGCAGCAGCCCAGGGTACCCTTTTTGGAGAAGATTCAGGTACCCCCGAAAGTGAAAAGCTTACAATTGACACTGTTCCACATAAATATTCTCTTATCGAAACTGAGAGCGATCTAAGGGAATTTGCAGCAAAGTTGATGACCCTGAAAGAGTTCTGCTTCGACTCGGAGACAACCGGCATCAATCCCCTTGACTCGGAGATTGTCGCACTGGCATTTTCATGGGAAAAGGCTTCCGGCTATCTTGTGGCATTCCCTGATTCCCGTAAAGAAACACAGGACAGACTTGAGATCCTTAGACCTGTCTTCGAAAATCCCGGGATAACCAAGATCGGGCAGAACATGAAATTCGACATACAGGTCCTTGGAAATTACGGGGTAGAAGTAAAAGGTCCTCTTTTTGATACGATGATCGCGCATTATCTGCTTGAACCTGATATGAGGCACAATATGAACCTGCTGTCGGAGACTTATCTGAACTACAGCCCTGTACATATTGAATCGCTTATCGGGGAGAAAGGGGCCGGCCAGAAAAACATGCGTAATGTACCTGTTGAGCAGATCCGTGAATACGCCGTTGAAGATGCCGACGTGACTTATCAGCTGAAGGATGTTTTCCTTCCGAAAATAATATCGGAGGGCCTTGCGGATCTCTCCGAAAAAATTGAAATGCCGCTCATCAGTGTTCTTGCCGAAATGGAAAGGACAGGAGTCAGGCTCAACAAGGATGCCCTGAAGGGGATAGCTGATGGTCTGCGTGAAGATATAATAGCTCTTGAAAAAGAAATTTATACCCTTGCAGGCACAGAATTCAATATTTCATCTCCAAAACAGCTAGGCGACATACTGTTTATCAGGCTGAAGCTCGACGACAAGGCACGTGTCACAAAGACGAAACAGTTCAATACAAGCGAGGAGATACTGCAGAGACTTACGTCCAGGCATCCTGTAATTGGCAAGGTCCTTGAATACAGGGGACTTAAGAAACTGCTTTCGACTTATGTTGAGACATTGCCTGAACTTGCCGATAAAAAGACAGGAAGGATACATACCTCCTATAACCAGGCAGTGGCTTCCACCGGAAGGCTGAGTTCAAACAACCCGAATCTCCAGAACATCCCGGTAAGGGATGAAAGAGGCAGGGAGATCCGCAAGGCATTCATTCCTGATGAGGGAAATTTATTCTTATCGGCCGACTATTCCCAGATTGAGCTCAGGCTTATGGCGCATCTCAGCAAGGACCGCAGCATGATCGACGATTTTCTATCGGGAAGCGATATCCATGCAGCCACTGCGGCAAAAATTTTCGGAGTGGAAATAAAGGATGTAACGAGGGAGATGAGAAGCCGGGCTAAAACAGCCAACTTCGGCATAATTTACGGTATCTCATCCTTTGGCCTCTCTGAGCGCCTCACAATAGGACGGAAAGAAGCCAAAGACCTTATCGATGGGTATTTCAGCTCATATCCCGGCGTTAAGAGGTATATGGATGAAAGCATTGCAAAGGCAAGGGACCAGGGATATGTTACCACAATGTTCGGACGAAGGAGATATCTCCGCGACATACATTCACGTAACCAGGTTGTAAGGGGAAATGCCGAGCGCAACGCAATTAATGCCCCCATCCAGGGAACGGCCGCCGACATCATAAAGATCGCCATGGTCAGGATAAGCGACAGGCTGAAAAAAGAAAAACTGGCATCCAGAATGATACTTCAGGTGCACGACGAACTCATTTTTGAAGTTGTTCCGGAAGAGCTCGAAAAGCTCCGGGATATTGTGATCCATGAGATGACCTTTGCCGCCAGGCTCGATGTACCGCTGAAGGTCGACTGGGGTACAGGGGCGAACTGGCTTGAAGCACACTAAAGAACTGAGCCGGGGAATAAATATTTTTGCCGGGATGCCGGATAAAAAAAGTAGTGACATACAGAATATTGTGATGGAAATCAACGTTTTATTTTTCGGGGTTCTTACCGAGGTCACCGGTACCGCACGGAAACATTACCGCGGCATAAGTTCTTTTTCAGATCTGAAATACAGGATCAGGGATGATTTTCCGGGGATTGAAAATTATAATTTCAGGATAGCTGTTAACAACAGGATAATTAATGACGATCCTGTTCTGTGTGATAATGATGAGGTTGCATATATGCCTCCGTTCGCCGGAGGGTGATAATGAATGATAAACCAGTCCAAACCAGTTCAAAATGCGTTTAATCGAAGGACCAGTAACACCTGCTGCAATTTCTGAAATTGTCGCCAGGGGAGGAACCTTTACCGATTCAGGAGCACATTCTCTTTTTCTGGGCCAGGTAAGGAAGGACAACATCGACGGCAAATCAGTTAAGGCAATTGAATATTCCGCTTATGAGGAAATGGTGATTATGGAAGCCAACAAAATCCAGAAATCAGCGCTGTCGGAATTCAATGATATAAAATCGATGGAGATCCTTCATTCAAAAGGCATGGTAAAGGTCGGAGAGATTTCGCTTGCAGTAATGGTATCGTCAGGTCACCGCGACCAGGCAGTTAAAGCCTGTGCAAAGCTTGTTGAGCTGATAAAGGAGAAGCTCCCTATCTGGAAGAAGGAGATATTCGAAGACGATTCGGAAAAGTGGAAAGAGGGATGACCCTGCCTAAATAAAACTGTCGCTGTTAACAAAGGCAGCCATTCCGGGCGTGGCCGGCGATGAGACATTTCCGTTTGTGATAAGTATCGATCCTGCTTTTCCCTGAAGAATTGAATTATAATTGTTCCTGTTGTTGAGGATCTCTATTGCTTTTTTTACCTGCTCATCTGTTTTGAGCGACCATTCAATAGATCCTTCTTCGTAAAAGTACCTGCTTAATATTTCATCTTCAAGAAGTTCTGTTATCTCGCTCCTGAATGTAACCAGGTCCTGATCGAGAGTGTGGTTAAGCTCCTTTTCGAGGTTTATGAAAAGATCTCTGTGAAGGTCGTAGTATTTTTCCCTTCGGGCATTTGCAATAAGTTCAGAGAGCGACTCTTCGGTGTTTGTCTTGTAACTGAACTTACGGCTTTCCAGAAAGCTTCTGAACTCGTTGAAGTCCTGGTCAGTAAATGAGAATTGCGACAACGACGTTACGGCAGGATGAGTCCAGTAATAACGGTTGGCAAAGTCGAAGATATAATTCCTCATATACAGGTCGGCAGCCACCTGGCTCAGTTGTGCCGGCAGCACCTCTATATCGGGCTTGATGCCGCCGCCGTCTTTTACTATTCTTCCATTTTTCGTCCTGAACTCAGTAATCAGTGAATCGGGTATAATGCCAACACTGCCATCTTCGTTAGGATGTGAAAAGTCGAGCGCCTGAATACATCTTCCGCTCGGAATGTAATATTTTGCTGTGGTTATTTTAAGCTGTGTGTTGTAGCTCAGCGGACGTGTGATCTGGACAAGTCCCTTGCCATATGATCTCTGTCCGACAATAATACCCCTGTCGAGGTCCTGTATTGCCCCCGCAACAATTTCAGAGGCCGATGCAGATCCCCTGTTGATTATCACGGCAAGCGGAACATTCTCATCAACGGCAGCCCGGGTGGTCTTGAATGTCTCGTCAAATTGTGCAACTTTCCCTTTTGTCCTGACTATCTCGTTACCGGGACCGACGAAGAGATTTACAATATCGACAGCTTCGGTGAGCAGTCCTCCCGGGTTACCCCTCAGGTCGAGGATGATCTGGCGGGGATTTTTGGCTTTTAGTGCAACAAGTGCATTTTTTACGTCTTCAGAGCAATCCTGGGTGAAATTTGTAAATCGTATATAACCTGTATTTTCATCAAGCATTCCATAATAAGGGACAGGAGGAACGGCAATCTTCTCACGCTTTACAGGTATTTCAAGTTCCGCACCGTTTCTTTCCACTGTTAATTTAATAACAGTACCGGGATTTCCCTTAAGTTTCTCGCTTACCTTCTCAGTCGGATATCCTTTCAGGGATACACCGTCGGCTTTTTTAAGTATGTCGCCGGGTTTGATGCCGGCAATGTCGGCCGGGAACCCTTTATAAACAAGTGAGATCACGACATAATCACCATTTCCCCTTACCAGTGAGCCTATGCCGCCGTATTTCCCTGTCGTCATAAATGCCACCTCATCGACTTCCGACTCGGGATAATAAACGGTATAGGGATCGAGAGTCTTCAGCATGTTGTCGATGCTTGTCTTTACTAGCTTATCGGGGTTCAGTTCATCTACATAAAAGGTGTTCAACTCCCTGAATAATGTGAAGAATATGTCGAGGTTTTTTGCTATCCTGAAGTCGCGCGTTTCCTGGGTTGAAAGGAAGGCAACGCTTGTTCCTGCAGTGATAAGGAAAGCAGCTATTATAACTAGTCTGAATGAACGTTTCTTTCTCA
Source organism: uncultured Rikenellaceae bacterium (assembly GCA_964633505.1). Taxonomy (GTDB): domain Bacteria; phylum Bacteroidota; class Bacteroidia; order Bacteroidales; family VadinHA17; genus LD21. The sequence goes on along the minus strand of CAZWHC010000003.1, from coordinate 307,620 downwards.
TGATATTGCTCCTAATGTTCCGAGGTGCGAAAATATAAAGAATATCCGGCAATTATTCTGGCATTGAAATATTTAAAACAACTTTAACATATTTTATTTCAGCGCCTGATCCTTTCTGCCAGTTTAGCAATTATTTCATTTACTGCCTTTTCCACGGTCCCGTAATCCGGAATCGACTTTTGCCTGTATATGATCATAAATGCAACCTGTATTCCCTGCTCTCCGAGACTGTTATAAAGTGATTGTTTATGAAGCCTGTAGGCTTCCCTCATGCGTCTTCTTATAAGGTTTCTTATAACTGCAAGTCTGATGTTTTTCTTTGGTACGGCAAAAGCAACCTGGGCAGGAGACTCCAAACCGGAAGTCTGCAGCCAGACAATCCTGAAAAGTGATGTGTTGAAAACTGACCCTCTTTCGAAAATCTCTCCTATCAATTTTGTACTGCAGAGCCTCTCTTTTTTACTGAAGGTCAGTCGTGTACCAGTGTCCATGGCAGATCGGGTTATCTCCGGCAAGAAAAAAAGGGCAACCGGAATCCGGCAAAATGTATTGAATGAGGTTAATTACCTGCAGTTCCTGTTATGCTCTTTAAGGTATTCATCAAGAGCCATTGTCATTGACGGGGCTTTGGGGTTCGGGGCATTAATGTCGAGCCTTAATCCTTCCTGTTCTACAGCAACAGCTGTTGTGGGTCCGAATGCTGCGATCCTTATCTCACCCTGGACAAAATCGGGGAAGTTCTCCTTAAGTGATTTTATGCCTGACGGACTGTAAAATACAAGTATGTCATAATCGAAGTCCCCGTTGTTTGAAAAATGACTGGGAATAGTCTTATACAGGGTTCCTATCGAATATTTAATATTGTTTTTATCGAGAAGATCAGGAATCTCAGCATTGTGGGGCTCCGATAGAGGCACAAAGAAATTGTCGTCCCTGTGTTTTATTATTACATCGATAAGATCCTGGAATTTTGCTTTCCCATGGAAAATCTTGCGTTTTCTGTAAACAATATACTTCTGCAGGTAGAACGCTACATTTTCGGTGATACAGAAATATTTCATCGTATCCGGAACACATATCCTCAGTTCATTGCATATCCTGAAAAAATGATCAATCCCGGTTTTACTTGTAAATATGACTGCAGTAAAATCGAGAATATTAATTTTCTGCTGACGGAAATCCTTTGCCAAGACACCCTCAACCTGACTGAAAGGCTTGAAATCAATCTTCAGATTATACTTTTTTGCCAGATCATAATAAGGTGATTTAGGATTATTCGGCTCTGGCTGTGAAACTAAGATTTTTCTGATTTTCAACTCTTTACTTTTTTAGTTTTACTTTCGTAGTAACACTACCATGTCAACCTCCAAAAAGACCGGACAGGTATTTTATTATTATCAGAACTGGTAAAATTTCCAGGGCACAAAGGTATAAAAACAAATATAAAACAGAAATATTCCTCTTTATAAAAATGAAAAGCAGCCTCAGAACCCTGTAGAGATAAAATAAAAACAGGATAATAACTCCGGCGATAAAATGGGCCCCGGATGGCGGAGCAGCTGTATAAAGCATCAATATGATCACCAGGAAGATAAAGACGGAGCTGAACCTGTATGACTGGTATACAGTGATAATATATTCATTGAACATTTCGGTCTGTCCACTCAGGCTGCCTGCCGTCAGGCAAATGAAATGACGCGAAGTCACGGAAACTATAATGAACCCCAGTATTGCCAGGAGCGACAGGAATTTCGGGAAACTTTCGGGGATAATGCCGCTGTATGATGCTCCGCAATATGCGAAAAGAGCCAGCACCAGGAACGACACGAAATTCAGCACTGTGGATTGCCAGTAGAACAGCGAAGCTATATCGCGTGATGATGATTCGTTAATTCCCCTGAACAAAATGAATTTTTTTAGTTCCGGCACCAGTCCCCGCGTTGTGAGGCGCACTGTAAGCCATAATAAGGCTGAGAGGAACAGCAGACCGGTTATCCAGTCGGCATGAAGAGGTGATGAGGGCCGTGAAATACCTTCTTTCAGTGGTCTTATTATAGTATAAGCATGGCCCCTGGTCGTTGCCTGAATATTCTCTACAAGCCTGAAAGGAAATTGTCCCTGAGGGTAAGGGACAGGATTTCTTAAAAAGGATAAGGAATCAGAAAATGTGTAATCGGCGATTATATTTCTTGAGCATACCGATGTTGTATCCGTAATAACAATTTCAGGCAGCGCAGCTCTCTTTCCCTTAAGTTTTGCCGAATCGGCATTTCTTATATGAGCCGGGACTTCATCAAGCCTTCTGAATACTGAATCGGGGATCAGTCTCCCGGGATCAATCCTGATAACAAGCCCGGGCTTAAGTGTATCCTGTGTAACAAAGCCTGTTATCATATCCTCTTTTGCAGATTAGACCACAAAAGTAATTAATATCAGGCACACATGAATAATTGTATTGAGATTACAATTATCAGAAATAATCATTCCTGGTTCCTGAAAGATCGGCAAGAACATTGTTTGCAAGCCGGCTGGCGCCTATCCTGAAGAGTTTGTTTGAAAGCCATTCATCTCCAAGACAATGCTTTACGATATTGTAGTACATCAGTGCATCTGTTGTACTTACAATACCTCCTGCTGCCTTGAAGCCAACTTTGATGCCGGTTTCGGAATAGAAGTTAAGTATAGCCTGGCACATTACGAAAGCAGCTTCAGGTGTTGCAGAAACAGGAGTTTTTCCTGTGGATGTCTTTATAAAATCGGCCCCTGCATCCATCGCGATCATCGATGCCCCGAATATAAGCTCATTGTCACCAAGTAGTCCCGATTCGATAATGACTTTCAATGTCTTGTCGCCAATGGCTTCCTTGATTTCAAGTATCTCTTCGGCAACCGTTTCATAGTCTTTTCCCATGAAGGCGCCGACAGGAATTACCATGTCGATTTCATCAGCGCCGTCCTCAACAGCCATTTTGCATTCAGAGATCTTAAGGATCCTGAAGGTTTGCGACGAAGGGAAGGCACCGGCAACCGATGCAATTTTCACATTTTTAACCTTGAGTTTCTCCTTTACAACCTGTATAAAATTCGGATAAACGCAAATAGCAGCAACATTAGGGATGTTTGAAAACCTTCCCGAAAAACTGTTTACCCTTCCTGTCAGCTGAAGTATGCTGCTTTTATTATCGGCGGTATTGAGACTTGTAAGGTCGATAGAATTCAGCAGGTTCATCAAAAGATGTTTATCAGGAGCCCCGGCCGACAACGATTCCACCGCTTTAAGGCCTTTTTTTATCTCAGCTTCCGAAGGGCACTTCTTTATGAGTTTCTGATATAATTTCGTCATAACATTCAGTTTGGTTATAGCACATTTTGTTTCTTTACAGCAGAAAAAGAACGGAGTCAATATACTGCTTTTTTTAAAATGCAAGCAGTTTGTAATTTAAATTCTGTTAACAGAAAATAATTCTGAATGCAGCAAGTTAGTTTATTTATAAAGGTGCTTGGTGCCAGGTGCCGGGTGCCGGGTAATTCCGTTTATGGCACCCAGCACCCAGCACCCGTAGAATAATTATATCAAGCCAAACCCGATTACAATCAAACTACACCAAGACTATGTCTTTAAAAAAACTTCTCCTCAGGATCCTTTTGCTTGTTCCCATTCCTTTATGGATAAATTCCTGTGAGTTTGAAACCAAAAGGATTTATGAACGTGAAGTGAACAAGGATATGCAGCCGCCCGATGTTGCAGTTGTTGATCTTGATCTTGATGATGACACATTATTCCTTTTTTATTCAAAGGACTTTTCTTTCAGGTTTGTTAGTAATAATCAGCCCGTCGAATCTGTAAGGATTTTAATCGATGGCACCGAAACACAGATTATTACATCGGGGACAGGAGTGTTTGTATTTGATCATAACAGCCTGAGTGAAGGCGGGCATACCCTGGGCCTCGACCTGGTAACAAGTTCAGGGACAAACAGCATTGCCGATATTCTGGGAGCGGAAGGATTTCTTTTTTCAAAATCATGGGTTTTGTATGTTGTAAAAGACTTTAATATTAAGCACGAAACCCGTGTTAAAGATGGTTGCCTGAACTTTTCATGGAAAGAATACCCTGCCGGCGATTTCAGGGAATATGTGATCTACAGGGAAAAGAATTATTTTGAAAAGATAGAAGTTGGCAGAACAACTTCCACTGAATTTACAGACTGCTCGTATGTGGGGGAAGGAGGGAAATATTTCGTTGAGGTCCTGAAAAAAGACGGCTTGTTCTTTGACTGGGGATGGGGTTATGCAGAGCTGAACAGAGAACTTCCGGAATTATCGTTTGTGTATGACCGCGATAACATGAGTACGATAACCTGGACAAAAAGCAAATACTATAACGCGATCAGAAAAACTTATGTTGGGGCAATGAGGAGGAACGATCCGAAATATACCAGAATAAAGGAAACAGAGAACCCTGACGACACAACCTGTTTGTTGCCTGCAGGTTACTATTTCGGGGAAACATTAAATATTAAGATTCACATTGAGCCTGAAAATAACGTGATGTATCTTCCCGACTATTATCCAAGCTATGATATTGAACTTACCAACCAGACTGTGGGATACAATTTCCTGCCGCCTTTTATGACCTGTTATGCCCTAAAGCAGACATCGGCCAGTGAGTTCATTTATACCCAGGGCTGCGACAGCCTTGTCAGATATTCCATTGAAAGCCTCAGACCTGTAGAAAAATTTACTTATGAGCCGTCATACTGCAGTATGTGCAAATTCCTCAACTTTCAGGTTTCGGCCTCAGGGAAATTCCTTACAACCTTTATCGACTGCGATTATGATCTTTTAATGGCCGGGACTGAATCGATGGGAAGAAATAAACAGTACAACCTGCGTGATATATCCAGTCCCAACGGATTTTCTTCGGTACCCGTTTCGGATGCAGGCACCGGTATTGTCACCCATAAACAATCAGGATTCTATATCTACGACTTTAATAACCAGGAAATAAAAGGTTATTATAACAATGAACTTTATGGAGCGACAGGGCTCGCCATATCATCGGGCGGCAATTATATCCTTCTGAAGGATGACAGGTTCAGGCTTGTGAGTTTTGAGAATTCCCGGTTCACCCCGGTATGGGAGTATCCAGGGTACGACATACCAAAATTCTATTGTTTTCACGCCGCCGATCCTGATAAGCTTATAATCTGGGATGGTTCGGTACTCTCGGTCAGGAACTGCTCCGATTTTTCCCTTATACTCGATTTCCCGTTAACTGACGAAATGTTACTGAACGTCGATTTTTACAGCAACGAAATGCTTTCATATTCCGGGGGACATCTTTTCGTAAGAAACCTTTCAGATGGTTCTGTAGTTGACGATGTTCCGGTATTTTTTAATGGGGGCGAATGGTATAAAAGCTGCAAACTTATTAATCATGCAATTGTTGCGGCAAAAGGAATTATTTACTTTGTTAAACAGGTGTAAATGAAAAGGATAATTATTTGCCTTTTATCCCTGGTATTTCTTTTTAATATGAATGCATCATCCCAGGGAGTGTTTGCGGAATTACAGGCCGGGACCGGGACTTATTCCATGCGCGATCTGAAGGACTTCAACAGCTATGTTAAAAACAGCATCCCTTTCGATACTAAAATTGTGGCTGATTTTCCCCCTTACATGAATTTTTCCACGATACTGAAATTCAGGATTACAAACGGATATGTGGGCATCATTCAATCTTTTCAGACAACAGGCTCCAGGATTTCGGGCAGGGATTATTCGGGCGAATATGTTTTTGACATGACCGTAAACGGGTATTCACCAGGTATTTACAGTGAATTCAGAATCAATACGGTAAAGAAAGCCGATTTTTCGTTTTATTCATCGCTGGGTGCAATATTCACAGGCCTTAAAATGCACGAACACTTTGTTGTCCTTGAGGAGGAAATTAATGATGATAAATACAGTTTCAGGGCGCGGAGCCTGTTCCTTGAACCAGGACTTAGGGTTATGTATCCGGCAGGCCGCCTGAATTTTGCATTTAACGCAGGATACCTGATCCAGTTCGGGAGCGGAGCATTCGGCAGCTCTGAAAACAAATTGAACAAGCTTGGAAATCCCGTCACCGGGGATTTGGTCCGCCCAGGCTGGAACGGTTTCAGAGCCGGGATATCAGTATTCCTTAAATTAAGATCAGGGAACAACAATCAACAGTCATCCTGACTTTCTATTCCTTGCCAGCGAAGCAAAAATTCCGAGGAATGACAGTATTGAGAATATTACAAATGCGGTTTTCATTCCTGAAATAAATCCCGGATATGTTGAAGGATTGATAGTCTGTTTCCCTATAAAAAGTGATAGTATCATCATTGCGATCCCCATGCTGAACATCTGACCCACCATTCTCATAGTGCCTACAACTCCTGAGGCAACTCCGAGATATCTCTTTTCAACAGAGCTCATTATCGCATTTGAATTGGGAGAGGAGAACAATCCGAAGCCGATACCAAGGATTACAAACAACACGATTATTACACTCACCGGCGTTTCAGGCCTCAGAAAACAGAGGGCAAGCAATCCGGCTGCTGTAAACCCCATGCCTATCGATGAAATCCTTCCCGGATCATATTTATCAGACAGCCGGCCTGCGACCGGTGAAAGCAATGCCATTGCAACAGGCTGCGAAATCATGATCAACCCGGCTTCCCTTGCTTCAAATCCCTTTATGTACTGAAGGTAAAGGCTTATAAAAAACCCGATGGCGCTTGTTGCCGAATAGTTGATAAGAGCCGCCACTCCTGAAAAGGCAAATACCCTGTTCCTGAAAAACAGTCTTACATCGAAAACAGGATTTCCGGCTTTCTTTTCGAAAAGAACAAACACCACAGATAAAACGGTTCCTGAAATCAGGAAGATCCAGCCCAAGACCGATGGAAGTTTTGAAAATCCATACATCACCCCGAAAAGAGTGATGCCATATATGACAGATCCCGGCAAATCGAATTTCTCACCCTTCGAATCGGCCCATTCTGCCTTGATCTTCGTTTTTATCAGGACAAATGCTGCAATGCCGAACGGTACGAGAAAGGCAAAGATGCTGCGCCAGCCCAGATACTGGGTGAGGATACCCCCGATAACAGGCCCTGTCGATAATCCGAGATAAACGGCCGTCACATTGATCCCGAGCGCTCTTCCCCTTTCACCTGCAGGAAATACTGAAGTTATTATTGCCATGCTTGTTCCGAATATCATTGCGCCCGATATTCCCTGAACTATCCGGAGGATTATCAGAGTCGCCAGGTTCCACGAGAAAACTATTGCAAGAGTGCAGACAGTGAACAGTGCAATACCTGCTGTGAACACCTTCTTCCTCCCTGCAATATCGGCAAGCCGCCCGAACGGAAGAAGGAATATTGCCGACGAAAGAATAAAGCTGCTCATCACCCAGCCGAGGCCGATGGCATTAGCGCCAAGATCTTTCCCGATCGACGGAAGTGCAAGGTTTACAGCAGATCCGAGAAAGGGAGTAAGATAGGCAGCAAAGGCAGTTACAGTTAATACCGACCTTTTGAATATTTTCTCTGAATGTATTGTGGTGGTTTCCGACATCGGGCTGACTGCTTTTTGATTTTTACTCTTTTTCCTTTGTATCGATAATTATAGTAACAGGTCCGTCGTTGATAAGTTCGACCTGCATCATGGCGCCGAACTCGCCTGTTGCTATTTCGCGGCCAAGTAGGGCTGAAAGCCTTCTGACAAAGCTGTTATAAAGCGGTATGGCGACCTCCGGACGGGCGGCTTTTATATATGAAGGCCTGTTTCCCTTTTTTGTCCTGGCATGAAGTGTAAACTGGCTTATTACCATAATACCGCCCCCTGTTTCCTGTATCGAGAGGTTCATCACGCCATCCTTATCGTTGAATATCCTAAGCTGTACAATCTTGTTGCACAGCCATTCGATGTCGTTATTGTCGTCCGAATCTTCTATCCCGAGAAGGACAAGGAGGCCGGGTCCGGTCTCCGATAAGATCCTGCCTTCAACCGATACTGAAGCCCTTGTCACCCTCTGTATGACTGTTCTCATAATGACTTCATTTGGAGTGACCAAATATATGCATTCAAATTAAAAATCTGTGAAATGGTGTTTTATATTATATTTGGCCCAATAATTCATTTTCATGGATTTCATTACAATTGTTGCAGTCGCACTTGGCCTTTCATTCGACACTTTTGCCGTCTCGCTGTCGTACGGTGTTGTCCGTAACAAAATACTCTTCATGCAGGCGATAAGGATTGCATTTGTACTTGCTTTTTTCCAGGCCGGACTGCTTGTGACCGGATTTTTCCTCGGGTCGTTTATAAGCGAGATCGTCAGGGCTGCCGATCACTGGGTTGCATTGCTCCTGCTTTCCTTTCTGGGTATCAGGATGATTGCTGAGGGCATAAGAAAAAAGGAAGACGATGAGCCCAGGGATTTCAGCAAACCCCTTGAACTTCTGGCTGCCGCTGTCGGAACAAGCATTGATGCATTTGCAGTCGGCATCAGCTTTGCTCTCCTGAGCATAAGGATATGGTATTCGTCGGTAATAATTGGCGCAGTTACCTTCCTTGCATCAATGACAGCAATTAGGATAGGTAAATCAGCAGGATCGCACCTGGGGAAGAAAGTTGAAATAATCGGAGGACTGATACTTATCGCTATTGGCCTGAAGATCTTTCTCGAACATATGCTTAAATGAACGGGATCATATACCTATCCCTTTTATTGAAAACTGCCATTTCGGTATATCCTGCCTCCCTGAGCAGATTGTAAGCCTCTTCAAAATATTGTCCCACCCTCGACGGCATATGACCGTCGGAATTGACGCAGACAGGAACATTCTCTTCCCTGAATATCCTCAGGAAGCGCCGGTCGGGATAAAAATCCCCGACAGGCCTGTTCCTGCCATTTGTATTTATTTCAAATGCCACATCGTGCAGGCTGAGGCATTTTGCAAGCCGTCTGTAATAGGGCTCAGGATCGGCCGACGGTATGAAACCGTATATCCTTATCAGATCGCAGTGGGCGATTATATCGAACAGACCGGAGGCAGCAGATGCCATTACATTTTCAAAATAATTCTCCCAGAGAATGTCGATGTTTTTTCCATCATATGATTCAGGCCCCATATCGACAGGGAAATCGCCAAGATAATGAACCGATCCTATTGCATAATCGAGTTCTGCACCCTCCAGAAACGACGAGATCTCATCTTCCATGCCGGGCAGGTAATCGATTTCAAGCCCCGTCTTTACCTTGATGTTTTTGGTTTTGCGACTCAGTCTCCCGATGTACTCCAGATATGGCCCGGCCTCTTCAGCGCTCATACTCCAGTCGGGATCCTTAAGGAAAAGAGTAAGGTGTTCCGAAAATCCGATCTCCCTAAGTCCTGCCTCAACAGCCGGCGTTATATAATCTTCAGGAGCTGCCTTGCCGTCGCTGAATGTTGAATGTAGGTGATAGTCAGTGCAGTAAATCATATTTTTCGAATGAGAGAAATTTCTGAATGTTCATTGTTTCAAAGTAGCTTCAATTTTCTTAATAAAACAAATCAGCGGAGATAAAGTGAATTGTAAAATAATAACTTTGTGAAAAACTCACTGCTGTGGATAATGCATTTAAACCATGCAGTTGTGAAAACTGCGAATTCAGGGAAGTTGTCTTTTCTACTCTCGATGAGGCGAATATAATAGAGCTTTGCAGGTTCAAGGAGGAACACGCCTACCATAAAGGTGAAATAATAAATCATGAAGGGGAAAAAATCACAGATTTCAAATACCTCAAATCGGGACTGGTAAAGCTTTACAGGAGAACTTCGGATGGGGATGAACAGGTTATCACAATAACACGGCCTTTCGAATTTGTAAGCAACCTCAGTATTTTTTCGGAAGACAAATACAGATACTCGGTTTCGGCTCTTGAGGATTCTGTTGTATGTTCGGTTAAGCTTGATTTTATTAAAGACCTGTTCCTTAAAAACGGAACTTTTGCAATAGGCCTGATAACGAGAATATCGAAGATAAATGACAAAATAATTTCACAAACCCTCGATATAAGGCTGAAAAATCTGGCCGGTCGTGTGGCTTTCGTACTTCTCTATTTCACAAACGAGATTTACAAATCGAGGGTATTCGATCTTCCCGTTTCACGCAAGGAGATAGCCGATTATATAGGGATGAGTTCGGCAAATGTGATAAGGACTCTGTCGGATTTCAAAAGAGACGGCATTATCAAGGTGTTTGGAAAAACAATTGAGATTGTTGATATAGGCAAGCTTGAGATAATATCAAAACGCGGATGAAAGCTACCCCGGACCCTCACGGGATCAGTGATAAAGTGTTATATATTTCCAATTTCCCCGGGGATGGGGAGAAAACAGATGATTTATGAGAATTAACCTCCTGATCGCAGTCCTGCTTGGATTTTCAGGATTGCTTCCGGCCCAGCCCGGTATGAGAGAACCCCGGAAGGATGAGGGGACCAAAAAAGAATTTTACACACTCTCTGGCTTCAGGCACGGAGTAAGCTTTTTCCCGAAGATACAATTCAGGGAAGTTCAGTACCAGGCAGGTGATTCACTTACATTCGACAGATACCACAGTCAGGATGTAATTTATTCATGGCTCGAAAGATGGGAAAAAGAATATCCCGGCCTAGTGGACCTCTATGAAGTAGGGCTTAGCTTTGAGGGACGACCGGTATATCAGATTACAATTACTAACAAATCGACAGGAAAGGATACCGACAAGCCCGCCGCATTCTTTGAAGGCGGACGTCACAGCGGTGAAGTGACCGGATCGGAGTGCGTGATGTGGATGGCACATTATCTTCTATCGAATTATGGGAAGGATCCTGAAATAACCCGTCTTATCGATACAAGGGCCATTTACATGAGACCTGTTAATAATCCCGACGGTCATAACCTTTATCTTAATACCCTTCAGGCCAACAGGAGCACAGTGAGACCCGAAGATAACGACGGCGACGGCCTCCTTGATGAGGATGCCCCTGAAGATATTGACGGCGACGGAATGATTCTGACCATGCGTTGGAAAGATGAAAAGAAGGGTAACCTGATACCCGATCCTAAGGATTCGACAGGAAGGATAATGAAAAGAGTTCCTGCCGGCAAGGGAATTTATCTATCCGCCACTGAGGGCATCGACAACGATGGTGACGAACGCCTTAATGAAGACGGCATCGGCGGCCTCGATCTTCACAGGAATTACCCCGAAAACTGGAGACCCGCTGAGGAAATGACAGGACGGGGCTACACCCAGGGCGGCGCCGGCGAATATCCTCTCAGCGAAACAGAAACAAGGGCGGTTGTGGAATTTCTTCTGACGCATCCGAATATTTATGTTGTTAATTCGATGGATACAAGTGTCCCTATGCATCTGCGTCCACCTTCAACATCCCCTTCCTCAGAAAGGATGTATCCAGAAGACCTCGCATGGTATAAGACATTTGATGCGATAGGGAAGAAACTGACAGGTTACGAAAAAGCCGGCGACGTATATGATGATTACGGCAGCGGCAGCCCGCTGTTTGGCCATGGACCCGACTTCGGCTACTGGTATTACGGTGCAATATGGTACGGCGATGAGATCTGGAACGGCGCCAGGTACAAGGATTTTAACAATGATGGCGAGACCGATCAGCTCGACATGCTGATATGGGACGATACTGAAAATAAAGGGGAGGGATTCATCGAATGGAAGCCTGCCATACATCCGGTTTACGGCAACGTGGAGACAGGCGGGTTCATAACCAAATTCTTTTCCCAGAATCCTCCTGCACGCCATCTCGAACCATGGATACGCAACGAAGGACTTTTCAATATTGAGATGGTAAAATATCTTCCCGGACTTGAATGGGGTAATATAGAGGCAAAAAAGATAAAGGCATATAAGGCCGATTCGGCCGACTACCAGCTTAAGATAGGAGTAAGGAACACTGGTAAGCTTCCAACTGCACTTAAGCAGGCTTACCTTGTCAAGATTGTAAGGGCCGACAGGCTTGAGCTCGAATTCGATACTTCGGCAACAGCAGGGGGCTTACCCGGTTACAGGGTTATTGAGGAGAAGAAAAAGACTCCTCCGCGACCAGGGAGGGCAATGTTCGGAGATAACGACATATCCGGAAATCAAAGGATTTTTTCAAAGGATATACCATTTACTGCAGGCGGTTCCGTCACGGAGGCCGTTTTTACAATCAGGCTGTACAACAGGCAGGAACTTAAGGGAAAAGCATCAATGTATTCGACCCGGGGTGGCGTCCTCAGAAACAGGGAGTTTATTGTTAAATAGTTAACAATCAGGCAAAACAATTATCATAACAGATCACAAATAATAGTTGACTAAAATGGAAAAATACAGAGTAAGAGATATTCCACGGAGAAAATTCCTGGAAATGAGTCTGAAAGGAGGTCTGCTCGTTGCGGCAACACCGACCCTCCTTTCTCAGCTTGTCTCCTGCAGGAGCGGGGCAGTACCTTCGTCACAGCTCGACATGGACAAGGAGACGCTGGCAAAAGTGATTGCCAAAGCCCTTGAAAAAGGAGGCGATTTCGCAGATGTCTACCTCGAGAACCGTGTTTCACGCCAGATAATCATGGAGGAATCGGTGTTTAAAAGCGGATTGTATGGTATAAGCCAGGGGGCAGGTGTAAGGGTTATTTCAGGAAACAAAACAGGTTATGCATATACTGATGAGATTACCGAAGAAAAGCTTTTAAGGGCTGCTGAAGTGGCATCGTATGTTGCAACAAACGGAACCATGACCACTCCGGAAGGCATCTCTGTAAGCTCAAGGCCATCGTATATAACTGTTGTGCAGCCTCTTGGTGAAATAGCTGATGAGAAGAGGATTGAAGTGATCCGTCGTGCCGACCAGGCGGCAAAGGATTATGATAAAAGAATAAAAATGGCCCTTGTCGACTATTACGACGAGGTCAGGAGCAGGGTAATAGCAAACAGTGAGGGAGTCTATCTCAGAGATGAGCTTCCGTTGCTGTTTTTCATTGTACAGGCTATGAGCGACGACGGACAGGCCAGGCATATGTCGCGCGAAAGGCTAAGCATGCATTCGGGTTTTGAGATTTTCGATGCTGTGACCCCCGAGACTGTTGCCCGGAACGCTGCCAGGGAGGCTATAGCGATGCTCGGCGCGGAAGAAGCTCCTGCAGGCATAATGGATGTAGTGATGCAGAACGGATGGGGCGGGGTCCTCGTTCATGAAGCTGTAGGCCACCCTCTTGAGGCTGACAACATCGCAAGGGGAATAGGGGCATTTACAGGTAAAATGGGTCAAAAGGTGGCTGCCGAATGTTTCACAATGGTCGACGACGGCACATTACCCAATTTCAGGGGGACAATAAATTTCGACGATGAGGGCACCCAAGTAAAAAGGAATGTGCTTATCGAGAACGGTGTGCTCAAGGGATTCATGACAGATGTCCTCAGCGCGAAACAACTTTCAATGGCACGCACGGGTAACGGCCGGAGGGAATCGTTCAGGTATATACCCATTCCGAGAATGACAAATACATTTATCGACACAGGTAAAGACGTTCCTGCCGATATTCTGGCCTCAACGAAAAAGGGCATTTATGTCCAGAGTCTGAGCGGAGGCAGCGTAAATCCTGTGACCGGAGTCTTCAACTTCACCTGCCGCGAGGCATATCTTATTGAGAACGGCAAGAAAACAACACCGATAAAAGGAGCAACGCTTATCGGTTCGTGCATGGACGTCATTTCAAATATAGATGCCGTTGGCAACGACCTCGATTTCGGACCCGGTATATGTGGAAAGGGACAGTCGGCAGAGGTAACTGCAGGCATGCCTACTGTAAGGATCAGGGGAATAAATGTGGGAGGAAGCAAAGCATAAACAAACGACAAAAGAAATTAATATGAACTATACAGACTTAACCGAAAAACTTGTCAGGAAATGTCTGACCCTTGGCGCTGATGCAGCCGAGGTCTATCTTGAAACCAGCAGAAACATGTCGGTGAATGTTTTGAACAGGGAGATTGAAACAATAGAGGAAGCCTCTTCACAGGGTGCAGGATTCCGGGTCTTCACCGGAGGGAAAATGGGCTTCAGCCATTGCAATGATTTCAGCGACAGATCGCTTGAGGATACCATATCGAGGGCTGTCGCCTTTGCAAAGCTTACCACTCCCGATGAAAACAATGTATTGCCTGACGACAAAGGCATAACTGCCGTTGCCGATTTGTACGATCCTGCCATTCAGGGAGTACCGATGGATAAGAAAATTAAAATGGCCCTCGAACTCGAAAGCCTTGCCATGAGCGCCCCCGGCATTACAAAAAGCTCAGGGGCAGGTTACAGCGAGGGCGAAGCCGAAGTGTTTATAGGCAATTCCAATGGCATAATCAAAAGTTATAAGTCGTCGGGATGCTCCCTCGGAGTGTCGGTAGTGGCTGAGAAAGGAGAACAGAAAAATACGGGTGATGAGTACTGTTCAAGGGTATTTTTCTCAGATCTTCTTTCCCTCGACCTTATAGCAGCAACCGCTTCGGCAAAAGCGGTTGAACTCCTCGATCCTGTTATGATCGGAACACAACGGGCTGCTGTTATCTTCGACCCTGAAGTTGTAAGATCGCTCTTTGGCGGTGTTATTTCTGCGCTGAATGGTGAAAGGATTTTACAGGGCGCAAGTTTCCTTAAGGATTTTTTGAACCGTCAGTTCGCCTCATCCCTTATAACAATTATTGACGACCCCACACTTGCAAGGAGCACCGGTAGCGCACCGTTCGACGGAGAGGGCGTTCCGACACGCAAACTTGTTCTCGTTGAGAACGGAATTGTAAAAAGCTTCATCTACAACTCCAAAGCAGCAAAAAGAGCCGGTACTCAGAGCACCGGAAGCGCATCAAGGGGTGGTTTCACATCTCTTCCGGGGATAGGTACCCATAAGACCTATATTCAGCCGGGGAACTCCACGCCTCAGGAGATTATCAGAGGAACAAAGAAAGGTCTTTTGCTTAAAGAAGTTACAGGTTACGGTGTTGACCCGGTAAGCGGCAACTTCAGCGGAGGAGCAAGCGGGTTGTGGATTGAGAACGGCGAAACAGCCCATCCCGTAAAGGGAGTCACGATAGCCGGAAAGGCATCCGACATCTTCAACGCCATCGATATGACAGGCAACGACACCGATATGAACAGGCCATTTGCAGCGCCTACAATACGTGTGGCCGAAATGATGATAGGCGGCAAATAAACTTTTTTCAATTCACTAAAATGTTATACTTTAGGGGTCTTAAAATTTCAAAAAATGGTATCAAATAAAAAGCAGAAAAGCATGGCAAACATTAATACAAAAAAAGGAGTCATCGCAATCCTTACTGGGGGCGGCGATGTTCCGGGACTTAATCCGGCTATCAGGGCTGTGACAATCAGGGCAAACAGGGAAGGATTCCAGGTCATAGGCCTCCGCAGGGGATGGGCAGGAGTAACAGAGATCATCAGGGACAGCAAGGCAGACAACAGCAATAACTATCAGCTTCTTACAGATGATATAGTGAACAGGGCAGGACGTACCGGCGGTACTTTTCTTCATACTTCAAGGACAAGGCCAAGCCATATGGCCAAAAAGGATGTTCCTGAACATTTGCAGGATATTTACAACGCCGATTATAATGACCTTACACCTGAAGTAATCAAAAACCTTGAATGGCTTGGCGTCGATTACCTGATTCCGATAGGTGGCGATGATACACTCAGCTATGGAGTACATCTTTACAAACAGGGTGTAAAAGTAATAGCCATTCCAAAAACAATGGACAACGACGTTCCCGGTACTGATTATTGCATCGGCTTCAGCACATGCGTCTCAAGAACAATCCAGATGATAAATACTCTCAGGACATCAGCAGGTTCCCACGAACGGCTTATGGTTCTTGAGGTGTTCGGAAGATATGCCGGATTCACAGCAATGCTTCCTACAATGGCAGGTGCTGCAAACAGATGTGTTATTCCTGAATATGAATTTGATATTGAAAGACTTGCCGAGCTTCTTATTGAGGACCGGAATCACAATCCCAGTAAATATTCGATAGTCCTTGTTTCTGAAGGAGCAATGTTCAAGGGAGGAGAAATGATATTCTCAGGAAGTGAAAAGGATGCCTACGGACATGCCAAGCTTGGAGGTATAGGCGACCTGGTCTCCGAAAGGCTTAAGGACCTTTCTCCTAACTACAACAACGGCAAGACTATCAATGTTATAAACCAGAAACTCGGCTATATGGTCCGCGGCGGCGACCCCGATGCCCTCGATTCAATTGTTCCGATGGCTTACGGTAACCTTGCCCTTGACCTTATTCTGAAGGGAATGCATGGAAGGATAGTAGTCCTTAAGAACGGAAGATATGATAATTTGCCGATAGATGTCGTAACATCATCCAAAAAGATCGTGAAGGTATCAGAACATTACAATACCGACAGGCTCAGGCCATATTATCACAGCTTCGAGATGAAGCCCTTCCTTCTGATGGCATCGGATAACTAGTAGTAACAGATGTATTGTTAACAATTAACAATACCATAAAGTAGGCTGTATCAGGATTTTCTTTAACCGCAATCCCGAGTACTCGGGATTGCGGTTAAACGGATTTCAAATGCTGATACAGCCTTTTTTTATTTCCCTCTGTAAGATTTTGTCTATTTTTACCGGAAATCCTCACCTTCTTGGAAAAGGGAACCATAATCAAATCTGTTGGAAGCCGGTACAGGGTGCTCATCGCCTCCGGAGATACAATTGATTGCGTGCTCAGAGGCAGGCTCCGGGTGCATGGCGTGCAAACCACAAACCCTGTTGCAGTAGGCGACATTGTGATGATTGAACTTGAAAAAGACGGCACTACTGGTATAATAAGCGAAGTGCTTGACAGGAAAAACTATATCCTCCGCAAAGCCTCAAACCTTTCAAAACAATCCCAGATTATTGCAGCCAACCTCGACCAGGCGCTTCTGATGGTGACAATTATCCTGCCACAGACGCCTGTTGAGTTCATCGACAGATTTCTGGCTACAGCTGAAGCTTACAGGATCCCGGCCGGGATAATCTTCAACAAGACAGATCTATACGGCGAAGAAGAATCAGAAAAAATGGAAAGCCTGATCTCGATGTATTCTGCAATAGGTTACAGGTGCTTCCGGTTATCACTGAATAACGGTGATGGCCTTGATGAGATAAAATCGTTCCTTAAGGATAAGATCAGCCTTATCTCGGGAAACTCGGGGGTCGGGAAAACAACACTGCTGAATAAAATCGATCCATCACTCAATCTTAAAACTGCTGAGATATCCGATTATCACAAACAGGGCAAACATATTACGACCTTCCCCGAAATGCACAGGATGCCATTCGGCGGGTTTGTGATCGATACCCCTGGTATAAGGGGTTTTGGACTCGTCGGAATGGAAAGGAATGAGATATACCATTTCTTTCCCGAAATATTCAGGAAAGCCGAAAAATGCAGATACTATAACTGCCTTCATCTCGATGAACCCGGCTGCGCGGTGAGAGATGCAGTTGACATAAACGAAATAAATCCACTTAGATACAGAAGCTATTTAAGTATTTTAAATGATGAAAATACTAAATACAGGTGAAGTTGAGTTAAATAGCTATATGTTTGTATACTTTGCCTGGTAATAGCTTTCATAACATTAAAAAAGTCTCTCTTTATATAATCATGGCCCTGGCCGTGATTATATCCATCAGCTTTTTCAGCTATAAAAGTATTTATAAACGTCAGCTTGAATATCTATCATACAGCCTTGATAATCAGCTTAGAAGAGCAGGGGTGATGATTGACGAAACTGACATGGGATTTATTAATGACATTCAACAGATTATAGCATCCGAAAATGTGAGTCAGTTCATAAACGAGACTGGTCAGCGTACCAGGACCATCGACAGGATGAAACTGTTCTTTTCAAAATATGAAAACCTTATCACGGGAATAAGGATCTATGACGACAAAAGAAATGAATTCACCCTTAAGAAAGATGAGACAGGGAACAACTGGCTCGAACAGCTTTTTGTCCTGCATGTACAGGGTGAGATTGTTCCATTTGATACCCTTTTACTTCAGAACCGGACTTGTGAATATTATATTCCATTAAAGGCCGGCGATATCCTTGCCGGTAATATTGTTGTAACTCTCGATTATCAGAAATACTTCACCAGGCTTTTTGCATCGTTCAACCTGGAGGATTACCAGTGGCAATGGGCACTCGATGAAGAGGGAGAGATAATATTCAGCAACAATAGGGAGAGCCTCCGGTATTCACAGCTTCAAAAGATTAAAGGAAGGCTTGGGAAAGGGACTGCAGGAAGTCTGATTCATTCAGCAGCTGGGGACAGTACAACCCGGGAATTATTGTCATCATATTATTCAACCGGGCTGCTTCAAAGGAAATTCAACATAGTTTTTTCCTCACCCGTAGGTGAATTCAGGGCATTTTTAATCCGGAATTCGCTCATTACAGGAATTATTTCGGTAATTGCACTTTTGTTCGTAGCAGGGCTGTTGTTCAAAATCATCAGAAGGCAGGGATTTGAGGCGCAAAAGTTAATTTCTTCTAAGGAAAAGTATGCCAGAATCCAGGATGAAATGCCTGTAGGTATTGTGATTTACAATGACAGGAGAGAGGTGCTGAAGGCAAACCTTAAGGCAGCTGAACAATATTCTTTCGCCGACGGGCAGGCTATGGAAGGAACCCTTTTGCCCGAACCTTCAATTACTGATGAAAACAATTATTTTCTAAAGCACATGGGAGGTAATTTCACTCCCGATCAGTTTGTCATAATCAGGAAGGATAATGAGGAAATGATCCTTTTCCGGACAAAAATGCCAATAATATACAAGGATCAGGATTCCACAATGGAGGTACTTGTGGATGTCACAAGCCTCGAGGCGGCAAGGAAACAGGAAGCAAGTGCAAGCACTGCCAAATCAGAATTCCTTGCCAGGATGAGTTATGAGCTCAGGACACCCCTGAACGGGATCATTGGCATGGCCGATATTCTTGAAAAACAAGATCTTTCAGATGAAAGCGCAGCGATCCTCAAACTGTTGCGACGTTCAGCCGAAGTGCTTCTGGGAATTATTAACGACATACTCGATTTCTCCAAGATAGAATCGGGTAAGATGATCCTTGATGAAATACCTTTCAGCCTTAGGGAAGAGGTAGTGTACTGCTATGATCTTGCAAGGACAAACACCGATGGCACTCAGATTGACCTTTCGGTCGGCATCGATGATAATATCCCCGACAAGGTTATTGGCGATCCATACAGGATAAGACAGATACTTACAAATTTCCTTAACAGTTCGATCTCAAATACCAGGCAGGGAAAAATATTGCTGAAATGCAGCCTTATGGAGAACACTGATGGTAAGATCAGACTATCGTTCGTTATAGCCGACACTGGCAAAGCCTTCGATCGTACTACCCTGGGAAAAATGTTCGGCAACAATGTAAGCATGGCGTCGAAAACCGCAAGGGAGAATGATGAATCGGGCTTCGGGCTCGTCCTCGCCCGGCAGCTTATTGAACTGATGGGAGGCAATTTTAATGTCGTGAGCCCGTCGGGACTCAATGGAGAGACCGGGATAAAAATTGAGTTCACTATCAATATCTGGTCGAATGAAAAACCTCAAAAGTCGCTGAATAACGATTCGCTCAATTCGTTCGGACATATAAGAACACTTGTTGTTACAGGTTCGCAGAACAGGGATGAGGAAATCCTGGGAACCATACATAAGCTTGGATTGGCGATGACTGTCACCACATTCCAGAAATCCACGGTCAGTCAGATAAAGACAAGCCTTACAATCCCGGGTAAAAATTATCATCTGATAGTGATCCTTGATGATGATGAGTTCAACGGGTTTGATGCTGCAGCACAGATCCATGAGCATAAGCTGTCGGATCATTTCATAATAATCATGATCAGCTCCAACGACATCAGGGGCAACCTCGTAAAATGCTCATCATTCGGCGTTGATCATTATATTGTGAAGCCATACAACATAAAGGAACTCTATGGGATTGTTAAAAGCAGCTTCCCCTATGGCGACAGCGGTGTAATATCAAATGAAAGAGACAGGGTAGCCAAAGATCTCAGGATACTTGTGGTTGAGGACAATAAAATGAACCAGAAGGTAATAGGAACCATGCTGAAGAGCCTTGGCTATTCATTTGATTTCGCCGACGACGGTTTTGCAGGACTTATACAGGCAAAAACAAGACGGTATGATGTCATCTTCATGGATCTTATAATGCCGCAGATGGATGGTTTTGAAGCAGCCCGCAGGATCCTGGAATATGACGGCACGCTCCTCATTGTAGCTTTTACGGCCGACAACCTTCCTGAAACAAAACGAAAGGCCGAACTCTCGGGAATAAAGGAATTCATCTCCAAACCTGTAAGGGTAGAGGACCTTAAGAAATTCTTCTCAAGACATTTCTTCAGCAATTAACTTCCGCGATTTTCTTAATTTTGCTGCGCCGGATCAGGAAATTTTCCGGCCGATTATGACAGATCAGGTAACAACACGTACCGATATTAATACTTTCCTCAGGCTTGCTGAAACTTATCCTGTTGCTGACGTCCGTTCCCCTTCCGAATACAATTACGGGCATATTCCCGGAGCCTTCAATATCCCATTGTTTAATGATAAGGAAAGGGAAGAAGTCGGAACAAGGTACAAACAAAAGGGTAGGACGGATGCAATTTTAAGGGGGCTGGAACTAACAGGTCCGTCGATGCACCGCAAGCTCGAGCAGGCGCTGAAGATTGCTGCCGGCGGCAGGCTGCTTGTCCATTGCTGGAGGGGAGGAATGAGATCGGAAGCCATGGCCTGGCTGTTTTCAATGGGAGGCATTGAAACGACATTGCTTGAAGGAGGATACAAGTCGTACAGGCATCTTGTCCTTGAACGTCTGTCGGAAAACAGGAAGATGATTGTTCTGGGAGGCCTTACCGGCAGCGGAAAGACCCACATACTGAAATACCTGGGAGAAAAGGGTTTACAGGTAATTGACCTTGAAGGTCTTGCAAATCATAAGGGTTCGGCGTTCGGGTCGCTGGGCCAGTCTCCCCAGCCTTCGTCGGAACATTTTGCAAACATCCTGTACAGCCGGTGGAAGGATCTTGATCCCGGCCGGCCTGTCTGGCTCGAGGATGAAAGCCGTAATATAGGCTCTGTATTCATGCCCGACGGCTTCTATACCAATATGCAGCTTAATCCGGCCATAGTCCTCCTGATGGATATTAAAACCCGTCTTCCCCGTCTGATTGAGGAGTACTCATGCTATGGGAAGGATGAGCTGGAAGCATCGGTGATGAGGATCAGCAGGCGGCTTGGAGGCGACAGGTCACAGGCAGCAATCGATGCTATTAAGAATGGTGATTTTGCCAGCGCGATTGAAATTACGCTTCAGTATTATGACAAGGCTTACCTCTACGGCCTGAAAAGAAAAGAGACAAAAGAGATTGTTTATATTGAAACAGATACCGACGACATCGAAATTAATGCACGGAAAGTCGTTGAGGCGGCGGAAAAGCTGAAAGTGGTTTAATTCTTAAGGCTGTTTTTTCAGTTGCTGTCGCTGCTGAATTCAGATTCAATCCATTTATATACCTTGTCTGATCGTCTCAGAACCACCGGGACCTTAACCGAGCAAAATTCCCCTTTCAGAGCCTTTTCTGCCACTTTAAGGTCGACCCTGATCTCATCGGCAGTATATTCGAGAACTCCCGTTGTAGGGCCTGTAATCAGCAGTTTTTCCCCTTTTTCAAGATCCCCGTTTTCGAGCTTTATCTCGGCAACATTAAGCTTTGCAAAAAAGTTGGTTATTTTACCAAGGTAAACCTTCTTCCTGGTAGCCCTCGAGCCATACCTGTCGTTCCATTCCCCAAGCTTCTGCCCGAGATAATATCCGTCCCAGAAGCCGCGGTTAAATACTGTTGAGAGCCTCTTTCTCCATTCAGCAATTTTTTCCTCATCATATGTTCCGTCGAGGACGGCCCTGACGGCTTCATTATAGCAAGAGGAAACCGTCTTCACATATTCAGGCGACCTGGCGCGTCCCTCGATTTTGAGCACAGTAACACCGGCATCCAGTATTTTATCGATGAAACCTATTGTACAGAGGTCCCTTGGCGACATGATATATTCATTGTCGATCTCAAGTTCGTAGCCCGATTCCTTTTCGGTCACTATATAAGCCTTGCGGCAGGTCTGGTAACATTTTCCCCTGTTTGCCGACTTGTTGTTCTCATGAAGGCTCAGATAGCATTTCCCCGATGTGGCCATACACAGGGCTCCATGTACGAACATTTCAAGTCTTACGGGTTTCCCCCCGGGCCCCAGAATATTTTCTGCTGCAATCCTTTCAGAGATTTGTTTAACC
This sequence comes from uncultured Rikenellaceae bacterium, assembly GCA_964633505.1. Taxonomy (GTDB): domain Bacteria; phylum Bacteroidota; class Bacteroidia; order Bacteroidales; family VadinHA17; genus LD21. The sequence continues at coordinate 285,119 of CAZWHC010000003.1, read as the reverse complement.
TGGCTGAGGTTGAGCTCCCGGGCCAGTACCGCAACGTCGGCCCATTTTGAATAGAACTTGAGCGCCTCCGTATTTGTAATATTCAGCTGTGTCGAAAGATGAACTTCAATCCCGGCGCGGAAAGCATAGTTGATAACCGAGAGGTCGGAAGCGATGACGGCTGATATTCCGCTTTCAACCGCTGAATCGATGATGCGGTGCATCTGTTCAATCTCATTGTCGAAAACCACCACATTGACGGTCAGGTAGCTTTTTACATTGTTTTCCCTGCATATTGATGCAATTTCGCGAAGATCGGCAATGGTGAAATTAATTGATGAAGCAGCCCTCATATTGAGATCCTCGGCGCCGAAATATACTGAATCGGCGCCTCCCTGAATGGCTGCCCTCAATGCCTCATACGACCCTGCCGGGGCCATTATCTCTATATCATTCCGGTTCATCCGGCTGTTGGTTTTTTAAAGGAACAAAGATATCACACGATTGTTTCAGTCGATGCTGTTCTTCATGATTATCCTGATGCATGTTCCTTTGCCTATTTCAGACGATTTGACGAATATCCTGCCGTGGTGGTATTCTTCAATTATTCTTTTTGCGAGCGACAAACCGAGTCCCCAGCCTCTTTTCTTTGTGGTATAGCCGGGATAGAATATTTTCTTCCAGGCCGATTTCGGAAGACCTTTGCCTGTGTCGTAAACATCTATTATGGCATGTTTGCCGTCCTTCTCAACCCTTATCGTAAGGGAACCGTCACCCTCCATGGCGTCAATAGCGTTTTTGCATACATTTTCTATCACCCATTCAAAAAGCGAGGGATTGATGGGGATGTTTATTACTTCATCGGGTGAAAAGGGCAGGACGAAAAGTACTTTTGAAGAAGATCGTGTCTTAAGATAATTTACAGAATTCTGGATAAGACTGATTATGTTTTCCTGTGAAAGCGAAGGTTTCGATCCTATGCCCGAAAATCTTTCGGTGACCTTTTCAAGCCTTTTTACATCAAGGGCAAGTTCCTTTAAGACAGGGATATCGGGATAGTTGTTCTGGAGTATCTCTATCCAGCCCGTCATCGAAGTTGTGGGTGTGCCAAGCTGGTGTGCAGTCTCTTTCGACATCCCAACCCATACCCGGTTCTGTTCGGCTTTTCTTGAAGAACTAAGGGCCAGATATGATGCCAGAATGAAGAGTATTATGAATCCGAGCTGTATAAAAGGATAAAAGATAAGCTTGCTGAGGATAATGCTGTCCTTATAGTAGATCCTGTTTGTGGTCCCGTTTCCAAGTTCAATGATTATCGGTTCATTTGATCCTTTGATTTTTTCGAGGCGGTCGCTTATATAGCCGGGATCATCCGACGAATCCTGCCCCAGATTCCTTGCACCGATAATGTTGTCGTGTCCGTCGGTAAGAATTACAGGTACGGTGCTGTTGTTTTCAATTATCGAGGCCAGAAAATCGAGATTCTGTGTTGAATCGGCTGAATTGATGAGTCGTGTTGCCTGAGCCCACATCTCCACTTTTTTTCGCTCCTCTGCTTTAAGGCTGCGGACAAGAAACTGTGTGTAAATCAGCGAACCGACGCCGATCAGTATGGCAAAAAAGAATAAAAAGATCTGCCAGTTGCTTCTGTTACGGAATATATTCAAGTCTTAAAAGTTTAGAGTGAAAAAGTACTAATTCTTTTTAAATAGCCTGTCGAAAAATGTTTCTTTTCTTTCTTCTTCAGGTTCTTTCTTTATTGCTGTTGTATCTGACGATCCGTCCCACTTTATCCTGAACCGGGGCTTTGTTCCCTGCTTCTTTGCATTTTCAGAACCCTTGTCATACAACCCGTATTCTTCATTAAATATTGCTTTCAGATTCTCCTTTTCTTTTTTGATGTTTTCTTTTATCTCGTTTCCCTGTGCCTTCATATCGTAGCTTACATCGACTTTATCTCCCTTTCCTTTAAGCAGAAGGTAGATCGATGTTCTGCCAAGGCCGTCATCCTCAACCTCGCCAAACTCTTCGGCTCGGACCCTGGTCTTTCGTGCTTTCTTGCTGAGTATCTCCGAAAGGAGCATTTTCACATGATATTCATAATCATTGTCAAAACTATGTTTCCCATTGACGGAAAGGTCGACGGCCGACGATTTTATATCCATCTGCGGGATATAAAAGACATTGCTCCTTATGAAGAAGTCGTTTTCGAGCTTTTCAAATTTAATGTTTTCGAGTTCCGAAAGGGAAATGAATTTCGAAAGGGCCTTTACAGGATCAAAATTAATAAGCGATCCGTTCGAGATGCTGTATTTCCCTTCAGCGTTTATTGACCTGACATCGGGGTTAAGAAGCGAGTCGGCAGGCAGCAGCAGGGTTATCGTTCCTGAAAGAGATCCGGCAAGGTTTTCTGCCTTGAGGAAGTTCTGTCCGAAATTATTGAAGGTAGTGAATGCCTCATTAACATCAACTCCGGTAATCAAAAAACTGCCCCTGCCCATAAAGGATTTATTACGGTTCTGAACAACAATACCATTCCCTGATATCTTCCCTTTCTGCGAGCTTAGGTTAACATTCCGTAAATTGAGCATTCCGGGGCTGATGCTTAATGATCCGCTTACATCTCCTGCCCTGAATTTCTTGTAGTCAATTGTATCAATCCTGTAATTAAGATCAAGCCTTACATCATCAGGGAATTTAATTGCTTTCTTATTTTCAGATGCTGCATCTCCGGCTTCTTTATCTTCGGAGGCATTCATAAAACTCTCGGGCCTGAAACATGAGGCAGTGACATTTGCAGTACCGGTAAGGTCTACCTGGCTTCCTGTAAGCCAGCCGGGGAAATTATTGATAGTTCCGGAAAGGACTACCCTGTGGCCGTTCAGTAAAAAGCTGAGATTATCCGATGAAGTCGATTCTCCTGTAATGACTGCTTTCCCGTTGACGTTGGTTATGTCAATATTCCTGTTATCGATAGTGAGCGCCGCTGAATTGAAAACGACTTCCGAACTGGAATTAAGTGTAAAAAGATCCCTGAGGGCAAACGTCTTTTTAATTGAAGGAGAGCCTGAGAACTTCAGGTTGAGGTCGACTGATCCTGCCGCCCTGCTTACGTTTTTCAGATCAAGGAAATCTCTCAGCTCGGAAAGAAGAAGCCTTCCCCTGAATATAAGTTCTGCCGAAGGATTTTTGAAATTTCTGACTGAAAGCGAACCGGAATAGTCAGTAGAACCAAACTTAGAGGTGAAATTTCTAACTGACAGTGAGCTTGTTACAGGAGAGTTTCCAGGACCATTATCATAGACACCTTCGAATGAGAGTTTTTCGAGTTTCAGGTTTGTTTTCCTGTTTTTTATTTGTGCATTCTTAAGCGACAGGCTTATGTCATAATGAGGATCTTCAGTACGGGTTGGCTTTCCCTTGATGCCCCAGTTGAATTTCAGCGAGCCTGATGCATCAAATGCCGACAGGGCCTTTTTCTGCTTTTCGGGAAGAAGGTTTACGGCCTTTGATATATCAATATTGTCGGCGGCTATGTCTATATCAATGAAGTTATCGTCAGCAATAAAACCAGTAAGGATGAAGTCCCAGTTTTCAACTTTCATACTGCTTTTCCTGAAGAAAATGCCTTTTTCATTTTTGTTCAGACCAACCTGAATCCTGGAAGGAATACTATACCTTATCGCAAAGTTTTTAAGTATGAAAAGGTCGAAACGTGTTTCAGAACTGCCTTCAAAATCAATAACCTCGTTCCTTATCCGGCTTTTAAAACGGCCGTCGCGGAACACTCCCTTTATTAAAAGGTCGGGCCGCCGGTCGTTATACGAAAATTTCAGATCCGACACATCGATCCTGTTAAAATTCAGCATCAGGCTTTTGCCCCCTTTTTCACTGCTTTTTGAGAAGCTGTAGTTGTAATTTCCCGCTTCATCGGTGAAAAGATTCAGCTCGCCTCCTTTTATCCCAATTCTGGTGAAAGTATAGGCTCCTCTTATAAGGTCAAGCATCCTGAAATCCACTGATGCTGATCTGGCCTTCAGAAGTGTGTCGGTATTGATACCCCTGAAAGCCGCTTTGTCAAAACCGGGGGAAGAGTGAACAAAAATGTTTTTGAGTTCAACTGTAGCTTTTGGGAACTTTTTTATAAGCGAGAGCCTGTACGATTCTGTTTCGATCTTTGTCTGCAGGGTGCTGTTAAGGGAGTGAATGACTATCCCGCCTACCCTGTTCTGGAGGATAAGCGATAGGACAAACAAAGCGATAACCAATGAAATGAGAACTATTGAAACTGTTCTGAGAATCCTTACCACCACTTTCATTTACATGTTCAGTAAATACCCTTCAACCATGATAATTAACGGGTAGCAAAGTTATATTATTTGATCCAATATGTTTTTATTTGAGAAGGAAGCTGAAATCGTCTCCTTCCCCAAGCTCCTGTGGCGGCCTGTTCTTTTTGAAGATCCTGACTTTCCGCGGGCCCGACAGCTCTAATTTGCCGTCGTTCACAATGAACATTGTCCCCTCGCGTAAACCAGCCACCCAGAGATCAGGATTCGCTTCAATAAACTCTTCTATCCTCTGCTCCCTTGTTTCCCCGGCATGTCCTTCCGGATTCGCATCTAGATAATGAGGGTTTATCTGGAAGGGGATAAGGTTGAATGCCCTGAATGATGAAGGCCTTACAACAGGCATGTCATTCGTGGTTCTGATCGTGGGGCATGCAACGTTCGATCCGGCACTCCAGCCTATGTAAGGAGTTCCGGAAAGCACTTTTTTACGTACAGGTTCAATGAGCCTGTTATCTCTGAGAAGCTTTAAAAGCATCCAGGTATTGCCTCCTCCGACAACTATTGCATCGGCTTTTCCGACAGCGGCTACAGGATCGGAATAATGATGTATTGATATTATGTCATGGCCGATCTCCCGGAACCTTTCCCTTACTTTGAGCTCATATTCGTCATATGAGAAAGTTACAGCTGCATAAGGGATGAAAAGGGCCTTTGTGTGTTTGCTGCCAAGGAATTCCTTTATTTTCTGCTTCGGATAATCGAGATAGGGTTCTCCGGGGTTTGTTGAGTTGCTGATAAGAAGAAGTTTCATGTTATTTCGGATTTCGGAATTGTGAATTCGGATTTATGGTGATTTCGGAATTCGGAATTGTGATTTCGGATTTATTGTGATTTGTGATTTCGGAATTGTGATTTCGGATTTAATATTTGTCTTTAAGATTTTTAATAGACAGGTTTTCGGGGATGACGGGGATTTCGAGGATATTGAAGGAATAATCAAGGATATTGAAAAGCAGCATTTTTCCTGATAATACATTACCAATCCCTGTAATGATCTTGATGACTTCGTTTGCCATGATTGTACCTGTTATCCCGGGAAGAACTCCGAACAGTCCCACTTCTGATGGTTCCGGATTATAATATTCACCTTCGGCCCCCGATGAATTATAGCAACGGTATGTAGGACCTCCCCTGTAACTGAATACCGATACCTGTCCCTCGTATTTATATATCGCGCCATGCACCATGGGTTTGCCGAGGATTACACAGGTGTCGCTGATTATAAACCTTGTTTTCAGATTGTCGGTGGCATCAACTACAATATCATAATCCCTGAATATTTTAATCGAATTGGAAGCCTCGATCTTTACATTTATTCTTTCTGTTTTTATGAGTGTGTTCAGCTGTTCAATCCTTTTAGCTGCAATAATCGATTTGAGTTTTCCGATGTCTTCAGAGCCGTAAAGCACCTGCCTCTGAAGGTTTGTCTCGCTGACAGTGTCAAATTCGGCAATTGCAAGATGTCCGATACCTGCTGCCGCGAGATACTGAAGTACAGGGCAACCGAGACCACCTGCACCTACAACAAGCACGGAAGCCTTTTTCAGTTTCTTCTGCCCGGAAATACCTATCTCCGGCAGCATTATCTGCCTGCTGTACTGCCTTATTTCCCGTTCTGAAAGTATACTGTCAGCCACTTTGGTATAATGTATATCCACAAATATACAACTAAGCCCGCAAATATCAATTCCTGCCCTCCGCCCTCCGCTCTGTGCCCTGTGCCCTGTTTAAATTCGGCCTCACCCCCTCCTGTCCCAAGGGAGCTACCCTTTATACACATCTTAATTATTGAATTATTTACTTCTTGAATTCATTGCATTTTTTACCCCCCAGCCCCATTTTGTAGTTTACCCCCAGCCCCATTTTGTAGTTCACCCCCCAGCCCCCCTAAAGGGGGGATAAGTCGTTGATAGTGTTGAGAATCGTTGTTTGGACTTCGTTCAGATTATTAAGAATTTGTTCATTGGTAAATCGTAGCATTTTTATGCCGAACTTTTCAATGTCATGCGATCTTCCTTCATCATATTCCTGAATTTCTCTCTTTAAATGAATTCTGCCATCTACTTCAATGGCAAGTTTAGTCTCATGACAATAAAAGTCAAGAACGAAAATATCAACCGGATGTTGGCGTCTGAACCTGACTTTGAAGATATTCCTGTTTTTAAGCCTGCTCCATAATACCATCTCAGCATCTGTCATTTTACTTCTTAAGAAATGTGCTTTTTGAAACGTGTTCCTGCCAGCACCATAGAACATGTTTCTCTCAATAACTCTTGATTTCATTTCGAAGACTTAATTTATGCAACGGACAATTCAAAATTACAAAATTTTACAACTTCCATTAAAGAATTAACTCGTTTTCAAAGACGAATAAGTATGTGCCAAACAACTACTTAGCCCCCCTTCAGGGGGGTATGGGGGGTAAAACAAAAAGGATGAATGCCGGGTAAGCAGAAAGGGTGGTTAGGGATTAAAACGCAGAACAAAGAAATCCGACTTTAAAAAGATGTGTATAAAGATTAGCCCAAGGGAGATGGGGAGGATAACTGCCCCCCAAAAAGAAGCAGAGACGCTCAAATGTGGCGTCTCTGCCGGTATGCATGAAATAGAACGGAATGAAAGCAGTTTAGTCGTTGAAGGTAAAGGCAAGTCCGATTTCGAATGGCTCGAGGTTCAAACCTTCGGGGCCTTTCAGATCCTCGAACCATGGTGTAAGGTAATATGTACCGAAGAGGGTAAGGTTTTCAAATCCTATCCTGGCTGTAACACCTCCACGCAGCATGCTCAGGTTATAATCGCCTTTTGTCCTTACCTTTTCTCCATCCTCATAAAGAAGCTTTGTCCTTGCATGTATCTTCAGTCCGCCGATGACTCCTGCCGCAACATTCAGTCTGTTGCTGTATCCGGCAGGGATCTGGACTTCCAGCAGCAGGGGTACGTTAAGATAAAGTACGTCGAATTTCGATTTTTTTATTGCATCAACATCCACGGGAATAAGCTCACCGATGGTACCGTCTTCGACAACACCGATGGTGCTTGAATTTTCGAACCTGTAAGTATTCCAGTTCAGGCCCAGCCCCGTTACAAGTCCCGAATGACGGCCGAATCCGATATTGGCCTGGGTGAAATTGAGGTTAAAACAGTTTGAATTGCCTTCGTCGAGTGTCATATATGATATTTCAGGAGGCATGGTGTTTGAGGTTACGTGATTATAATTGTTGAATCCGATCTCGAAACCTGCCCAGTGACCTCTGAAATGCCGGGCGCCCCTGTCACGGTCATAATCTTCCTGTTCCCAGTACCTGTCCCTTTCGTGATTTACCTCAGGCTCATATCTTTCGACATCAAATTTCCTGCCTTCCGGCGTTTCCCTTACATTCAGGGCCCTGTTTCCCATTTTTACAATCACAAGCGAATCATTCCCGACAAAACGGATAAGATCGTCCCCGACGACTACTGTAAGGTCCTCTTCTACCTCTTTAAATGCCGTATCCTGTTTTTCAACCGCGATTGTATCGTTCGACTGCAATGCAAATGACTGGCACATCATCGCAGCGGCTGTCAAAAAAAACATTATCTTCTTCATGGCTTATTTTGTTTTCATCTGTTTTCAATGCTGTGACGGATGTCTTCGGTAAAAAGTTACAACGATCCTGATGTTCTTTTTACAGGTGCATTGAATTTAAGAAGTGAGGATGTGAAAACATATGATTTTACCTCACCTTTATCATCCGTGTTCTTATGGAGGGCCATTTCCCATCCCAGGAGTTTGTTTATTCCGGTAATCCCCGCCGAGGCAAGTTCAAATCTCTCCACAGGTCTCTCGGGCATAATGGTATCCCTCATGATCTGTTTATGGAAAAACCTGGCAACGAACCTGTCGACATTGCTCCGGTTGTCTTCAAGGAAGTCGGGGACATATTTCGGCCTGTAAGTTCTTATGAGGAAGCTGTTTTTGCTGCCTGAAACTGTCAGTTCCGAAGGAGTGGAAACAGTTACCATTGCAAGAGGTTCATATCTTTCGGGTTCATTTAATGCTGAAATTTGTACCTGGTTATTGACTGAGTCTGTTGTTTTCTGTAAGGCTATATCACCGCTACTGATTTTTTCTGCAGCTGCAACAACACTTGTTACTTTTGGTTCGGCCACAGAGATTGTTTCCCTGTTCCGTAAAACAGGGGATTGTGGCTGAAGATAAATTGTATCAATTGTTACATTTTGAACGATGCTGTTTTCAGGGATATAATTTCCCCTGCGGGCAGAAAATACAGAAATTACAATCAGCAGTATTGCAGCCGCAGCGCTTAATCCGATGAAGGCCAACCTTGTATACCGCTGAGCAATTGTTAACTTTTTAACAGAGCTTTTTCTCCTGAATACTTCTGCCGTTGGTCTTAACCTGATCTTTTGATATTGATCGAATCTCCTCCTCCTTTGTTCATCATTGGAGATCATTTCTCCGAGCTCAGTTTTCTGAACCGGAGTAATGTCATTTTCAAGGTTTGAAATGCACAGATAGTCAAACTGGGAGTCACTCAGGTCGCCGGTCGTCCTGAACAGATCTTCCTTAAAGCCGAAATCAGATTCGGGAGGGGCAAGGGAAATAAGTTCAAGATCCTTCAATTCCTCCTTCAGATCCGGATTTTCCTCAAGAAAAGATTTGAGAAGATCTGTCTCCGGTCCTGTAAGTTTACCGTCGAGCCAGTCAATGAACCATATCTCGTAATTTGACCTGTCGGGTTTCATTTATATCACAGTTTCAATTTTGCCGATAAAGCTCCTTAGCGCCACACGTCCCCTGTAAATATTGATCTTGACCTGAGCTTCGGTCAGACCAGTTATATCTCCGATTTCCTTATACGAGTATCCTTCATAATCCCTCAGAAGTATAAGTGACTTCTGATTTTCGGGCAGCCTTTCGAGAGCCAGGTGGAGGATCTCGTTGAGGTCGCTGTACTGTGTTTCTGCCATCCACCCTGTCTGGTCGGCGTCGTCGAGGGCCGACAGCCGGCTTTCCTTCCTTATGGCGTCGATCATTGTATGGTAGGCAGTTGTGAACAGCCACGATTTTACAACCGGATATTCTATTTCAGTCACATTTCTCCACAGCTTCTCATAACTATCCTGTACGATATCGTTAGCCCTGTCCTCATCCTTCAGGTTCGAACGGATAAAGCGGTAAACTGAATCGGAGAATTCTTCAACAGACCTGTTATATTCCTTAACTGTCATAAAAGCAGATACAGCATAAAGACGGTTAAAATTGGAAAAAGTTACAAAATTCGTCACAGAAGGATTTTTCACTTCTTTCCGACATGACTGCCGGGTGCATTACCAGACGCGTTTTACTGTTATTATACCAGCAGATCAATTCAAAAAACATGACAATAATTCATGTTTTCAGGTACATATACTGAAATCACCCCGATCGTCACTGTTCTTGTGACATGCAATTAATATTTATAATGATTCTAAAATAACCATTTTCAATAAAATACTTCATTTTTCATAGTCACAAAACACCATTTCCCGACATGGTACATGAAAATGTGATGCTGATATCTGATAAAGGATAGAGTCTGAAGGGAATCAGGTTCCGGGATTAAGAAGCCTGGTGAATTATTTTTTGACTGTAAAATAATGCAGTCTGATGCATCGGGTCTGTTACACAGCTCGTCCGACCCTGGTGGTACGATCTCGTATGTTTATAATCCGGAGGATAAAATAAAACAGATCACATCACCATCGGGAAACACAGTGATCGGATATGATGATTACGGTTACCAGAGCTCTCTTGATGACATAGATGCAGGATCGATGGAATATGAGTACAATGCCTTCGGTGAGCTTGAATCGCAGACGGATGCAAAAGGGAATCACCAAACCCTGGTTTACGATAACATAGGGCGAATACAATCATTATCATGGAATGGCGGGGACAGCGTTCTGTACAATTATGATGACCGCACAGGGCAGCTGCGCAGCATAACATCATCGAACGGTATAAAAAAGAGATTTGAGTACGATGAACTTAACAGGCTTAGTGAAAGAATTGACAGTATCAACGGCAGTAACAGGTTTACTGCTGTGTATAATTACCTTTCCACGGGAGAGATTGATAATGTTTTACTTAACCAGGATGTAACAATTGATTACACTTATAACAGTTACGGCTACCTCGACCAGGTAAGCGCTAACAGCGAGCTGGTATGGGATGCAAGTTCGATGAATGAATACGGCATCACAGATAATTTCACCCTTGGTAACCAGGCCGTTACTTCAATTAACTTTAACTCCTATGGTTTTACGGAAGAGATCACGACAGTCAGAAACGGGACATACCTTCAAAACTGGAATTATGATTTCAATATTATCACTGGTAATCTGACAAGCAGGACAGGATTAAATTCCTCAGGAAACAGCATGACAGAAAGCTTTACGTACGATGACCTTAACAGGCTGCTCACCTATACAGCAGGTCAGGATACCCTCTCGGTGAGTTACGATGGGTCGGGTTATGGGAACATAACCGGCAAAACTGATGTGGGGACTTATGATTACACAGGCGGAGTACATAAAGTAACATCTGTTACAAATCCCACAGTGCTGATGCAAAACAGGCCCAAACAGCATATTGAATATACAAAATTCAATAAAGTCGGTTATATACGCGATTCACTGAATACAGGAGCGGAAAGAGAATTATTTATTACCTATGGCCCTGATCAGCAAAGGGTGAAAACATTACATAAAGAAGACGGAAGAGATGTTAAGACAAAGTATTTTGCCCTGGGGCAGTATGAAAAAGAGACAGATTCAACAGGGAATGTACGGGAACTTTATTATATTTCAGGGTCAGACGGTGTTGTTGCAGCGCTTCAGAGAATGAATGAACAGGACAGCATATTTTACATAAACAAGGATCACCTGGGTTCGTTTGATGTAATAACAAATCCTGACGGATCTGTAAGAGAAATGTATAATTATGACCCGTGGGGAAGGAGAAGGAACCCGGCAGACTGGTCGTATAATAACGTTCCGGAAGAATTTTTCCTTGACCGGGGATTTACCGGACATGAACATCTGGATAAGTTAGGACTTATTAACATGAACGGAAGGGTCTATGACCCGGTTATGGCTTTGTTCCTAAGCCCGGACAATTTTGTACAGTCGCCGGATCTTACACAGAATTTTAACAGGTACACATATTGCCTCAATAATCCGTTGAAGTACTCCGATCCAACCGGGATGACTTATTATAAACTGGAAGGTAATGATTGGGTAGCCTTCGAATACAATCCGTTCACTGAGGTAGGAGTAGATTTCAGGACAGCATCAGGCGGGGGTATCGCACTTGAAGGACCAAGTTACGAGGAATTGAAAACAAATTCAGGAAATGGAGCCAACGGCGAATATGGACTCCCGGGACAAAGCTATGGTGAGGGTACTAATGGGCCAGGAGTGGGAGGCATATATTATGATTGTGTAAGCCATACTTTCCATTTAATCAATAATCCCGGAGCAGGTGGATTTTATATTGAGGCAAATGCATTTGAGGCTTTTACTGTTGGATTGTTAAATAATCCCTCAGGACAAGGGGTTATTGCTGGATTATCATTTGAAGAAGTAGCTGCTGATATCAGAAATGGTGGTGTTGATAGGTTTGTTCAGTACTTAAAAGATAAAAACTATGGCGGATGTTTTTTTATAAAAGCAGTGGACAATTATAGCCCTGCCAACCTCATACCTTGGAAGCTTGCCTCGCAATCTATTAACTATGGCCGAAAGGTTGGAAGATGGGGTCATCAGTATTTCCCAAACCCAGACTATGGTGAATTACGACATATAATAGGTTCTTTTGTAATAGCTGAGAAATATGATCCTATAACTGCTTGGAATGTAACGTGGGGTAATGAATACATTGGCCTTGGATTAGATATAAGGAATCTTCGTTCCCGATTAAATGGAGCAGAATGGGCATTCCAATTTTCAGATGTTAATAGAAACTATCAAGGTATTTGGTATTCAATAATATACTAACAATTTACTATGAAAATAACCTGTTACAAATTATTATTGATCGTTCTTTTTTTTGATTCCTGTGCAAATTTAAGTGAGTACGAAAAAAAGAACATTGAAATCCTTAACAATAAATTTCCTGAGTATTTTTTTCAAGGCTCTGGTGATGTCTATTTAAATGTTACAATAAATTGTGAAAATGTTGACACATCTAAATTAATAGCCATTTTCAATGATGCTATTTTGGCAAAAGACCCGTTAGGAAATCCAATTGAAAAATATCGAGCTGATTTAACATGGACATATTTAAATGTATATAAAAACGATAGGTTTTTATTTCAGCTCAGCAAAGATATATATGGTGGGCATGAGTTTAAAGTACTCAATAGTGAACATTATTAAACCTTTTTTGGCGATCCCGCAGGAGAAGTGGGTGAACAAAATCCACTTCTTGATAACCTTTAGAACGCGATGCCTGTTGCAATAACATGGGCTGTTGTGGGATCAGCTGAAGGCAGTATGAAAAAGAGACAGATTCAACAGGGAATGTACGGGAACTTTATTATATTTCAGGGTCAGACGGTGTTGTTGCAGCGCTTCAGAGAATGAATGAACAGGACAGCATATTTTACATAAACAAGGATCACCTGGGTTCGTTTGATGTAATAACAAATCCTGACGGATCTGTAAGAGAAATGTATAATTATGACCCGTGGGGAAGGAGAAGGAACCCGGCAGACTGGTCGTATAATAACGTTCCGGAAGAATTTTTCCTTGACCGGGGATTTACCGGACATGAACATCTGGATAAGTTAGGACTTATTAACATGAACGGAAGGGTCTATGACCCGGTTATGGCTTTGTTCCTAAGCCCGGATAATTTTGTTCAGTCGCCGGATCTTACACAGAATTTTAACAGGTACACATATTGCTTGAATAATCCACTGAAATACTCTGATCCAAGTGGATATTCCTATAAAGCTTATATGGATGACAGATATGACGAGGGCAATTATTGGTATCGCGGTCAGGCACCTGTTACATGGACTGATTGGCAGAGTTATCATCATATGGGAGGAGGTGGGGGAGGTTACTTTTATAACTCGTATACCGGACAATACAAGAATGAAGCCTGGGAAACAGTTGATTATAGTGAAGTTCACAATAACTACATTGTACCAAATTCTGACTTTTCTTTTTCTGGTGAGATTGCCAGGAATTTTCTGAGAGATTATTTGAGTGGTGGTGACGCTACCATTAATCGTAATCATATCGAAATAAAAAAAACAGACTTCCTTGGGATTAAAGGGTTAACACTGTATTCATATTATGGGTTTGATATAGATAAGAATAGAAAAGATTATAACACGAGCGGAGGAGTCTATATCAGACTTGGATACGAATCTGCCACAGGAAAATGGGTTCAATTAGTAACATCTAGTGATCGTCCGTCCCCTTTTATTGATACATTTAGTAAAAATTCTTATTATTATCCTAACCAATGGGTTGAGGGCGGAATTACAATTTTTGAAGACTGGCCACTTAGACCATGGGATGTATCTTGGAGAGCAGATTTGTTATTTGAAGAACAGGGAGAAGTAATTATTCATCTAAATTATGGATTTGATATCAAAGGTGGAAAAACAAATATAATCCCATTTAGATCTTTTAAACCTGTTCCCTTTGAGTATTTTATGCAGGGATATCCCTACTGATATAAAAATAAATTCTAAGATGATGAAAAAGACTATATTGATTTTCGCGGTGTGTATATTACTGGAGAATTGTGGTATAAATAAAAATAAAAAAGAGATCTTAGAGATAAATGTGAAAGACTTTAAAGAGCTAAATTCTGGAATCTTCCATGAATTAGACGGCAGCTTTTTTTCTGTAAATTTGACATTACTTAATAAAACACCTGACACAATTAGATTCTGGTCGATGACTTGCGCATGGCAATTAAATTGGATGACAAATTCAAGTCATTTAGAACTTTTTAATCCCGGTTGTGATAGTAATTTCCCAAATATCTTTACTATACCTGGAGAAAGTACCTTTTCATATGAAGGTATTTTAAGATTAGATAAGAATTATGTGAATAAAGATAATTTCCGTTTAGCCTTCATTCATATAAGGGAATCTGAACTTAAACCGCATCCCCATGAAGAATTCTTGAATATTCTTTCTTTTAAAAAGAAAAATAATGAAGATATATATTGGAGTGGTTCCTTTAAACTATAATTTAACCTGTCATATTGGTTACATTTGCGGATCTCAGTAGCTCGGGTGGCTCTCTTTGCGTTGCATCCCCTATACGTATACATAGGCATGCAACTCAAATCGCAATCCTAGCAATTGATTAATGCTCTCCTGCTGCAGACAATTTTATTCGGCAATTCGTGGGTTTGAAAAAAACAATATTTCATGAGACAGGATAGGCAGTGTTATGCTTAACAGCTCAGTGAAAATAAAATACGGGTATACTAGTGGATAGCTGCGCGGTGTAGCAGCAGGTAATTAAACAGTATGGATAGCCAATTACATGAACAGGTATGGTATTGTCGATAATTTTACCCTTGGAAACCAGGTTAATACAGTAATCTCATACGATCAGTACGGTTTTGTTGATGGTATTACAAGTACTAAAGGCGGCACATACCTTCAAAACTGGAGTTACGATTTCAATAATATAACGGGTAATCTTACCCGCAGGACTGGATTAAACTCTTCAGGCAGCAATGTCTCGGAGACCTTTACCTATGATGATCTCAACAGGCTCGTGACATATATGACCGGTCGGGATACCCTTTCGGTAACTTACGACGGGGCTGGTTATGGTAATATAACTGCCAAGACCGATGTCGGGACATATGGTTACACAGGGGGTGTTCATAACGTGACATCCGTTACAGAACCTACTGAGCTAATGCAAAACCTGTCAAAACAATTTATAGATTATACAAAATCCGGTAAAGTAAGTTGTATAACCGACACATTGGTTACAGATGAGGTAAGAGAACTTAATTTCATTTATGGTCCGGATGAAAACCGGGTGAAGACGTTGTTTACAGTGGATGGTGCGGTAGTCAAAACGAAGTATTTTGCACTGGGCCAGTATGAGAAAGAGACAGATTCGACAGGTAATGTAAGGGAGCTGTATTATGTTTCAGGGGCAGATGGTGTTGTTGCCGTTCTGGAAAAGAAGAATAACCAGGATTCTATATTTTACATACATAAAGATTACCTTGGCTCTTATGAGGTTATTTCAAATCAGAATGGGACTGTAAAAGAAAGATATAATTTCGATCCATGCTTTGTCCGCCGAAGCTTTGCGAAGGCGGAGGGAAGAAGGAGGAATCCGGCAGCCTGGTCGTATAACAATATTGAAGAAACGAGCTTTCTTGACCGGGGTTTTACAGGGCACGAGCATGGCGATCAGTTCGGGTTGATTAACATGTTGAGCGAAGCGAAATCCCGGAGCCTCCAGGCTTCGGGAAATGGTAGGGTCTATGATCCGCTGATGGCGATGTTCCTTAGCCCTGACAATTTTGTTCAATCACCGGATCTCACACAGAATCTTAACAGGTACACATACTGCCTGAATAATCCGTTGAAATTTACAGATCCTTCAGGTTACAATTATTTGCAATACATGCAACAACATTACCAAAACTTCGATTACAGGGGTGGTTATTACTCTGAAGGACAATATTATCAACGCCAGTTGGGTGGTGGTGGGTATGCCCCAGCAGCTAACATAAGTTATGATGCACAATATCCAGAGTATGAATACCATTATGATTCTTATCTTGGAAAATATCGATCAGATTTAACAGGGGAAGTTGTAGAATGGGAAGAAGCCTACAATAATGAAGTTTTACCAAATGCTCTGGCGGTTATAGATTTTAATGAGCTTAGACAAAATTTGAATGACGAATGGCAAAAAGGATTGACAACATCAGTTGGTTGGCCAAATGATGCGCCAGGTGGATGGGGAGTCAATTTCCAAGGTGATTCAAAGTTAACAGTCGGTGTTCAAGCAGGTGGAGATATTGGAGGACTTGGAGGTAAGTATGGAGTTTTTGTCAACTTATGCTCTATAACTTTAATTGGTCATGAAGGTACAAAATTAATTTATCCAGGAAGCCAATCTGGTGGAATGACTCAAATTAACCAAGGTCTTACAGGTGGGTTGGGTGTAGGTGCTGGTGTTTCTCACACATTTGATGGTAGTTTTGAAGGTGGAGGATATTCAAATGAAACGTATTCAATTGATGGTGGTTTGGATAAGGGTATATTTTCTATTAAATATAATTCTACCCCAGAAGGGGAGACCTTAGATATTGGGTTTAGTATACATGTAGGTCTTATTTTAGGTTTTGAAGGCAATTATAAAATTAGGATAAAATGGTGATGAAACAATTGTCGTTTAAATTTAATTTGAAACATGGCAAAAATTTAATAGTTGTTGCTTCAATTATAGCCGATGTAGCTTTGTTTGTTTTTATGGTTTATTACCTTTTATGGGGAACAAATGTCATCATAGAGGTTTATTGCTTTTTAACACTATATCTCTCTACTTCAAACATATTTAATTACTACTTAATAAAATCAAAATCAATTAAGTACGATTCGAATTTTTTGTATATTGAGAATGACAATGGTAAAGGGGAAGAAATACCTATAAAAAGTGTTATCAAAATTAAGCGTACTTATTATTATTTTTACAGTATATATTATGAAATCACATCATTAAAGAAAGTTGTTTTTTTTATTTCGCCCAATCCGTCATTTTTTAAATCAGGAAAAGTAAAAGAGGTATTAGATTATGCAAGTAAATAAACTACTCAAGTTTTCATATCTATTTTTATTGATATGTGGTTTTCTCCTGCTTTTAGTAGGATTATTCTTTAAAATTTTTCGGTGGCCAGATATGTTCAATGGGATTTATGTTGGTCCTGTTTTTATTACATTAGGAGTAGTAATATTAATTATTAGTAGAAGAAAAAATAGGCTATAAAAAAATAAAAGATGGGGGGGCATGCTTCTGTTTAATGCAGCTACATTTTTCTGAAAGAAATCTTTAAACTTCTTTTTGGTAAGGAAGGTATCAACCATTTTAAAGACCATGTTTTTTTCTTCCGGTTCGAGCTCCTGAATCATCTTCACCTGTTCCATCAGGGTTTTATCTTCCACGGTTATTTCCTGCGGCACAACGCCATCGAAGTTTACAATCTGCTCGATTGTCATTCCGAAATACCTGGCAACCTTATTAAGAGCATCTACTGTTTACTTATCTGGGTTTACCAGAACCTATAACAATTTATTTATGTTCTTACGATTTTGACAATCCTAAATGCATTAAGGATTTACGTTACAAGAAGAAAGTGCAATTACCATTACCAGACAATCAGTTTTATTAAGCAGAAAGAATTATTAGGTGGTAATTTGTAATAAATATACAAAGCCTTGCTAATGATAGCAGATCTTTTTACTATAATGTTGCATTCTGGTTTAATTTGCTCCTTTTGATAAAGGTATCAATAATGTCTTTGATAGTTGCTCTATTCTTGCCGTTCAGCTGTTCAACAGCCTTAAATTGCGAATACGCGATTCACTGAATACAGGAGCGGAAAGAGAATTATTTATTACCTACGGCTCTGATCAGCAAAGGGTAAAAACATTATATAAAGTAGACAAAAGAGATGTAAAGACAAAGTATAATGCCCTGGGGTGGTAAGGCAGAAAGTCAGGAACTTGATAAATTAAGCCGGCAGCTCTTTATCAGTATGAATAGCTCCGGGGAGATGAAAAACAGTCTCATGCACCAGGCAAAAGCTTTAAAACAAATAAAAACTAAGGTCTGCAGCTGAAGGCACATCCGGCAGAAGGTGATATTGCTCTGGTTAAAGAGGTACTACCTCAGGATAGTTCAGTACTTGGCCGGTCACAAGCGGATCGGCTCGACGGAGCGTTACCAGGTAGGATGTCTTGAGGATCTGCAGGAGTCGATAAATAAGTGTCACCCGTTTGGATGAAATGGAGGTCGCAAATTGCGTCCTCCAAACTTGATGTCGCAAATTGTGACATCAAATTCAGATGTGACAAACTGTGATGTCCAATTATAAAATATTAGTTTTGTTAAACATATAACAGGAATAATATGTCGAAAGAAAGTAAATCAGTTGCCATCCCGGATGAAATAATAATGGGAAAGATATTTCTTATTCGAGGGAAAAAAGTCCTGCTTGATAAGGATCTCGCAGAATTATATGGTGTTGATACAAAGCAATTAAAAAGAGCCGTGAGGCGAAACCTGGCAAGGTTCCCTGAAGACTTTATGTTCGAGTTGAATACTAGCGAATTTAATGACTTGAGGAGCCAATTTGGCACCTCAAGTTGGGGAGGATCCAGGTATTTACCAATGGCTTTTACTGAATATGGAGTATTAATGTTAGCCAGCGTGTTAAAAAGTGACAGAGCGATCAGTGTAAATATCCAAATAGTAAGAATCTTTACCAGAATGCGCGAAATGCTGGCTTCACATGCAGAGATCCTTCACATGCTGGAAAAGATCGAAGCGAAAATGGGTGAACACGATGATCAGATATTATTGATCTTCGAATACCTGAAACAATTGGAAGCATCCAGGCAGCAGGAACTGAAACAGAAGAATCGTAAACGCATAGGCTTCAAGTCCTCAGAAAGCCAGGACTAATCCTGCATCTCCCTCGCGGCCGTGCCCTTCTGTAATTTTTTCAGTCATGCTTTTTGCTCCGGCCCGCTTGCAGCACATTGTAACGCTGAAGCGTCACAACGAGCTGCTCCAACCCTTCAGACAAAAAGACATGTCCGTAAAAATTACCCCAAGCTATATTAATCCCAATGCATCGGGACGGAATTATAGGCGCTGGAAGATTAAAATGAATCCCGGCATAAAAATTTACTTAACCTCATCATATTTTCAGTGGTGTAAATTTTATATGCCGGGAACCTTGTCTTGCCATCGCCGGTTTTATCCGGTTCCTAAGCCGTGTTTAGGGTTAATCCTGGCTTAAATCGTTGGACAATTTGTCCCAATCAGGGACAAGAAAGACAAATTCCTCAAAAGAAAAAAGGACAAAAAAAGAAAGCTAATGGCACCTGCGGTCGTTGGAAAAATGCAAGGGTGGAGCGAAGCGGAACTCTGTATTACCCTTGCATTTTTACGTAGCACCGGATCGTTCGGAGCCTGTATAACTTTGGTGAGTTTTTTGCCTTTCTTATCTAACATGCTAAATAACAGAGAGATGTCTTAGTCACATGAGGTTGTCCTTTTTTAATAATCCCAGGGTCTTAATTTTGTGCTTATTGAGCAACATTCTGATACTTAGTAACCTGAGAGATGTGATGAGATGAAAATATTTTTATGACAATGGTCGACTTTTTTGAGACTGGAGACTATTTATTATTAAATATTAATAAAATGAAGATGAAACTTAAATCGAAGGAATTTGAAATCAGCTGGATAGAAATCGCTTCATTACTTGTAACAGTCTACCTACTGGCTACTGATAACATCTCAGTTATCATGGAATTTATCAAATCTCACTTAAAGTGAGTGTGTCGAGAAGGGACGGCAGCGGGGAGGCCTTGCATCTATGTAGGAAACTACGTAACTTACTACGTAAATAAAATTAAAGTCATGGCACTTAGTAAAACAAATGACAGCAAAGTACGAAGCCTGACCAAAATAGCGGGAGGCTCAAGCTATGCAGTAACAATCCCGATCGAGTACATCCGGGAGTTGAAATGGAGAGGCAAACAAAAGCTTGAAGTAAAGCTTTACCAGGGCAGGATCATAATCCGGGACTGGAAACCATAAAGCTCTTTCCTTTTAACTGAAATATGTTCAGATAAAATAAAAAATGCTTTATATTTAAATTAAATCGTTCTTTGAATGAGTGCTCCCTGGAGCTTTTTTGAATGTTGTTTTATTGGGTTAGACTAGCAGGATTACCGGAAGCGGTTTTACGATCCTCAGTTAAGTAGATTTACTTGCCTGGATGGTACTAAAACTGAAAATTATTCCTCAACGTATTAAAAGCAGTACCTTAATACGTTGCATTTTGTCAAAAACCCGGGTCAGGCTTTTTGTTTCATCCGTGGTCAGGAAAGGGATTCCTCATCACGCTGTGGCGTGATTCGGAATGACAATTTACCTTTGGAGAATCCCCGGGGGAATGAGATTATACTTAATTATACAGCGGCTGATTAAAATTCAATATTATCAGCTATACTGATAAACCTTCACCCAGTCAATTTCCATTGTTGTCGGACTGCTTATCTGTTTGCTGAGGCCGCCGGAAAACAAGACATACATCGGCACCTGCGGAACATTGGAGGTCTGCCTGAATATCTCCTCGCCGTTGATCTTCCAGACAAGCCTGTCGGCCGTCCATTCAAGGGTGTAGATATAAAAATCAGATGAGTATTTTGATCCTATCGATGATTTGAAGACTCGCCCGGGATCGGGTGCAAAATCATTCCACACCTTTCCGTCGGATGTGCGGCATATATCAATATGAGGTGTCATCTTGTCAGCAAGCATCCAGAAATTGTTCCTTGCAGCAGGATTGCCGAGTTTTACCTTGGCAGAGAAAATGCCGTACTTCTGCCTGAAAGTGCTGCCCGAATTTATAATTCCGCTGGTATAATCGAATTCTTTAGTTCTGAATCCACCAACCGGCGACCATACTTTTCCTGTTATCCTTTGCGGCCTTGTATGGATCTTGAGCAGGCTGCTGCGAACCTCAAGATTGTCTTTGCCCGTATAGGCCTGAAGATCCGATTCAAGAGAGTAATTGTCCTTCAGCAGCTTGTCGCCCCAGTAATAATTTGTAAGCCAGAGTTTTGTGTCGAGGGCATCTCCATTGAAATCGTCAAAGAATGTGAGCTTTTTCTGCCTCAGAACATCAAACTTGTTCGAATCCTTTACCTTGAAATACCAGATTATATCTTCGTTCTTCTTAAGCTTATCATATTCCTGGATGTTCCTGAATTCTTCGGTCTTTTCAAAACGCTTCTTATCAAGAAGGTACTCTTTTCTTTCCCTGAACTCCTTTGTGCCAACATATTCCTTAAGCTCATTATACCTTTCAAGCCTTTTAGATCCGTCAATGTTGAGGAAATTTGCATATTCCTTTGATGCCTTGAACGTGTAATAGTCCTTTATATCGGGACTTGTCCTCAGTCTGTTGTATTCAAGAAGCTTTTTGTATTCTTCAGTATCCTTGAAAGTTATCGGCCTCATGTTTTTCTTTGAAAGGAACTCCTGGCTTCTCATATATGCTTCAAGCTCCTCAAATTTCTGAACGGCTTTCGATTTGACTGCTTCTCCTTTTGCCGCTGCCTTTCTGTAAGCCTTTATTTCGGGATCGGATTTTAGCGATTTGAATTCAAGGAACTTTCTGTATTCATCAGTATCCTTGAATGTTATCGGTTTCATCTTCTGTTTCTGCCTGAAGGCATTCGATTTTATGAAGTTTTCGAGCTCTTCAAAATCACGAATCTTCTGCGAGCCGTCGAGTTCCCTGAACCGTTTCAGCATCGAACCTGAAACAGTTTTAAAATACTGAACAATATCCTTCGATTTCTGCATCTGAAGGAATTCCTTCTCCCTGTTATATTCTTCCGAATTTTTATATTGAAGCGACTCAATGTCCTTTTTCTTCTGAATGAAAGCAGAAGAATTCACAAGGTCGTGAAGTCCTGTATATTTTGACAATAATTCCGATTTCGTGAATGCCTGAAGCTTTTCAAACTCATCAGTTAAAGCTTTTTCGGCCTGTTCAATTTTAGACGTGGAAGGTATCAAACCAAGCAGTAGTCTGAGACTTGACATTGTAAAAAGGTTTTAAACAACTGGTTAAAGATAAATAAACTTGTATTATAACGTTACCGGCATCTAATTATTTGATAGGAGGGTGAGAAATCGGTAACCTACAGTTACAAGTTGTGGATTAAAACACTGCTACCGCGGAGCAGAAAATTATTCCTGTAAACTTCAATGAATTTTCTTTAAAAAAATTTTGCAATGTAAAATTTTTCATTTTAACTTTGACCAACCGTTCAACCAAAGAACGGATTAAAATAAAAAATGAGTATCAGGAATCATAAATAAAGTGAAAAACTATTTGAAGATTACCCCCTTCCCTACATTCCCCAACAGGGGAAGGGGCACTGCATGAAGCTTTTCCCCTTTGGGGGAAACGGGAAAGGGGGTCATTGATAAAAGAAGAAAGTGATTGAAAATAAGTCATTAATGGTTGTTAATATACCTTTGTTAATGATTAACTACACTCACAAATTTAAATAGTTTATAATCAGAGGGATATGTCGCCGAGAACGCCAAAGCAGTTTCAGGAGATAAGAGAAGAGAAGATGACGCTTATCATGGATGTCGCACTTGAACATTTTGCCAACGAAGGTTATTTCAATACTACGATAAATCATATTGCCAGATATGCCGGGATATCAAAAGGCCTTATGTACAACTATTTTGACAGTAAGGAGGCTCTTCTGAAGGCAATTATCCACCGGTCGGTAAATGAAATATACAAATACCTCGATATAAACAGGGACGGGCATATCTCTGATACGGAATTCGAGTTTTTTATAAGAAAGATAGATGTCCTGCTTAAGGAAAAGAAATACTTTTTCAGACTGATGATGCAGCTCCTTATGCAGAATGATGTAAAGGACGAATTCCGGAAAGCTTTTCCTGAATCAGATTCATTCATACACCCGGGTCATGAACCCGGAGATAATTATTATCCATCGCAGATAATGATGATGTTCACCGAATACTTTTTTGGAAAGAAGAAAGAAAAAGACAGACCATATGATCCTGAAGGGGAACTTGAGTTATTCAAGACGATCATGCTGGGATATTCGGTAAAGACTGTTTATTCTGCAGACAGCATTGCTGAATCTGATGAAAAAGAGATTGATAAGATTATAGAGTTATTTAAATAAGGAACCCGATGAAAAGCGGATTTACATCAATTCTTTCATTTATTGTTATGGCGCTATTGTCAACCGGTGCCTCCGGACAGACGCTTACGGCTACCGGCATTGTCAGAAAAGCCGATGAGAAATTCAACGGTGAGCTTAGCAGCTACAGTGTGATGTCGATGACGATAGTCAGGCCTTCGTGGCAGCGTACAATTGAAATAAAAAGCTGGAGCCTCGGACGCGACTATGCACTTGCACTCATAACATCTCCTGCCAAGGAAGCAGGCCAGACCTTCCTGAAAAGGAATTCCGAAATGTGGAGCTGGAACCCTGCAATAAACAGGCTTATAAAGCTTCCTCCGTCGATGATGTCGCAGGGATGGATGGGATCGGATTATACTAATGACGATATCCTCAGGGAATCGTCAGTTGTAAACGATTATGTGCATGAAATTGAAGGCGAGGAGGCGATTGCCGGCAGAGTGTGCTACAAAATAAGGATGAATGCAAAAGAAAGCGCATCAATTGTATGGGGAAAACAGGTAAGGTGGATAGATAAAAAAGACTTCCTTATCATGAAAGTCGAGTTGTATGATGAAGACGGATATCTTGTAAGAACTGAGACAGGCTCTGATATAAAAACAATGGATGGGAGGACCGTCACGTCAAAGATCCGTCTCGTTCCACAGGATGAGCCGGCTTACAGTACAATAATCGAAATAAAGGACATAAAATTCAATTTACCGCTTGAGGAGGGTTTCTTCTCACAGCAGAACATGAAAAGAGTACGCTGACATCAGAAATATTAAGGATGAAAGAGGAATTAAAAATAGCATGGAGAAACCTGTGGAGAAACAGGCGCCGGACCATAATTACCGCGGCTTCCGTCTTTTTTGCCGTCTTTTTTTCGGTAATAATGCGCTCGTACCAGCTGGGTTCATATGATCATATGATTAACAGCTTCATTCAATCGTTTACCGGCTATCTGCAGGTACAGCATGTAAGATATCTTGATGATCCGCTTATTGACAACTCATTTGATTATAATGATTCGATTGTTGCCGCCGTCCGGGGGATCGAAAATGTAATTTCAGCAACTCCGCACATCGAGTCTTTCACCCTGGCATCAAGCGGCATGCAAACCAAGGGAGTAGCTGTAATTGCAATTGATCCTTTAAAAGAAAAGAATTTATCGGATCCTGAGAACAAGCTTGTAAAATACAGGATCACGGAAGAATTCCTTGAAGCTGTCAGGGCTGATGGCAAAATTTCCACAGAGGCTTTGGAAAAGCTTAGAAAAAACATCGGAAGGTCTTATTCGTCGACCGAAAGGCTTGAACTTGAACTCGGCCTGAGTGACGACGAAAAGGAACAGTTCCTTCCGCTGATAATGCAACTCTCCGTGGAAAAGAACGGTTATCTGTCGGCGGATGACGAAGGCATACTTGTTTCCGACAGGCTTGCAACTTTTCTGAAGGTCGGAATAGGCGATTCGGTCATCCTTATGGGGCAGGGTTACCACGGTGTGAGTGCAAACGGGATATTCCCGGTAAGAGGGATAATAAAAATGCCGTCTCCCGACCTCGACAATAAAATGATAGTAATGACAATTCCGGCTGCTCAGAAATTATTTGATGTGGAAGGCAAGGTTACTTCCATTGTAATTAATCTCACGGGCAAATCTGAAAGAATAATCAGAAGTGCAAGAAAAAGTATAAACTCGATTCTCCCCGACAGCAGTACAACAACAAGAACATGGTACGAACTCAATCCCATTCTGTATCAGCAGATACAGGGTGACAGCCAGACGGGGATCGCGATGCTCGGATTATTGTACTTCATTATTTTCTTCGGCATTTTCGGAACTGTGCTCATGATGGTTTCGGAACGAAGAAAGGAATTCGGGGTACTTGTATCGATAGGAATGCAGAAATCAATCCTCAAAAAAATAGTAACTATTGAAATGCTGTTGCTTGGAATTATCGGACTTGTCTCAGGTTTGCTGGCAAGTCTTCCGATAATACTGTATTTTCATTATAATCCGATCCTTCTTAAAGGAGAACTTGGAAACATGATGGAGGACTTTGGCTGGGATGCAGTAATGCCCACGGCAACAATAGGTCCGTATTTCTACTGGCAGGCCGTCGTAATTGCCCTGATGGTGGGGCTGGCGACAATCTATCCATTGAGGAAAATTGGAAAGTTGAAGGAAATTGAAGCACTGAAAGCATAAAAACTTATTGTCATGTTATGGTCGGTTGCCTGGAAGAATGTATGGCGAAATAAAAAAAGAAGCCTCGTCGTTATTGTTGCGGTGACACTTGGAATAATTTCAGGTGTACTGCTTGTCGGTATAATGGAAGGATGGGTCAGGCAGCGCCTGAAAGATGCAATCAACAATGAGGTATCCCATATCCAGATCCATAATACGGGCTACCTGAGGAACGAGGAGATCGACCTTTCAATCGATAATCTGGGTCTGATTTCAAAAAGTATCGACACGCTGCCTCAGCTTAAAGGATGGGTAAGAAGAACAAAAATCATTGCCATGGCAAATACTCCATGGGCAAACACCGGAATAATTGTTTATGGAATAAATCCTGATGATGAGAAAAAGATATCCGATATCCCTGAAAAGATTGTTGCCGGAGGAGGTGAATATATTGACAGTCAAAACCAGGGATCCATTCTGATAAGCGATAAGACAGCCGAACTTCTTAAGCTTAAACAATATATCATAACCGACAGTGTGATCAGCCGCCTGAAGGCGCTGAGTGTACCCGGTCAGGTATTGCTTAAGCTTGAAATAATAAAAGATAAGAGGTTCAGATCGCCAAAGGATTTCAAAGCAGCTCTCAGGAAGGAGCTGAACAGGCGGGAACTTGACAGATCCGGGCAGGTTATAATGGATAATGCGCTCGATTACAGACTAAGGAACAAGGTGCAGATAACAATTTCCGACCTTCAGGGCGATCCCGTACAGGGTATTTTCAGGGTATGCGGAATATATAAAACAACAAACACAGGCTATGACCAGGTCTCAGCTTTTGTAAATGCCCCCGATCTGGCAGCCCTTTATGGCGGAAATGATATACTCACACATGAAATAGCCATTATGCTTAATGATATCGGTGATGCTGATGCTGTAGGAGAGGAGCTCGGCAGGATCGCCGGGGAGAACACTGTAAGCACCTGGAAGGCTTTGGCCCCCGACGCGGCAATGATGAATGATTTTATGATAATTTACTATTTCATTTTTGTGGGAATTATAATGCTGGCTCTTGCTTTCGGAATCATAAACACAATGCTTATGGCTGTCCTTGAAAGGACAAAGGAACTGGGGATGCTGATGGCAATAGGCATGAACCGGAGAAGGGTGTTCGGTATGATAATGCTGGAAACAATATTTCTGACTGTTGTAGGAGCAGTTTTCGGTATGGTAATGGGTTGGGGTATTGCTTCGGTCCTTGGAAAAACAGGGATCCATTTTACAGGCTGGGGTGAAGGATTTGAAGCAATAGGGTTCTCATCAGTTGTATATCCGGTCGTCACTCCGGGATTTATTGCTTTCACGGCTGCCATGGTCATTGTCACGGCAATTATTTCGTCGGTCTGGCCGGCAAGGAAAGCACTGAAGCTGAATCCGGTTGAAGCCTTACGGACAGATTGAAGGAATTTCGGATTTCGGAATTGTGATTTCGGAATTATTGGAATTCGGATTTCGGAATTGTGATTTCGGATTTATAATTCCGAATTCAAAAATCCGAAATCCGAAATATAAACAAACAGGTTGAATATTAAATAGCTAATCATGAGAGTTCTCGAATTGAAAAACGTCAACAAGATCTACGATTCCTCCGAAATTGAGGTACATGCAGTGAATGATGTAAGCCTCGACTTTACCGAAGCCGAATTTGTGGCTATTGTCGGACCCTCGGGCTCGGGAAAGACAACTCTCCTGAACCTGATCGGAGGGCTCGACATGCCTACTTCAGGGGAGATAATAATCGGAGGCACCGACCTTTCAAAACTTAAGCCATCGCAGCTGATCGACTTCAGGCTCAGAAACATAGGATTTGTATTCCAGTCATATAATCTAATCCCTGTGCTTACTGCAAAGGAAAATGTTGAGTTCATAATGACACTTCAGAAATGGCCTGAGAAAGAAAGGGATGAAAGAACAATGGAACTTCTTAATGCAGTCGGTCTCGGGGAAAGGATGAACAGCCGGCCTTCCCGTCTTTCAGGCGGACAACAGCAGAGGGTGGCAGTTGCAAGGGCGCTGGCATCAAGGCCGAAATTTGTACTCGCCGATGAACCTACCGCAAACCTCGATTCGAAATCGGCAACAACGCTTCTTGAAATAATGGAGAAGCTTAACCACGGTGAAAAGATCACATTTATATTTTCAACTCACGATCCGAGAGTTGTCAGAATGGCCCATCGCGTCATCACTCTCGAGGACGGGAAGGTCGTTTCAGATGATGTTAGGGAATTGCCGTCATAAAATCATTACCTTATGAATAAGCTCTTTTTTGCATTTTTTCTTTTCCTGTTTTTGCCTGCCGGAACAATTTTATCGCAGGAGGAGAACCCGGTCTTACTGGGCGGATATGTTACTACGATGCAAAGCTCGATGTTCGAGAAGCTTTCAGGATCGTTCATGAACGAGAACCTTCTCCACAACAGGCTCAACCTCAAGGCCTACATAAGCAATGGCATCACCTTTACAGGCGAGCTGAGAAACAGATTTTTTACAGGCGATTTTGTAAAAATGGGATCATATTACTCCGATATAATCGGCTACGACAGAGGATTTGCCGACATGTCGTGGAATATTCTCAGTGAAAATTCATTTTTATTTAATTCAACAATTGACCGTTTAAACGTCGACTTTACTTTCAATAAATTTCAGATCACAGCGGGCCGTCAGCGGATCAACTGGGGACAGACCTTTGTATGGAACCCGAACGACATTTTCAATGCCTATTCGTTTTTTGATTTCGATTATGTGGAAAGACCGGGAAGCGATGCCGTAAGGCTTCAGTATTTTACATCCTCATCGTCGGCAGCAGAAATTGCGGTCAAGGTCGACAACAACCGCGACATTACGGCAGCCGGACTTTACAGGTTCAGCCTTTGGGATTATGATATTCAGTTTCTGGCCGGATTTGTTAACGGGCAGGATATAGTAATCGGAACAGGATGGTCGGGCGCCATCGGCGGATTGTCGTTCCGGGGCGAAGTTTCATGGTTCGACCAGTATGAGGATTTCCCCGGAGATGAAAGCACTGTTCTTGCAACAACAGGTTTTGAGAAGATTTTCAAAAACAACTCTATGGCCCAGGTACAGATTATGTATTGCAATAATCCACCCGGGCTTAATGATTTCAACTCGTTCTATTCAGGAAATCTGTCATCAAAGGACCTTGCATTTTCGGTTTTCTCGGCATTTGGCCAGTTCACCTGGGCGGCGACTCCTCTTATAAACCTTACCGCTTCGGCAATGTGGCTCCCCGACCTCGATGGCTGGTTTGCAGGTCCGTCGTTCGATTATTCACTGGCTGAGAATTTCGATTTCTCACTGATATGGCAGCATTTCGATGCTCTGATGGGCGGTGAAAAATCAAAAATAAACCTTGCATTTTTAAGGCTTAAATACAGTTTCTGAAAATTTCCTACTTTTACCGCTTCAATTAATACCTGATCAATGGCTTTAGTACAGGAATTTGAATCGAGCGGCAACTGGTTATTCAAAAGAAGGAGCTGGCTCCCCGTTATTCTTATTATTGCAGGAGTTTATGTCCTGTACATCACTAACCGGCAGGCAATAATTTTCAATTCGACCTGGGAACTTATATTCCTTGGAGTAAGCCTGGCAGGCGAGGCGGTAAGGGTATATACAGTCGGGTTTGCTCCAAGGAACACTTCGGGGCGCAATACCTCGGCAGGCCAGATCGCCGATGAACTGAATACCACAGGCATATACTCACAGGTAAGGCATCCGCTTTATGTCGGGAATTTCCTTATGTGGCTCGGTCCTGTGCTTTTCATTAGGACCCCTGTGTTTGTCCTTATATTCATAATGTTCTACTGGCTATATTATGAGAGGATAATGTTTGCAGAAGAACAATTCCTCAGAAGGAAGTTCGGTGAAATATATGACAAATATTCCGAAACTGTAAAATCGGTTATCCCGCGTTTCAGCGGATTTAAAAGGCCGGCTCTTACGTTTTCCGTAAAATCGGCGCTGGGCCGCGAATATAACAGCTTCGTAAATATCTTTATAATCTTCCTTCTCCTCGATCTGTTGAGGAATTACTTTCTTTCGGAGAGGATCTGGGTTACCCCGATGTGGATGTATATATGTATTCCTGCAGGACTGATCTGGGTCGTATTGAGGATACTCCACAAAAAGACAACCCTGATCAGTGTTTCAGGCAGATAGAAGCTTTCAGTCCCTGCTTCCTCCTGTAAATATCATTATATAATAAAGCAGAGTTGCAAGCGATCCAAGCGCGGCAACAACGTATGTATATGCGGCCCATTTGAGGGCGTCCTGTGCTTTGTCGTGATTCATCGAAGATGTTATGCCGGCATTTGAAAGCCATGCAAGTGCGCGCTGGCTGGCATTGACCTCGACAGGAAGCGTGACAAAGCTGAAGATTGTTGTAAGGGCGAACAATACTATACCGAAACCAAGTATTGCCGGGAATGTATTTACAAGGATGATTCCGAGAAGCAATATCCACTGCACCCATTTTGAGGCAAAGCTTACAGGAGGGACAAGCTTCGACCTGAATCCCAGCCATGCATAGGCCGTGGCGTGCTGTACTGCATGTCCGGTCTCATGAGCTGCCACGGCGGCTGCTGCAATGCTCCTGCTGCTGTATACATCCTGGCTGAGGTTTATTGTCTTTTTGTCAGGATTATAATGATCGGTAAGGCTGCCCTGTACACATTCGACCTTTACGTCATAAATACCGTTGTCCCTCAGCATTTTTTCTGCTACATCCTTTCCTGAAAGACCTCCGTCAACAGGTATTTTTGAATATTTTTTGAATTTTGATTTCAATACTGCGCTGACGATCCAGCTGAGGATCATAAAGCCAATAAAAATTATCCAGATAGACATATTTGCATGTTGTGCTTCCATAGTTAATTGTTTTTAATTTAACACATTTCAAATCTCCTGCCACACCATTTTAAGGGCTCACGGCACGTCAAAATGTCACAAGGCAAAGTTAATCATAATTCAGAAGTATAACAGCCAAACAGTTCAATTGTTAACTTTGCGCCATGGCAAACAGGCTGAGCAACATTCTTTCATGGATCTTATCGCTGCCCGTATATTTTTACAGGAGGGCGATATCACCGCTTCTTCCTCCTTCGTGCAGGCATGTCCCCTCATGCTCCGCCTATGCCCTTGATGCATTAAGAATGCACGGGCCCTTTGCAGGTCTTCTCATGGCCACCGGAAGGATACTGAGATGCAGGCCCGGCGGCACACACGGCTATGATCCGGTTCCCCTCGTTCGTTTCAGGAAATATAAGCCGTGGAGATACTACAGGCACTGCAACAGACTGAAGTAGTATTTCGGAATTCGGATTTGTGATTTCGGATTTATTAAATCCGAATTCAACCTTCCGAAATCCGAAATCAAAAGTTGAGTTCTTCCTTCAGCTGCCTGTACCCTGCCCTGCTGACAGGCAGTCTGTCGCCTGATGCAAGAATTGCAATATGATTATCCTTGCCGTAAGGCTCAATGCGTTTTATCTCTTCGACGCGAACGAGATATGACCGGTGTATCCTCACGAAATCCTTTTTGGAAAGATTGTCCTCGTAAAACTTCATTGTCTGTTGTTTCATGGCTTTCCCGCCGTCATGATGGATCATTACATAATCATCCTGGGCTTCCACAAATTTTATCTGTTCAACGGGGATGAGGTTTATTGCATTACCCTTCCGCACGACTATCCTGTTCACCGCAGAGACCGGCTCCGGCCTAAGCCCAAGGAGCTCGCTGGCCGGAACCTTATTACCGTTGCCCGACATTATCTTTTCAGTGGCTTTTCTTACTGCCTCAAGGAACCTGGGTTTCGGGAAAGGTTTAAGGAGATAGTCAAGTGCATTCAGTTCAAATGCCCTGAGGGCGAACTGGTCGTATGCAGTGGTGAAAATTATTTCAGGCTTTTCGGTGAGGACCTCAATAAGTTCTATCCCTGTAAGCCGCGGCATCTGTATATCGAGGAATACGAGGTCGGGTTTAAGTCCCGAAATTGTCTTCAATCCTGAAAAACCATCTGCACATTCGGCGATAACTTCTATATTATCAACTTCCCTGAGATAATATTTGATAATATCCCGTGCCGGGGCTTCGTCATCGATAATTACAGTCCTTATTTTTTCCATTACCAGGGTTATTGGATGAACTTTAAAATAAACAAATGTCCGGCAATATAATGGAATTTGCATCCTTAGTCCTCTTATACTTGCCGTAACAAATTTATTCTATTTCAGTTGAAATCAGGCTGCCGATGGGATAAAAAGTGTAACTGTATATACTCCGTTTTCCTTGCTGGTTTTTATATAGGCTTTCTTGGCATAGAATATATCAAGTCGCCGGGCGACATTCTGAATACCGGTACCGGTGCCCTTTACCGGAGTGGGGTTGATTTCGTAGTTATTGCTTATCATGATCTCGAGGAAGCCATTGTTGCAGGCTACTCTTGTCTTTATGCTTACACAGCCGGTACTTTCATAAACGCCATGTTTTATGGCATTCTCATACAAAGGCTGAAGTATCATAACAGGCATTTTAATTTCAAGGCATTTTTCCTCTATATTCTCTTCAGTTGAGAGTCTTTCGCCGAACCTTACTTTTTCAATTTCGAGATACAGTCTCAGGTTTTCAAGCTCACTTCGCAGGCTTACAGGCTGTTCGTCTTTTTTTGAAAGGGCGTACCTCATGAAATCCGAAAGTTTTATAAGCATTTCCCTTGCACGTTCGGGATCGGTGATTGTAAGATAGCTTATTGAATTAAGGCTGTTGAAGAGGAAGTGGGGATTTATCTGCGATCTCAGCATTTTAAGTTCGGTATCCCTTACAAGGTTTTCAAGTTCGGCAGCCTTTGCATTTTTTGCTGCAAGGTTATAGATATTAAGGAACAGGTAATAGGCAAGCATTATAAGCACGAAAATGAAAATCCCCGTTCCTATCCTGTAAGGAAGGGTGGCTGTCCAGTAAAGCTGAAAATCGTTTACTGCCGGCAGGAAGAGAGGCGCTGCGTAACGGGTTAAAAGCAGCCACAGGAAAATGCTGGCAATTCCTGCCAGCAGGTTGTTTACTATTACCCCTGTCGAATTTTTACTTGCGGCGATTATATATCTGAAAGGATACCAGAGCGACAGGCCTATTCCTGAAAATGTAACAAATGATACAATTGCGTCAGGTATCGAACTTGCAGTGAAACCTCCGTAGGAAAAATTAAAAAGAAGTGTCTGGCCCACAGTTGTGAAGAGCCAGACAAGCCACCATATTATCAGTCTTACCCTGTCGGTAAGTATGGGATGCTTCATCAGTGATGATTTTAATAGCTTTTAATCTCGCCGCCTCCGAATATGACGGCTCCTTTTATTACAAGGTGTTTTGAAGGATCGATGGCCCTCCCGGGTATAAGTTTGCGCGAATCGCTGAACCCTCCGAGTATAGGTGTTACCTCGATGGTAATATACCAGTCGTCGGGTACAATAAGGGTGGCGCCTCCGAAGATACATGCGAGTTCAAGTTCGGAGATCCCCGGAGCCAGGCCGGCTTTTGTAAGGTCGAGCTCAATGCCGCCGAAGATTGCAGTGATCTTTCCCCCTTTGAAATTCTGTGATATTATCTGCCTTTCCCCGCCGCTGAAAACATTTACATAATCGATATAATCGTCCCCCGCAACACCCTTTGTGCTGACCGAATGGAAGCCTTTCTGCCTCGAGACGATGAATATTATACCGACTATTATGAATATGGAAGGCCAGAACATGTTATACATGTGGAATGTCTCCCGGAACACCAGGGGAATCATGAAAAACGCACCGACTGCCATCACGATGATCCCGCCGGTCTTTTCACTTGCACCAAGTGTCATTACAACTCCGATAACAATAAGAAGCATCGGCCAGCTGAATATGACATTATCGACGAAGTCGGGGAATATTCCGGTATTCCTGATGACAAGGAAAAACCCGGCCAGTACCAGAACCACGCCTATGATGGCTCTGTTGCTTGCTGATCCCCTTCTTAACATATCCTGATCTTTACCGTCCCTGACATGGCGGCGGTCGTCCCTGAAATCGTCTTTAGTTTCCATGATAAAAATTTATTAAAATTAATCGATTTTTTTTCTTTTAAAAAAAGAAGAAATAATAAAGGACAATCCGATAAGGATTATCAGTGAGGGCCAGTATATTGCGCGGATGTACTGAGGGACCTCATAATCCCTGTTTTCAATGAAAAACCAGGTCCCGATTGCAATAAGAACCAATCCGCCCGTAAACTGAAGATTGAGGAGAAGCAACACACCAATGAACACCAGTACTGTTTCCCAGGTAAAATATTCCTGAACGCTTCCCAGGCCCAGCAGGTCGTTGGTGGCCACCAGGAGCGCCAGCCCGAGAACGATAAGGAACAATCCTACCCCCACCCGGGGATGGTGTTCCTTGTTTTTTTCCATGGGATGAATTCTGTTCTTCATGACATTGAATGTTTATCCGCAACAAAAATAATTATGATACATTATCCTAATAAATACAAATCGGTAAATGGCATTTAAAAACCGGCAGATGGAGTTTTTCGCCTATTAATGTTACTTTTTTGTTGATAATTTTTTAATTTGGATAAGGATTTATATTTTTGCAGACCAAATTTTAAAGAGATGGCCGGATCATTTACCATACCAGCAGGAGGGATGAAAGACGGACATCATGTTTATGAATTTGAAATTGACAGGAAGTTTTTTAACCTGTTCGAAGAGTCGGAGATCAGGGAAGGGAGTCTGATTGCAAGGGTTGAGGCACAAAAAAATTCTTCGCTTGCAGATCTGAATATAAAGATTACCGGGACAGTACAGGTATGTTGCGACAGATGCCTTGAAATGTTTGATCATCGTGTTGATTGCGAAAACAGGCTGCTTGTAAAATTCGGGAATGAGGCTGATGACAGCGATCCTGAAATAATAACGGTTCCGAGGGATGAAAATGAGTTGGACCTGAGTCAGTATCTTTATGAATTTATTCATCTTGCACTGCCTATCCAGAGAATACACCCCGATAATGAAAAAGGGGAAAGTACATGTGATCCGGCGATGATTCAGAAGCTCAGGGAGCATCTCGTTAATGAAAAAAGAAGAACGGACCCTGCATGGGACGAGTTAAGGAAATTAATGAATGACAATTAAAACAGAACAAAATGGCACATCCCAAACACAAACATTCGAAAACCAGAAGAGATAAGCGCAGAACACATTACAAAGCAACACCTCCTACTGTAGGTGCATGCTCCAATTGCGGCTCATCTGTACAGTATCACAGGGTTTGCCCCGAGTGCGGTTATTACAGGGGCAGACAGGCAGTCGAAAAGAAAGCGACAGCCTGATTCATTAACCAGAGGAAAAGCATATGAAAATTGGCGTAGATGTCATGGGAGGTGACTATGCACCTTCTGCAGTGATTGAAGGTGCTGTTGATGCCCTGGAACATTTTTCGGCTGATGAAAAAATTGTTCTTCTGGGTGATGAAAACGTAATACTTAAGAAGCTGGGGGAGATGAGCGTATCTCCTTCTTCTTTTTTAATAATTCCTACCACCCAGGTTATTGAGATGGGTGATCATCCGGCAAAAACCTTTTCGCAGAAGAAGGATTCAAGTATTGCCGTAGGTTTCGCAATGCTTAAAAACGGGATGCTCAACGGCTTTTGCAGCGCCGGAAATACCGGAGCCATGCTTGTCGGAGCCAGTTATACCGTAAATGTTATCCCTGGTGTTTTCAGACCTGCCCTGGCAACAATACTTCCGTGCATCGACGGACGCGATTCAGTAATACTTGACGTAGGACTGAATCCCGACTGTAAACCCGACGTACTGCTTCAATACGGCATACTTGGGAGCCTTTATTCAAAATTCGTTCATGGAGTGGAAAATCCTTCGGTTGGATTACTTAATATCGGAGAAGAGGAATCCAAGGGAACCCCGGCAGTAAAAACCGCCTATGAACTGATGAAGGAACATCCCGGACTCAATTTTACAGGAAATGTGGAAGGACATGCTCTTTTTCATGAAAATATGCCCGATGTTGTCGTTTGCGACGGTTTTGTTGGGAATATAGTGCTGAAGCAGGCCGAATCGGTATATCTCATCACTAAAAAGATTAATGTCTCTCATCCGTTTTTCGACCGTCTTAACTTTGAAAACATAGGCGGAACGCCAATAATCGGGATAAATGCCAACGTTGTTATCGGACATGGAATTTCCAAAAGAAAAGCCATAAAAAATATGATATTTCAGACAAAGGCTGTCGTCGATGCCAACCTTTCACAAAGGATCATTGAATTAATCTGAATATGACAAAGATAAGGGCTGCAATTACAGGCATCCACTCATGGGTCCCGGAATACAGGCTCACAAATTCTGAACTTTCCAGAATGGTCGATACCTCCGACGAATGGATAATGCAGAGAGTCGGCATAAAGGAAAGAAGGATACTCAAAGGTGAAGGCATGGGAACCTCTGATCTCGGGGCAAATGCCGTTACCGGATTGCTTGAGAAAACTAAAACTTCTCCCGATGAGATAGAGCTTGTGATCTGTGCAACAGTAACGCCCGACATGTTTTTTCCAGCCACTGCCAATATAATTTCCGACAAGGCGGGAATAAAGAACGCTTTCAGCTTTGACCTTGCCGCCGCATGCTCGGGATTTCTTTTTGCCCTTCAGACCGGGGCCTCATATATTGAAACCGGCAGATATAAAAAAGTAATTGTTGTCGGCGCCGATAAAATGTCGTCAATAACCGATTATACCGACCGGACTACCTGTCCGCTCTTTGGTGACGGAGCCGGAGCCGTATTGCTCGAACCCACTTATGAGGAATATGGGATCATGGATTATATTTTTCATACCGACGGTTCAGGCAGGAAATTCCTCCATTTGAAGGCCGGCGGTTCATTAAAGCCTGCTTCACATGAAACAGTAGAGGCCAGGGAGCATTATATATACCAGGAAGGCCAGAGCGTTTTTAAATTCGCAGTAGTGAACATGGCCGATGTGGCTGCCGAAATCATGGAACGCAATAACCTGAAGGCGGAAGATATCGCATGGCTCGTTCCCCATCAGGCAAACCTGAGGATAATAGATGCTACCGGAAGAAGAATGGGGCTCCCTCCTGAAAAAGTGATGATAAACATACAGAATTACGGTAACACAACTGCTGCGACAATCCCGTTATGCCTGTCGGATTATGAAAGCCAGCTGAAAAAAGGCGACAAACTGATACTTGCAGCTTTCGGAGGCGGATTTACCTGGGGATCCATTTACCTCAAATGGGCAATTGGTCCGGAACAGAAATAATCCCGGAAAACATTTCCCCACATTCTTTATTTCCCTGCAATAGTTTTTATATTTGTGAGTTATTATGTTTGTAATATAATTCTGGCAAAATTATGGGAAAATTCAACGAGACAGATAATACTGCAATCAACCTGCTTAGCAACGGCACTGAAATAACCGGCGATATCAAATCGAATGGCGACATAAGGATCGACGGATTTCTCACAGGCAATCTCACCACAAAAGGTAAAGTAGTAATCGGTCCGACCGGAAAGGTTAAAGGAGAAGTTTACTGCAAAAACTCCGAAGTATCGGGTAACATCGAGGGCAGGATCTGTGTCAGTCAGCTTTTGACACTGAAAGCCGATTCAAGGATTACAGGGGATATAGTGACATTCAAGCTTTCAATTGAACCCGGTGCAAAATTTACAGGAAATTGTAAAATGAGCGAAAGCGAAAATAATGAAGGAACCGGCCCCGCAAAAGCAAAAGAACCAGAAAAACCACTTAAATAAGGGATTACAGGATTTCGGGAAATATTCCGGCCTGGCATTCCAGATGCTGGTCATCATCGGCGTAATGACCTGGCTGGGAGTAAAACTCGATAAGGTGCTCGGATTATCAACCCCTGTTTTCACAATAATCCTCTCCCTTCTGGGAGTATTTGCCGGCATTTATACGGCAATCAAGGATTTTATAAAGCGGTAACAGCAATTGTGATTTTAAAAAGATTCCTGACCGGACTAATGCTTATCTGCCTTTCCCTGATAACGGCAGGCTACCTGCTTGCCAGGTTCACTGAGATCGGTCTTTTCTTTAACGACATACTATTACTTACTGCCTCATTTGCGGTAATCGGAATTATCACAGCGGTAATTTTCACCTCAGGCCTGAAAAAGGGCCCGGAAGCCCGGACAATGTATCTGATGGTCGCAACAACCCTTAAGCTTCTTCTTGAAATGGTTCTGGCCCTGGTGTGGTTCCTGATTGTTAAAAAAACTTATATGACCTCCGTGTTATTGTTTTTTGTACTATATTTGGCCATCTCTCTGTATTCAATATTTTTTATATTGAACACACTGAAATCTAAACCTTTATAAA
Source organism: uncultured Rikenellaceae bacterium (assembly GCA_964633505.1). GTDB lineage: Bacteria > Bacteroidota > Bacteroidia > Bacteroidales > VadinHA17 > LD21. Next base: position 247,083 of record CAZWHC010000003.1, on the reverse strand, counting down.
TATTATTCTGTAATAATATGCAATTTGTCAAAGCTAGTCTGTTCTTCCTGCTTTTAACTTTCTTTCCTGTTGCACTTCCCGCACAGGAGGAGAATAGCAGCCATGCTGCGGAAGCGGAGGAGGAGTTTGATGCAAGCTCTTTCATCATGGATCATATTGCTGATTCCCATGAATGGCATATCCTGACAAAGAAAAACGGCGAAAGCGTGGCTGTTTACCTTCCTGTGATACTCTACAGCAAAGAAAAGGGATTTGATGTATTTTCATCGCGGAAGCTCGCCCACGGTCATGAATATAACGGCTACAGGCTTGAGGAGGAAGGCGACAACAAGGGAAGTATTGTAAGCCTGAAAGAGGACGGCACTGTGGATGAGGAGAGTTTTCTCCTCGATCTGTCGATCACAAAATCGGTTGTGGGGTTATTGTTTTCAGTCATAATCGGCCTATGGCTTTTCCTCTCTCTTTCGCGTTCCTATAAAAAAACAGGTATCAGCCATCCGAAAGGGATACAGAGTTTTCTCGAACCCATAGTACTTTTTGTACGCGACGATATTGCAATTTCAAACCTTGGTGAGCATAAGTATGAGAAATACATGCCTTACCTGCTTACAGTATTCTTTTTCATTCTGCTGAATAACCTTATGGGACTTATTCCGTTCCCTCCGCCTTTCGGGGCAAACGTTACCGGCAATATAGCCGTAACATTGGTTCTTGCCCTTTGCACATTCTTTATAACACAGTTCAGCGGGAGCAAATCGTACTGGAGGCATGTTTTTGCAACACCCGGGGTCCCGGTGTGGCTTCTTCCGGTAATGATCCCTGTCGAGATAATCGGCCTCTTTTCAAAGCCCTTTGCACTGATGATCCGACTTTTTGCAAATATCACTGCAGGACATATTATTGTTCTCAGCCTGGTATGTCTGATCTTCATATTCAAATCGCTGGGAGTCGCTCCGGTATCAATCGCATTCGTAATTTTCATGGATTGCCTCGAACTTCTTGTGGCATTCCTTCAGGCATATGTTTTCACCCTGCTGTCGGCCCTCTTTATAAGTCTGGCCATCAAGGAGGAGGAACATCATTAGTTTTTATTGTTTAATTAAAACCAGTTATCATCATGACAGGTACAATGGCAGCAGTGGGAGCAGGTCTTGCAGTTATAGGTGCAGGCCTCGGTATCGGTAGAATCGGCGGTTCGGCTATGGACGCAATTGCACGTCAGCCGGAAGCCAGCTCGAAAATACAGACAAACATGATCGTTGCTGCAGCGCTTATTGAAGGTGCTGCATTGTTTGCAATCGTAGTAGCTCTCATTGCAAAGTGAAAAAAAACCGGGGTTCTGCAACGGTTGGTTACAGAACCCCCTTTTAACTTAAAAGAAAAAAAAGAAAGATATGGTCTTATTAGCAAGCAGTCTTACATCACCCGCAATAGGTCTTGTATTCTGGACAACAATCATTTTCCTCATGTTTTTCTTCATCCTGAAGAAATTTGCCTGGAAACCTATTTTGAATGCAGTAAAGGCAAGGGATGAAATGATAAAAGGTTCTCTTGCATCGGCTGAAAAAGCGAGGAAAGAGATGGCCAAGCTTCAGAGCGATAATGAAGCCATCCTCAAAAAAGCAAGGGAGGAACGCGAAACCATCCTCAGGGAAGCCAGGGATGTACGCGACAAACTCATAGCCGAAGCAAAGGGAAGGGCCACTGAGGAGGCTGAGAAGGTTGTTGAAAAAGCAAGGGCAGGCATAGAAAGAGAAAAAGCAGCAGCGCTGGCGGATATCCGCGTACAGGTTGCTTCTCTGTCGATAGAAATTGCATCGAGGCTCGTTGGCGAAAAGCTTAAACAATCGGGAGAACAGGAAAAACTTATCGACAACTACCTTAAGGAAATCGATTTCAATAAAAATTAAATGGCCTTTTATTAATGAACGAAAGCAGAATATCAGTAAGGTATGCCAGAGCTTTGTTCCAGTCGGCGCTCGAAAAAAACGAACTCGACAGAATAAACAGCGACATGATATTGGTGAAGGATATCTGTAAAATCCCGGAGGTAAGGGAAATACTCGACAATCCGGTTATCATGCCTTCGAAGAAGATCAATGTCCTCCACAGCCTATTTGGAAAAGATCTCCATGAGCTTACCCTGTCGCTTGTCGACCTCGTCGTCAGAAACGGAAGGGAACAATATCTTCCTGCTATTGCAAGAATGTTCAACCAGGAAACAAAAAAGCATAAGGGCATTACTGAATCTGTGCTTACGACTGCCGTTCCCGTCGACCCGCAAATCACAAAGCAGGTTGTGGAGATGATAGAGAAAATTTTCAGCACGAAAGTCGATATCAGGACAAATGTTGATGAATCGATAATCGGGGGCTTTGTGCTTAAAGTTGAGGATAATTTTATTGATGCAAGCGTAAGGAACAAACTGAGGAGGATAAAGCGCGAGCTCATGAGCTGAGCCTTTTGATCCTTACGGTAATTATAGGAATAATACGATTTTATAAGTATATAACATGGCAAATATTAAACCAGCAGAAGTTTCAAAAATTCTCAGACAACAGCTTGAGGGAATTCAGACCGGAGTTGAGCTTGAGGAGGTTGGCACTGTCATAGAAGTGGGTGACGGTATTGCACGTATCTACGGTTTGTCAAATGCCGAATCGAATGAACTTATTCAGTTCGAGAATGGCATTGAGGCAATTGTGCTCAACCTTGAGGAAGACAATATCGGAGCTGTATTGCTCGGGCCTACCGAAGAGATTAATGAAGGAGACATTGTAAAAAGAACAGGCAGGATTGCCTCCATAAATGTGGGCGAAGGATTGCTCGGAAGGGTAATTAACCCTACCGGTCAGCCGCTCGACGGCAAGGGACCGGTTGAAGGAGAACTGTTTGAAATGCCTTTTGAAAGAAAGGCTCCGGGCGTTATTTTCAGGCAGCCTGTAAAACAGCCTCTCCAGACGGGTATCAAGGCAATCGATGCCATGATCCCTATCGGAAGAGGCCAGCGCGAGCTTATTATCGGCGACCGTCAGACAGGTAAGACAGCTATCGCTATTGACACAATAATAAATCAGAAGAGCAATTTTGAAAAAGGGAAACCTGTATATTGCATATATGTCGCAGTAGGCCAGAAAGGCTCAACTGTTGCAAACATAGCCAAAACGCTTGAAGAAAACGGCGCAATGGATTATACGGTGATCGTCCTTGCAACAGCTTCCGACCCTGCCGCTTCACAGTTCTATGCACCTTTTGCAGGAGCTGCCATTGGCGAGTTTTTCCGCGATACGGGCCGTGATGCCCTGATCATTTATGACGACCTGTCGAAACAGGCGGTTTCATACAGGGAAGTTTCGCTCCTTCTCCGCCGTCCGCCGGGACGTGAAGCATATCCGGGCGACGTCTTTTACCTTCACTCGCGCCTTCTCGAAAGAGCCGCCAAAGTAATCGAATCGGATGAAGTTGCAAAAAAAATGAACGACCTCCCCGCATCGATACGTCATATGGTAAAAGGAGGAGGCTCACTTACTGCACTTCCGATAATTGAGACACAGGCAGGCGACGTTTCGGCATATATCCCTACAAACGTAATATCAATTACAGACGGACAGATCTTCCTTGAATCGAACCTGTTTAACGCAGGTGTTCGTCCGGCTATCAACGTTGGTATCTCAGTATCGAGGGTAGGAGGTAACGCGCAGGTAAAGGCAATGAAAAAGATTGCAGGTACCCTTAAAGTTGACCAGGCACAGTACCGCGAACTTGAGGCATTCTCCAAATTCGGATCCGACCTCGATGCATCGACTCTTGCCATCCTCAACAAAGGCGCCAAAAACGTTGAGGTCCTTAAACAGGGCCAGTATGCTCCTGTTCCTGTCGAAAAGCAGATTGCAATAATCTACTGCGGCACAACCGGTCTTCTAAGGGATGTTCCCGTAAACAAGGTAAGGGAATTTGAAGGTGAATTCCTCGAGTATCTTGAGCTTAAACACAGGGATATCCTCGATTTGCTGGCTAAGGGAACCCTGAACAACGATATAACGGATGTTCTTGAAAAAACAGCCCGTGAACTTGTAAAGAAATATAAACAGTAAACAGGGCAGATAACTGAATAATTAGATTCTTGAATGGCGAATTTAAAAGCTATAAGGATAAGGATCACCTCTGTAAAATCAACAAGGCAGATCACCTCGGCCATGAAGATGGTTGCTGCGGCAAAGCTGAGAAAGGCTCAGGACAAGATCGTCAGGTTGCGGCCATATGCAAACAAGCTTCATGAGATACTTGTGAACCTTTCCCAGAGCCTTGCAGATGCCGAGACTGAAAATGTCTACGGCAGAACTTCAGCTCCGGAAAAAATTCTGATAGTTGTGGTAACTTCCAACAGGGGCCTCTGCGGTGCATTCAACTCGAATATTGTGAAGGAAGCGAGACGTCTGGTGGCCGACAACTATTTTGAACAGTACAAAAAGGGTAATGTCGAATTCCTTGCCATAGGCAAGAAAGGCTACGACACTCTGAGAAAGATGAAGTTTAAAATAGCCGCTGAAAGCAACGATCTTCTGAATGATTTAACTTTTGAAAAGGTATCGGCCCTTGCTGAAAAGGTGATGCTCGGATTTGTCGGCGGCGATTATGACAGGGTGGAACTTATCTATAATCATTTTAAAAATGCTGCCGTTCAGCAGCTGACAACTGAAGTATTCCTTCCTGTGGAATCAAAGCCTGAAAAAGGGAAATGTGCGGCTCCGGCCGATTATATATATGAGCCCGACAAGGAGGCTATTGTCAGGGAACTGATACCCAAATCGCTTAAGATTCAGTTCTACAAAGCTGTCCTCGACTCATTTGTTGCGGAAAACGGAGCCAGGATGACGGCAATGCATAAAGCCACCGATAATGCCACACAGATGATACGCGATCTGACTCTGCAGTATAATAAGGCACGTCAGGCCGCCATCACGGGGCAGATACTCGAAGTTGTAAGCGGAGCGGAAGCTCTCAAATAGACTGATATTAATTAACAGATTGTAGTAAAGGACATGTACAATCAGCCGGGTCTGAAAAAAATTGTGAACACAGCATTGGTCAATCTGACTTTTAATACTGAGTCGGACAGGCTGATAGATCCGGTTAAATATGTCCTTTCGATGGGCGGCAAACGCTTGCGGCCGGTTCTGGCGCTCATGGCCTGTAACCTGTTCAGCGATAAGATCGACGATGCAGTTATTCCTGTGACCGGGCTCGAGATATTCCATAATTTTACCCTTGTCCATGATGATATTATGGATAAAGCTTTGGTAAGAAGGGGATTCCCGACAGTCCATACAAAATATAACATCAACCAGGCAATTCTTTCAGGCGATGTGATGGCTTTCATAACTAATGAATGTTTTCTCCAGTCGCCTGCTAATATTCTGGCAAAGGTTCTCAGGGTCTTCAACAAGGCTGCAATTGAGGTTTGCGCAGGCCAGCAGCTCGACATGGATTTTGAAAAGGCAACAATAGTGTCGCAGGATGAATATATCCGGATGATTGAGCTTAAAACCGCAGTCCTTATCGCAGCTTCATTGAAGATCGGAGCCATATATGGCGGAGCCGACGACAGGGATGCAGAACTTCTTTACGGGTTCGGAAGGAATCTTGGTCTTGCTTTTCAGATCCAGGACGATATTCTTGATGTTTTTGGCGACATGAAGATCTTCGGGAAAACACCGGGAGGTGATATTATCGCAGGCAAGAAAACCTTTCTCTATGTAAAGGCAAGTGAGGCAGGCTCGCTCGATCAGAAGAAAAAACTACAGGATCTTTATGTTTCGGATACAATTGAACCTGAGGAAAAAGTTAAAATGGTCACTGAAATATACGACCTCCTGAATATTAAATTCATCTCTGAAAAAGTGGTCGCCGAATATCTCAAGAATGCGCTGGGATACCTCGATAAGGTGAACGTTGCACAGGAAAGGAAGGCGGAGCTTATTCAGATGACTTCATCACTCGCAGGAAGGGACCATTAGAAGAAATAAGGAACAGACAAATTAATTTACTGAACAACAAAATTTTAAACCTCTATAAAACAAATCGGATTTATGGCAAAGAATATTGGGAAGATCAGCCAGATCATTGGACCGGTGGTTGACGTGACTTTCGAACGGCAGGGTAATGAAATGCCTGATATTTATGACGCTCTTGAAGTAAAAAGGGACGACGGATCGTCGCTGGTGGTTGAGTGTCAGCAACATATAGGTGAAAACACTGTCAGGACCATAGCCATGGACTCCACTGATGGTCTGCGGAGAGGTATGGATGTCGTGGCAACCGGACAACCTATCACCATGCCGATCGGAGAACAGATTAAAGGACGTCTGATGAACGTCACAGGCGAAGCTATCGACGGCATCGGAGTCCTCGATAAACAGGGCGGATATCCTATCCACCGCAAACCTCCGAAATATGAGGATCTTTCAACTGAAAAAGAGGTGCTTTACACGGGTATCAAGGTAATTGACCTTATCGAGCCGTACTCAAAAGGAGGTAAGATCGGTCTGTTCGGCGGCGCCGGTGTTGGCAAGACCGTTGTAATCCTTGAGCTCATAAACAATATTGCCAAGGCATATTCAGGCCTTTCGGTATTTGCCGGAGTCGGCGAAAGAACCAGGGAAGGTAACGACCTTCTCCGCGAAATGCTTGAAGCAGGAGTTATTACCTACGGCAAAGAATTTCTTGAGAACATGGAAGCCGGAGGCTGGGACCTTTCAAAAGTCGACAGGCAGGCTCTTAAGGAATCGAAGCTTGCTCTTGTCTTCGGACAGATGAACGAACCCCCCGGAGCAAGGGCAAGAGTTGCCCTTTCGGGTCTTTCCGTGGCAGAACATTTCAGGGATGGCGACGGGAAAAGCGGGGGAAGGGATATCCTCTTCTTCATGGATAATGTGTTCCGTTTCACCCAGGCAGGATCTGAAGTATCAGCTCTTCTCGGCCGTATGCCGTCAGCTGTCGGATACCAGCCGACACTTGCTACCGAAATGGGTATCATGCAGGAACGTATCACATCAACACGCCACGGTTCGATAACCTCCGTTCAGGCTGTTTACGTTCCGGCCGACGACCTTACCGACCCTGCACCGGCAACAACATTTGCTCACCTCGATGCAACGACTGTTCTGAGCCGTAAGATCTCCGAACTTGGTATCTATCCGGCTGTCGACCCGCTCGACTCCACATCGAGGATACTTACGCCAAATATTGTTGGCGAAGCACATTATAACTGCGCCCAGAGGGTGAAAGAGCTTCTGCAGAGATACAATGAGCTTCAGGACATTATTGCCATCCTTGGTATGGATGAGCTTTCTGAGGAAGATAAGCTTGTTGTTCACAGGGCAAGAAGGGTTCAGAGGTTCCTTTCACAACCTTTCCATGTTGCTGAACAATTCACAGGCATAAAGGGAGCGCTTGTATCCATAGAGGATACAATCAAGGGATTCAATATGATAATCGACGGGAAAGTCGACCAGTATCCCGAATCAGCTTTCCTTCTTGTCGGTACAATTGAAGATGCTATTGAAAAAGGCGAGAAGATACTCGCCCAGTCGAAATAAAAAAGGTTGCTGGTTGCAAGGTGCTGGTTGCTGGTTAAATGTCAAGAAACTTACCGGGCACCCAGCACCCAGCACCCAGCACCCAGCAACTAGTCATCACATACTGAAATCATGAAAATCGAGATAATAACACCCGACAGGAAAGTGTATGAAGGCGAAATCAAATCTGTAAGGGCTCCCGGCAAAAAGGGATCTTTTCAGGTTCTGAAAGATCACGCTCCTATAATCTCGACCCTCGAATCGGGAACAGTTTATATCGTTGAGCAGGATAATAAGGAAGTTGAATTTGATATTGACGGTGGGGTGATTGAGGTCAGATCAAACAGGATTATCCTTCTTGCCGAAGCTGTGAAATAGACTAAAGCCGATGACACCGGACGAATTCCGAAGAAATGCCCATCAACTGGTCGACTGGATGGCCGGTTATATGGAGAATGTCGAAAAATATCCGGTCAAATCTCAATTAAAACCCGGCGACATATTAAGACAGCTTCCTGAAAAGGCTCCGGCCTCCCCCGATGCTTTTGAAAATTTCATGAAAGATCTCGATGAGATCATCATGCCCGGTATAAGCCACTGGCAGAGCCCGAATTTCTTTGCTTATTTTCCGGCAAACAGCAGCCCTCCCTCGGTTCTTGCCGAAATGATAATCGCCACTCTCGGTGCACAATGCATGATCTGGGAGACATCCCCCGCAGCCGCTGAACTCGAAGAACAGATGATGGTATGGCTGAGGGACCTTATCGGATTCCCTTCCTCCTTCGAAGGTGTCATTCAGGACAGCGCTTCCACGTCGACACTTGCCGCAATTCTTACTGCAAGGGAAAAAACAACAGGTTTCACAATCAATGAAGCCGGAGCGGCAGATGCCGGAACGCTGAGAGTATACTGTTCGGAACAGACTCATTCATCTGTTGAGAAAGCTGTAAAGATAAGCGGGATAGGCAGGCTTAACCTTGTAAAGATACCTGTCAGAAACGATTTTTCGATGGATCCTCAGAAACTCGATGAAGCAATCTCACGTGATCTTGAAAGAGGTTTCAGGCCGTGTTGTGTCATTGCTACAATCTGCACCACGGGAACTGCCTCTGTCGACCCTGTACGAGCCATAGGAGAGATCTGCAGAAAATATGATGTCTGGCTACACGTCGATGCTGCAATGGGCGGCACAGCCCTTATTTTGCCCGAATTTCAATGGATGGCCGACGGAAAGGAACTTGTCGACTCAATTGTATTCAATCCTCACAAATGGATGTTCACAAATTTCGATTGCTCGGCATTTTTTACACGGCACCCCGAAACACTTATCAGGACATTCGAAATATTGCCTGAATATCTGAAAACCAGAACGAGGGGGCAGGTGAACGATTACCGCGACTGGGGAATTCCGCTTGGAAGGAGATTCAGGGCCCTGAAACTCTGGAGCGTCATCAGGATGTACGGAGTGGAGGGACTTCAGGAAAAGATACGTTACCACATAAAGCTTGCTGCCTGGCTGGAGGAAAGAATCCGAAATGAAAGTGATTTTGAGCTGCTGGCTCCGGTAATAATCAATGTGGTATGCTTCAGATACAAACCTGAAGGGAAACCCGGACAGGAGTTAAACAATCTGAATGAGAACCTTAACCACAGGCTGAATGATTCAGGGAAAATATACCTGTCGCACACATCAATAAACGGTATCTATACACTGAGGATGGTAACGGGCCAGACAAATGTAGAGATGGCTCATGTTGAAGAAGCCTGGAAACTTATAAAAGAAACGGCAAGGTCTCTTTAAACAATTGTAGTCTCAAAGCCTTCTTTTTCCGATACTCATTCCGAAAAGATCAATGTTCAGAAGCATTTCCAGTTTTGGAAGATGACCTATTTCCTGCCATGTGGCCTGAACGCCGGCCGACACCATGAAAGGCATCCTGAAAAGATAAAAATCAGACAACAGCCCGATGCCGTACGATCTGAAGGTGCCGGTGAGATCAAAAAAATCAGACTTTCTTCCTGATCCTGTTTCAGAAATCATATAATATGTATTTGCCCTGGTATAGTCAAGGAAGAAATCTGAACGTATGCGCGTAATATAGATCAGTCCCGGCAGATTGAGATCGGGATAAAACAAAGGCATGTAATAATCGGCCGAAGCGAACCTTAAATCGGGTGAGATGATGTTCTTGTAACTCCTTGAGAATGAAGTCCTGCTGTTCAGGATGAACATCTCGGGATTTTGTTTTTCTGCTTCAAGCCTGATTTTCAGGATGTTGTTTGTAAATAGTCCCGGGAAATACAACGCTGACTTCGCAGAAATTATATCACCAAAAATTTCCCTGTCGAAAGGATAGTACGAATAGCTTATGTCAATTACCTGGGCCCATTCAGGATAGATATCGCGTATCGCCGACCTCCTGTAATTCGAAAAGTAAAACCGTCCTGTTAGCTGATTCTGGCCGGCATCGTATGCCTGCCTGTTCTTTAAATAGATATTATCGTTGCTGTATCCGGAAGATGCTGAAAGATAAAGGTATTTTGTAAACTGCCCGCCTCTGAATGTAAGGGGCAGTGAAACAGTATTTGTCATTTTAAATCCATTGATAAGGTTTGGGGGGTTATCAACGCCGGCGCCGAATTTTTCTATATAAGGATAATCACCATAATCAATACGTGATTCGAAAACCAGGTACCAGCCCATCCATTTCGCACTTGAATGGAGTTTATGCCTGCCATCTGAATATTCGTAGCCCAATGAGGAGACAAGCGTGCTCAGATTGTTCTGTGTCATTATTGTAAAGCCCGGCCTTATCGCCGAAGGATCATCCTTTATCTCTTCGATATTGGCGTAAAACGGCATCCAGCTGTGGAACCTGAAGAGATGCTGCCATTTCCTGTAGCGCTCAGGGGTGTAGACAGTTGCCGGACCGGCAGGAGCATCACCGGGTTCTGAAGCGAATCTGTCGATAAGATAGGATGAATTTTTCTGAACCGGCATTTCATCATTTAAAGATTCAGGAAGGGTCGAATAACTGATATTATTCCCCGATGAAGTATAATCGCAGAATATCAAAAGGTTGCCTTTAAGGTCGGGATCGCCGGCCCCGAATCGTGATCTGGTGATTGGAAAGTCAGATCCCCGGGGACTACGCAGATATACATTATCGGTTCCTGAACGTGAGCTTACATAAAATAGCGAATCATTTCTGAGATATGACGACTGAAGGTCATCAAAGCCCGGATCGATGAGTTTTTGCCAGCTTTTTACCCCGGGAATATAAGCCATTATCCCCTCTCCTTTGTCTGTTAAATAAATAACAGATACCTTTTCCCCGCTGTTGTTCCATTGCGGTCTTTGAAGTGCTGCATTTCCGGGAGAAGGAACCCGTTCGAGTATGTCGCCGTTCCAGGCATCGATAATCACAAGACTGTTGGTATTGTCGGGAGTATTTTCAGCCGCCGCAATAAAGTTGCCGTCGCCGGAGATTGAGGCGGCCATATACCTTGTCTTGAATGACAACTGCCTGATTCTGCCGCTCTTTATTTCCATAACCTTAATCACAGTCCATTCCCTGTTATCCCAGCGCGGGTCGGAGTGTGTCTCAATCCAGCATAGTTTGCCTTTTCCGTATGATATAACCCAGGGATAGCTGTCGCCGGGGATATGGATCCTTTTTTCCTTTTTCTCCGACGGTCGTATAAGAACTATGGCAGGAGGTTCAGACAGAGATGTTCTTATTGCTGCTATACTGTCGTGCCCGATAAGCACCGGGGAATGGTAATTGATGAAATGCCTTCCTTTTGGCGGATTGACAACTTCATATGACTCCGCATCCGTGAGCGAATCGTCTGTTTTCCACAAAGTTTTCAGGGAGTCGAATGTTTCCCTGAAGAGCCTCTTTTTTGAAAGGGATGCGTTTTTATTCAGGCTGAGATTGACGGGATTTATCAGAAAAGGAACATTACCCGTAGTCTTAAGTGCATCCTGCCAAAGTGGGCGGCCATATTTCAAATAAGAGTATGCCATCATCTGATAGCCGTACTGGTAATGATCGGGGACATAGTCCCTGAAGGATCCGTTCACCGATTTGTCATAGACGTATACATTGCCCTTTTCCACAAGCAGCGATTTAAGCTGTTTCTGGAAGGACGCACTTCGTCCCCGGCCTGATTCTGTCAGAAAAGTTTCTGAGAATACGGCATCACCTTCCAGATACCAGAGAGGCAAAAGGGATGAAACAACTCCGGGAAACTGTTCCCCGGCAGCGATGGAGGCAATTCTGGTGAATCCCCTGTTAAGCGACTGCATCTGCATGACATGTGTCAGTTCATGGATTGCAAGCTGGGTGTTCGGATCGAGAGGAATTGAATTCTGCTCGGGGGTGGGATATACTTCCATCCTGCTCGGAGCCCATGCAACATACCCGTTCGATTCAGTTGTATGATTATGTATTATCACCGGGATCCTGTTTTTGCGTGCAGGATATAATCCCGCAAGCTTTGATTGGGCTTCTTCAAGCGATCTTGCAAAATCAATTCCTGCCTTACCATACGTTGAGGGATATATCACCCGGAACCTGCCGGTGTTAATCTGCATCCACTTAAGACGCGCCGGATCCTGACCTGTATTGTAATACTGAGCCTTAAGGTCAGTACCGGCTGTAAGAAGAAACAGGCAGAATAATAACGTGCTGAATTTCATCGGGGAGCCTTTTTGTCAAAAATAGCAAAATAAGTGGGAGAAGCATAACTTAGTCATAGTCTGAAAATTTTAGTAATTTCACCGGTCGAAAATCAGTTCTGTTTACCTTTTGTACAAAATTCTCACTGATGAAAAGATACAGACTCATAAATAATATAACGGGCTGGGCGACTTTTGCAATTGCAGCTGTCACCTACCTGTTGACAATTGAGCCAACTGCAAGCCTGTGGGATTGCGGCGAATTCATTGCCTCGGCGTTCAAACTCGAAGTCGGCCATCCTCCGGGAAACCCCGTGTTCATGGTAATCGCCAGGTTTTTTACTCTTTTCGCCGGAGGAAATACCTCTGATGTTGCCGCAATGGTAAATGCGATGTCGGCGCTTGCAAGCGCCTTTACAATACTTTTCCTTTTCTGGACAATCACACATCTTGCCAGGAAAATCTTTATAAGGAACGAAGAGGATTTCACACCGGCCCGCATGATTGCAATTATGTCGGCAGGCCTTACAGGAGCCCTTGCCTATACTTTCTCTGATTCATTCTGGTTTTCAGCCGTTGAGGGAGAAGTATATGCCTCCTCTTCCCTTTTCACTGCTGCAGTTTTCTGGGCAATACTTAAATGGGAGGACGTTGCCGATGAAGAAAATTCGAATCGCTGGCTTATTCTTATTGCATTCCTGATGGGCCTTTCGATAGGCGTTCATCTTCTCAACCTGCTGGCTCTTCCTGCCATAGTACTTGTATATTATTTCAGGAAATTTGATTTTTCCTGGAAAGGATTCCTTATTTCAATAGTTATATCCCTTGTACTTCTGGCTTTGCTCCTTTTCGGAATAATGCCCGGACTTGTTACTATATCATCACGTCTTGACCTGTTCTTCGTGAATAGCCTTGGACTTCCGGCCAACAGCGGAATGATCTTCCATTTCCTTTTACTGATAGTATTCTTTGTACTTGCTGTAAAGACTACGCTCAGTTCCGAAAATCAGGTCAGAAATACTGCATATGCCTCAATTGCACTTCTGCTATCAGGTGTATGGATAATATCAGGTTCATTTTTTCTGAATCTTGTTGTTTTTGCCGCAATAGCAGGTTATGCCTGGTATCAGGCCGGTAAGAACAGGGCTGTGCTTAATATACTTCTGACATCGGTAATGGTTATTCTCATAGGGTATTCATCCAATGCAATAATAGTAATAAGATCTGCCGCCAATCCGCCTCTGAATGAAAACCAGCCCGAACAACCGTTCAGCCTGCTATATTTTCTTAACAGGGAGCAATACGGCCAGAGGCCCCTTTTCAGAGGACAGTATTATAATGCGCCTGTGCTCGATTACAAAAACGGCAAGGCAAAATATGTGCTTGAAGACGACAAATACAAGGTAAGTGCATATGACCTCGAACGGGTATATGATCCGAGGTTTATTACTCTTTTCCCCCGCATGTGGAGCGAACAGGCCGATCACGAACAGGTTTACAGGGAGTGGGGCAAGGTAAAGGGAGTACCGGTCACGGTGACAAATTCGTCGGGAGAAAAGGAGATAATAAGGAAGCCAAAATTTTCAGAGAACCTGAGGTTCATGTTCTCATATCAGGTTGGCTATATGTATTTAAGATATTTTATGTGGAATTTTGCCGGGAAACAGAATGACACACAGGGAACAGGAGGAGCGGTGAACGGCAACTGGATATCGGGTATAAAATTCCTTGATGAGCCAAGGGTTGGCTCTCCGGATCTTCCTGCAGGGATGAAAGATGATACATCAAGGAATGTATATTACCTGCTTCCGCTTCTGCTTGGCCTTATCGGTCTTTTCTACCAGCTTAACCGCGATTACAAGAACTGGTGGGTGGTATTCCTGCTGTTTATTATGACAGGCCTTGCTATTGTCTTTTATCTTAACCAGTATCCAAATCAGCCGCGCGAAAGGGACTATGCCTACGCCGGATCGTTTTACTTTTTTACTGTCTGGATAGGCATGGGTGTACTTGCGGTTTTTGAAGCGCTGGCAAAGCCTGCCGGCGAGAAAATAGCTGCTCCCCTTGCCGGTATTTTATGCTTTCTTGCAGTTCCGGTCGTGATGGGATCCCAGAACTGGGATGACCACGACAGGTCGGGGCGTTTCCTTGCACGTGACGTGGCATTCAACTACCTTAACTCATGCGCACCCGATGCCATCCTGTTCACAAACGGAGATAACGATACCTTCCCTCTCTGGTATGCCCAGGAAGTTGAAGGCAAAAGAACGGATATACGTGTCTGCAACCTGATGCTTCTTAATACTGACTGGTATATAAATCAGATGAAGAGAAAGACATATGAGTCGGATCCGCTTCCCGTCACCCTCGAACCTGATAAATACTATGACGGCATAAACAACCAGGTGTTCATTGTCGAGAAGACGAAGGATCCTGTCAACATATCAACAGTTATCGACTGGGTAAAAAGCGAAAATAAAGCCACAAAGGTACAGATATCCGCCACCGAGATACTTGATGTGATCCCATCGAGGACTATCAGGATACCGGTCGATTCGGCAAAAGTAATTGCCAGCGGGACCGTAAAACCTGAGGATGCCGGTAAAATTGTTCCGTATATAGATATTAAGCTTAAGGGTGGATCGATACTCAAGAGCCAGCTTATTATACTCGATATCCTTGCCCATAACGACTGGAAGCGGCCGGTATATTTTGTTACAGGCTACCATGATGACGCTATGGGTCTCGAAGAATATTTCCAGCTCGAAGGTCTGGCTTACAGGCTTGTTCCCATAAAATCGGAGAATAAGAGCTGGGTCGACTACGGCCGTATCGATACGGATATCCTCTATGATAATGTAATGGGCAAGTTCGTATGGGGTGGTGCAAACAATCCTTCGGTAAATCTCGATTATCATCATATCAGGACCCTGATAGTTGTCAAATCGCGTCTTATCTATGCGAAGCTTGCAAAAGCCCTTATCGCCGAAGGGAAGAATGAAAAGGCAATTGATGTCCTTGACCGTTGTCTTGAAGTCCTTCCGGCCAACAGATTTATGCCCGATCCTTATTATAATGATCTTATTGAAGCTTATTTTGCTGCCGGGGCTACCGATAAGGCCGTTGATATGACCAGGAGTCTGTGTGAATATTATTATGACAGGCTCGATTATTATCTCAGACAGAACCCTTATGTCCTGGCCTCTGCGGAATATGAGATACAGTCAGCCATTCAGTATGCTGCCAAAGCGGCGGGTTACTGCGAGGCAGGCGGCAAAAAGGAGATCGCCGATGAGATAAACAATAAGCTTGAAGGCTATTATCAGGAATATGTGGGAAGGCAAAAGTCAGTAAACGGGACGGATGCTCAGGAACGCTGATTGGCAGCGATGTACGATTCCTGTTTCAGGTATTTTTCAAGTAATGCATATACTTTTTCCGGGTATACCGGTTTAAGTATATACTCATTGCATCCTGCGATATAGGCATCAGCTTTTGACTGTTCGGAGGAATAGGCTGTTATCATGAGGACAGGTATGCCTTTTCTTTCTTTTCTGAAAATCTTCACACAGTCGATTCCATTGATCAGAGGGATAAGAAAATCCATTATCACGAGATCAATTTTAGCCTCTTTATTCTTAATGTAATCAACGAAATCTTTTCCAGTCCGGAATTTTACCACATCTGCCCCTGAGCTCTGGAGAAGTGTTTCGTAATATCTTAACGACGGAACATCATCCTCAACAATGGCAATCGTTTTGTTTGTTAATGATAAACTGCTGAAATTCAGGGACATTATGTAACTGCTTTTGACCTGTATAAAATTACGACAAGAAATAGATGTGTACCTCTTTCCATACCGCAATTATTAACAACTTATGAACAAATTTAATGCCGATAAGTGATTTATACAAGCAAATCAGTCAGTAAATCAAAAACATTTTGACGAACGTTTAACCCGTGCAGGAAGCCATACTCCTGACACCCTGACTCCTGACACCCTGACTCCTGACCCCTCACTCCTCTCCCCTGACTCTTCTTACCGCACGCCCCTTCTACCTGCACTCCCAGGTAATCCGTGTATTGCCGACTATCACATCCTTTTTGGCTTCAATAGCAATAAGGGCGGCATCGCAATATTCCGTTTCCTCCCCTTCGTCTATCACACCGCCTCCGATCTCGTAGGTCACCTGTCGGCACACCTTGCATGAACCGAGCTCACAGCCGCTGAAGCAGCAGGTCATTGCTATAAAGGCGATACCCATTATTAATTTACGTCTCATTGCTTTTTGTTTTCAAATTTAAAACCTTAATCTCTACAAAAAATTATGTTTATGCTAAAAACGCAGATGTTTCAAAATTATTCGGTATTTTAATGCAACAATTTTGTAAAAAGAAGGTCATTATGATGGAATGAAAATAAAATTAACGCTTTAAAAATAAATGTCATGGAAGATACGAGAATGAAAAAACATGTGACCGTGGTGGGAGCCATCCACATTGGGTTTGGAATTCTGGGACTGATCGGAGCTCTTGCCGTATTTTTTGCACTGAATTTTGCCAGGCAGATGGCCGGTGGCGATGAGGTTGGTATGATGGTACTGAAGTTCCTTTCACTGAGTCTGCCGCTTCTGATTGGTTTTATGTCGACACTGGGAATTGTCGGGGGTATAGGTCTTCTGTCATTCCAGCCGTGGGCCAGGTACCTTGTGATCGTTGTTGCTGCCCTGGGATGCCTTAATATCCCGATAGGAACTCTTAAAGGGGTTTATTCACTGTGGGTCCTGCTGCAGGATGAGACTCTCAAGCTGTTCAATCCCCCAAAGGAGGGCTAAAGCCCGCCAGGATCAGAGCCAGATGGTAATGCATCAAAAACAGGATCATTTTATTAACCGCAAAGAGCCGAGAGTCTTGGCAAAGATCGCAAAGAAATGAATATGAGTAGATTACCTTGCGATCTTTGCTAATACTCAGCGATCTTTGCGGTTAAAACATCCTTTCATTACATACAACGACGAAATCCAGTGCATAAGGACTTTAGTCCTTATTTTTTTTCTAAATTGTCGCAAAATCAATTCTATGAGCGACGACAATAAAATCATCTTTTCGATGTACAGGGTGGGGAAGACCTTTCCTCCCCATCGTCAGGTACTTAAGGATATTTCTCTTTCGTTTTTCCTGGGAGCGAAGATCGGTATCATTGGGCTTAACGGATCAGGCAAATCGACGCTGCTGAAGATAATTGCAGGCATTGAGAAGGAATACCAGGGCGAAGTCACCTTTCTGCCTGGATATTCTGTTGGTCATCTTGCACAGGATCCGCTGCTCGACGATAAACGGACGGTAAGGGAAGTCGTTGAGGAGGGTGTCAGGGAGACAATGGACCTGATAAAAGAATATGAATCAATAAATCTCAGGTTCGGCGAACCGGAGGTGTACGAGAATCCCGATAAAATGCAACAACTGATGGACAGGCAGGCAGTTCTGCAGGAGAAAATCGATTATCACGATGCCTGGAATATAGATCATAAGCTCGAACGGGCGATGGATGCCTTGAGATGCCCCGACAGCGAAGCAAAGGTCAGCATTCTTTCGGGAGGGGAAAGGAGGAGGGTAGCCCTTTGCAGGCTGCTTCTCAAACAGCCCGATATTCTTCTTCTTGACGAACCGACAAACCATCTCGACGCCGAATCGGTACAGTGGCTCGAAACAACGCTTAAACAGTATCACGGCACTGTTATTTGTATAACACACGACAGGTACTTTCTCGACAATGTCGCAGGATGGATCCTGGAACTCGACAGGGGAGAGGGAATCCCATGGAAGGGTAACTATTCATCGTGGCTCGAACAGAAGGCTAAAAGGCTTGAAATAGAGGAAAAGGGCAATTTAAAAAGAAGGAAGATACTTGAAAGGGAACTTGAATGGGTCAGGATGTCCCCAAAAGCCCGTCATGCAAAATCAAAGGCAAGGCTTGGAGCATATGAGAACCTATTAAATCAGGACGTAAAAGACAAGGAAGAAAGGCTTGAGATCTTTATCCCCAACGGCCCCCGGCTGGGTGATAAGGTAATAAAGGCGACAAAGGTTGCAAAATCGTTCGCCGACAAGCTTCTGTTTGAAGACCTTGAATTCAATCTGCCGCCCAACGGAATAGTAGGGGTGATCGGACCAAACGGCGCAGGCAAAACTACTCTTTTCAGGATGATTATGGGTCAGGAAAAACCGACAAAAGGTTCTTTTGAAACAGGCGAAACTGTAGTCCTGGGCTATGTCGACCAGGCACATGCAGCAATAAATCCGGGAAAGACAGTATATGAGGTTATTTCAGGGGGTCAGCAGGACGTAATGGTAGGAAACAGGCTTGTAAACGCCCGCGCCTATGTCTCGAGGTTCAACTTTACCGGGGCCGACCAGGAAAAAAAATGCGCAGTTCTCTCGGGTGGGGAGAGGAACAGGCTTCACCTTGCCCTTACCCTCAAATCGGGAGCAAATGTCCTTCTCCTCGATGAACCCACAAACGACATAGATGTTAATACGCTGCGGGCCCTGGAGGAGGGTCTTGAGAGTTTCGCCGGATGCGCTGTAATTATTTCCCACGACAGATGGTTCCTCGACAGGGTAACCACACATATTCTGGCTTTTGAAGGTGATTCGAAGGTTGTGTGGTTCGAAGGCAACTATTCGGATTATGAGGAAAACTATAAAAAGCGGGTTGCGGATACCACACCTGTGAGGATAAAGTATAAGAAGATTGTGTGAACAAAGCTTTTTATTGTTGCTGGTTGCTGGTTGCTGGGTGCTGGGAAGACCGAAGGCAAATGCTTTTAGATCCCCTCCATGGAGAGCCTGCCACGCTCCAGCGTGAGGTTAGGGGTGGGTTAGGACCGAAGACTTTTTCTTGTTGCTGGGTGCTGGTTGCTGGGAAGACCAAAGACCGCAACATCCTTTGTGAACCTTAGCGATAACCTTTGTGTACTTCGTGGTAAAACAGGATCTTTAAACAGTTCTGTAACCAAATGTTGGCACATTAATAATCATATCCATGATAAACCTGCCTTTTTGCAAATCAATTGCAACCTTGCTCATTCTGACGCTGGTTTCCATGTCTGCTGCTGCACAGATCGGCAGGCGCTTCCCTTCGGAGAAGAAAGTTGTTACCGACCCCGTGACAGGCATTCAGTTAACATTTCTCACAAGCACCCCGGCCGGTGATTCGAAGATCTACCAGACCCACCGTCAGTGGACCGCCGACGGGAAATGGCTTATTTTCAGGTCGAGCAGGGTTCCCGGCGAGACCCTGGCAGTAAACGAGGAAACAGGCGACATCGTTCAGGTAACCGATGGCGGTTACATGGGTACGCTTTGCATTGCCAAGAAATCGATGAAGCTTTATTATATGAGAATGGCCCTGCGGCAGGTGGGGCAGACAAAGGGCGGATCTGTACAGGTGATTGAAGTGGATCTCGAAAAGCTTTTTGCCGACAGTGAATCGGGCAGTTTGAAACCTGAAAATGAATACCAGAGGGTATGCGGCACAATTCCTGCCGCTATGGAGGCTGGAGGCGATATGGCTCTCGACGCGGATGAAGAATGGGTATATTTCAGGGTTGGAAAGACGGAGGCTGCAAAACATCTGCCTGCAGGCACAAAGATTGAGCCGCCATTTGGTCCGCGAAAAATGGGCGCCGGCCCGTCGGGAATAAGCAGCATGAATATCACGACAAAAGAGATAAGATTTGTCGTTGCATTACCGTTCCAGACAGGGCACATACAGGCGAATCCCTGGGTGCCCGGCGAGATAGTCTTTTGCTGGGAAACAGGCGGTAAGGCCCTCCAGAGGACATGGATCGTAAAATCCGACGGCACCGGCCTCCGTCCCCTGTATCCTGAGGCAGAGTATGAATGGGTAACCCATGAGGTTGTGATCACAAAGGATGAAGTCGCCTTTGCATTGATGGGGCATCGTCCTGTCGGAACAGGGAAAGGAGATCAGGCAAAGGATCTGCAGGCCAGGCCGCCAGATCCGGCAAATCCCGGACAGGAACCCGGATGGGGACCTTCCGGGACGCGCGAAAAGCCGACGGGGCTGGCTATTGTAAACATCAGAACCGGGGAGATGACGATTGCAGGACAGACTCCCTCGGGAAGCGGCCTCTGGCATGTAAATGGTTCGGCCGACGGCAGATGGGCGGTAGGCGATGATTTTGCAAGGAACATATATCTGATCGACAGGCGAACGCATGAGATGATGCTCCTTTCAGCCGGACATAAGGTCACTGCTGCCGATCATCCGCACCCTACCTTCAGTCCCGATGGTACAAGGATAGAGATCCAGTCGGCGATGCTTTCGGATAACAACAGGTCGATGAATATCTGTATTATACCAGTACCTGAAGAATGGCTGAAAAGGAGGTAAGAGGTTGCAGGTTGCAAGTTGCAGGTTGCAAGTTAAAACGTTAATAAATAGCAACCTGCACCCAGTACCTAGCACCCTGCACCCAGCACCAAAATTATACTACCTGAAAAGTATAGGAACAAATTCCGAAAGGTAGACTCTCCAGTTTGTCCAGGTATGGCCACCTTCGCTTTCACGGTAAACATAAGGCATATTAATGCCATCGAGGCTTTTCCTGTATTCATTATTGTATTTATACAGAAAATCATCTTTTCCGATTCCTATCCAGTAAAGCTTATATCCGTTATCTTTCTGCTGTTTCAGGGTGGCGTCGAAATTCTCGTACACTTTTGAAGTTACTTTTGCATCGGGAGTGATAGCTGCTGAAAACAGACCTATATAGTCAAATGTGTTTGGATAATATCTTGAGATATGAAGGGAGTGATAACCACCCATCGACAATCCTGCTATTGCCCTTCCTGATTTTTTAGCAACTACACGGTAATTGCTTTCAACGAATTTAATAATATCCCCGAAAGTCTCCTCATATTTCCCGTCCATCGTGTTCGGAAGCTGCATTGTCGGTTTGTAGAAACCAAGGCTTGATTCGCCGGGTGCTGCCTCCTGTGCGACATTCCCGTTCGGCATCACTACTATCATTGGTAAGGCTTTTCCCTGGGCAATCAGGTTATCGAGGATCTGGGATGTTCTTCCGAGGTTTATCCATGCCTCCTCATCGCCTCCCATGCCATGAAGCAGATAGAGAACCGGGTAGCTTTCCTTCCCTGTTTCATAACCTGCAGGGGTATAAATAGTTATCCTTCGCGTCATACCGAGTGATGGGGAATTGTACCAGCGCCTTGTAACCGATCCGTGAGGTACATTATTTACCTTGTAAAGATCTCCTTTGCCGCCTCCGGTGATAAACACATTTGTTACGGATGCAACATCCCTGATAAGGTATACATTGTTTGGATCCGTACATTTTATTCCGTCGGCAATGAAAGAATAGCTGTGAAGGTCAGATGAAATGGCTGAAGTTGTATAAGTCCATATCCCCTTTTCACCCTTTTTCATTAACTCTGAACCTGGAGTCCAGCCCTGTGCAGGCATCCAGTCGCCTGATATTTTTACTTCCCTTGCATCGGGAGCAAGAAACCGGAAAGTAACAGTATTGTCGGCATTTACTTCGGGTGATGTGATGTCGGTTCCTCCGAAAAGAGCCTGCTGGGAATAAGAACAGGAGCAAAACAGGGAAAATGCCAGAATTGCAGAAAACAGGTGTTTTGTCATAATGGATGATGTTTATAGGTTAGATAATGGTTTTAACAGATAGACAAATGTAACCATTGATTTTATTTCATCAATATTACCCCTCACAATATGAAATCGGGGAAATTAATATAAATTTGAATTAGCAAAGTATGCTTTCCGGAAGTCTCGCTGGAATTATGTCATAATTTTTAATGGATATCTGTGGATTATGCGACACGAACGCAAAGTCATCAGATTAAGGAATTTTGATTACCGAAGTGAATCTTCACATTTTGTTACGATTTGCACAGGTAACAGGGAATGTTATTTCGGTAAAATAATGAACGGCGAAATAGAATATTCGGCGATCGGGTTAATAGCGAAGCAATTTTGGATATGCATACCCGATCATTTCCCTCATGCCGTTCTTGATGCATTTGTAATAATGCCAAATCATGTCCATGGAATAATCGATATAAGGACATGCCATGATGAAAAAATAAGGACATGCCATGGCATGTCCGACATAGGGACATGCCATGATGAAAAAATAGGGACATGCCATGATGAAAAAATAGGGACATGCCATGGCATGTCCCTATTCAACAAATTCGGACGACCCGTTGCGGGGTCGGTTTCAATGGTGATAAATCATTATAAATCGGCCGTAAAACGATGGTGCAACAAAAACGGATATGAATCATTTATATGGCAATCAAGATTTTATGATCACATTATAAATGATGAGAAAGGGATGAATACAATTAGAAAATATATAAGAAACAATCCATGGAATTGGACCGGCGATAATGTTGATTTCACCGATTCATAATTGTTGTATCACAAATCTGTATCTTTTCTCCAATCACATTCCCGAAGCCCTGCGCAACATCACCATCTTCAAAATCAGGCTTTTGTAGTAATGAATTTCTTACCGTCATTTTTGCAGATTGCCTTAAAAAGCCTGCGGGCCGACAAAAGGCCTGTCGGCAATCCACCTCCCGGTTCTACCCATTGTCCGCACATGTAGAAATTTTCAAGCCCCGGAAGGGTCTGCGACATGGGCTTCATGATAGTGTTTGCATTATCAGGTGTGATAAGCCATCCTTCAAAACTTCCTCTCCAGTTGCCTGTGTATCTCTCAAAAGTCGTGGGAGTCGCAACATCTGTCATTTCAACCTGTGATGAGATACCCGGGAAACGTTGTTCAAGAAGGCTGATAACCTGCCCGGCGATCTCTTCTTTTTTGCTGACATAGGCTGTTTTGTCACTTTTAAGGTTCTTCCAGTATTCATAATTTGTTTCGAGCATTACCGTAAGCGTCGTCTTTCCTTCGGGAGCCATTGAAGGATCGTGATTGTAAAGGTGTACAGGCAGACGGGTTCTTTTTTTGTCGGCGATAACCACTTCCTCTTTTAACGGGAAGCTGAATCCGGAAACCGATAAGGGAATCTCATCAAAACGCCGGTTTACGCCCAGTCCGACGAAAATAAGAGGATGAAAGGGGATCCATTTTTCATATATTTTCCTGATATTATCATCGGTATATTTTCCGTCGAGCATTTTAAAAATCGTGCTATATCCGTCGGCCGCAGATATTACAATATCGCTTCTGTATTCCTTTCCGTCATCAACAATCACACCCGTAGCCCTGTTATTTTCGGTAATTATCTTTGAGATGCGGCTGTTGCAGACAATCGTTCCCCCAAGGCTAAGGTACTTTTCTTCAAGCGCCCTCGACATAGGCATTGAACCACCCAGCGGATAGCCGGCATTCCCTGCATTAAGGTATGCGAAGGTAAAGAACATGAAAAGTATCGAAAACTCCGGGATCCACATTTCACTGAAGGCATTTCTCAGATCAGGATCCTTAAAGCCATCCGCGAATTCCTTTCCTGTAACCTTCATCCAGTATTGCATCTGTTTACCTTTGGTCACAAATGTCGAATAGAGCAGAAGCTTTTTGTAAAGCCGTTCAAAAAATGAAGCATGTTTTGAAGGCTGGTTAAAATTCATGCTCAGCTTAATACCGTTTATGAATCCCCTTATATGGGCTTTATCCTGCGGTGAGAATTCAATGAGTTGCTTTTCGAGTTTATCAATATCCCTGTGAAAGGTGATGATCCTCCCGTCGGGGCATTCATATTGCATGTACGAATCCATATAAATGCATTCCCGTCCCTGAATAAGTCCGATCTCTTCCCAATAGTCGTGCATTTCGCTGTTGGGATTCGAACCTACGAGCCAGTGGATGCATCCGTCGATAGTGTATCCTTTTCTTTTCCATGAGGTGCATAAACCTCCTGGTTTGTCGTGCATTTCAAATATTGTGGTTTTGTAACCATTCATCTGACCGTATATTCCCGCAGCAAGACCTGCAAATCCGGCCCCGATAATTATTACCTGTTTTTCGTTGTTCATTTTTCCATCAAATTATAATTTGAAAACAGCATTTATTAAATATTCCTGACTTCTTTCGATCTGCCGCACGCCGCGAACCGCATACCTCATGCCGCGGGTCTTTTATTTCATCACCGCCTTCCTGTTATTCACATCAATCTGACCGCCCTTCCCGTTTATTATGCTTTTTACCACACTCTCCTTATTCCCGTTAAGCCAGAATATTATCTTGTTATGAATCCTGTTTTCGAGATGAAGAGGTGTTTCAATTGCATTGTCGACGATGACGGGTGCATCATAAAAGACGTTATAAATTCCGATTCCCCAGGCATCGTGGTTCTTTACATTATCAGCAACCTTGTATGAAGCATAGCCATATGTCCCGTTATGCTTCCAGGCTTCTACAGAAGGAGGATCGTAGGGCATTTCGCTCTGGTAGAAATATACTTTCCCGTCTTCGCCGTTCCAGAGGGTCTGGTATTTCTGGAAATGCTCATTGAAAAGACCGTATATTGTAACATTATTGCCATTCACTATAAGGCCGTTAGCGCACCTGTTCCTGTCCCAGCCTACCCCGTTGCCGTGATCGGCCCTCCAGAGCCATACATGATCGACATAAACATCATTGCTGTTTATTACAAGGCATGCAGAAGCTGATCCTTCGGCCGGTCCGCCGACCCTGAAGAATATGTCGTAAAGGAATACAGGATTCTCAGCGTGGCGCTTCAATGACCGGGTTTTACCGATTTCAAAAAGTTTTTCAGAAAAGTTACTGCCTGCATCTATTGTTATTCCGCTAACAATAACTCCATCGACATCAGCTATTTCCACAGCAGCATTTCCTTTTTGGGGAATAAGGGTTGCAAGGCCTGTCCCCATAACTATTGTACCTGGTTTTGTGATCTTAAGGCTGCTCTCGAGCATATATCTTCCTGGAGTCAGAAACAGGTTCTTTCCCTTTTTAAGGGCTTTGTTGATTGAAGCGGCATTGTCGATCCCGGGGAGGGCAATATAAAATTTATTCAGGCTGAGGGTTTTTTGTAATTCATTTGCGTCGGTCCAGCCAGGTCCCGTGCTGTTCCGTCTGATGGCCGGAACGCAGATAACAAATTCTCTCCCGTCGAAGGCCAGAAATGGTTTTTCGCGGACAAAAGGGGTTGTGGCTATTGTTGTATAAGGAAGCTCCGGCCAGTTTTCGGCAGGGGCGCCGTTGACACCTACGAACATCATATTCCAGTTGCCGCCGACCCATTTATTCATGTCGGTATTTCTTGTGAACCATTGCTGCTGAGGACCTGAACTTACAAGACCGTCGATCTTCGAGTCGGCAAGAAAGCCTCCGCTTGCATATCCCTTGTCGAAAAGCTGAAGATCGCCTTTCACGTGTACCCTTCTCAGGGGAGAGGCCTGCGATACGCCCCAAATCATTGCTGAGTCGCGGGGAGGAACGATTGTCAGGTTTTCCACCGACCTCCAGAAATTAACAAGGACGCTTTTTCTGTGCAATGTATTTGACCTGACAGCGCCATTTATCACAACATCGCCGGGCGAAAGCCCAAGCCCAAGCACCTGGGTATAATATTCGACCCTGACATCGAGGTTATAGTTACCAGGCTTGAAAAGAAGTGCATAACGGTTATCCGAGAATTCACTTCGCCTTGCCGACTGACGGGCAAAAACAGAATCGATGACTGTCTGGATATCCTTCATCTGCATTGAAGGATCGAAGACAAAAACATTTTCTCCGAATGAAGGGATATTGAATTTTTTGAAACTTCCCGGAAGCTGGTCCGAGGACTTGCCGGGTTCCCCTGAATATAAACCCTGTAATGCCTGTAATGCCATCAGGATAAATATTCCCCGTAATACAAAAGGGATCTTCATGACGTAAATGTTGTTATAATTTGCCTTATTTGTCTCTGAGATTTCTGAACGATCTTAGATGGCCGGCGGTTTCTCTTACCAGTCTCTGAACCTCCAGGCCATGCTCTATATCCGGAACAACGGGGTCAGATGTCAATCCCTTTATGAATACATAGTGTCCATGTATCATCGGCCTGTGCCAGCCTGCCGGAACATGTCCCGACGGGAAGCTTGTATAAGGCCTGTAATGACTTCCGGACACCTGTTTTGTCCAGACTCCCGATTCCTCAGTGAAGTACTCAAAAAGATCAGGCGAAAGCGTGGAGTACTTAAGGGCTCCTTTCTCGGCGAAAATCTCAAATGAAAGATAATCGCCGGTTCCTGAGCTTATCCTGCTTGAGGATAGGGTGCCGGCAGCAAATGTTGCTTCATCCAGAACTGATATCTGGCTGAAAAGGTCCGATCCATCGGGAACATCATCAAACCGGCCGGCCTGAATGCCGCTTGTTATCCTCAGCTTTTTGCCAAGGAAGGCAATAAGAAAGCTTAGTGCATGTGAGCCAAGGTCGGCCATTGCCCCGCCGTCGGGTGCAGGAGTGAGCCTGTTCGTCCTTTTTTCGCGGTACTCCTTTCTCAGGTAATCGCTGTGATAATACCTGAAATCAAAATGTACTGGTTTCCCAAGTCTTCCCGACTTCCACAGGATAAGCGCATCCCTCACGGCTGATGAAAACAGGTATTGAAAACCAACCTGGAACCTGACCTCAGGATGTGATCCTGCCAGTTCTCTCATTTTATGTTCCTCTTCAGTATTCGAGCAGACTGGTTTTTCGAGATAGATTCTTCTGATGGATTTCATCCCAAGTGCAGCCCTGAAATGTTCATAATGGACCTTGTTTGGCCCCAGGATAAAGACAGTGTCGATCCTGTCATCACTTATGAATTCATCAAGGTCGCATGCCCTGCCGAAACCATAACGCAGGGCAAAGTTTTCGCGGCTCTCCTTTCTTCCCGAACAAACTGCAGCAAGCTCAATGCCGGGAACATCATTGTAATAATATTTAAGGGAATTAAGGGAGAAGACATGTGAGCGTGCTATTCCCCCCGCTCCGATAAATCCGGCCACGATTTTGTCATTATTCATTTGAAAACAACTATCCTTAATAATCAGATTTTAATGAAAAGCCTGTTTTTATAAAGCCAGTAGCACAGGTACCACATCGCACCCCATACTGACAGGCTTGTTATCACTGAAGTAAATATTTCGCCTGACCATGAGAACAGAAGTTCGCTGAACGGTTTAGCTATTCTTTCAAGCAGATTGGCTCCGCCGATTGAAAAGAAAAGATAAATAAAGATGCTGTTCATTCCCACAACTATAAAGAACCATGATCCTTTGACGAAAATCTTCTTCACATCGATAAGCCAGTAGCAGAAAGCAAGAACAAGTATTGCCCATCCTCCGCTTGCAAAAACGAACGATGATGTGGCGATCTTCTTAATTATAGGGGTTATATTCAGAAGATCAAGGCCATACCCTATAACCAGTGCGGAAATCCCTCCGATGGCGAGTGTTTTGATTTTCTGTGCAGAACTTTTGTCGCTCATAAGTATTTTGCCACACAGCACCCCCCATACCGTATGAGCCGTTGTGGATACAAAGTTGAGTGTTGCCCATTCGCTGGCTTTCTGTACGCCTTCGATCTTATTATTGAACCAGGCGCCCAGGTTTTCGAAATTCACCCAGGGATTGTTAAAGCCTTCAACAGGGAAAAACCTGTAAGCCAGATCGATCAGAAGAAGTATTGTCAGAGTGAAGATTATCTGGAATCTGAAACTTTTATTTCTTATAAGAAATGCGACAATATATGTTACTGAAAGCTGGGCAAGGACGTTCTGGAATCTGAAAACAAGATGTCCGGCATCGACGAAATAGAGGGCCCAGCCGAAAAAAAGGAGTAGGAATGAGCGCTTAAAGGCATGCAGTGTGACTTTCCTTCCGCTGTCACCTTTTTTCAGCCTGTTGGCGACCGCAAAGGGAATTGCGACTCCGACAATGAACATGAAAAATGGCTGGATAAGATCCCAGAAATGCAAACCATGCCATTCATGGTGGTGAAACTGATTTCCAAGGAAGTGTATAAATCCGTTGTTGGATTCCAGCAGTATGGAATAAAGTTCAGCGGCCTCTCCGGCCAGCAGGAACATTGTAAATCCCCGGAAGAAGTCAACTGAGGTGATTCTTCCTGATGCAGTCAGCGGAGTTATTTTTTGTTCTGTACCCATGGGAAGGATTATTTAAATTTGGATCTATTTTACAACTTTAAGCAGCTCCTCAACTGCACGTTCAAGCTGCTGATCGCGTCCACCGCTTATTGCTGAAGGTTCATTTTTAACCTGCACATCGGGAGCTGTCTCCGCATTCTCAAGCCAGTTACCGTTAATATCTTTTGTACTGACAGGCACAGCGCCCCACATAGTTGTTCCGTCCTGAAGCATCTCCCATCCTGCATAGCTGCATGTGCCGGGAACAGGCATGCCGACAGTCGTTCCGATGCCGAGTTCCTTATAACCACAGGCAAAACAATGACCATCGCTGTAGTTTGCCTCATTGAACATTGCCACTGTCGGTTTTGTCCACCTGAAATTGGGTTCATATCCGACTGGCCTGCTTTCGGTCGAATATTCAAGGTATTTCTTGCCGGTAAAGAACATGGTAAGGTCCGAAACGAGATCACCGCCGCTGTTAAAGCGGGTATCGACTATTACACCCTTCCTGTCGGAATATTTACCCATCATCTCCTCATATACAGTGCGGTAAGGGCCGTCCGACATTCCCGGAACATGAACATAACCTATC
This sequence comes from uncultured Rikenellaceae bacterium, assembly GCA_964633505.1. GTDB lineage: Bacteria > Bacteroidota > Bacteroidia > Bacteroidales > VadinHA17 > LD21. Next base: position 218,047 of record CAZWHC010000003.1, on the reverse strand, counting down.
TGTCCGTTTGCAAGTTTGTCGACCTCATCCTGATTAAGCCGAACCCAGCGCTTATAGAGAAGAGTATTCTCCTCGTTCCTTGTAATGGGTTTCATTGTAATATTCTGTCTCGACTTTGCCACGGGATCAAATACTGTGAGCAACGTAAATTTCCCGGCTTTACGGTTTAGGTACGATGCTATATCGCGGCCGGTGGTTATTGAGTCGCCATCAATCTGCTCGATTATCATCCCCGGTTTAATATTTATATTTGCTTTATCGAGAGGTCCATCCTTTATGATTTCTTCAACCCTGATTCCATTGCCCGTAAAACCGTAATCCATGAAAATTCCAAGTGATGCGGTATTATCACCACTCTGGGCTGAGGTGTTGTATCGTGATCCTGAATGTGACACATTAAGCTCGCCCAGCATCTCCGACAGAAGTTCTGAGAACTCGTGCCCGTCGCCGATGTGGGGCAGGAATTTCTTATAATCGGTATAAAGCTGATCCCAGTCGGCGCCATGGAAGGTAGAAATATAAAACATGGCTTTTGTCCTGTGCCATACGTGGTCGAACATAACTTCCCTTTCTGCATCGAGATCTATTGTCATTTCACCTTTGAACGATACTGCTTCTTTTTTCCACCCATCGGGATTTATCTTTGATATCTTTCCATCGGCCAGGAGGAAAAGGTTTTTCATGTCCTTGTCCCACATCAGGCTTGCCCTGTCGGCATCGAGCGACAGCTCCATCTTTGTCTCTTTTGTCCTCAGGTTTGTAGACCACAGGTTGAGTCCTTTTTCAAACCTGGAAAGATAATAAAGCTTTTCCCCGTCCTTCGACAGGACTGCATCGCCTAGCGATGAAGAGTTTATTGTAAGCTTCGCTTTTCTCTCATATATGCCGTCCAGTTCAAATACAACAGAAGTGTCTTTTTTTATCTCGGGAGCCTTTTTCTTTTTGTCGGCAGTCTCTTTTTCCTTTTCCTTCTTCTCTTTCTCCTTTGCCTTGCTTTCCATTTCCTTCATAAGGGCATAGTCTTCCTTGCTCATTCTGAAGCGATCCCATGCATCGCGTGTAAGGAACATGCTGTAAACGTCGGCCTGGCGGTCTCCGCTGTTTGCATAGCTTCTCAGTCCGTCGCGGTCGCTGAACCAGAGAATCTGCTTTCCGCCGTTAACCCATACCGGCCGGGAATCGTTATATCCGCTCCTTGTAAGGTTTGTCAGCTTCAATTTGCCATCGGCAGGAATAAGAGCAACTTCCGAATTCGACATTACAGGCGAATATTCTGCAAGCAGCCATTTACTGTCGGGGCTCCACTGGAAATACTGGTCTCCCTCCGACATGTAGATCAAATTTTCGGGTGTAAGCAGGGTGCGTGTCTGTTTGGTTTTAATGTTGAATATTTTGAGTGACCTGCGGTCCTCTATATAGGCAAGTTCCCTGCCGTCGGGGGAGATTTTAGGCTGATAGCTGTCGTGTGTGCTGCTGATCAGAGGTTCTTCCTTTACAACTGTTGATGCATAGAAATAAGGCTCGCCCGGGTTTACAATCCTTGAAACAAAGATTTTCCATGTATTTCCCCTTTCACTTGCATAAATAAGCGAATCGCCGGTAGGAGAGAAGCCCAGGAACCTTTCCTCTTCAGGAGTATTCGTAATCCTTTTTGTGATCCCGCCATCGGCTGATGAAACAAATACTTCTCCTCTGACAATGAAGGCAACTTCTTTACCGTCGGGTGAAACGGCCATCTCACGGACATTCCCGTTTACTTCCATTACCTGTTCGGGATTGTTCTTTTCCGCAGTGCTGACAGTTACAGAAAGCTTCTGAGGCTGGCCTCCCTGCTGCATGGTATATATCGATCCGTCGTACCCGAAGCAAAGCTTTCCTCCATCGGACGATGAGAGGAATCTGACAGGTCCGCCCTTAAAAAAAGTTAACTGTTTCCTTTGTGCAGGATCTGAGATCAAAAGGCTGTAAACATTGAAGGATCCGCTTTCTTCACTGAGAAAATATAGTGATTTTTCATCGGGGGAAAAGACTGGAGTCCTGTCTTCTCCTTTGTATGTTGTGAGCATCCTGTGTGCTCCTGAATTGCTGTCCCATATCCACAGGTCCCTTGCGATCGACGAAGTATGATGTTTTCTCCATGCATTCTCTCCCCCCTTTTTATCGTGGTAGACGAAATAGTTCCCATCGCGTGAGATATTGATATCCTCCGCCGGTATTGTCCAGATCTGGCCGATGCTTCCTCCGCCGGAAGGAACCCTGTATACCTCGGGTTGGGAATCGGTGGGATATTGTCTGTGTGATGCAGCATCCTGCCTTGTTCCGCCAAAGATCACATAGCTGTTGTCGGCCGAAAACGAGTAAGGATATTCATTCGAAGAATGGAAAGTAAGTCTTTTGGGTTCACCCCCTGATACTGAAACAATGTAAATGTCGAAATTGCCATAACGGTCTGAGGCAAAAGCAATCGATCTGCCGTCGTTGCTCCATACAGGCATAAAGTCGTGTGCTTCATGAAATGTAAGGGGAGTTGCAGTTCCGCCCTCGGAAGGAACAATGTATATGTCGCCCTTATATGTAAAGGCTATTTTACTCCCGTCGGGAGATATTGACGGATAACGAAGCCACAGGGCTCCGGTCTGTGAAAACGTTACGCTGTATGCCGATAATAGGAGCAAAACAAAAAGGAATCTTTTCATGGATAGTGTTTTTTGATGTGCAATTTACAAAAGAAAATATTATGTATTCCATAATCAGGTTCTTATTAAGGTTATGGATGAATCCATTTCTCCGCGGTGAATCAAGGAGATTTGGTAAACACGCGTGAATGTTTATTTCCATGTAAGCGGAACAGTTAAGAAACTGTCTTTCAACCTGAATATTTGGTATTGTTACATAAAATGGTTTTTGTGGAAATTTTATCACTAGATTTATCGTGAAATTTATAACAATCAGAAATTCAACAGCAGAAAATGGAAAAACGTACATTCATTAAATCAGGATTACTGACTCTGGGAGCCTTGATAATTACAAAAAAGGGATCTTCCCTTGAATATTATCCGAGGTCTTCTGACAAGAAGTGGGCAGTGCTTTATTGGACATGGTGCGGTTCGGCAAGGGATGCCGGTGTATGGATTTCAGAAGGAATGGACGGTATCGCAAATGTTTTTGACGTGAGGGAGAACCCCGACCTTTCGGGATATGATCATGTTATTATAGGAGGAGCTATCCGCAGCGGCAAAGTGTCACAGGAACTTCAGGATTACATCGGAAGAAACAGGGAAGCGCTGAAATCAAAGATCAGGGGTTATTTCGCAGTCTGTGGAAATATGATGAAGCCGCCGACTGCCGAAACCGTGAAATTGCTTATCGATGATCACATCGCTTCATTATGCGGAGTAAGCAATTTGCCTTCCAGGGTTTTTTTGGGCAGGATAACATACGGGCTTATGGAGCCTGATGTAAGGAAGCAGATGGAAGGATATAAAATGCCTGAGTACGACAACCTTAAACGCTCAGAATGCATGACTTTCGGAAAGGAGATCCTAACTGCGGGCTCTCCAAAGAGCTGACCATAAAAGGCTTAGTCCTTAATAAACCTGTAAGCATGTTTTTTGTTTTCTCCTATTCTCAGGATATAGGCGCCCGGGCTAAGACCTGAAACATCTATCATCGATTCATCCGATTCGAGCACCCCTGCAATCACTACCTGACCGGTAAGACTGACCAGTGAGTAGTGAGAAGGTACAAGCAGGGGCATGCTTCTGACCTTCAGCTGATCATGGACCGGAACGGGAGAAATAATATAGTTGTTTGAATTATCGGGGAAAGGAATATTTAAACCGGTATAAAAGCCAAGGAATGAGCTGAGGTTGAAAATATGGATTTTCTGAGAAACGTTTATCAGAGGCGGAAATGAGAAGTGCTCATTTGTTACATAATATTTAATTCCGTCTGACGATGCAATACCTTCGACCTGATGGGAGGGAAGATTTATTTCAACTTTTCTTTTATTGCCCCCGAGAAAGTCAGCGCCGGAGAAATCATAAAGAAGATATAAAAACGGATCCAGTGTCCGGCTGTATCCCGAAAGTACAACTATCCCTTTTGATTCAATAAATACCGACCCGGTTATCAGCCCATTTACATCATACGACGATCTCAGCCTTGCAATATGCTCACCGGGAACTTTCGGGAGAGAATAAACGCTTGTTCCGCGGGTGTTCCATTGTTTTGTAAAAAGGTAAACCGAATCGCCTGATAATATGAATGCTTCACAGTCAAAATCGGTATTGTTTGCCTCAGCAGGATTGAAATCAATTTGATCCGGGTACGAAAAACCGATAGTATCAATTTCAGGAGAGTCATCGACAATTGAAGATTTCCTGATTCTTAGTATTTTCAGATCTTTTCTGTTGCCATAGTTGTTTCCAAAATCTCCCACATATACATATTCATCATCCTGTGATATTTCCTCCCAGTCATTGTTAATAACACCTTTTAGAGGAATCGTATTTACTATACTTCCATAGACAGTATCAAGGGAATAAATATTTGTGTCAATATTGTCATTGTGAGTCCAGAGCATATTGTCCCAGAAAATAAGTCCGGAAGTTTCGGCAAGTACTCCCTGCAGTTGAAGGGAGGCCATAGGCTTTAAGTTGGCCGGATTATACAGGCAGCTCCCGTCGTTAAGTGTTGCTGAGGCATTGTAATTAACGGCAAGTTTATCGGTACATCCTCTGACCTGGGCGTTGAGGGCTGCTCCGGGGAGTAACAGGATCAAAATAAATGCAAACCGGTATCTTGTCATCCTGGAATACCTGCGATTTTTTGTTAAGAATCTAAAGGTATGAATATTATGTAAAGGGAGCAGCCATTTCCATTTCAGACATCAAAAAAAACCGCAAAGAACGCGGAGCTGACGCAAAAGTACGCAAAGATTATTCTGATACCTGTATCTTTGCGCACTTTGCGAATAAGCTCAGCGCACTTTGCGGTTAAAACAATTTTATTTTACAGTTCTTTAACTTTTAAAGCTGCTTACTGATTCCTTGTGAAGGTGAACGAATATTGTCCGACACTTCCCAGGGCTTCCAGTGATATCTCAAAATACATTGTATAGTTGCCATCGCAGGAACTGTAAACACCTGTTCCGGAATATGAAATAGCCCCATAACCCCATGCCTCCGATGCAATTGCCTTCAGGGGAGCAGTGACACTAAATGTTGCCGGATCAATATAAATCACAAGAGGTCCAAGATCTTCCGTAAGGCCTTCTATCTCCTCCAGTCCGCTTACATATATTTTGTAAGGATTTACCTGATCCGCGGTCAGGGTTATAGTACCGTCCGATCCCCAGTCGGGTGAGACACAATGATAGTTCCCTGTTGCAAGGTTAACATTATAGCCGCATGCAACAGGTATTGAAAGGACTGCAACTGAACGTGTTGTCAAGTTGTTAGCCTGGGTAAGCAGTTCAAAGGTGAAAATATCACCATTTTCAATATCACCAGACTGTATCCCGAGTTTTTCAATGACATCCTTCGATTTTATCCTGACAGTGGCAGGGAATGTCGTAGCCTCTGACATTGTTATCCTTTCAAAATTATCGAGATATGATGCAACGACAGTTATCTTGTCGGGTTTGGTCCCTTCGGGGACAGTTATTACAAATTCGATATAGGAATTCTCAAGATCCTTTGAATCGAACACACCCGGATTAAGGTCGGTTATCGCGGGTACAACTGCCGTACCCCTGACTCCGGCCGGATCGGGAAGCTCCTCGCAACCGGCAGCCAGTACAAAAAGCATGGCAATAAATCCTATAGTTTTTAAATTCTTCATCCTTGAAATTTTAAAATGTTTAAATCTTGTGATTAAATCCCTCATCTGGTACCTCCTGCCCACCATACTTTCTCAGTATAAACATACATCCCGTCGCCATAGGCATTACGGACGTTTGTATTTGTCGTAACATCTTCAGAGCCATATGAAAAGCGATTGGGGAACCTTGTTGAGTTAAGTGGATTTTCAAGGTTGATGACATCATTGCCCATTGCCTGCAGCCTTCTGAAATCGTTGTATGCCTCGATTGCTTCTTCTTCAAAGAAGGCGATGTATTTCTGGTTCATAACTTCCGACAGGGGATTAAGATCAAATTTTGACTTTACGTTGGCTGTGAAATATGTCTCAGCATCCCCGGCGGTGAGGCCAATATTTACCTTCATGAAAGCTGCAGTTATTGCATTTTTCAAAGCCAGCTCGGCAGCCGGAAGGTTGTTCAGGCGGACATAGGCTTCTGCCTTCAGGAACTCAAGTTCATGATAGCTCAGAAAGTATGTCGGAGCGCTGATTGTGCTGATTGCAGATATGGAGTAATACCCCTGGATCTGGTTGGCGGTGCCGTTCGGGGCAAATACAAGATCGCCTCCGACGCCTGGATATGTTGTGAAGAATATTTCATCCCTCGGATCGTTCCTTTCAACAAGTTTGTCGTGCAGGCTCTGGCTGGCTCCATAATAATCACGATCCTGGAACATGCAATAGAAAGGACTTTGCGTTGTATTCCCGTTATAGATGAACTGGGCCTGTTCGGCAGCCGAGTCAAACGACTGATCAGCGAAGGAGATCACATCAGCATATGCCGGAGTCCTGAGCGAAAGACGCATTGTATAGCGGGCTTTCAGTCCATAGGCAAATTTCTTCCATTTTTCAGTATCTCCGGCATATATCAGATCCTGGTTTCCCAGGGAAGGATAGATTGATGTCTTGCCAAGGTTTGTGATTGCATCGTCAAGAAGCTTGAAAATGTCCTGATAGATATTTTGCTGCTTGTCGAGAACAGGTGTAAAGATCACTCCCGGCTGGATTGCCTCACTCCAGGGAACATCACCCATTACATCTGTAAGTATGGCAAGGTTGTATGCCGTCAGGATCTGTGCAACTCCCAGGGTATGATAGCTGCCTTCTTCGGAACCGCCTTCAGAACATTTTTCCCTGACAAGTTTAAGGCTGTAAAGGGTTGCATATACTGAATTCCATGTATTGTTATAGGTTGCCGAGCTCGAAGGCTGAGACGATCTTATATCCGCATTATAAAACTGACCCCAGGTTCCGGCGTTATGCTCGATATAGATTGAAGCAAAAAAGTTAAAATCACCGCCTGCCACCGAGAATGCACTTGATGTCATGGCATCAGTTATTATAAGCCTGCTCTCCATGTCGCTGGGATCATTCACATTCTCATTTATTTCATCCATTATTGATTCCGAGCATGACCAGAGAAGCGAAAGGGTCAGGAGCGCAACAATCAAAATATTAATATTTTTTTTCATGATTGTACAGATTAAAAAGTTAAATCAATATTGAATCCGAAGCTTGAAACCTGAGGTACAGTAAACCTTTCAAATGCGCCTCCCATGTTTGTATTTCCCTGACTGGATTCGGGATCAAGGTTTGGAAGAGCTGTCCAGAGAAGGATGTTCCTGGCAAAAACAGAGACGCCGAGATCAAGTTTTTTGAAAAGCTTTTCAGGTCTGTATTTCAGAACTACTTCCCTGAGTTTGACGAATGAATTATCAAAAATGTAATATTCGTCTATGTTAGTAAGAATGTTGGTATGAAGACTCTGAAGTGCATACGAGTCGTTGGGGCCTCCCCTCGCGATGTCGTTGGGGGAGCCGTCTGATTTGACTCCGTCGTAGATAAATGTCGATTCGCGGTCACCTGTCCTTTCCGAAAGGCCATAATAATCGAGCAGTCCGTTGCTTCCCGAATACATTTTACCTCCATGCTTCCATTCGACAAGGGCATTAAGGGAAAATCTCCTGTAGGTGAATGTGGAGCCACCTCCCAGGATGAAATCGGGAGATACCTTGCCTATTACAGCAGGGCCTCCTGTTAAAGGGAATCCGTAGTTAGGCGATGCCGGATTGTCTTCAACAACAACTTTACCTTCCTCGTTGCGAAGGAATGATTCACCATAGATCACGGGATATGTTACCCCGATCTGGGCTCTGACCTGGGGAGTATCAAATCCTCCGATAAAGATATTCTCGACACCTGGTGCGAGGGCATCGACATAGTTGTCGATCTTTGAGAAGTTGAAATTTATATCCCACTGGAAGTTCTTCGACACTACTGGTGATAAATATAAAACAACTTCATGGCTCAGGGTATGCACCTTCCCGCCATTCATTAACATCGACCTTATCCCTGTCGATCCTGCAAGGGGAACGGCAAAGATCTGATCAACGACATTCTGGCGCGAGAATGTATAATCGATTCCGAAGCGGTTCTGGAAGAATTTCAGTTCTGCACCTGCTTCATACGACTTTGTATTCTGTGGAACAAGGTTGGGGTCATACTGTATATTATTGGGAATGTAGGAATTGACTCCACCTATTGGATAAACTACCGGAGAACCGGTCCACCAGCCACCCGCATAATTCGGGGAGGTAAAATAGTTCTTTACATAATTTCCTGCCTGTCCGACTTCAGCATACGACAGCCTGAGTTTCGCAAAGGAGAGCCAGTTTATGTTCTTAACGGCATCAAGTTCTGTTGCCACGAAACTGAATGCGGCTGAAGGATAGAAAAATGACCTGTGGTTTGTAGGCATCGTCGAAACAATGTCGTTCCTACCGGTAGCCGTCAGAAAAAACAACGATTTCCAGCTCAGGGACAGGCTTCCGAAGAAACCCACAGTACGGTTTTGATTTCTCGATTCGTTGGCAGTGACAATATTGGCATTCCGGATATGTGCCCATCCTCCGAAATTAAAATTCTCGCCATGCTCAGAATAAGTCTTGGTCTTATTGTGGTCAAACTCATTGCCGATCAATGCACTCAGGTTAAGTCCGCTTATCATGTTCCAGTCGAAATTTACTGTAAACAGCGAGTTGACAATGAAGGAAGTTATACCGTAATTATCTATCATCCCGGTGTTCCCTGCATGGCCGTATTCGAATACATCCTGGTAATTTGTCGTATATGAATCTGCTCCCAGCTGATAACGGACTTTCAGATCCATTCTCTCATTCAGGTTTGTCTGGTAATTGATATATCCGTTTCCGAAAAACCTGTCGGTTTTTTCATTGAACATGGTATGTTCGGCTGACCAGTATGGGTTATCCCAGCTTCCTCCGCGATAATAGATCTGAGTGTAGGGATTACCCGGAACGAAATATGGATAATCCCTCAGGTTATAACTGACAGGTGCGCCCAGAACACCAGCCAGTGCTGCATCATTGGCTGTAGGAAGCTTGTCGATATCCGTTCTTGAGAAATTGGCATTGAATCCCGAAGTGAAATTATCATTCAGTTTTCTTTCAGCAGAAGCCTTGCCATTCCATCTGTTCATGCCGGAGGCCAGTGCCACTCCGCTTTGTGAAGTCTGTGTAAGTCCGAGTGAATAATTTCCTTTATCCATTGCCTGACTTACATTTACATTGTTGGTTGCGGAATATCCTGTTCTGAAATATCTGTCCCAGTTATTGAAGACCTGCGGTGTTACCCATGCATCCTCAACGAGACCCTGTTCAAGCTGAGGTACAAAAAACTTCCCGGGATGACCATTGGCATTTCCTCCGTATACAGGATCATCGGGAAGATCAACTATTTTGGGACCCCACGAAAGCGTTGAGTTTGGTACATAGGCACCGTTTACACCCTGTGCGTAGGTAGTCTGATAATCGGGAGTACGGGAGACCTCCGAAAAAGCGCTTGTATGGGAAACAGAGATAACCGGTTTCCCGGGTGCATTGTTCCTGCCACTTTTTGTTGTTATAAGAATTACACCGTTTGAGGCACGTATTCCGTACAATGCGGCGGCGGCCTGTCCTTTCAGCACCGTAATGCTTTCAATGTCTGCAGGATTAAGATCGACAGCACGGTTCGATATATCGGATCCCGTTACACCATCACCGCGGAGTGAAAAATCGCCGTTTGTACCCGACTGGATATCGGCAGTTGAAGCAATAGGCATGCCGTCGACAACATAAAGGGGAGTGTTGTTACCCGTGAACGAACGTGCACCGCGGATGACAATCTGGGAAGATGCCCCTGGCATACCGCTCGACGGCTTTATATCTATTCCGGATATCTTGCCCTGAATAGCTCCGGCAAGATCGGTATTACCGGTACGCTCAATTACATCGTTCTTTACATCCTGAACAGAGTATCCCACTGCTTTCTTCTCGCGTGATACGCCAAGTGCAGTAACAACAACCTCATCAAGACCAAGAACATCAGATTCAAGAACCATATCAATTACCGACCGGGTTCCGATCTCTGCCTCCTGTTTCTTCATGCCTATATACGAAAAAACAAGGGTTGTGGCATTTGTTGGTACTGCCAGTGTATATTTCCCGTTTAAGTCGGTTACAATACCTATGGTGGTTCCTTTGACTGATACGGAAACACCTGGTAAAGCTCCCTCTCCCTCCACGGCAGAAGTAACAGTACCTGTTACGGTTTTTTGCTGCGCCCATGCAGAAAGCACAAGACCGCAAAAAGCCAAAAACATCAAGAGAAGTTTTCTCATAGCATTTAGTTTAGTTAAATAATAATTGTCAAGGAATATGGCCATTCCTTTTACTGTCCTGTAAAGAGGACATGCCCCTTCACGATCTTAAAAATAAGTGGAGCATTTAATGATTTGTGCATGGAATTTACGGATTGCACGTTACGGTTTATAATTGGCTGTTACCGATTAGCTTTTTGTAATCCCGGATATGTATTTGGGCATCTGAAGTCTTATTTTATCCTGCGGGCCGATATTGTGGTCAAATATTTATAGCTTTGAGAATTAAACAAACGTTTTATGTTGCGCACTTTACTGCTTGTCGGGGCAGGAGGCTTTCTGGGAAGTGTCTCCAGGTTCCTGGCTTCGAGGTTTTTCCAGAGTAATATCCAGTCGGTATTTCCCCTTGGAACCTTTATCGTCAACATAACCGGATGTTTTCTTATAGGTCTGATTTATGGACTGTCGGAACGAAGTGCCACCTTCGGCGCCGGATGGAAATTGTTCCTTACTGCAGGTTTCTGCGGCGGATTCACTACCTTTTCAACGTTTGCGAACGAAAACCTTGCATTATTGCGCGACGGAGCATTCTTTCACTTTTTCCTTTATACAGGATTAAGTATTTTCCTTGGAATTGCTGCAACATTCATCGGTATCCTTATTACTAAACTCCTATAATCATGAAACCCGGAGATAAGGCCAAAAGGCTCAGAATATATATCAGCTCGACAGATAAGTTCGAACATACTCCCCTCTATGAAGTTATTGTTTTTGAAGCTAAAAAATCGGGAATTGCAGGTGCAACGGTTTTAAAGGGAACAATGGGATTTGGCGCCAGCAGCGAAATTTACAGTAATAAAATGTGGGAGCTTACCGAAAAAATCCCTCTCGTTGTTGAGATAATTGATGAGGCTGATAAAATTGACGTTTTCCTGGAAACCATAAAACCTTTTTTCGACAAAGCCGGTAAAGGGCATATAATTACTGTCGACGAAACTACTATTTCGCTTGTGAGAGCGGGAACATCGGGGAAAAGGCAGTAATAAGTTTATTGTACTATTTCAAGTAGTTCAACCTCAAAAATAAGGGTCGAAAACGGCTTAATCGCATCCCCGGCGCCCCTTGAACCATAACCGAGCTTTTCAGGAATATAAAAGATGAATTTAGACCCTGCGGGCATAAGCTGGAGGCCTTCTGTCCAGCCGGGGATCACCCCTCCCAGAGGAAACTGGGCAGGTGAGTTTCTCTTATACGACGAATCAAATTCGGTGCCATCGATGAGCTTACCGGTGTAGTTTACTTTTACCACATTATCCCTTGTGGGCTTCGGGCCTGTTCCCATCGTCACTACCTCATACTGAAGTCCTGAAGGAGTTACATTAACACCGGGTTTTTCCTTGTTTTTTGCCAGGAATGCTTCATTTGCATCAATATAATCCTTGCTGGCAGCCCTATCCAGTTCTGTTTGCCGCGCCTGTCTTTTATTAACATAAGCCATCAGTATGTTCCTGGCAGATTCTTCTGACAACACAGGATTACCTGCTTTTGCTTCAATCATCGCTTTTGCGAAAATAAGGGGGTTTATACTTACATTTTCCTTTGCAAGCGAACTGTAATTCATAAGGGCGAGTGCATAGGAGAGTGAGTCTTCCTTTGTGGCCAGCGGCAGTTGCGATATCCTTTCACTGAGGTCAGTTGGTTCCTGTGCGGATATTATTGCTGAAAATGCCTGAATGATAAGGACCGGAAGTATAAGTTTCATTTTTTTCATGTCCATTCATGATAAAATTCTGTCCGAAGATAATCCAATTAATTTAAATTTGTTTTACAGCACTTACAGGTATGAGAAACTGGACCACATCCTCCGGAAACAGAATAATTCAGATTCTTTCAGGCCGGAGCAATGTATTTCTTCTGACAAACGGGAAGGCCGATATCCTTGTCGACACAGGACCAGGATTCATGTGGGGAACGCTGCAAAGGAGACTTGATCTGCTTAAGATAAATAAGATTGATCTGCTGATCCTTACGCATTCACATTTTGATCATGCAGCCAATGCCGCAAAAATCAAAGAGAAATACAATGCCCGTGTAATCATTCATGAGTCAGAAGCCGGTTATCTGACAACCGGTGATAATATTCTGCCTGCCGGGACAAATCGCGTCACAAAGTTCCTTGTCAGAACTTTTGCAAATAAATTCAGGTCGGTTGCCCTGTACCAGCCCTGTAAACATGATCTTACTTTCGATGAGAAATTTGAACTTTCAGATTTTGGATTCAACGCATATCTGATACATACTCCCGGCCATACATCAGGATCGGTAAGCGTGATAACAGATAATGAGATTGCCCTTGTCGGGGATACGATGTTCGGTGTTTTCCCGTGGACTGTATTTCCACCGTTTGCTTCCGATCCTTACCAGATGTTAAAAAGCTGGAAGAAACTGCTTGAGACTGATTGCAGGTTGTTTATTCCATCGCACGGAACACCAAACAAAAGGGCGCTTGTCGAAAAAGACACAATGAAAAGAACAAGTATCAATTTTAAATAATTTTAATGTTGGCAAGCGATTACGGAAAGATAAGACAACTTGTAAAAAATCTGTTTTCAAGCATTTTTCCCTTTTTATTATTTACCCCCTTTCCCGTTTCCCCCAAGGGGGAAAAGCCGTTTGATGTAGGTTTCTCCTTCCCCTGTGGGGGAATCCCGATATCTATCGGGAGGGAAGGGGGTAAAAGCCACAAATGGTAATACCATTGATTAATGATTCCTTATAAACATATCATATAATAAATCTTAAAACATGACAGACAAATCAAAAGAATTGAAATCAACGATCAGGCTCGTAAACGACAAGCTGCTTTTCAAAGGAACTGTTGGAGATAATACACCTGTTTCAATAGACTATATCGCTCCTCTTGGTGATGATATGGGTTATACCTCTCTTGAATTGCTTCTCCTGAGCTTATCCTCGTGTCTGGGAAGTGCAATGCTGACTTTCCTCAGGAGGATGCACAGGACAATTACCAGTTTGGAAATACAGGCTAAAGGCCTCAGAAAAGAGGAACACCCTACCGGATTCAGTAATATTTATCTTGATATTCAAATTACTTCACCCGATGCTGCAGAACAGGATGTAAACAAGGTAATCAGCCTTGCAGAGGAAAAATATTGTCCGGTCTGGTCAATGATAAAGGGGAATGCAACAGTTGAGACCCGGTTCACAATAAGCAGATGATATGATGGATAAATCAGAATTAATTAACCTGACAAAAGAACATATGCATGTTTTATGTTCAGCCATTTCTGAACGCCGGGTCGGAGGCGAGGGTAATCGCCTGGCGACCGCCTTTGTGAAAAATGAATTCCGGAAATCGGGATGGACAGCTGATGAAACTCTGCTTGAAGTTATGGACTGGAGGACCACCGGTGCGAGCCTTAAATGCGGAACTGAATCATTTGAGGTAAGTTCATCACCTTATTCGCAGGGTTGTATTGTCAGTGGAGAACTGGTTCCGGTAAATACTGTTGAGGAACTCGAAAAAGCAGATATATCAGGCAAAATTGTCTTTTTACATGGTCAGATCGCCTCGGGGCAGATAATGCCGAAAAACTTTGTTTTCTACAATCCTGAGGAACATCAGAAGATAATTTCCACGCTTGAAAAGGGGAATCCCAAAGCCATAATAAGCGCCACCGGGCGTGATTCTGCCGTCGCAGGAGGTGTTTACCCTTTCCCTATGTTCGAAGACGGTGATTTTGACATTCCTTCGGTGTACATGAAAGATACGGAAGGAGAGAAGCTTCTTACCTGTTCAGGACTGATCGTGACACTTGAATCGGGAGCAGTGCGTATTCCTGAGACTGCTTTCAATGTTATTGCACGAAAGGAAGGGAGAACAAAGAAAAGAATTGCAGTGACAGCACATATCGATGCCAAAATCGGTACCTCCGGAGCAATAGATAATGCAACAGGAGTTGTTGTTTTATTGTTGCTTTCTGAATTATTGAAAGATCTAAAGGGAGAATACGGTGTTGAACTTGTTGCCTTCAACGGTGAGGATTATTATGGAGTGCCGGGACAAATGAAATATATTGAACAGAACCAGGGAAGGTTTGATGAAATCGAGCTTAATATAAATATTGACGGGGCAGGTTATAAGGAAGGCCTTTCGTGTTTTTCCGCTTTTAATCTTCCGGATTACATCAGGGAGAAGCTGAATGCCATATTTAAAAGTCATATGAATATTGTTGAAGGCAAACCATGGGTACAGGGCGATCACAGCATTTTTGTCCAGTATGGTTGTCCGGCAATTGCCGTAAGCTCCGAATGGTTCATTGACCACATGGATAACCAGGATATTACCTAAAATACACAAAAATGCCATTGTCATCCCGAATGAGACGTTTCTGAGCATGTGAAGAAACGTCGAAATGAGGGATCTCCCCCATGGGGCAGTAAAATTCTTATCGGCCGTATTACCGGATGATTCAGTACGGAATTAATAGGTTTCAGTACAGAATGAAGCAGATTCCTACTTTCGCCCAACATTCGCACGCTCATGTCCGGAATGATTGATCCCCCCGAATGGCAGGAATTTACTTAACAACCGATTTTACTGCATGTTGGATGCATCAACGTATTATAAGCAGTACCTTAATACGTTGCAAGATAAAACAGGCATTCATTGCTGAAAGAAATGATGACCATTGTATCATGCGAAGGAACCTCGTGATTCCGCATTCTGATCTACTCTTCGCAGGATGAAGATCTGTTTCACCAGTCAGCTCACCTGAACTCTTATCCTATAAAGTGAACCCGGTTTTATATTGAAATCCTTAATTAATTTTTTCTTAATTTAGTAATCAGGCACTTAATTTGATGATGTTTTATTTTTAACAACTCATTAACGTCATTATGGGAAAGCTTAAAATATCTCTGTTTATCCTTTGCCTGCTATTTACTACATGCAAGAAGCAGGAAGACAAAGTTGGAAAAGTGGATTTTTCAATGTTGAACGGAAAAACCTTCATTCTGAAAGTAAACAGGATTTCCGTGGGCCCGGGTGTTCAGTTCCCTGCCGACAGTCTTACTGAAAGCAATTATACAGCAACGAACGAGAATATTCAGCATGAGGTTACGTTCACTGCAAATGGTCAGTCTGTATCAATAAGCCCTGGCCCTGTTGCAGGTTCAAAAGAAAAGGATAACGGAGTTTGCAAATTCTATGAACTTTCTGACGGTCTGTTCGCCGGAGGCAGATTTCTGATCTGGATCAGCAATGATGAATTTCAAGGTGAATTTACCGTATATGGTTCCGGAGTTCCTATTATCAGAAGCGAACGAGGGGAACTTGAGTTAAAGGTAGAATGAAGTCTCCATCACTTTTCCCGATTCCTGGGAAATGCTATTTAATGAAACGCATAATCAATCTTTATCATAAAACTATTTCGCGGAAATGCTCTGAAAAGCTCTGAGACCTGTCCCCCGAGAGATTGTCCATACAGGTCCTCCCCCCATGGGGCAAGCGGATTCATCTCTTCATCCTTTCTGCGGGAATGGCTCCAGACCAAATATATTGCTGACCCCGGCCTGTACTCCCAGCGTGTCACAAAATTCGATTGCAGGTTTTTATAATTGAAATCCCTTCTCTTGGGGTACTCCGCGAAAGGAACCATATCGTCGGGATTGGCAAGTATGCTGAAATTGCCGTACGTCCCTTTTGCGGCGAAAAACTGTGAATAAAGCTGCATCGAGAATCTGCTCGTAAGTGTAAGCGAACCTCTTACCGTAAGATCGACCGATCGCGTATCTCGTATCCCGAATACAGGCACATAGTGCCAGCCGGGTTTATACTCTTTCACACCGGCAAGAATAGCCGCAAGGGTTCCATCATCGCTGACGGCTGTGAGATCCTCCTGGCTCAGATTATCCGGAGATGTCGACCTGTTGCCTATCTTCCATCCTGCATCATCGTGAAAGAATGCTTCGTTCGATGCCCATGCGGTTCTGTCATTTTCCCAGTTACCCTTGATTTCTGCGCTGAGCGATACTTTTGTTCCGGGAATTATTGTACCCAGAAAATCCATCATGTATTCGGAACCTTTGTTGTCATATTTCCTGACAGATGCTTTTGGGGTAAGTTTCCATTTCTTCCTGTCATCAGTCGAAAACTCGCCTGACAATTCAACTCCCTTTGGCTTAGCCCATACCCACAGGCCTCTTGTCTCCCAGAGATCATATCCCCCGAGAGGACTGATCAGCGCAGTTCCGGCCTTTATCTGTCTGAACTTTTTTGTTATAAGAGTCATTTTGAGATTTATCTCACTTCCCATGTCATAATTTCCGACTATCGATAGCCGTCTTGCATAATCGAAGCTCAGTTCTCCCCTCTGAAAATTACCGAATTCCTTTCCCCCCTTAAGCTTGTATTTTAGATTGGCCCATATCTGGTACCAGTTTTGTTCAAATGTTATCCATCCGATATCATTGGGATTATACTGATCTGTGAACATAAGAAAAGCTACATGTCCGTCGATGATACCCTGTCTTTTCCGGATGGCCAGGCTGCTCATCATTCCCGACTGGTCCTTTATTCCCTGCACAAGGGAATTCCTGTCGGAAAATGCGACAGTTCCTTCGAAACCGTACCTGTTGCCGTTGAATCTTAAATCCCAGTCTACGCCACCTGTCATACTTTGCCACCCTGTCCCTTTTTCTGCAGGACTGTAATAATAAGTAAGAATTCCTCCTGCTGACGAATATTCATTTATCCTCTGGCTTGCACGGATCACGGCATAAGTATTTGAAGGATTGAAATTTTCGCCGGCTGTGACTCCCATAATGCCAAACGAAAGATCTTTTTCAGTCCGTCCCGACAGTTTTAAAGCTGCAATTATAGGTTCATTGGCTCCAAACCTTCTCGGATTGTACAGCCTGCTGTTTCCAATGCCGAATTTAAAGATGTCGGCGCCTTCAAGGAAAAAAGGACGTTTCTCAGGAAAAAGGGTCTGAAAGGCAGTGAGATTCAGAACGGCAGGGTCAGCTTCCACCTGTCCGAAATCAGGTCTTATAGTTGCATCAAGTATTACATTGGGGCCGATCCCGATTTTGATATCGCCTCCGGTGCTGGTCTTAAATCTGTAATCAGCTTTGCCGGGAACATTCTCATTTTCCTTAATGTCGAGACCAGCCAGGACATATGGCCGTACCTGAATGTTTGTCCTTGGATCGATGCCTTTTATTCCGGTAATTTTTGCATAGCCTGAAACCAGGTTGTTCCTTCTGTCGCGCGGTATATAGGGCCATTCAGAAACCTCTCCCGATTGCGGGTTCCGCCTTGAGAAATAAATACCCCAGGTCTGTAAATCCTTTTTCAGATACCTGAGCATGTTGTAAGGTATCCTCATTTCCGCAATCCAGCACTCATCGGTGATGCTTACTTCCGAAAACCATATGGCATCCCAGGAAACATCAAGGCCTGTCGGTAGTAAAGTATTGGCTGTTCCGGAGCCCGAGCCCACCTTCCTGTTGTCATCCTGCTGCCCGTCGAGCTGTACTCCTGCGGCATTTACTGCAAAAGTGAATGCCGTTTTGCCGCTGTTGTACGAATCGACGGATACCATGAACCAGTCGGCCCTGTTATACTCATCCCTGCGTCCAAGGTTATTCTCAATATTATTCCTTGTATCATATAACATGGCCCCGATGTACAGATCGTCCTTTCCGAACAGGATTTTTACTTCGGTCGTGCTATTTGATCCAATACCTTCAACAGGTTCATATTGAATAAAACCTGTTACTGCCCCGGCATCCTGCCAGGCGGCTTCGTTTAATTTACCATCGATTACAATTGCAGAATTTGCAATGGAGGCTGCAAGCGATCTGCTTTCCTGTGAAGAAAGCATCTGAGTAGCTACCAGAGAACTGATAACCAGGGTGTTGAATATTGTTTTGAACATAAGTTTGACGATCTGGCAACCACAATATAGTAATCTTAAATGGCATATGCCGGACTTTTAATATTTTTTAAGAATTCTGTTTGTTTCGCCCCCCAATCTCACCGATTTGTTTGACCCCCCAACCCCCCCAGGTGGGGGCTAAGAAAACCCCATCAACAATATAACTCTGTGTCTCTCTGTGTCTTCTCTGTGCTCTCTGTTTAAGTTCTTAAATCCGAAATCCCAAATCCGAAATCCGAAATCCATTTGTTTTACCCCCCAACCCCCCTAAAGGTGGGCTTAGAAATCCGTAATAAAATTATAACTCTGTGTCTCTCAGTGTCTCTTCTCTGTGCTCTCTGTGTAAGTTCTTAAATCCGAAATCAAAAATCCGAAATCCGAATTCCATTTTCTTACCCCTAACCCCTTATATTATAATTTTCTCCGTCTCTGAAGAAAAATATCCCCGCCTCAAAAAACACTTCAATTCATTAATTGTTAACTTTCTGAGCCGATATAAAAAAAAGAAATTACTATGTCCGAAATAAAAACAAAACCTCTCGATTCAGATATCGATAATTTTCTGATGGCAATTGAACCGGAAAAGAAAAGGGCAGGCAG
This sequence comes from uncultured Rikenellaceae bacterium, assembly GCA_964633505.1. Classification (GTDB taxonomy): domain Bacteria; phylum Bacteroidota; class Bacteroidia; order Bacteroidales; family VadinHA17; genus LD21. Next base: position 198,961 of record CAZWHC010000003.1, on the reverse strand, counting down.
TATTGAATTAAAAAAGATTTTCGACAGCGTTGTTAAGGAAAGTGCAGTCCTCTGGAACAATAATATGATCGGTTACGGATCATATCATTACAAGTCGGAACGGAGCAGTCAGGAAGGTGACTGGCCATTGACAGCCTTTTCACCGCGAAAGCAATATTTTGCAGTGTACATAATGTCGGGAGTTAAAAATTACCCCGAACTGTTAAGCCGCCTTGGCAAATACAAAATAAGTTCAGGATCATGCATTTATATTAATAAGATTGAAGATATCAATCCTGAAGTCCTGAAAGAAATAATTGCAGCTTCAGTTTCAGATATGAAAAAGACATATAATGTTGTTTGAAGACAAAACTTATTTTCTGCGATTTGTCTTCCAGGAGTCAGATAAAAAACTGTGTTAAATTATTTTACGTTAATAGTAAAACTACTTTACGAAAGACAATCCCTCTCTATTATAAAACTTTGGTGAACATGCTATTATATAAATGGCATAATATTTGGCTTTTTATTGTCAGGCCCTGACAGATTATAGAATAACCAGAATAATCATGTGGAAATATAACCTGACTGCATCATTCCGAAGTATTAAAAGGAATATGAGTTTTTCATTGATTAATATCTCTGGTTTATCTATTGGTCTTACACTCATAATTATCTTACTGGCATGGCTGCAATTCGAATTCAGTTTCGACAAGTTTCATGAAAATGCAGATAAAATATTCAGGGTTGTAGTTGAATTTAAAAGCGAAAAAACTTCAGATAATTTTGCCAATACTCCTGCTCCATTAGGTGAAGCTTTATTAAAAGATATCCCTGAAATTGAAGATTATGTCAGATTTGGTTATCTGGGCAGAGTACTTGTAAGCTCTGAAAATGTACAATTTTGGGAGAACATTGAGTTAGCTGATCCTTCAATTTTTAGAGTTTTCTCATTTACTCTTTTGAAGGGTGATCCGGAAACAGCCCTTAACAATCCGGGATCTGTTATTCTGAGTGAAACAAAAGCCAGGAAGTATTTTGGAGATAAAGATCCTCTGGGCCGGTCATTGCTCATTGGGGAAAATAAGACTCCATATATCATAACGGGGGTATTGAAAGATATACCGGCTAATTCTCAGATTCAGTTTGATTTTTTATGCTCATTTTCAGAATATGGAAGTAACCAGGGTTGGGGAATGTGGAATTATACCACTTATATTCTGGCAAAGGAAAACAGGTCTTTTCACCCTATAAATGAAAAACTATCAGAAATTGTAAAAAAAATTCCACATGAAGATGATTTTCAACTTCATATTCAACCTTTGCTTAAAATCCATTTGCATTCCAGACTGCGTTCCGATCTGGCTACAAACACAGATATAAAAACTGTATATATTATTAGTTCAATTCTGATTCTGGTTCTGCTGATAGCCTGTATAAATTATATGAACCTGGCAACATCCCGCTATACAAAAAGAGGAAAGGAAGCAGGATTAAGGAAGGTAGCCGGAGCAACCAATTCAAATCTTATTGGACAATTTCTTTGTGAATCATTTGCAATAACTTTCTCGTCGTTCATTATTGCATTATTCCTTGTTTATCTTTTTAATCCGGTAATTATTTTAATAACCGGTATTCCTCTGAAATTAGAATTGCTTTTTACCTTCAGCACAATTGTGGGATTCATACTTTTAATAATTCTTATATCATTAATTGCAGGGAGTTTTCCTGCATTATTCCTTTCATCAGTAAATCCGGCATCGTCCATTCGTGATGACTTCAAATTAGGCAGGATATTCTCCGTTAAGGTTTTCAGGAAGGCGCTTGTTGTATTTCAATTCTTTATTTCAATCACTTTGATTGCATGTGCTTTTGTAATTAAGTCCCAATTAGATTTTATAAAGAATAAAGATCTCGGATTAAATTCTGATCAGGTTGTTGTTGTTCCAATATATCAGTCACAGGTAAAACCCAAATATGAACTTTATAAAAAGGAAATTATAAATACCCCGGGTATCTTAAATGCTTCTGCAGTTGCTTATTTCGCGGGAACCCAGGGGTATTATCAAAATACCTGGTGGGAAGGGCTTGCCCGGGACGACATGTCAAATTATATGGACTGGATATCTGTTGATCAGGATTTTATAAATACACTGAAAATAGAACTGCTGAAAGGGGAGTTTTTTCCAGATGACATCTCAAAAAAGAGTTCAGTATTTTATGTCCTGAACGAATCGGCTGTAAAACGAATTGGATGGAATGATCCTGTAGGAAAACAATTTGATATTATTGGCAAAGGAGAAGTGGTTGGCGTCGTTAAAGATTTCAACTTTAAATCACTTCATGACGAACTCAAACCGGTGGCACTTACTTATTATCCTTCATTGTTTGATAATTTGATGGTTAAAATTTCTGCAGAAAACATTCCTAATACCATTAATTATTTGAAAGAAACATGGGATAATCTTTTTCCCGGGTATCCGTTTGAATTCACATTCCTCAGCGAAGACTTTCAGAAAATGTACAAGAAAGAGACAACATTATCATTAATAATAACATACATTTCTCTATTAGCACTTTTTGTTTCATGCATTGGATTATTTGGTCTTGTTTTATTCACAATTGACAGCCGGATTAAAGAGATAGGCATCCGGAAGGTTGCCGGGTCAACAACTGGCAGAATAGTCTTAATGCTTAATCTGGAGTATATTAGATTTATATTTCTTTCCTTCATAATTGCCTGCCCTGTAATTGTTTATTCAATGCAGAAATGGCTTCAAACTTTCGCTTACAGGGTTAATCTCAGCTGGTGGATTTTTGTTTCAGCAGGCATAATTACTATTCTGATATCACTATTAACGGTCAGCTGGCATACATGGGATACTGCAACAAAAAATCCAGTGTATTGCCTGCGACACGAATAGAAATTTATTAAGCCCCGACAGTCAGAAAGCCAGGTAAGGCTTAGACAATAAAAATATGACGGAGGTGATCCCAACTGAACCCTTGCAGCAATCGGAGCCGGTCTTGTGGTTATCCCGATCCCATTAATTTCTGCCTATGCTCCGGATCATTATCCGGGTATTGTGGATCTCCCTTTCGAGTTTCCTGCAAAAAATATATTTGACTTTAAGGCCATTGCAATAGTAACTTTGTTATTATCAGATAATAAAAATTGGATAATGTTATCTCTGTGCTCTCTGTGTAAGTTCTTATTTACCGCAATCCCGAGTACTCGGGAGCAAAGTTTATAGCAAAGGTCGCAAGGCATTATTATTAAACCTTTTCTTTGCGCTCTCTACGGTTAAAAGAATGAATCTTTATGCCCAAAATCCGAAATCAAAAATCCGAAATCCGAATTCCGTTTTTTGATCCCCCTCCCGATAGCAATCGGGACCCCCAGGTGGGGGCTAAGAAATCAGTATAAAAATCTTAACTCTGTGTCTCTCAGTGTCTTCTCTGTGCTCTCTGTGTAAGTTCTTAATATACTTCAGTCTATAAATATCCTGATGGTTCTCAATAAGGATATTCATTACCTTACCGCGAAAACAATCCTGAGTATCCGGGATAAAGAACACAGTAAGGACAAAGTATTAGAATTCTTAACAAATTCACTATTATTACTGCATCAGAATATTATAGCTTATGAAGACATATTATTTTATCCTTGGCACTTTACAGGCGTTTACCGGCATAGGGGCTATTCCCGCAGGGTATTTGCTCCTTAAGGATACAACAGGAGCAGGCATGGGGATGTCGCCTGATATACTTGCAAACTCGCCGCTCGGTTCATTTCTCCTTCCAGGGCTTTTCCTGTTATTGATAAACGGTATTGCTCATCTTGCTGCCGCATTTCTTTCGTTTTTCAGAAGCAAATATGCTGGATATGCAGGAATTATTCTGGGCATTGTGCTTATCCTCTGGATCGTTATTCAGGTATTATGGATTTCCCTTTCAAGTTTCCTTCAGCCTTTGTTTTTCGTTATAGGGCTTGTAAACACCTGGCTTGGATGGAAGATAATACGACACTCGCTCTCACACTGACTCTCACTCTTTTATTTCCAGGATTGTTCTCTTCAGTTTAATAATTCCGGAGACCATTTTAACAGACGAAGAACCACAAACCGGCATCATCAAAATACCGGATAATAAATAGTTAAATATTTCCTGTAATTCTCCTTTCCTATTTCCCGGATATTGTTTAATTTTCGTTTGATAAAGGATAAGTGAGGTCAGGCAATAAGCTTACTGGGAAAGAAGAAGGAATAATGATTTGATTTTTATTGTGACTGACGGAGCATTGCTGTGTTCAGGACTCAAACGTTTCAAATCCATTGAATGGATTATTATTGATTTTCGCTTTAAAATTGGAACCAGGGCAAAGATGTGTTTATTTACTTACAATCAGGTAATAATTACCCCAGGAGCATGTAGGGGATGGGGACTATTGGTACATATTTAAAAGAGTTAGGGTACAGGCTGAACCTCAAATCAAAAGAACACAAAGCAAGAGTTTGGCATACGCCAAACACACGCTTTTAAACCCTCTTAATAGAATTTAGTTCTAGATCACTTTAATAAATACAATAAGTGCTATCCTGAAATACCATTTTATCACTGTCTCATTTATTATATTTGTATATGGTCAAAGAATCTAATTATATTGAAATCTCAAGCAAAGATATCCAGCACCTTTATAATAGTGACATCATCTTAGTGGTTACTGCTAATGAATTAGAAACTGAATTTACTCACAAAAAAATCAAGCCTTTATCTGGGTACGAAAAAATCATTAAAGTATATGAGGGTGATATAACACTTTATTTAGGACTTTTTGGAAATTACAAAATTGCTCATGTACAATCCTCGATGGGATCAATTTCACGGGACAGTTCTATTATGACTGTTTCAACTGCTCTAAGTAGAACTAAAGCAAGAATTGTAATAATGATTGGAATCGCATTTGGGGTAAATCCAAATTCCCAAAACTTTGGCGATGTATTGATATCAGAATCTATAATACCGTACAATCCTAAAAGAATAGGAAAAGAAACAATAAAAAGAGGAATTGAAGCTCCATCTAGCAAAATTCTTTTAAATAGGTTTAAAAATATTAAAACCACTTGGGAATATATTTTGGATGAAGACAAAAAAGCCCAACTGATTCCTACAAGAATCCTTTCAGGAGAAGAGCTAATTGATAATATTGAGTATAGAAACTCACTCATTAAATTAAATCCAGAATCAAAGGGAGGAGAAATGGAGGGTGCTGGAGTATATGCTGCTTGTGATGGAAAGGCAGATTGGATGATTGTAAAAGGAATTTGTGATTTTGCTGATGGAAATAAAGGAGAAAAAAAAGTTGAAAGACAAACAATCGCAATTAACTCAGCTTTAAGTGCATGCCAAGAAATTTTCAATTCATTTTCTGCTTTCAATGAGCTAAATGTTTCACCTTATATTACTGAAAACGCTGGGACTCTTAACCCCGAGGTAAGAATTAATGATGTTTTGTTTGATGTTTATGACAATACAAAAGAACCATACTATATTGAAAGGGAGGAAGATGATAAACTCAATTCACTTCTAAGTCAATATAGTATTTGGATTTATGGTCCAACGGGATGTGGTAAATCAAACCTTATTTTGAGAAACCTTCTATATAAGAAGAAAGCTTTTATCCAATTAAGCTTAGCAGCATGTGTTGGAACAAGTGTTGATGTGATTTTTAATGAGATTTTATATGAAATTTCGGCTCAAAGTGGGACTAAAAGCCAAATTCAACCTAAAAGCTTCCAAGAATGTAGTAAAGCAATAATTGATATTTTAAGTAATAAGTACGAAAAAAAAGACCTTATAATCTTTATTGAAGAAATTCCTCTTAGTTCAGAAACAAATTTCTGTGAATTTTCAAACAAAATATTCTCACTTTTGATTTCCAAAAATCTAACTGGGAATCTTGATAAGGTAAAATTCGCATTATCATCCATTAATAATCCAATTAACTCTATTCAATTATTTCAACATAAAGTTCATCAGCAATTATCATTTATACCACTTGATTATTGGAATAGCCGAGATATCAATTCATTAATTGACAGAATTGAAGCAAATATAGGAATATATTTACCCATTAAAATTAAGGATGAGTTCATTGAATATGGAAATGGTTCTCCACGATTTATAAAAAAGTACTTTAGAAGTCTTTTGACAATTAACAATCATGATGAAGCAAGTCTTCAATACATCCTTAAAGAAACACATAGAGAATTACATTAATTAAGAAATGCCTAAGATTTTAAAACCATATACCATAATCCCCCCAGAACTTTATGTTCAAAGAGATGCGGACAGGCAGCTTAAATTTATAATCAATGACATGGGGAGGCCTGGTTATGTTCTTGTGTCAAGACAGATGGGGAAAACTAATCTCTTATTAAATGCAAAAAGAAAACTTGAAACACCTGATGACGTTTTTGTTTATGTAGATCTTTCCAATCCATTTGATTGTGCTAAAACCTGCTTTGAAAATATTATTAATACAGCATTAGAATCTAATTATGAGAAGTTCAATGCTGTATCAAATTTAATTACACAACGAAGGAAGGAACTTAACGAAACTCCCCCACACAAACAGCATGTCAATGAATTAAGATCGTTACTCAATTCTATAAAAGGTAAACTAGTAATCATACTTGACGAAATTGACGTATTAACCAAAACGCAATATTCAGATCAAATCTTTGCTCAAATTAGAAGTATTTATTTCTCAAGGGTTAATTATAATGAATTAGAAAGATTAACATATATTTTGTCCGGAGTTGTAGAACCAACTGAAATTATTAAAGATCCTAAGATATCGCCTTTTAATATAGGACAAAAAATATTCTTGAATGATTTCAGCAGACAAGAATTCGATCAATTTCTTGAGAATTCTCAGATGACATTAAGTTCAGAAATTAAAGAAAGAATCTTTTATTGGACCAATGGAAATCCAAGAATTACATGGGATGTATGCTCAGAAGTCGAAAATTTAATAATAAATAGTAAGGAGGTATCTCTGTCTTCTATTGACAAAATTATTGAAGATCATTACCTTACTAGTTATGATAAACCCCCTATTGACAATATAAGAGAACTCGTTAAAAAGGATCCAGAAATAAGAAATGCAATTGTTGAGATTGGATATAATAAGGGGAAAGAAGTTTCTGATAAGATCAGAAGTAAATTATACCTCACTGGAATAATAAATTATAATGATTCTGATATTCATATAAAAAATAGAGTAATAGAAAAAAGTTTAAGCTTAGATTGGATTAAAGAACTTGAAGAAGAGGATAAGGGATTGGTTAAAATAGCTCTTGAGTTGTATGAAAAAGAGAATTATGTTGATTCATTAAGGACATTTGAAAAATACCTCATTGATTATGAATTTGAAGAGGCCGCAAAGTCATTATATTACTTTTATATGGGTTCGGCTGCTTACAAAATCTTTGAGTTTCAGAAAGCTTTAAACTATCTAAATAAGTCTACATTTGACCCAGAGGAAGACTCGAAATGGTATTATAAAACCTTAAATCTTAAGGGTCTTGTCTACCATTATCTTGAAAAATATCAAGATAGTTTGTCTTGTCTTCTTGAAATAGTAAAAAGTGGAAGAAAAGATGAAATCTATGTCCGAGCTCTATTAAACTATGGAAGCATATCAATATTAGCAGATAAAAAAGAATATAAAATTGAAGCCGTTAATATTTTCAGTGATATCATTGAAGAGAAAGGATATAAAAGAGAGAAATTAAAAGAGGAGTTAATTTCAGAGTTAAAAACTATAGCTCATTATAACCTTGCACAAATTTTTAACAAAGATAAAGATTATGAGAAAGCACTATCAAATTACAGAAATGCAATTGAATTTAGTAAAGAAAATACAAAACCAACGATTGTTCTAAAACTACTTAAGCTCTCAAAAGATGAGAAAGAAAAAAATATACTTATTAACGATTTATTAAACTTAATTGAAAGTGGAAAAATCGAGCCAAGTGACATTGATCCAGACAAACCCTTAGAGTATAGCTTTGATGATTTTAAAAACTTAGCTATTTACACTTATATATTTGATCCAAAATCTTTCGATAAATTTAAAACCCACTTATCAATTCTAGGGAAAAAAGAAATCTCACAACATCTCTACGAGCTTGCTATTTACTCAATAAATGAGAATAAGGATTGGGAAAGCGCAACAAAAATCCTGAATAGTATTTATTTTGCGTCTAATGATCCAGGGTTTATAATTGAATCAGGTACAAAATACCAAGTTTTAAAACTTCTTGCATTTAGTACAAGCGTAAAAGAGTCCACTAACAAACATATCGAATACATTAATTTCTTTGAAAGAAATAGAATAGCCCCAATCGATTATATTGATTTTGATATTTTTGCTAGTCTCATATTCATGTTAATAGAAAAACATAACTTCAAAAAAGCACTTAAATATGTTGATATTATAAATTCCGTAAAAACGTTAGTCCCGGAAGAACTTCAAATTAATTATTTAGTAATTGGTCATCTTGAATTGAACACTTACATGTATCTAAATGATAGATCAAATGCTAAAAGGAAAGCTGAAGAAGTATTGAGAATGACTAAAGACGAGAGTATTAAACAACAAAAAAGCAATTTACTCGGGGACACCGGTCTTGATATAATTAAACAAAATGCAGAAGCTATTCTAAGACCTCCTGTAAAAACTCAAACCCCGATAATAAAAGGCAAATCTTACGGAAGAAATGATATTGTGAAAGTAAGATACAGAGATGGATCTGTCGTTGTAACAAAGTATAAAAAAATTGAGCTTGATTTAAAAAATGGAAAATGTTTTATTCTCAATTGATTTAGGGTTCATCTTTAATTCAGATAGATTGTCCTGTATACGCGCCATTGCCCTCAATAAGCTTTGTGCACTGTGATAATTTTATCGCTACGTTCATACTTGTACCGCGACACTGCGCCAGTGCCCCCAAATTTAATCCTGTACCGAGATAGTATTCCATCTTCGATAAGCATTGTACCGCGACACACGTAGTCCTCCCAAAAATTTGTACCTGGATGCCAAAAACCGCGCCAAACCCTCCTTGCACCGTGACAGCTTTCTGGCTAAATATCCGGGATAAGTGTAAGTATTCGGTCAACTACAGGTTGTTGTTAACCACTGCATGGTATATATTTCCATAGATTTTATTAAATGGCTAATATCCTTTGGAGTTCTTTGAAGTAATGTAGGCTATATTGTATTACTCCAAGGTTTTCCAACAATTTCCAAGAATGTTGGATTTTATTGGAGTCAGGAGGAAGAGCGTGCCAATTTCCAGTTATGAGGCAGGAGCTCTGCCAGGTCACGGCTGTAATCGTTATTATAGTACGGTATCTTAGTCAGCACATCTGTAAGCCACTCCCGGGGATTGACATCGCAGGATTTACAACAACCAAGAAGTGAGTACATAATGGCTGCATTTTCAGCTGCATCATGGTTGCCACAGAACAAGTAGTTTTTTCGTCCCAATGCCAATGGTCTGATGGCATTTTTAACGAGATTATTATCAATCTGGTACCTTCCATCCAGATGGTATCTCGAAAGTCGCTGGAACAATGAATAGGTATATGTCAGTGCTTTATACATTCTGCCCTGTAGCAGAACTTTCGGATAATAATTTACGATCCATTTTTCGAAGGCACACAATATTGGATAAGCCAGTCTCTCACGAAGTGCAGCCCTCTGGTTATAATCCATTCCCTGATCGGTGGCCATGGCTTCCACATTGTAGAGCATGCCGATGTGTTCCAGTGCATACTTTGCCCCGGACTCATCTTCTTTCAGTGCATCGTTGAACTTCCGTCTTGCGTGAGCCCAGCATCCAAGAAGCAGAACACCTTTCTTATTCTCATATATTGAGTAGGCATCATAACCATCTGTCTGTACAGCTCCCTGGTAATTATGAAGCAGTTCTAATACAACCTTCTGAGCTCTGGAGCCTTTATCGTAATGAAAAAACATCAGTTCCTTCATTACCGATCTTACTACCCATAGGTAAGACTTTACCGCCCTGTGCTTTTCATCGTTGATTACCGGAACAGTACTTTCATCAACCTGTATATAATCAGTGGCCAGTACAATTTCACGTAACCTGTAATAAAGTGCCCTGAGTAAATCGCTGCTTCCGAAGAACCACCCATTTACAGTCGATGCCGGTATTGATACTCCTGCCGTCTTAAACATCGCGATTGAGCGGTGAAAAGGAAGATGATAAACATATTTACCAATCAGCAATTCTGACAATAAACTTTCTCCGGCATTACTACGGGGAAGAGGCAGCAATGGAAGGGCTGCAACCATGATATTCTTACTACCGCTTTCTTTATTTTCTTCCTGAAGTTGCTGTAAGTCTTTTCTAAGTGCATATTTCGGGCGAATGATGCGGCGAACATATAGCTCTCCCGGTTTATGTTCCAGCACCTCGGTTATTTCTTCTCCAATGCGGCTCCAGTTTTCATCTATACCCTCAGGTTCAATCACTTCTTCTTCACGGCGAAGATTCTCAGGAAGTGGCAGACGGGATGGTTGCTTTTTTTCTTTTTCAGGCTTTCTGCGCTCGTATGATACAATCTCTTTTGCGGCTTCTTTTATTACCTCTTCCTCCTGGGGAAGGATATCCAGACCATCAAAATCGAGTTTTCGCTGCGAAGGATCCTGAGGAATATACTTTTCGCTGCTTGCCTTCCAGAACTTGCGGCGGAACCAGGCGAGCTGATCTGTTAGTTGTTTGAGCTTATCTTCAAAATTTCTAAGCCTTTCATCTAAATGTCTGATTTTCTTATCTTTCTCTCTGAGAAGAGCCTCGTAACGATCTAGTTCTCCTCCATCTGACTGCCTTAGCCTGGAGAGTTCCTGATAAAGCTCATCGCGTTCCAGAAGCAGGGTCTCTATTAATGCATCTTTATCAGTTTTTTCTCCACAGTTCCTTTTCGTTTTGTCTGGGTCAAAGATAACAAAACAAAACGTGGCAACAAACTGGTATAATGTTAATAACTAGCTGAATAACAGATTTTTATTAACAATTTTATGTGGTTTTAAACTCCTTATTCTTACACTTTGAACCATAGTCATTAAATCCTGCCAGTTTATGGTTAGCGAGGTGGTATTCTCATCAAAAGCCGGCAGCTTAAAACGGCCTGATTCCAATCTCTTATGATAGATTACAAGACCGGCATATTCCATATGAAGTATCTTCATCACATTCTGTTGGCGGTTCATGAAGATAAACACCCCTCCGTCGCGGACATTCCGATTCATCAGGGAGTTGACCACTCCACTCAGGGTATAAAAGCTTTTTCGCATATCTACCGGTAGAGGATATAGATAGTACTTCAGTGAGTCATGAAGATGGAACATATTATCAGTCTACCAGTAAAACAAGTGAACGCAATCCGTCCAGATCAAGGGGATGTTTTAGTCTCAGAGTGGTCCCGTTGGGATAGCTGATCTCCATGGGGAAAGCATCACTTGATGTATATTGCTCATCCTGACCCGGAGTGAAGTTCCTTGATGGTCCGCTCAGGGTAGATGGCATGGTATTAACCAGCAGTGGAATAAATCGTTTTCCTGGTTCCTTGCTCAGCTTTTTACGCCAATAGTAATAAGAGGATTTGGGTATGCCTTCGTTACTACAAAAGGCACTGATTGTAAGTCCGGCCTCCTTTTGCCTTTTAATCAGCTCCAGGATTTTCGATTCGTTTATCATCTTTTTTTGTTTGGCTGAAAAATAATCAGCCTCAATAACTGACAAAAGATGTACTAGACCGGATGCTTACACTCATATGAATTCTTGGATGGAGGCTTTTGGAACGGAAGTCCTCAATTTAATGAACTAATTCCTGCAAAGTGGATTTCGCATACTCGATTAATTACAGATAATGAAGCCATTAAAGGAGGAATATATCACTTTAAAAAAGAATTTGTTCTGGAATTTCATCCAAATAAGATTGAAAGCGCAGTTATTTATTTTATTGCAGATGATCTTTGTAATTTAAAAGTTAATAATGAAGATATTGGAAAATTCTGGGGTTTCACTACTTTGAGTAAAATTGACATAAAAGATAAATTAGTTAAAGGAAAGAATATAATAATATTCGATGTTACCAATAATGATGGTGCAATTTTAAATACACCACAATATGCCAAATATGCTAATAATAGAGGAACTTTAAATCCATATGGCCTTAAATTTAACCTTAGAATAATAAAAAAATGACTGTTGCCACAGACGGTGTCCTGACCCTTTGTGAGACTGCCGTTAGCCTTAATTTTTGGCCCGGTTGAAGCCATTTGATGGTAATTTCATATCTTTGTAAAACAGATTTGTTATCATGACGACTTTTGAGTTAAAGACATTACTAATTCATCGAATTGCCGAAATAAATGATATTTCGTTTCTCAGGGCGTTAAAAACGATCCTTGATACTAAGACTGAGACTGGCGTTATTCAATTAACACAAGATCAGCTTAATGATATCATCGAATCTAAAAAGGAGATCGAAAAAGGAATGTTCGTCGAAAATAATGTCCTTGATAAACAAGTACGTCAATGGCTAAACTCAAGATAGTCTGGTCAAATAGAGCTATAAAACGTCTCTATGGGATACTTGAATTTTATGATCAGAGAAATAAAAGCAAGACTTATTCAAAAAAGTTATACCAGCTTCTTAAGAAACAGGTAAAGATATTGATTAAATTCCCTGAGATCGGATTAAAAACTACCGAGGAGACAACAAGAGGACTAATCATAGGAGATTTCATAATCTACTATCAGCTCACGGAGGATAAGATTTTAATTCATACAATTTGGGACTGTAGACAAAATCCTGACAGTAAAATAATTAAATAAAAGAACGAAAACTACAGACGGTGCTATGAAAAGCAATCGCCCCGTGTCTACTAAGTTAAATAATATTCTTCTTCTATAAACTTCTTCAAAATCCTGTAAAATCACACTGCGGACCCAGTCCGGCAGCAGGATATGGTCAGTTAAAAAAATCAGTCGTAAACACTTGTCACTTTTTATAGTAAATCACCCTTCCGGCCTGCGGAAGCGATTCACCTATGGCCATCTGAATAAGATCTGATCACCAGGGGAATAGCTAATAATTGTAAAGCGCCAGGAATATTCTGAAAATAGGTGAGCTTATAACAATCAATAGAGAAAAAGAAAAATGAGTTTTTAGACAACTTGCCCCAATCCTTTGGGAAACCCCATCAACTGTCATTTTCTGCTCATCCTGACGAAATTGGACATAATCAAAATAAAACATCACATAATCAAAAATCAACTTATGAAGAAACTGGTAATCATAACATTAATCCTTATTACAGGACTTACTACTTTTGGCCAGGACAATAAAACTCTGGCTGGAGAAATGGCAAAAAAAGCAGTTGAACTTATGGACAATACTTCAGTCGACGACGCAATCCCTCTGCTTGAAGAAGCAAAGAAGCTTGATCCGGGGACCTACAAATATGATTACGAAATAGGATATGCATATACTATGAAACAGGACTATCCCAAAGCCCTTGAAATCTATAAGAAAGTAATAAAGTATAAGGACGCAAATGACCAATGTTATCAAATGCTTGGCAATCTCTATGATTATAATGGAGACCCGGCAAGTGCGATAAAAGCTTATGACAAAGGATTAAAAAAATTTCCGACTTCCGGAATTTTATACCTGGAAAAGGGAGCCATATACAATATGCAGAAACAGTATAATGAAGCATTAAATTTATATGAAACAGGCATTAAAGTCGATCCGGCATTTCCTTCAAATTATTATCGGGCAACACAACTGCTATGCAGTTCAGAAGAGGAGGTCTGGGGGATGATATATGGTGAAATTTTCCTTAACCTTGAGCCTGATACTCGCAGAACTGAGGAAATCAGTAAGTTGCTTTTCGATACTTATAAATCTGAAATAAAATTCACTTCTGACACTACAATATCTGTCAGTTTCTGTAAAAACGCAGTTATCAATTTATCAGTTAATGATTTGAAAAATCTTGATAAATTCAAGCTTCCTTTTGGACCAATGATCTATGAAACGACCCTTATGCTTTCAATTGTCGATGAAAAGAACATAGACCTTGCCTCTCTGAACAGGATTAGAAACAATTTTGTTTTCAACTATTTTGAGAAAGAACATAATCTGAAATACCCCAATGTTCTTTTTGACTATCAAAAGAAAATTAAAGATTCGGGACATTTTGAAGCATATAATTACTGGCTCCTGAGCACCGGAGATATAAATAATTTTAGTCTATGGAAAGAAAATAATAATGATAAATGGGAAAAATTCGTGGAGTGGTTTAACAACAACAAAATAGTGCTAAACCAGGACCATAAATTTACCAGAGATCAATATTAAAAATAAACGAACTGCTAACTCGTACAACCCTTTGAAAGCCTGTCACGCACTGCGTGAGCAATTGCCCCATGTTATCAAAGTCAAATAATATTCTTCCCCAATATACTTCTTCAAAAATCCAGGAAAATCACACTGCGCACCCTGTCCCGCAACAGCGGGATGTGGTCAGGTTAATATACCTGCCGCTACAAAGCGTTAATAAAAAGAATAATACAGAGGCTCTTTGATCTTTTGATTTGGATGGATATCTTAATCCTGAAGGGATTAAATTTGAATAACCGTGGGTGCAGCCCACGGTTATTCATATTGTGCCACTTCGCGGCACGATTAGTTTTTGAAATAACGCATCAGTAGTTTTTTCGCGTTATAAAATGGGAAACAGGTTAAAAGGAGTGTTTATTTACAATCAGGTAAAATGGTTCTCAGGAGTTTGCAGGGTATGGGGGCTTTAGTACATTTATAAATAAATTAACAGCCATATAAAAACCATTCGTAAAACAAAGAATGTCAAATGATTGAAACAGACAGGTTGTCAATTAAACCATTATCTTATAACGAATTAATTAAACATATCAAATCACCTAATGATTTAGCAAATGATTTAGGATTGACACCCTCTATATCTTTGATTGATAAGGAGACACAAGAAGCGATACTAAATGATTTATTACCAAATCTATCTGATTTAACAAAAGATCCTTTGTTTTATACAATGTGGATTGTTATTGAAAAAGATGAAAAAGCAATTATTGGCGGAATTTGTTTTCATGGAGAACCTGATAATAATGGAGATGTCGAGATCGGTTATGGAATAGACAATGATTATAGAAACAAAGGTTATATGACAGAAACAATTGCTGGATTAATTCATTGGGCTAAAAAAAGAAATGAAATAAAGACAATTAAAGCTTTAACAGATAGGTCAAATCTACCATCAATACAGGTATTGAAAAAGAATAATTTTAAAATATCCGAACAAGACGAAAACACGTTCACAATGAAATATGAATTAAAAAAATACGGCTGCTAATATGGACAATAAAGGAAAGTTTTTTGTCATAGTTTTTGCCTGATTCATCCTTCCAAGACAAATCTCTGCGGCAAGTGGCATCCGGACCTCCTGCCAATACTGTTAACATAATAACAACACCCAGATTGCAAAAAGCGCGCCCCCTATTATGCGTCGCTACAGCGGGGCAGGCTTCCACTCCTTGCCCAGTGACATCCCTACAGGTATCAGAATTGGGTCCGCCAACTGGCGGATGCCAGTCGCGAATACTTGGGATACCGGCTGCTTGCGTCGGGTTACGCTTACAAAATCATACAGGGAACGTTACCCTATCAACAATTTTAAAAGTCTTCTCTTCATTGAAAGCTAAGATCAAGATTCAAGTCGAACTGGAAGGGAATAGCGTTCAGATCGCATGACAACCTAACAGCCAGAAATATAATAAGATACCTGGCCCGACAAGTACGGTGCCATGTAAAGTAATTGCCCCGGATTATCAAAATCAAATAATATTCTTATCCTGTAACCTTCCTCATAAATCCTGTAAAATCACACGGTTTGAGTCAGGTAACGCCTGGCCCTATTGCCGGGCTGAACAAAATGCAATAAATTTAAGATATGAAAATTGACCTCAGATACTTTACTGGTACAGGAAATTCATTGAAGATTCTGGATACATGCAGGGAGGTTTTCGTCTGGTTTAATCATGAAACGACGATTTCGGAAATCAACCCCGGAGAAACAAATCCGGATGAGTCAGACCTGCTTGGATTTTGTTTTCCTGTTTATGCTTTTGGAATACCGCGCATCTGCCGTAAATATTTAAAGTCAATGCACAGGTTTAAAAACCGCCGGAAGGTTTTTGTACTAATAACGGCCGGCGATTCTGATGAATCCGGGTTTTCAATTGAAGAATGCAAACAGATCTTAAGAAATAAAAATTGCGATATTGTTTACACAGGAGTAATTCAAATGCCGATTAACTGGACTACTTCTCCTGTACCGCCATATCCTCCGTCGAAAGAAGAAGCTGCAGAAATTATTAAAGACGGGGTAGAACTTGCAAAAATCATGGCCGGTGATATTATTAACGGCATTAGAAAATATCATGAGTTTAATTACCCTGAAAGATATACAAGGCTCCGCTTTTATAAGGATTATTGGTTGTTTAAATACATGGGAATACAAAATATGTGGAGGACTTTTAAAGTCTATGACACCTGTGACGGATGCCGGTTATGTTCGAAAATATGTCCTACAGGGAGCATAAAAATTGAAGAAAAGAAACCTGTCTGGTCTCCAACCTGTGAGCAATGTATGCGTTGTGTCAATTTCTGTCCCAACGAATCCATATATCAATCGATGGGAGGGGAGACCAAAGGGAAAAATAAATATCACGAACCGGATTTTAAACCAAAACATAATAGCAAACAACAATATAACTAATCAGGTAGCTTTATAACAACTAAATATAAAATATCCGGAATGAAAGAAACATTTGAAATTTCTATCGAAATCAAATCAACCATTAATGTCTGGGAAGCCAGGCTTGCCACTCTGCCTGCCGACATAATTACTGAACGCCGGAATGGTCAGAACCGGAACATAAAACAGATACTGGGTCACCTTATAGATTCCACCTCCAACAATACACACAGGGTTGTACATTTACAGTATCAGGAAAGTCCGGTTTCGTTTCCGAACTATGCAACATTTGGGAATAACGACCGCTGGATTGCAATCCAGGATTATCAGAAAGAGGACTGGCATAATATGATTCAACTATGGAAATATTCCCTCCTGCATTTCTGCCATGTTATAAACAGCCTCAACGACGATAAGCTCGAAAATGAATGGATCGCCGGCCCGGGAAGAAATATTACCCTCAGGGCAATGATAGTTGATTTCCTGCCACATCTCAAATTACACCTGAAAGAAATCGATGATCTTATTAATGTCAAATCATAATTTTTGAGAGCCCAATGGTATCTTTCGACAAATCCCTGATTGCTCCCTGCGGCATGAACTGCGGGACCTGTATTGCTTATCTCAGAAATAAAAACAGGTGCCCCGGATGCAGGAATTACTCAGCCGATAAGGCCATATCAGTCCAGAGATGTATTATTCCCCGCTGTGAATATCTGGCAAAGACGGAATCGAAATTCTGTTACGACTGTGAAAAATATCCATGCAAAAGATTAAAGCAGCTTGATAAAAGATACAGCACAAAGTATCATACGAGCTTTATAACGAATCTGGCAATGATAAAAGAAAAAGGAATTGAAGAATTCCTTGTTTATGAAACAGAGCGCAGAACCTGTCCAAAATGCGGATCAGTTCTGAGTGTTCACCGGGAAAATTGCCTGGTATGTTGTAAGTAAAAAGCCTGGCCGCCTTACGCCGCATGCCTCACACCGTACCACGCCTCACGCCGCACACCGCACGCCGTACGCCTTTTACATTCAAACAAAATATCTATCTTGCACGTCTTAAAGCAACATCTGAAACTTAATTAAAAGATAATGAAAAAAGTCTCGTTTATTATATCTCTGCTGCTGGTCACGGTAAGTATTTCACTTGCACAGACCGATCAGACCACATTAATTAAGATCGGATCCAAAGCTCCCTCCTTCGTTTGCACAACAATTGACGGAAAGACTGTGGACATCAGCAAGTCGCAGGGTAAAATTATAATGATCAACTTTTTTGCAACCTGGTGCGGTCCATGCAATACAGAGCTTCCGATACTCCAGAAGAACATCTGGGAGAAGTACCGGGACAAATCCGATTTCATCCTGATAATCATCGGCAGGGAACACACAAAAGAACAGGTCAAAGCCTTTGTTGAAAGTAAAAAGTTCACTATGCCCTTTGCTCCCGATCCCGATCGTAAAATCTTCAGTCTTTATGCAACCCAGAATATTCCCAGGAACATTATCATTGGCAAAGACGGAAATATCCTTTTCCAGAGCACAGGATACGAAGAGAAGGAGTTTAAAGAGCTGGAATCACTTCTGGCTCAGGAGCTTAAGTAAGACCTTTGATGTTATAAAATATCAACCTGACAATCAGATTCGTCAAGGGAACCCGGAATTACTGTTGGCAAATCATACATCGGTTTATATTTTTAAGGTAATTTCTGAAAATTTTTAAACCTTTTTACAAATAGGATGTCTTATCATTAAATGAGATTCAACATTATATGAAGCTTTTTGCTTATTTTTTATCATTCTCGTTATTGATATCTGGTTGTAGCAAGGATGATAACACAAACCAGCCATTACCTGATACAATGTATTTCCCTCCCGTTTCAGGCAATGAATGGGAAACTGTATCTGTTGCTGATTTATCATGGAATCAAAATGCAGTTCAACCATTAAAAGATTTTCTTATTCAAAAGAACACCATGGCTTTTATGATTCTTGTGAATGGAAGGATTGTAATGGAGGAATATTTTAACGGACATACACCTTCTGCCGGATGGGAGTGGAATAGTGCAGGCAAAACCCTGGTAGCCACCACTACCGGAATTGCTCAGCAGGAAGGGCTTTTGAGTATAAATGATAAAGCCTCAGACTTTCTGGGAACCGGATGGACGAACATGTCTTTGGCCAAAGAAAATTTAATTACAGTAAGAAATTTATTGACAATGACATCAGGAATAGATGATGCAAATCAACTGGTTATTAAACCTAACCTGACATATGTTGCTGATGCAGGAACAAGATGGGCTTATGGTAATGTTTTCCAGAAATTGACAGATGTGGTTTCTGTTGCGGGCAATACAGACTTTGAAACCTATTTCAACGAAAAACTGAAGAACAAAACAGGGATGGATGGATATTGGAACTTTGGGACAATTTTTACAATATACCATAGCACTGCAAGAAGCATGGCGCGGTTTGGTATTCTGGCCCTTAACAAGGGGAAGTGGAATAATGAGCAAATAGTGGATGAGCAGTTTTTTACAGAAAGCATCAATACATCACAGAATATCAACCCGTCATATGGCTATTTATGGTGGTTGAACGGAAAGACCAGCTATATGATTCCCGGGGAGCAAACAGTTTATCAGGGATTTCTGGTTCCGGACGCACCCGCTGATATGTATGCTGCTATGGGAGCGAAAGACCAGCGTTTATACGTAATTCCCGGCAAAAAAATGATAATTATAAGAATGGGGAATGCCTCTGATCCTGCGAATCCAAATTTTGCTGTTTCTGGTTTCGATAACGAATTATGGGCTAAAATAAACTCTTTAATAAACTAAACTCCCGCTCTCGCCCACTCAAGCCGCACGCCGCATGCCGCATGCCGCACGCCGCGCTCCCCACTTCAACATTAAATATTAACATCATACCGGAAGTCAGCAGACAATTCCAGGTAAATATCGTCGTTTAAATAATGTGAAAAAACTCCAGTAAGTATGAAAAAATTAGTCGTCGCAGGATTCCTGCTTTCATTATTCATTAACATGTTTGGGCAAAACCAACCTGATTCTATTACTGTCATTAACAGGTTAGGACCTGTTTTTCAGCAAAATGGGAAAACTCTGACTCCCAATAAGCTTCTTGCAATAACCAAATCAAACCAGGAAGCATTTTCTGAAATGAAAACTGCGAAAAACAACTACACCGCAAGCATGATCTTTCAGCTTCCCGGCGGTTTTCTGATCGGTTATCCTCTCGGAACAGCTATGGCAGGAGGTGACCCCAACTGGACTCTTGCAGCTATCGGTGCAGGTCTTGTAGTCATCTCGATCCCGTTCATCTCTGTATATAATAAACATGCACGGAATGCTGTGTCAACTTATAATAAAGGACTTAAATATTCAACTCAGGTCAAACCCGATTTAAAATTCGGAGTTACATGCAATGGCTTAGGTGTTTATCTCAGGTTCTGAAAACCAGATAAATGCAATGAAAAACTGCTGCTTATTTATTACCGGCCTGGTCATCCTGAGCTCCTGCGCCACAATTGTTAATCCTCCCTTTCAGCAGGTCAGGGTAGACCATGATCCCGGAATCTCAATAAGAGTTGATACATCAGAATACTTTTACAGGGAATCAGAAATTTATAATGTCTATATTCCGAAAAGTTATAAAAAACAAACCCTGTACTTTCTAAGGAGCAGAAACGAAATCCCACTGATAATAAATGACACAGATACTCTGAACTTAAAACCGCACAGGTCACCTTTCTTTTATTGGTTCGGAAATATTTACATGACAATGGGGTTAGGAATGCTTGTTGATTATCCCAATGATAAAAGTTTTGAATATCCTGTCTATAACTATATAGTAAAATCGGATGAGAAGTATCAAAACATACGATTCAAACCGATAAAAGATAAAAGTCTTCATTTCTCCCTTATCATCCCAACAGTAAATATCTTCTATCTGCAAACTGATTCCGGTAAAGCCTCTACTGCATCAGGATTAGGTATCTCCGCACAACTTGATTACTTCGTAAATAAAGATTCTTATTTCTCTCTGAACCTCGGGACAACTTTAAATATGTTCTCCCCTGCGCCGGATTCTGTGGACCTTTATTCCCGTTACTTTATCCCTTTTGAATACTACTCATCCTCAAATTATTTAAATCTTAGATTTAACAAAATCACACCACGGATTGAATACGGGGCGGGGATCAGCCTGGCGACACTGAAGTGGATCTCAAATAATGTCACAAGTTCAAACGACTCGACAGATTTTTACAATCAGACCAGTCATAAGAGTTTCAATATTGGATTAAGCAGTTCATTTACATACAGATTGACTCCGAATTTTAATATAGGGGTTCAATATCAGCCTCTTTTCTATGATTTTAAGAGAACAGAATTCGACTATCAGCATTTTATCACGGCCCAGATGATATGGAGGTTTTAGACCCTTTCATATTACGGCAGGGAAAGCCGATGGACAGATTTTTTCGTACCAGTGAAGGACAACGGATAACCCGGCACTGATCTTTCTGAATTGCGGACAAAACAATTTAACAACTTTAGATGTTTCAAAGAACCTTGAATTGGAAGGCTTAAGTTGTGAATAAAATGCATTATGTTGCATTTTTAAAAAAAACCTAATGATATGGCAAAAAACAATTAGGAGGCGAAATAATGAATGGCGTGAACGTTAATATTGGTGTATGTCTGTTTGTTGAAGATATAGAAAAAATGGTTTCGTTTTATAGAAATATCTTGGAATTTGAAACCGATTGGGACGGTGGGCTATTTGCTGAGTTTAAAACAAAAAGTGGTCCGTTGTCACTATTCATGTATGATAGAAGAGCTTTCGCAGAAGCAGTAGGGGAGCCCTATTGCTCTCCGAAAGGAATTAACTTGACTATGGAAATAGGAATTTGGCTGCATAGATTCTCTGATGTTGACAGAGAATATGAGCGCTTAACGACACTTGGAATAAAATCATTTACTGGAGAACCTAAAACCTTTCCATTTGGTATCAGAAACTTTTATGTTGCAGACCCTGAAGGCAATCTACTAGAAATTGGAAGTTGGGGAAAAGAAGAATAGATTAAACGACTTGAAAAAAACAGAAAAACACACGCAAAACGTTATAGGCATCTGCAAAAATCCTGCATGCGAGACAACCTGATAATAAACTTCTTAGTACCTTTGATAGTATCAAATGATACTATCATCTATTGAATATTATGAAACCTCCTTATCAAGTTACAAACAAGATTCTCGAACAAATTGCATCAATTGCTGAGAAAATTGGGGAGATTAATGCTGCTTATTTATATAAGCCACCGACCGGATTAAGAAAGAAGAACAGAATAAAAACGATTCAATCCTCTCTTGAGATTGAGGGCAATTCACTATCCCTTGATCAGGTTACGGCAATTTTAAACAACAAAAAAGTAGTTGCACCAAAAAAGGATATTCTGGAAGTAAAAAATGCAATAAAAGCTTACGAAAACCTTGATAGCTATAATCATACGAGTTTGACTTCATTTTGCAGGGCTCATGCAACTTTGATGAATGGTCTTATAGAAAATGCAGGAAAGATCCGAATCAAATCAGTTGGAATTCTTAAAGGCTCACAAGTTACACATATTGCGCCTCCCGGGGATATAGTTAAATCATTGGTAAAGGAACTATTCGACTATCTGAAAAAAGACAAGGACCTTCTCCTGATTAAGAGTTGTGTTTTTCATTACGAAATCGAATTCATCCACCCATTTATGGATGGTAACGGTAGAATTGGGCGTTTATGGCAAACTGTAATTCTAAGACAATACTCGCCTGTATTTGAGTTCCTTCCAATAGAATTATTAATAAAAGCAAGAAAAAATGATTACTACCGAATACTTGGAGAGGCTGACAATAAAGGTGATTCGACCGGATTCATAGAGTTTATGCTTCAAATAATTAATGAATCTCTTGAAGAGCTCCTGACAAATCAGAATGTAAATCTGACATCAAGGGATCGATTGGTCATTTTCAAAGAGAAAATAGGGAAATCGAGTTTTAGTCGACAGGACTATATGAGGCACTTTAAGGACATTTCTACTTCAACAGCCAGCCGCGATTTGAAACTAGCAGTAGAAACAGGATTACTGGATAAATCAGGAGACAAACGGACAACTTCTTACAAATTCAAAAAATAAAAATCTAACGCTACACGGACGGTGGTATGAAAAGCGACTTCCTTGATTAATAAAATAGTAGGTATTTACTTATAAAAGCCCTCTCGCAGGGCTTTTTTGTTTTTATAACGAAACCTGAGAACAACTTTCAGAAATTAGGGGAAAAATGACGATTTTATTATGTAATAAGACCGCAAAGAAATCCCATTTTAAACAACATCTGGTATGCTGGAAGAGATACCTTAAGATCATAGATTCTTCAGGATGGTAGGAAGAAAGAGATCCTGCTCAGAAATTTCAATTATCATCCAGGCCCCGGGTTGCCGGGACTGGACTCTCGGGACAGGCTTCTCGCCCAGGTCAGATAAAAAAAAGAGCGGCTTTCCCCGCTCTCACTCTCACTCTTTCTCGTTGACCCACCTGGGCTCGAACCAGGACTCTGCGGAACCAAAATCCGACGTGTTGCCAATTACACCATGGGTCAGTTCATGCTGCAAAATTAGAAAAATTTTGAATAGGAAATCCCCCTTTCAGATTGTATTGAAAACCAAAGTCTCATCAGGCATCCTTTCCATGCATTCCGTCTCAATGACAATAAAAGGACACTCAACCATCGATTTGAGAATGGAGCCAAGCTCACCCATGTCATCATCACCCTTATCGTAATACCATATTATCCTTACATTGCTCTTCAGGTTTTCAATAGTGGCGATCTTTTTGATGATATTGTAAATCCACTTTGTCGAACTTGTGTTAATATACTCAAAACCAAGCTCTACAGTAGTCCTGCTTCCGTTTATGCTGGTATAGTTTGAGATCCATTCGTATACCGGACGGTAAAAATCACCGGGGTTCTCGGGTATCGATCGTCCGATAATAAAAATCCTGCCTGGTTCAAGGACTATCCTGGGAGTTCTTTTTGTAGGCTCCGCCGTATATCTGCTCTGGTCTTCCATCAGAATATTAACGGAAACACCCGTATTTTATTCTGTTGTTATATGATGAATGCTAAATATGAGATTATTTTACCTGGTCCTGATATTGCGGCTGAAAAGCGTCGGCTCAGGTTCTTCCCAAAGCGTAGGATGCTCATCCTCAAATCGTTTAAGGATGGCTTTCATTATGGTTTCCCTCAGAAATTCCGATTTGTTCTTTACACGATAACGGCTGCAGTAAATACCAAGCGCCCTGGCCTCACTGTTGTTGAGCATCAGCGAAAGCCTGTTTTCTCTTTTTTGAGGTTTTTCTTTTCTTACTGTCCTTTTCAAATCGAGGTTACATGAAAACGACAGCTAAATTAAGAATTCGGACAATCGTTGGTTTTCAGGATCAGCGGAGTTTTTAACACAAATAAAAAAGCCAGTCGGTAATCGACTGGCTGTATGATTGTTAATATATTAACAACTTTTGGGAGACCCACCCCTGTCCTTTTAACCGCAAAGCACGCAAGGATGTTGCAAAGTACGCAAAGAGGGTTTCAGGAGTTTATCATGCCTTGTTGGCGCTTCCGAGAACATTTACAACTTTGTGCTTGTAAAGTTCCTTAAGCTTTTCACGTGCCGGACCCAGGTAATTACGAGGATCAAATTCACCGGGCTTCTCAACGAATACCTTGCGGATAGCAGCCGTCATTGCCAGACGTCCGTCGCTGTCGATATTGATCTTGCATACTGCCGATGCTGCAGCCCTGCGAAGCTGGTCTTCTGAAACGCCTGCTGTGTTTTCCATCTTGCCGCCATATTTGTTAATCTCGGCTACGATATCCTGCGGAACTGATGATGCACCATGAAGTACAATCGGGAATCCGGGAATCCTCTTTTCACATTCTTCAAGAATGTCGAACTTGAGCGGAGGAGGAAGTTCGCCGGGCTTAACCTTGAACTTGAATGCACCGTGTGAAGTTCCTATCGAGATAGCAAGCGAATCAACTCCGGTCTTTTTTACAAAATCCTCAACTTCTTCGGGCCTTGTGTATGATGAATGTTCTGCAGAGACCTCATCTTCAATACCTGCAAGAACGCCAAGCTCGCCTTCAACAGTCACATCATACTGGTGTGCAAATTCAACAACCTGTTTTGTAAGCCTTACGTTTTCTTCATAAGGAAAATGTGATCCGTCGATCATCACTGATGAAAATCCGGTCTCGATACACGATTTGCATGTCTCGAATGAATCGCCATGGTCGAGATGGAGCACAATCGGAATAGCATAACCGAGTTCCTTTGCATATTCGACAGCTCCCTTTGCCAGATATTGGAGAAGGGTCTGGTTTGCATATTTGCGCGCACCTTTTGATACCTGGAGAATCACAGGAGATTTTGTCTCCACGCAGGCGCTTATGATAGCCTGCATCTGCTCGAGGTTATTGAAATTGAAAGCCGGAATGGCATATCCGCCCTTTACTGCAGCCTTGAACAATTCCCTTGAGTTTACCAATCCTAATTCTTTATAATGAAGCATAACTTATTGATTTTAATACAGGCCGTGAAGTTAATTATTTTAACCATTGACCACAAAATAATCTTTAAAAAATACCTGAGTTCAATATTTCATATCATATAACATTCAGTTTTAACCTAATTGTTTATCTTCGTAACCTTATTTTCAAAGCTGTACAATGAAAGGACTTTACATCGGAAGCAGTGTTCAATAATGAAAAACTCTGTCTGCCCGCTGCCGTGGAAGTCGTCATTAACAATGAAAGGTAAAATGAAAAAATTAATCTGTTTTATATTAGTCTGTCTTTCAGCATTCACGGGTCGTGGTTATTCCCAGGAAAAGGTCTGGTCGCTTGAAGATTGCATCAAATATGCAGTCGACCACAACATCCAGATCAAGCAACAGTCTTTACAGACAAGGATGCAGAAAAACGCACTCGACCAGTCGAAGCTGAACCTTCTTCCCACAATAAATGGCCAGGCATCACACGATTATTCATTCGGCCGCGCCCTCGATCAGAATACATATACGTTCTATAATCAGACCGTTCAATCTGATTATTTCTACCTGGGAGGAAGAACCAACGTCTTTAACGGCCTGCAGAATTACAATACCATACAGAAGAACAAATATGAGCTTCTTGCAGGGGAGCAGGATCTTCAGAAGATAATGGACAATGTCTCCCTTAACGTTGCTCTTGCTTATCTTCAGATACTTCTCAACAAGGAACTTGTGACTGCAAATGAAAACCAGCTTAACATAACTCTTCAGCAGATCGAAAAGACAAAAAAACTTGTCGACGCCGGAAGTTCTGCAAGAGGCAACCTTCTGCAGATCGAAGCACAGGCAGCCCAGGAAGAGGTAAGCCTTGTCACAATGAGAAACCAGCTCGAGATATCATATCTTAACCTCACACAGCTTCTTGAACTCGAAACACCATCGGGATTCGAAATTGTTGTTCCCGATATAAGCGTTGACCAGAATTCTGTGGTAACAGGTAACATCGATGAGATTTTCAGCCTTGCAGCACAGACACGTCCGGAAATAAAAAGCTCGGAGCTGAAGCTTACTGCCAGCGAATATGACCTTAAAATCGCGAAGGGTTCAAGAAGTCCGAGCTTCTCATTGAGCCATACCTTCGGGACAAGATATTCATATATCAAGGACCTGCCCATGCAATCGTTTGAAGATCAGCTTAAGAACAATAAAAACTTTGGAATAGGCCTTTCAATGAACCTGCCAATTCTGAATGGCTGGCAGGTAAACAGGAATATCTCGAATTCGAAGCTGGCGGTCGAGAGCAGCCAGTATTCGCTTGAAGGAACAAAAAAGCAGCTTTACAAGGATATCCAGCAGTCGTATACTGATGCTGTCGCAGCCCTGAAAAAATACAATGCCAGCGTAAAAGCAGTCAGTTCGTCGGAGGAATCATTCAGATATACCGAGCAGAAATTCAATGTGGGGATGATAACCCCTGTCGATTACAATGCTTCAAAGACACAGCTTCTGAACGCCCAGTCGGATATGGCCCAGGCAAAATATGAATTTATATTTAAAATAAAGGTTCTCGATTTTTATAAGGGATTACCTCTTAACCTG
Source organism: uncultured Rikenellaceae bacterium (assembly GCA_964633505.1). Classification (GTDB taxonomy): domain Bacteria; phylum Bacteroidota; class Bacteroidia; order Bacteroidales; family VadinHA17; genus LD21. The sequence goes on along the minus strand of CAZWHC010000003.1, from coordinate 171,855 downwards.
AATACAATAACATCAAATTAAGAATAGAATCATGAAAAATACCAGGTTGTTAAAGATACTTGTTCCTGCAGTAATTGTTCTTATAGCATTTGCAATTATAGGCCAGAAGGCCGGCTGGTTCGGAAAGGCTGCTTCTGTTAAGGTTGCCGTCGAAAATGCTGAAAAAAGGGCAATCACTGAAACCATAACCGCCAACGGCAAGATACAACCCGAAAAGGAGGTAAAGATCACTCCCGACGTATCGGGTGAGATAGTTGAGCTTACTGTGAAGGAGGGCGATCATGTAGAAAAGGGACAGCTGCTTATAAGGATCAAGCCCGATGTTTATATTTCCCAGAAAGACAGGTCGCTTGCAGCAATAAGTTCTGCCCGTGCCAGGCTTGCCCAGGCCGAAGCCCAGTTCATCCAGGCAGAACTTTCGTACAACAGGACCAAACAGCTTTACAGTGAAGAGACAATATCCAAGTCGGAATATGAACAGGCAGAAGCTTCATATTCGGTAGCAAAAGCTGAGGTCGATGCTGCAAAATTTTCAGTTGTCAGCACCGAGGCATCCCTTAAGGAAGCAAATGAAAACCTTGTCAAAACTTCAATCTATGCCCCGATGACAGGCACTGTGTCGATGCTTCTTGTAGAACTTGGTGAAAGAGTGGCAGGAACAGGGATGATGGCCGGTACCGAAATGCTCCGCGTAGCCGATCTGTCGAGGATGGAGGCCCAGGTGGAAGTAAATGAAAATGATATTCCGCGTGTCAACCTTGGCGATACCGCAACCATCGAGGTCGATGCCTATGTCGATTATAAGTTCAGGGGAGTTGTTACTGAAATAGCAAATTCGGCGAAGACAACAGGCGTTTCGGCCGACCAGGTAACCAATTTTGATGTGAAGATCCTTGTTCTCCCTGAATCTTACAAAGATCTTACGGATAAGGGAACTGAGCACCCCCTGCGTCCCGGCATGTCGGCTACAGTCGAAATCAGGACTGAAACAAAGTCAGGGATTATTACCGTTCCCATACAGTCTGTCACAACCAGGACCGATACAACGAAAATTGTAAAGAATATCACAAACGAGGATATCCGCACCCTTGTGTTTATTACCGACGGGGAAAGAGCCCTGGCGAAAGATGTCAAGACCGGAATCCAGGATAACAGTTATATAGAGATCATCTCGGGAGTAGCAGAAGGCGACAGGGTAATTTCAGCTCCCTTCAGCGCAATCAGTAAAAAACTTTCCGACAGTTCACTTGTTGAAATCGTTAAAAAAGAGGATCTTTTCTCTGTAAAATAGAATTAACATTCTTAAATGATAATCTGTCTCGAGACCTCGACTCTGCTCTGTTCGGTTGCGTTATGCGACAGCAGCGGGATGGTCGCCCTGAGAGAGAGCGCCGACGGAAAGTCGCATGCATCGCTGCTTACAGTCTTCATAGGTGAGCTTCTGGATGAAGCAGGGTTAAGTGCAATGGATCTCGAAGCAGTAGCCGTAAGCAAGGGCCCCGGGTCATATACCGGATTAAGGATAGGAGTATCGGCGGCAAAGGGAATCGCCTATGCTGCATCAATCCCCCTGATAGGTATTGATACAACACTGGCTATGTTTCACGGTATCTCAGACATGCCGGAAAGGAATTCAACTGCTGATGATTCAGCATTGTTTGTTCCTATGCTTGATGCCAGGCGCATGGAGGTTTATTATTCGATTTTCACCGGGAATGGTGAGATTTACAGGGAGGTCTCAGCCGAGGTTATTGATGAGAATTCTTTCAATGATATTCCACAGGAAACCAGACTGGTCTTTTTTGGCGACGGCGCTGAAAAATGCAGGGGGATTTTGAAGGGCGACAATAAAATATTTATTGAAAATTTCCGTATATCTGCTGCACACATGTATAAACCTGCTTTTAAAGCCTTTAGAGAAAAGAGATTTGAGGACACTGCATACTTTGAACCGTTTTATCTTAAAGATTTCATAACTTCGCGGCCTAAAAAAAATATCCTTGGCAGGTAATTTGTCTGATAGTTTCAGATACTTGAGAATAATTGAAATGAGGATGTTTAAAACAATAGCGCTGATTTTTTCGCTGCCTGTTCTGCTGAACGGCCAGGAATCGTCATATCTCCCTGGTGAAAAGGTCAATTATGAGATCCATTACGGTGTGATCCAGGGTGGTGTTGTTTCACTCGAAATCAAAGCCGACACATTCAGGGGCAGGGATGTATATCATTCGATCCTTATCGGAAAAACCACCGGAATGGTTGATGCTGTTTTCAAGGTAAAAGATGTTTATGAAAGTTATATAGAACCCGGATCGGAGCTTTGCGTATTTTCTGTCAGGAACATCAGGGAAGGCAGGTACAGAAAGTATAATGAAGTAATATTTGACCATTATTCAAGGCCCGATTCTTCAATACTCACAAGCGATCTTTCAGGAGTACACGTTGTTGAAAAAGGAATTCACGATATCCTGTCGTGCTTTTATTACTTCAGGAATCATCATCTTCCCAATTTTGAGAACTTTAAAAGGGGAGATATAATAACTATCAATACCTGGTTCACAGATGAACTGTATCCGATAAGGCTCAGATATCTGGGGACTGATGAGATCAGGACTAAGGTCGGGAAGTTGAAATGCCTTAAGTTCAATCCTGTCACTGAAGTCGGGAGATTATTTAAAACCGAGGATGATGTTTCATTCTGGTTTACGGCTGATAAAAATTTTTTACCGGTTAAAATACGATTTGATATCTTTGTCGGCGGTTTTGTGGCAGAGATATCCGGTTATGAGGGATTAAAATATCCCCTGGAGATAAAGAGAAGGGAAAATAATTAAACTAAACTAAAGTAATATTTTTTTATGGCAAGTACTGCAGATTTCAGGAACGGACTGGTGATTGAGTTTAACGATGATCTTTATACTATTGTACAATTCCAGCATGTCAAACCCGGGAAAGGCCCGGCATTCGTTAGGACAAAGCTCAGAAGTATAAAGACAGGTAGGGTAATCGACAACACCTTTTCGTCGGGGACCAAGGTTAATGTAGCCCGGGTGGAAAGAAGGCCGTACCAATATCTGTACAAGGATGAGGTTGGGTATTATTTCATGCATCTTGAGACATTTGAACAGATCCACGTATCTGAAGATCTTATCGACAATCATGAATTTCTTAAGGAAGGACAGAATGTTGAAATTGTTGTCCATGCAGATACTGAGACTGTTTTGTCGGTCGAACTTCCTCAGTTTGTGATAGTGGAGGTGGTTTATACGGAGCCGGGCCTCAGGGGTGATACAGCCAACAATGCATTGAAACAGGCAAAAATTGAAACCGGAAGTATAATAATGGTTCCGCTTTTCATCAATGTGGGCGAAAAGATCAGGATAGACACATCAACAAGGTCCTATATTGAAAGGGCCAAATCGTAAAAGATGAACGAAAAGAAGGCTTCAATCGACAGGCTGCGCATTTCCAAATTCAAGCTCGATGCACTGCTCGACATCACATTGTCGATCAATGCAAACCTGCCGACCGAGATCCTTCTGTCAAAATATGAATCAATTCTCAGGAATAACCTGGGAATCGGGAAGATCCTTGTTTTTAAGCATTCGGTAAAATGGGAGTGTATCCTTAACGGAGGATTCTCGCCTGAATTTGATAAAAGCATCGATGTCGAATCGCAGCTGCTGAAATTCACCGAGATATCGTTCCGGCATGAGGATCTCGGAATTGAAGGTATTGACATATTGATACCGGTTTACAATAACTATGTTCCTCTTGCATTTATCCTTATTGGCGATATCGAGGAGGAAGGAGAGGGGATGAGCCCTGTAATAAAGCACCTGAATTTCATCCAGACGATCTCAAGCATCATAATTGTGGCAATCGAGAATATGAGGCTATTCAGGGAAAGCCTCAGGCAGGAAGCGCTTAGAAAGGAGCTTGAACTGGCTGCCAGGATGCAACAGAAGCTAATCCCCGATAATCTTACCATGCCCCATGATGGAGGACTTCTTGTAAATGGATTTTATTTCCCCCATTATGAAGTAGGAGGCGATTACTACGATTGTCTTAAGCTTTCGGATACAAAGACTGGCTTTTGCATAGCCGACGTCTCAGGAAAAGGTATTTCAGCAGCTATTCTCATGTCGAATTTTCAGGCAGGGCTAAGGGCTCTTTTCACATGCGATGTTGACCTTCCCGCTCTTATACGCAAGCTTAATGACCTTATTAATGCCAATGCCGCAGGGGAAAAGTTCATAACCTTCTTTGTGGCCAGATACGACAGCGCGACCGGTCTTCTTGAATATGTCAATGCCGGACATAATCCGCCTGTCATTTATAATACTGTGACAGGGCAGATAATGCATTTGCATTCGCTGTGCGTCGGTATAGGAATGCTTGATGAAATCCCGGCCGTTGAGCAAAAAGTATTGAAAATTGATGATTATTCCAAAATAGTACTGTACACCGACGGGCTTTCGGATCTTAAGGGTGAAGACGGCAAGGAGATCCTTACAAAGGAGATTGTGAAATATTTAACAAACAACGATCCTGTTGAGGGTAATATTACGAAAATGCTCAAAAAGCTCGGCATTCCCGACGAGAATCCCGATCTGTTTGATGATGTGTCGATTCTGGCTGCGGATCTTCGCAGATAATAGCTAAACAGTTTTCAGGAGATAGTAATTCTTCTTCCCTTTCTGAACAAGGATATATTTTCCGTTCAGCAACGAACCGGCTCCGATAATCATTTCAGGATCCTCAATCTTCATTTTATTGATGCTGATACCTCCTCCCTGTGCAAGCCTTCTGAGCTCCCCCTTCGAAGCAAAAACAGGGGTATGAACTGCACAGAGGTCGGTAAAGGAAACCCCGGCCTGTAATATTTCGTTTTTGACATCGAATACCGGAACGCCTTCGAACACCGAAAGGATCGTCTGTTCGCTCATTTTCATAAGCGTCTCCGTTGTTCCCTTTCCGAAAAGTATCTGCGAAGCCTCAACGGCGGCATCATATTCCTCCCTTGAATGGACCATCACAGTTACCTCTTCGGCAAGTCTCTTCTGCAATATCCTTTCATGTGGAGACTTATTATGGCTTTCTGTGAGTTCTTCAATTGTATTGCAATCGAGAAGGGTGAATATCTTTATATATCTGGCTGCATCCTCATCCGATACATTGAGCCAGAACTGGTAAAACTGGTAGGGAGATGTCTTTTCAGGATCGAGCCAGACATTGCCCGATTCTGTTTTCCCGAATTTTGTGCCGTCCGATTTTGTTATGAGGGGGCATGTAAGGGCAAATGCTTCTCCTCCCGTCTTTCGCCGTATAAGTTCGGTGCCTGTCACAATGTTTCCCCATTGATCGGATCCACCCATCTGAAGCCTGCAGCCAAGCTGGCGGTACAGGTGAAGATAATCGGTCCCCTGTACAAGCTGGTATGAGAATTCAGTGAACGACATTCCTTCCTTGGCATCGGATCCGAGCCTTTTCTTAACAGAATCCTTTGCCATCATGTAATTAACTGTAATATGTTTGCCAATGTCGCGGATAAAGGAGAGGAATGAATATTCCTTCATCCAGTCGTAGTTGTTTACCATTATGGCTGAATTCTTACTTCCTGAGGAGAAATCGAGAAAGCGGGAAAGTTGTTTTTTGATGCCGGCTTCATTCCTTCTGAGTGTCTCCTCATCGAGCAGGTTTCTTTCTTCTGATTTACCCGACGGATCGCCAATCATGCCTGTCGCGCCACCAACAAGCGCAATCGGCACATGTCCTGCCCTCTGAAAATGAACAAGAAGCATCACCTGGACCATATGTCCGATATGAAGAGAGTCGGCTGTAGGATCGAATCCTATATAACCCTTTGTAACTTCTTTTTCAAGTAATTCTTCAGTTCCGGGCATGATGTCGTGTATCATGCCTCTCCATTTGAGTTCTTCAACAAAATTCATAAAGCTGTTTATTTCGAAGTGCAAATATAACAAAGAGCCTTAAATGGACAGTTCATCGGGTTTCTTTTTAAACCTGTCGAAGCTCTTGTCGAAGCTGCCTTCGCCGATAACCGGAAATACTGCAGGGGCAATGTCGGCTATAGGGTTAAAGAATCTCGATTTTGCTATTGTTTCTTTGGGAAGGAAAGGATGTTTTGCATCTATTGCGTTGAGGACAACGAATATCACGCTCAGGAAAAGGGCCGATTTGAATATCCCGAAGATCATCCCCAGCAATGAGTTGAGGAAGCCGAGCGACAGCTTGTCGGTGAGTTTGTCGATAAGCAATCCTATGAAGTGGATTATCACCACAATTATGATGAAGGTGACAAGGAAAGCCAGTATTCCGACATATTTGCCTGTCATGTCGAAGTAATCGGAAAGCCGTTCTGCCGTCCATGTTGAGAATTTTATGGCTCCCCATATTCCGATTATAAGTGCAAGGAGGGAAGCGAGTTCTTTTATGAAACCGTTTATATAGCCCCTTGCGAGCCCGAAGACAAGCAGGATAATAATTACAAAATCGATCCAGTTCATGACAATATCATTTAGAGGCTGAAATTAAGAAAGATAGTGGATTAAACAAAATTTACGGCGTACGGCGTGCGGCGTACGGCGTGTGGTGTGCGGCAAAATCGCCTTACCAGCAAAACAATAAACCGCAAAACCGCAAAACCGCACAACAGAAAAACTGAACAACCTGATCGCGAAGTGATAATCAATTTATCCGATTATTCAGATCAGACAAATCGTTTTTGTAATCCTGAAAAAAAGATATAATTTTACAACCCGAATTTATGGTCCCATAGTTCAATGGATAGAACGGAGGTTTCCTAAACCTTAAATTCAGGTTCGATTCCTGGTGGGACTACTTCAAAAAAATCATAATCCCTCTAAAACAACTACTTAGAGGGATTTTGTTTTTCCAGGTGATAATTCGGGGGACGTTTTGTCGAATTCGTATTGTGCTTTTTCACTGGCATTACCGTTATGATCCCCTTTCGGTTTATATCTTTAAAATATTGAGGACAGTAAAATTACACTACTTGTAATTAATCTTTAAGTTTGAAGAATTTATTCAATCCCTGAACAATCTGATGCTTAATCCCTGAGCCCTTGGTAAGGCCACCATATTTGCATAACCATCGTTAGCAAATGCGAAGGCAACTAAATCATTGTTGTTATTCTCTGAGGAGCTCCAGAAGTAATCATACTGATCAAGCCTCTCATAATTTCCTTTAATACTTCTTACTCCCCCTCTTGGGGCTCTGAAACCAATGGCTGGGCTTAAGGCAAGTTTCCGGCCAACCTTTTGATGTATTTCTCGATCAAGCCATTTCCCATCAAAATTATTGGTCACAGGATTAAAATTAACGGCAGGATCAAGCTCCCCCAGGTACTTAAAAAGCTCCGCCCATTCATAAATAGTTGGAAGGTGCCATTCCGTAAAACCATGTGCAGATAATTTTGCGGATTGGAAATCATAAAGAAATCCGTATTTAACAGAAAGCAATTCGTTGTTATTATAGGAAAAGCATCCCGGGGAGTCCATCTTGTAATGTAGATTTTCTGCCATTACAATCTGTTTGCCTATCCTAACAATTTTATATTGGTGACCATCACGGGGATCAATGATAACATTTGATTTGCAAACATTGCATAAGCCATTTGAAACAGAGTGTTTTACCTGACGAACACTTCCGCAGATTGAACATCTGGTGCAGTTTGTGGACCAGTTGTGCTGATTCTTTCTGGTCTGATTACAATTAGAGCATTTTTCACAATCATCCTTCCATACATGCGGCATTTTTCTGCTTTTCCCGCATTTAGAGCATTTTTCACAGTTATCAGACCAATCATGATATCCTTCCCGTGTCTTACCGCAAAGTGAACATTTTTCACAATTACTATTCCAATCATGGAATCCTAAGGAACACTTTAAACTCATCTTTAATCTAATATTAATTGATTTAAAATAATTGAACATATTAAAGTTATGATAATTAAAAGTTTTACAACTTAACGTTTAGGCGAATACTTTCGATTAAAACAGGAATTCTTTTTAATTATACTTTGAATGTTATCAAGACTTAAAAACGGATTTATTTCGTTAGGCAGAAAGCTTATAGATGATACCTTAGTGGGGGGGTAGGTCTGGGTAACCTCATGATCGGGTTTGGGAGAGGTTTACTTCCAAGGTATTAATTTTTTTTTGACAATTAAAGGCGTTTTAATGATAGTTTACAATAAACCATAATCAACAAAGTAGTAATATTCTAGATGGTAAATAATAAGATGGCCAAGTGGCTGGATATCCAGACGCAGGCCGACCACTTTAATCTTCAGGGTAATTTTATTATCAGATTTGGCAGTAACAAGGTTTCGGGAGGGATGGTTGTATGCAACAATTACTCAGAAGGCAGTCAGAAGTACGACATTTTTCATTAAAAGCCGGACATCTGTCACAGTTCCTGATATCCCTCTGATTGAGCCGTATAACGGCGACCTGTTTGTAGAATTATAACGCAATCTCTTTTGATCGAGAGCCGCGTGGCGGCGACCTGTAATAAAACCTGAGTACTTTCTTCATTTGTTCGGGGAATATTAATGGCAATTTTTCTTAACACCTTAAAGTTGTCTGAATATTTATATGAAGGTTAATAAATTCTGGCCCCGGGATATCCTAATTTAGTTCACAAAATCATTTACTCATGGCTAACACTTACACTCAGATTTATCTTCAACTGGTATTTTCTCCGATGAAACATGAAAATACCATTCCGGTAAAACATAAAGAAGAATTAAATAAATATATTACCGGCATCATTCAAAACAGGAATCATAAACTTCTGGCAATAAATTGTATGAGAGATCATATGCATATCCTGATCGGATATAATCCATCCCAGCCGCTGCCTGATTTATTGCGGGATATTAAGGCAATTTCGGCAAAATTCATTAATGATAAAAATTGGTTGCCAGGCAATTTCAAATGGCAGAAGGGTTATGGTGCATTTTCCTATAGCCGTTCACATATTGATGAGGTAATTAAATACATTAATAATCAGGAAATTCACCATAGAGAAATGTCTTTCAGGGAAGAATATCATAAAATTCTTGAGAAATATGAGGTGGATTATGATGAGAATTACCTCTTTGATTGGGTTGATTAACAGGTCGCTCCTACGGAGCTCATATTATTTTGAGTGCCCTTGTTAATCTACAAACAGGTCGCGTCTATGACGCTCCCAACAATTAAAGGATAATTCTGTTCCTACAAACAGGTCACTCCTGCGCAGCTCATATTTCGTTGAGTGCCCTGACTATGCTACAGGCAGGTCGCGTCTATGACGCTGTTTCTACTAACAGATCGCATCCATGACTCTCGAATTAATTGTTGAGTCATGCTGTTCTACAAGCAAATCACGTCTGAACCGCTCCAAATTTGAAAATGATATAGGATTTCATAATCAATCATGCGATCGGCCTCAAAATAATTCGAGCCGTATAACGGCGACCTGTTTGTAGAAACACCGTGTAACCCCTTTCCTTTCTGAGCCGCGTGGCGGCGACCTGTACAATTAAGCCTTATTCCATTTAAATTTAAGAGGAGATTACCGGCTCATGCCCCATTGATCCTAGGATCAAATCAACGTAATCTGCACCCACGGATCATTGTGGGTATGAACCGGTCAGATCAGCCCCTGTCAGGATCAGAATAACTCCTTATCAAAGAAAAGCTTCGTCAACGGTGAATCGCCGCCGATTTTTAACGATGCAGCTTCATAATTGACGGGATTAAGTGTCTGTTCCGAAACCGGGTAAAATAGCCGTACAGGAACCTTGTTGATGTTCTGTTTATATTCCGGCGGAGCAAACAATCTTGGATAATCGAGCCTCCTGTACGAATTCCACAAGGTATTTCCGCGAAGCCAGTAGGCAAGCCAGGCCTGGGTTCCGATCTTCTGCTTCCAGTCTGTAAAGGCAGTTGAATACGCCACCGACGGCTGGGCAAGATATGCATCAGCCTCTGCACCGGTACCGCCCCAGTACGTGATTGATGTCCTGACTGCATTATTATAGTGTCCTTCAGCAGTCCCGCCGACCGAAAAACCTCTTTCAACAGCTTCAGCAAGAAGAAATTCTGCTTCCAGGTAATCCATTATAATCCATGGTCTGTCGGGAGTAAGATGGATTGGATTTACATGGGAAAATGAAGTGTATCCGTTCGATTCTCCCTGTGCTCCACCGATATAAATCTGCGGATTACTTCCGATTAAAGGTATCGCATAGAATTTCAGACGGGGATCGGTGACAGTGACTTTTAAAATAACATGCTCCGGTTCAGGCGAAGTAGGCTGCATTGCATCGATCAGATTTGACGTGACGACATAATCATCCCTTCCGGATGCAATAAAATCGACATATTGCTGATTCTGATTCGGGGCAGCAGAAAGATAATGCATGCTCATGACATCTCCTTCCTGGAAAACATGCTGTGAGGCGGATTCAACGACGGTTTTTGAATAACTCTGATCAACATCATATAGCATCAGGCCCATCCTGACCTTAAGCGTATTTGCGAATTTGTACCACATTGAGGCCTCATCATCCTCTGCTCCGAATATATTATCATAGCCCGCAGGCATTCCTCCTGCGGCCGGGGTGATCGTATTCAATGCAATGTTGAGGCGGTCAATAAGGTCCTTGTAGATGGTAAGGGCGTCGTCGTAAACAGGCGAGGGATAATTATAGTCGAGCGCCTGTGAATATGGCATATCGCCAAAATTCTCGATGATATAGCTCCATGCAAATACGGTCATGATTTCTACAATGGCAAGCTGATTATCGCGCTGGGCCTGCGAAATGCCGCCCAGGGGCTGCTCCTTCAGCACGTTTGCCGCTTCCTTGTAATTGTTCAGGACTAGCCTGTATATAGTATTTGAAGTGGTTACAGGTATCCCGCGTGATGTCATGTCGTACCTGCTCTCGTCAAAATAAGTGGTATTGGCAAAATGCTGCATCCACATCAGGGTAACATTGGCGTTTACATTTTGATTCGACAGCTGGTTAATGAATTGAAGTGTAGCTCCGTTATAAAGCGATTCGCCTGATACCGTAGCGAAATCCTTCTTGTTCAGGTTCAGGTCTTCTAACTTGCTGCATGACGAAATTGCAAGGAGAACCGGCAGAATTGTTAATATCTTTTTCATGGTTTCTCAATTAGAAGTTAAGTTTAATATTGAAGGTAAAGTCGCGCGTGGTTGGAAGTGATCCTGTTGTATATCCCTGGATATTACCAGCGGTCATTCCGGATTCGGGATCGGCGTATGGCAGGTTTTTATGTATGATCCAGAGGTTGGAACCGGCAACACTGAATGAAGCTCCTTTAAGAAATGATTTTCCAAGCATACGTGAAGGGAGGTTATATGATAGCACCACTTCCCTGAGTTTTACATAGCTTGCATCATAGATGAAAGCAGAATGGGGCATGCAACCTGCTCCGAAAGCATCGGCGTTTGTGGCATCGATTCGTGTTTTATTGGGAGTGCTTACGCCATCGGCATCGACATTTACTCCCTCGATGATATATCCTCCGCTCGAGGATGCATAACCCTTTGAAGGATCATCGGGATCATTATAGACTAAGGGATCCCTGACGGGATTACCCAGATCATTTATAAAAGCTGTCTCGGGATAAAGCCCGCTCGACATTCCGTAGTACATATCGAGCGACCAGATATCCCCGCCCTTCTGGATGTCGATGAGAGCGCTGAGAGACAGGTTCTTGTAGCTGAACATATTCAGGATCCCGGCGTTAAAATCGGGTGTAAAATTACCAATTGGAATAGCAGCCGAGCTTGTAAGGACAGGCGTTCCCGATTCTGCATCGATAATAATCTTACCGTCGGCATCATAGGTATAATCCTTCCCCTTTATTACACCATAAGGTTCGCCAACTGCTGCATTGACTGTTACCCCTCCCTGGAGGTTAACTGAATTGAGGCGAAGATTCGTAATACCAGGATAGAGGGAAACAACCTTATTCTTGTTCTTTGACCAGTTCAGGGAAACGTCCCACCTGAATGGCCCGGCTTTAACGGGATTGGCATTCAATACAATCTCAATACCCTTGTTCTCTATCTTTCCGGCATTGATCATAAGGTTGCTGAACCCGGTGGTCTGACTTACAGTGAGGGGGAGTATCTGGTCAAGCGAATTAGTCCGGTAAAGGGCAACGTCGAATCCGACGCGGCCATTTAAGAACGACATTTCAAGTCCCGCTTCAATACTGTTTGTGCGTTCATTTTTCAGGTTCGGGTTCCTTTTTGAAGGGGGAAGCTGAGTATTTGCACCATTCATCGGGCTGTTAACCAGGTATACATCTTTCAGCTGATCAAAACCTGCAAGATTGCCAACCTGGGCATAATTAAGGCGAAGTTTCCCGAATGACAGCCAGGGTGTTTTTATGACATTCGAAAAAAGGAATGCCCCGGTTACAGACGGATACTGGTATTTATTTTTATTCACAGGCAGGGTAGATGCATAATCCTGACGGAATGTACCATCGAGAAAGAGGTAATCCTTGTAGCCAAAGGATACGCTCGCAAACTGGCTCCTTACACCTACTATCTGATTTACTTCGAGAGGCAATGGAAGAGGACCCCTTGTGTTCTGCAGGGAATAGATACCCGGAACAAGCAAGCCTCCGTTTGTTGCATTTGAAAAGTACGTATTTGTTGTTCTTCTTTCAGTAAAACCCAGTAATCCGTTAATACTGAAATCCTGTGAGATTTTCTTATTGAATTTAAGCATCAGGTCGAAATTGTATTCAGTGAAAGTATTATCCCTTCTGATATAACCTGAAGTTACCCTGTCGGGTACGTTGGCCAGGCCAAACCTCATGGAAACGCTTCCCACGGCCCTTCTTTCCTCCTGGAGCTCATTATAGGTATCAGCCGACATCCTTCCGAAAACATCAAGCCAGGAAGCTACTTTGTAGTTCAGCGACACATTGCCTATAAACCGGTTTCTGCTGTCAGTTTCATAGTTTTGATAAGCATCCCAGTAAGGATTGTTTGAATATTTGGGATAATCAAGGGCAGTGTTATAATTCCATGTCAGATTCCTTTTTGTAAGTTCGTATACTGTTTTCTGATCCAGGAAATCAAGACTGGTCTGCTGCCACTGCCTGAAATTGGTTGTTATGTTACCGTTATATCCTGTGGCATTCCTGCCTTTACCATTTTGTTTGATATAATTTGCCGTACCCGTTACGGTAAGCTTATTTGTAATACTCCACTGTCCGTTAAGCATTACGATATTCTTCTTTAAAGAACTGTTTGGAAGGAGTCCTTTGGCATTGTAGTTTGTATAGGATACCCTCACTGCACTGAAATCGGTAGCTTTATCAATTGCAATGGTATTTGTATAAACAAGCGGAGTTTCATAAAAAGTCAACGGACCATGTTTTGAATACTCATAAGGTCTCGATTGTTTATACCAGGGTGATTCAGGATCAACCGAATACCATCCCCACACCGGCTGCCCGTCGAACTCAGGCCCATACGATGCATCCTCACCCATCTGTATCCATCTTACAATCGGATCATTAACAGGATCATCAGTGGTCAGGCTTCCTGAAGCAGTCCTCCAGTCAAAAGGGGGAGGGTCCCCGTAGCCGTAGCCCGGACCATATTGATTCTGATAAACAGGGAATGTTGATTTATCAACGGTACTGAAGGTGAATCCGGAGCTGAATGACACTCCTATAGGAGCGGTTTCCCCTTCACCAAGGATCTTCCCTTTTTTCGTTGTGATCATGATAACACCTGCAGATGCCCTGGATCCATAAAGAGCAGTTGCAGCTGATCCCTTAAGGACATTTATTGATTCGATGGTTTCCGGATCGATATCGGCAGCAGCATTTCCATAATCATATCCGGCCACTGTTGCAGCCTGACCCGAAGTTACGCCGACATCCGTATATTTCCCGATGTTATTGTTGATCGGGACGCCATCAACAACATAAAGGACCTGATTGCTGTTCAGGAGTGATTTGCTTCCACGGACAATAACATTTGTCGAACCACCCATGTTCTGATTTCTCTGAACCTGAACTCCTGAGATCTTTCCCGAAAGGGAGTTCATGAAATTAGCTGTAGTAACTTTTGCTATTTTATCACCCTGTACTTCCTGTGTGGCATATCCTAAAGATTTTCGTTCACGCGAAATGCCAAGTGCAGTAACTACAACCTCTTCAAGACCCAGCATATCAGGTTCCATTATCACATCGATAATATTGCGTCCGCCGATCTCGATTTCCTGCTTCTTCATCCCTACGAATGAGAAAACAAGGGTGGTTGCTTTCTGATCGACTGATAGTGAGTATTTACCATCATAACCTGTAAGAGTTCCTACTGTAGTTCCTTTAACAGAAACTGAAGCTCCGATGACTGGCCCTTCTGCCTCAACGGATGATCGCACCGTACCGGAAATGACCCGGTTCTGTGAGAAAAGTGGCTGAACACTGATGATCAGCAAACCCCAGAAAAGAAATACGAATTTCTTCATAGGTCAAAGTTTATATTAGTAAATTGAAAAAAATAATGAGTCCCTCTGCATGTGTCTGTCCTACAGGGATTTCATCATGGCACAATAAATTTAAACTATTGTGATTACTACCGACCATACAGTTTACGGATTTCATATACCGGTTAACAGAATGTCAGATCTGGTTCACCGTTGAAGGAAAACATGAAAACCTAATCCGGTTCGTACTGTATTCATCCCGGCCGGAATTTTTGTCAATCCGGAAACCGCTTTGATGTATGCATTGAACACCCTCATCAAATCGAGGGGTGTTTTTGAATCAGGGTATTTCGGAATAATATATTTTGGTGCTATAAACCTACGAAAATGGACGAAGAAAGCATCACCTGCATTTTCCCTTACTGGGAACTCGAAACAGGAAAAATTATCGAAAACCCGACAAGATTGTTCGAATTATTCCTCAATTAAGGAAACGTAACAGTGATTTGGGATAGACTGACCGCTGTTTAGTATAAGGGAAAAATCCAGTTATGGTTTTCTCCATTCCTCTTAATTCCATTTTCCAAGACTTTCAGAATAAGCCCTGATCTCCTCAAGCGACAGATATAAATCATTTATCTTCTTATGTTTCCTGTCTTTGTGAGTTATCGACGAAAGCTCATAAAGTTCCCTTCCATATCCTTTTTCAATCGTAAGACGATCTGTTGCCTTTTCTTCAGCTGAACGTATTCTTTTTAAAATCAGAAATTTAACTGCAAAAACCAGGTAATTGACTGTCCCCATCTCAATATATCTTTCCTGATGGCATAATTCATGAACAATAAGGCCGGTGAGCACCTTCCTGTCAAAATCCCTTGTTTTGGTGCTTATGACGATCACCCGTAAAAAAGGAGGTACCCAGACTGAAAAGGCATAAAAGCGGAGTGGTCCGGTAAAGACAAATATCTTTTTATCCCTTAGAAGGGGGAATGACCGGTTAATAATATCAGATGTGAGTTGCCTGAGTTTTTCCAGTGTTGGTTGCATTCAATGCCGGTTTAAAATAAGCCCTTTAAAAATAGTAAATTTGGCGTATAGTGATTGTCAGGGATTGCTACTGATATAAGCCGGCTTTCTCTTATTATTTGTTATCTTTGGTGTTATACCCCATAAGTCTGAAAATGATGAGAATAAAAAAGTCAAAATCAGGTAATGGTTTATCGGCAGGCCGGAGAAACCTTTTAAAGGGCTTAGTTGCACTGCCTGTTGTGAGTGTCTTCCGGATCCCGTCATTATCCATGCAGGATTTACCAAAAGATCGGGGATATCTTACTGAAGAGTCAAAAGCCTCTCTGAAAACACTGAAGGGAAGGCTTCCAAAAGGCAGATTTGGCAGGCATGAAATAAGCAGGCTGGTACTGGGTTGCAATCCAATGAATGGATATTCCCATTCCAGAGATCTGTCATATGTAGGTCATCTTAGCAAAAGATGGCATACAGATACAAAAATGAAGGAGACCTGGGCAGTTGCTGAGCAGGCAGGGATCAACATTTGCAACCTGGTGGACCAGCAGTATAAGGCATTCAATGAATATAAAAAAGAGACAGGAAGCACAATGCTTAATATCTGTCAGAGTCCCATAGGTCAGGCAAGCGACAGGTTAGCTCCTGTTAAAAAGTCAGTCGACAACGGAGCAGATTTTATCTATATCCAGGGAGAAAACGTTGACGGACTGGCAAAGACAAATGCAATCGATGTACTGCTGAAAGCTACTGAGTATATACGCAGCCAGGGGCTTCTGGCAGGAGTCGGGGCCCATTCAATAAAAAGCATAGAGGCTTCTATTAAAGCAGGAGTCAAACCTGATTTTTACTATAAAACCTTTCATCACGATAATTACTGGTCGGCAACACCACGGGAGTACAGAGCTGAGTATCCGTCTTATTCCGCTCAGCCGGTTACCGACCATAACAAGTGGAATGATAACTTATGGGACCAGTTTCCGGAAAAGACAATTGAACTCTTTAAAACTATAGATGTACCATTCTTCGGATTCAAGGTTTTGGCTGCAGGGGCCATTCCTGCTGCCAGCGGAATACGCTGGGCATTTGAAAACGGCGCCGATTTTGTATGCCTGGGCATGTTTGATTTTCAGGTTGTAAATGATGTTAACGTAACAATAAATATCCTTGAAAATCTGGAGAAACGTGAAAGGCCATGGTTTTCCTGATTTCTTCATAAAATATTGATTTATAAAAGAAAACCCCTGCGATGATTGCTGATGAATCGTGCAGGGGTCATGAAAGTTCCGGAAGATAGATGGGGTAATTGGGGAATGTAATCTCCGGAAAGGGGATTTTTACTTTTCTTTCCTTCCTGATCGTACTGTCAGGGAAATGATTTATGAAATAAACAGACCGGACCAGCCAGGAACAGCATAAAAATAGCTCAATTTGGATTACCTGATTTTTATGAACAGGTGCTTTGTATCAAGTCTTTCTTTTATTGTGTAAAAAGTACAGAACTTTGTATAAATGGGTAAGCTGAGGAAGTCCGGTAACTGAACTGTGAAACAAAAGAATATCAAAAGCTGAAGGAAATTTAATTGCTAAAGTTTTTTCATTATTTCGATAAGCTCATTGATCTTTTCCCTCGAGATGTCAACCCTGAATTCAGTCTGGTCCTTAACAAGAAGGCACTGAAGCTGTCTTGTGCTTATTTTTTTCAGATAAGCCGTATTTATTATCGCTGATCTGCTGATCCTGAAAAATTTCATTCCGGGAAGCTGATCCTCGATCTTATGGATAAGTGAGGTTACGGTTTCAGTCTTGTCAGATTCGAGATGGAATATTGAATAATTTCCATCGGCTTCAATATAAACTATGTCGTCGGGATCAATTATCACAAATCCCGAAACATTTCTGAAAAGCAGTTTTTTATGTGATTCGGCAAGCAATAAGCTTTTTTGTTTTTCCTTTTGAATGTCCCTTTCCCTGCAACGCTGAACAGTTTCGGAAAGCCTGCCCGGTTCAACCGGTTTCAGCAGGTAATCGAACGCCGCATATTCGAAAGCCCTTATTGCATATTCATCATAAGCAGTTGTGAAAACTATAAAAGGATGATCGATATTCTTACTATTGAGCTCATCAAGAATGTCGAAGCCGCTTTTCCCCGGCATCTTGATATCGAGAAAAACTATATCGGGATTAAGAGAACTTATAAGTCCGACAGCCTGGAAAGGATCGGTTGCCGATCCGGTGACTCTTGCAAGTCCGTTATCGGTAAGGAGGCTTTGAAGAAGATTTAAGGCCTCAGGTTCATCTTCAATTATGACGGCTTCCGGAATATGGTTCATCTGGCTTTCACTTGAATTAAAGGTTAAAATTTTACAGGTTTATGCCGGTTCAAAAAGATAATCGCATGGAATTGTAATCCTTATTTCAGTTCCGCATGAATTGTTAAATGCATCCTTAAGATCAATAATTTCAATATTTGCCTTTTCCCTGTTTAACCTGTTCATGAAATCAAAGATACTGTTTATTGTTTTCAGGCCGTATCCGGTGTCCCTGCCCCTTATTGATCGGGCTTTTTCCCTTCCCACACCGTTGTCGGCTACAGTGATCTCAAGGAAATTGTTTGATTCATTGACCTTTACCAGTATATCCCCACCGTCTATTTTGTTTTCAATACCATGCTTTATCGAATTTTCGACAAAGGTCTGAATTGTCATTTTGGGGATAAGCCTCTGCTGATTTACATTTTCATTCACTTCAATCAAATAGGTCAATCTGTCCCTGAACCTGAGCTTTTGAAGTTCGCAGTATCTTCTTACAAAATCAATCTCTTCCGAAACGGTTCTGACCAGGATTGTGTTACCGGCAAGCATTGTTCTCAGCAGCCCCGATAATTTTACAATGTAATTATAAGATGTCTCTTTTTCTCCTTTCATTACCAGCGATCCGACCGATGATACGACATTGAAAATGAAATGCGGATCAAACTGCCTGATCACGGAATTCATCTGCAGGCGCGAAAGCTCGTTCCTGATCCTTAATTGTTCCTGCTTCTTCCTGATATTAAGCCTGGTGCCCCACCATGTTGATAATACAATAAGAGATGCTATCAGCACTATTGACCCGATCCTGAAAAACCATGTCTGGAAAAATCCGGGGATGATAAAAAAATCCAGTTCATATATTTCTTTAGATTCCACACCGTCGGCATTAATTGCTTTAAGCTGGAATATATAATTCCCCGGCCTTAAATTTTTATAGTCAGCTTCTCTGTCAGGGCTCCTGTCTGACCAGATGTCTTCAAGTCCTTTCAGGCGATGCTGAAACTGTACTTTTTCGGGATTTGTTGTTGATATTCCTGTAAACCTGAACCTCAAATTGTTCTGATAACCTTTAATTCTGATTTCTCCCTGCTTGTTATAGAACAGGTCGGGGATCTGCAGAGACTTCCACACCAGGCTGTCGGTTTCAAATTCAACATCTGTAACCATGGCTCGCGGCGGATTTATATTTATCCCAAGCCTTTCAGGATCCAGAATAATTGCTTTCCCGGAGGCAAGGATCCAGAACCTGCCTTTCAAATCCCTGATGATCCCGTTGTCAAGACATTCACTACCCGTAAATCCGTAGGATTTGTCATAAATTTTATAATAATCAGGTTCGTTTCTGTAATATTTAGTGGTGTTTATTATGCAGATATCAGTCATTCTGCCAACCATGATCCGGGATGAATCCATTGTAATAATTGAATTTGCAGAGGTATTGATTTCCTGGGGAAGGCCATACCGGAGCCTGTCGGTTCCCGGTTCCTTGTAGTAAAGCCCTTCGTCGGATGTTATCCAGATTCCCCCCCTGTTATCCATTGCAAGTGTATATGTGTATCCGGAAGGCATAAGGGAATCGGCAAGCCTGACCGCTTTTTGCCCGTCAAATGAAAGGATTCCGTTTGATCCTGAAAGCCAGTATTTGCCTTTGTTATCCCTGATCATTCCTTCTACTATTCCATAGTTGTCGGAAGTAAATTCAGGAAAGAAATCCATCCTCCCTGCTTTCAGATGATATAAGCCGTATCCGGTACCGATAAAAATTGATTTATCGACAGGGTCCTCATAGATTATACAAACCTGTGCCTTTTCCGGGATCCCGTTTATTTTTTTAAATGCAACCCCGTCCCAGACAAGAACTCCGACATCAAGTGAAAGATAGACATTGCCGTCAGATGCCCTGATGCTCCCTTTATAGAAGGCCATGTTCTGCTTGTTGAACAACTTTTTGAATTCATTTCGCAGCTTGAGTTTTTCCCCATCGAATTCATAAAGTTCACCTGTTATTGTACCAAATAGTATATGGCCGTTTTTATCTTCGACAATAGCCCAGGTATTTTTAGGAAGACCGTCTTCAGATCCTATATATGCGAATGAGGTGGAAATCAGCTTATAAAGGTTCACCTCAGATCCCAGCCATAGATTTGATTCATTGTCAATAAAAAAGGATGAAAAACCGGGAGGTTTAATCACATTCATATTGTACCCGTCGAAATACCGTATACAGGTACCTGCTTCAGTTTCAAAGGTAGCTGCCCTGCCCTTCCTTTCTGTGTTTGAAAGAATATAAGGGATTATTCTGTCGCCAGAAATTCTGTAGACTTCTTCCCGGCTTCTGAGCAAAGGTTCATCGCTGGTTGTTATTATATCAGTAAAATTTTCTCCGATAAGCCATAGCCTTCCTTCAAGTGATCTTTTCCATATATTACCCTTTGTATCTAGGAAGAGAAAAGATTCATCCCTCTTGTCGAAATAATGAATGGTTGTATTGAGAGTGTCATAAACAGGCCTGGAGGTCGGATGATCAAAGAATCTGCCGTCGATGAAACAGACCACCCTGAAATACTTTGTCAGGTCGTCCTTGAAAAGGAAAACCAGAGTATCGCCCATGCTGTTTAAATATGTACCGCGCTCAGATGGTCTTGAATAATCGTATGGGTAGTTTTCGAACCTGTAGCCTGTGTAAAGGGATATTCCTTTTGATGAGACAGCCCATATATTGCCTTTGTTATCCTCAAAGATCTGGTTAATAATGCTTGAAGGAAGGCCGTCTTTGCGGAAATAATTCCTGAATTCAATACCATCAAACCTCGAAATGCCATTACGCGTAATTATCCAAAGGAAGCCGCGGCTGTCCTGGTAAAGTCCTCTTGCCTGGCTTTGAGGCAATCCGTCGAGAACCGAATACTCCCTGAAAGGATAATTCTGTGCAAAAATGACATTATCAATAACCGGCCCGATTATGAAAAAGAAAAACACAGGCAGAATAATCCTTAGCCGGAAATACTTTCTAATTGCCGTTTCAATTGTCAGTTTCAAGAAGCGTCAGGTTTGTTGGATATCTGGATTTACTGTTTTTCAAAATCAAGAATATGCAGGGCATCCCTGGCTGTTCCTTCAACTGTAATTATTTCCGGATCAGGCCTATCGCTGACGGTATTCAGATATTGCATCCTTACTTTTGCGGGGAATTCAATTTTGTATGGTTTACAGGAGGAAATTACACTCATGGCTTTTAGCGCTCCGTCATAAAGCGCCTGCCTGGTTTCATCAAACGGGTAAAGGGCTGCTGCTTCACGGGATATTCCCTTTTTTACCGGGACAGTAACAATATTTGCCCCGAAAAATTTTACAGCTTCCCTGCAGGTTGCCACATCGCCTGAGACCATAATGACAGGAACTCCATAGTAACCTGCAATAATTGCATTTTGTGCAAGTTCGCCCGATTCAACGCCATTATACCAGTATCTGTTTTCAGTCTTTGAGCTCTGGGTATGGTTCAGTACTCCGTCGGGGGTTCCCATCATTGCATGAAAACCTATCATTACCATTGCTGAGAATGTACTGTCGAGGAGCGACAGGTTGCCGGCTCCCGGCCGTGGATGTCCTGTTACGTAGGTTGCGCCAGGTTCCATTAGATGTGGTATTACAACCTGGCTGCCATGCCCGTCAAGCACTACTATGTCGTCGGCTCCGCCATCCCTGAGACCCCTTATCACGGCAGCGACATCATCCATAAAGTATTCACATGCCTGAATGTTAAGGGGAGTATCTTTTTCCCTTGTCTGGGAAAACTTGTAAACACCACTTATCCCTTCGAGGTCGGTATTTAAATAGATACGTACCTGCGAAAATACCTGATCCGGAAACATCAGAAGAATTGCAACAAGCAGTACAATTCCTGATTTTTTAAAATGTTTTGCCATGGTTCCTGTATTTTGGTTTTGTGTCATCCAGAGACTGTATTATAAGAGTATTTTAGAGGCTTTTAATACATTGTGTCCTTTGTATGTCTTTGTTTCCCTTCGTGGTTAAATAACCTGTTGATTAAACACAAAGGTAAAATAAGGATAACACTAAGATACGCAAAGGACTTTTGATAAAGCCTCTGCATATCAAATTACTGAGGAATATTATGTAACTATGCTTAAAGCTGTTAAGCTCTCAAAATAGCCTGGGTCCTGAGATTCTGTGCACAGAAATAGGTAATGCCATCAATTTCGGTCATATCGACTATTCTGAACCCGAACGATTCAAGGATCTCTGTAACCTTTTTCCGGTTCAGGTTTCTTGAACCCATCAACTCGAGAAGATTGATTTTCATCCTCAGGCTTTTAATGGGATGGATTAAAGCAGACCTGTGGGGCAGAGATAATCCGTTATCGGAAAAGCAGCCAATGAATTTTGTGTCAGGTGGAAGTATCTGAACGAGCGAGTAAAGGAACTCATCGAGATACTTGATGAGATTAAGCTTTCTCAGGTTGACAAGTGTCTTCACCCTTTTCATCTCATTCTCATCATAGAAATAATGATGCCGTGATGAAAGCACTACAAGGTTGTTCTCCCTCGAAAGGCCAAGATGTTTTATATAACGGAAGAAATTATTTCCATCCTCAGCTATCATATTAACTATTGCGGGAAAAAATCCGGAAATACCATGAGAGGTTTTATCCCTGTCGGGGTGAACAGTTGTTGTATTGTCTCTGACCTGTGCGGCATTTGTCTCAACTGAATTTTCCATTGCTTCCGTTTTAAGATTTAATGATATAAAAATATAATCATCGTAATTCTCTGACAAGTAGCAAAAGCCCGAATGATGGATAAATGAGATACATCAGATGCCGGTTTGTCAACCAATTTCACGGTATTGTATACATTAAAATGATCTTCACGGGAAAATCAGAGACAATCGTCAAAATGAACATGGAATTTATGTAAATACCTGACATTTTTGACAATAATGGAAACAGCCTGTTTTAAAGTGCAACTAATCAGGCAGATACATAATTAATTCACCTTTCTCCCAATAAACCTTATTTTTGACAAAAGACCTTTTTTGCAGGACTAAAACTTCATTTTAAGAGCTGTTTTGACCCGGCAGCCGGGGGATAAACAGCGATAAAACGTCAGAATCAGATGTATACTCATAAAATTGTCTGAGAAATGAATTGCAAAAAAGCACATGATAGACTAAAACCAGCATTGAAATCCCTGAACTGTAATTTTATTTTCCGGTGAGAATGGTTAATTTTAATGGAATAAAATATCAACTAAATAAAATCAGCCATGGGAATCATATCGTGGATTGTTATGGGATTAATAGTGGGTCTGCTTGCCAGATTCATTATGCCGGGCAAAGATCCGCAAGGTTTTATAATCACCATTCTCCTTGGTATTGGGGGCGGTTTGCTGGGAGGATACCTGGGTACGGTTCTGGGACTTGGAACAGTGACAGGCTTCGATCTGAAAAGCATTCTAATAGCAACAGGAGGAGCAATAATAATCCTGCTTATCTACCGTGCCCTGAGGAGTAAATAAAGCCTGTCAGACATGGTTTTGATCCCGCGTGGCAGGCGGGGCTAGAAAAGGTCGATTATCCTTGGGATAAAAATTATAAGGCCTGTAATCGCTGATATTATTGCAGCAACAAGAACTCCTGCCGCAGAAAGATCCTTGGCCTTCATTATATTTTCATTCCATTTCGGATCAATTGCATCGCCAAGATTTTCGATCGAGGTATTGAAGATCTCCGCTATAAACACAAGTCCTGCCACAATGGCTATCAGGCACCATTCAAACCTGTTTATGTGAAGGATAATTCCGGCGCAGGTAACCAAAACTGCAGCCACAAGATGGATAACTGCATTAGGTTCATTTCTGAAAAGCGAGTTGATTCCCTTAAATGCAAACCTGAAGCTTGCCGCCCGTGATTTTATCGAGAATTTGTCAGGGTTCATATATCATTTTTTTTGTCATCCCTCCGTCGATAGTAATATTCTCCCCGTTTATAAAACCGATTCCGGCCAGAAACAGGCAGGCATCTGCAATATCGGATGGTTTTCCCACCCTGCCTGAAAAATGCCGGGAATGATCAATATTTCTGAGTTTGCTGTAATCGCCTGTCTCAATCCATCCCGGACTTATGCAATTAACCCTGATATTGTCAGGGGCCAGTGAGGCTGCCAGCGTATGTGTCAGGGCAACTATGCCCCTCTTCGATGCTGCATATGCTTCCGAACCGGGTTCCGACATGAACGCCCTCGTTGAGGAGATGTTGATAATACATCCGCCCCCGTTTTGTCTCATGACACGGGCCGCCTCTCTAGAACAAAGGAATGTTCCGCGCCGATTTGTGTTGATGACCGAATCCCATTCTTCGGGAGAAAGTGAAAAGGGATGTTTCCAGCTCCCCTTGCCGCCTCCTGTAACTATTACTCTTTTTCTTTCAGTTACCATTCCCCTGATTTTATTGCATCTTTTTCCTTGCTTCAACATACCATAAAAGTTCATTCAGGAAAGCCAGACCTCTCTTATCGGTTTTCTCTTTCTCTGCAGGGATGCCATTTTCATCAAAGGCCGACTGCATAACGGGGAACCTCAGTATGGCAGGAACTATCATGGCTCCAAGTTTTGAAAAGGAAAACTGCAGTGAAATAATCGCCTGGGTCCCGGCAAAATTCCCGTCGGAGACAGTTACAAAGGCCACCGGCTTTTTATACCATTCATCAACAAGAAGGTCTATGGCATTTTTCAGGCTGGCAGGTGAACCGCCGTTATATTCAGGAGAAATAATAACAACTCCGTCTGCCTTTCTGATCTTTTCAGCAAAATCCAATGCTCCTTTCGATGGAGATCCCTGATATTTCAGACGCTCCGAAAATAACGGGAAATTATAGCTGAGGAGATCAAGGATCTCAACTCCTGCAAGGCTTTTCTCTTTGACAAGATTTTCAAAATAAACTGCCACCCTGTGGCTTTTTCTTCCGGCTCTTACGCTTGGTGAGATAATGACGATCTTATTCATTGTGAAATAATTAACAATAATAGGCACTATGACGATATGAAATTACGAAATTTCTACCGGAAAATGCGGGAGTGGGTGAGGGAGAGAGTGGGAGAAGAGGAGATTGGGAGAAGAGGAGATTGGGAGAGGGGGAGATTGGGAGAGGGGGAGATTGGGAGAGGGGGAGATTGGGAGAGGGGGAGAATTGGAGAAGAGGAGAAGGTCAGTTATTGAAGTATTGCTTTAGGAGTGATTTGAATTCCGGATCATTTTGCAAAGCCTGATAGTCGGGATTTACTTTAAGCCATACAATATCGCGGTATCCGTTTCTGAGGGCCAGACTTATTTCCCTGGTGGCTTCCGGGATTTTGTTCTGGAGGCTCAGAAGCTCAGCAAATCTTTCATGCTTTGAGGTATCCATTCCAATAGCTTTCTGCAGAATTTCCTGAGCTTTTACCATATCACCCATCCGGGCACTGATCGCTCCTATTGCAAGGTATGTCTCCTGCAATTCCGGATAGTTTTTTAACCATTCATCTGTGGCGATATTTTTAAACTGGCCATAATATTTAAATGCCTCTTTTTTATCGCCCAGTGCACTATAATTTATTCCCAGGTCATAAAGTGAAGATGTTTCATCATGGTTATTATCATATGCTTTCCTGAGGATATCAATTGCCCGTAAGTAATTACCCTGAAGCCTGTATGTATGAGCCAGGCGGTAAGTATTCAACATGATACCGGGATTGATTTCATATCCCTTTCCAAAGGCTGACTCAGCTTCCGAAAGGCTGTCGAGTCCAAGATAAGCTGAACCTTTATAGAAATAACCCCAGACGTTTCCAGGATTGTCCGCAATCATTTTTACGGACCATGTCAGGGCTGAATCTATTATACCGAGCTTTTCAAGATAAATCCAGCAGATACCTCCGTATGGCAGATACATATCAGGGAAGATCCGCACGGTTTCTATATACTGTTTCAGGGCTTCTCTGTATTTTCCTGAATTAAGATAATACCATCCGAGGTTATTCCTGGCATTTGCGTCATCAGGATAGAGGCTGATCCTCATTTTAGCATATTCAATTCCTTTTTCCAGGTTTTTCTCAACATTTACAGAATAAAGTGTAAGAATACCCAGCCTTTCCCTTTCAGTAAGACGGTCAACCGATCTGGCAGCTTCACTCAGCAACCTTCTTCCCTTTTCAGCATCAAAACGTTCAATGAGAAGATTTCCGAGCGAGGCTTTTGCAGAGACAAAACCGGTGTCAACCTTAAGTGCGTTCTCATAATATTCACGCGCCCCATCGAAGTCCATTGCGAGATGATGGTCCATGCCGATTGAATAAAGTTTCAGCGCTTCGAGCGAGGATGTGGTTACTTTCTTAAGAGGCTTATCCTGGGAAGCAATCAGGTATCTCGATTCCCCAAGGTGTCTCCTGAGTCTTCTGGCCATCTGATCAAGCTTTCCGAGGATATCATCCTGGTCTGCAGTATTGATAACTTCAGATCTGAGGAGGTTTCCTGTTTTTGCTTCCATGATCCTTGCCGAAACCGAATAACTGTTCCCTACATTTGAAATTGTGGGGACAATGAAAATATCAATACCTTCACGGACAGCTATTTCCCTGCCGGTCTGCTCATCGACAATACCCTGATCGTCCTTTTCCATTCTTTTCAGGGTTTCAATCATTCTCGACCGCGGCAGGATATTTATATATCTTGACTGATCAGTAGAAAGCGTGAATGCTGTGTAAAGCGACTTATCATATACAGGATTTGAGGTGAAGTTTTCGAAATCGGCTATCACTACCCAGTCGCGTTTTTTAAAAGGGACTGTATTTGCACTTGAAAAAGTGAACAATACAGCAACAGCCAGAATAACAACAACAGATCCGTAATTATAAATTCTGTTCTTTGTTTTCTCCTTTGTTACTCTTTCACCAAATAGTTCATAACCATACGATGCTGTCTTTTCCGTTGATGATTGTGCTGCTGTTCCTGTTTCCCTTATCAGGTATTTTATGTCTGATTCTGTATTTTCCTCCGGCTCCTTTTCAGCATCTGTTCTTTTTATCCCTTCGGGGGTTATATCAAAGATCCAGGTTAGAATTATTACAACAACAAGCCCGGCAGCGAGCAGGGTTAAAACAAGAGTTATACTCCAGGCAGGGAATCCCAGGCGCGGGAATATCATGTCAACAGCCTGCAGCAGGGCAAAGGCGCCGGCAATATATACCATAATTGAACGGACTACCTTTCTTTGTTTCAATTCTTCCCAGAAACGGAAAGGATCCCTAAGATTTGCCGTCATCAGCTTTGGTAGTAAGAATATAAAATTACAACTTAGCAAAGCTAAAGTCAAGTGATCCACAGTTATTTAATAATAATGATCCCGGGTAAGTTACCTCTGCCGGCGGTAGTTCTCAATAAGGGTGATTCCCGGATACCCCAGGCCTGCAAGTTCGGGATAGTATTGATAGGTTTCTTCACGTGAATAGAATCCGGTTACCAGCACGTGGTAATAATCCCATTGTTTTATTATTTCAACAGGCAGATTCAATTTCGACATTATCTTTTTCTGTGCCCTTAAAGCCTGGGATTCCTTACGGAATATTGCAACCTGAAGCGCTACAGATGGAGCTGTAGTTGAAGGCTTTTCGACATAAACCAGTTTGTCTGCCAGTTTACCTGCAACTCTTACCGATTCATTTGGCTGAACAGGGGCTTTCCCGACTGTAACGGGCACCCTTACGACAACCGGTTCCTCAGCAGCTGTTATAAACCTTACAGGATTGCTCCATTCATCTTTTGCTTCAAGTTTTCCGATATATGGCAGTAGCTCATCCATTGCTTCAAGGATTGTCGGATCAAGAATGGGCTGGTCGGGAGTCTGCAGTCTGTAATACCTGCCCCTGAATTCTATTATACCTTTCTTTGTCAGCGGTTCTGAAAGACCTAAGCTGAGGGCGGCAGCTTCTGTACGCATCCGGAATGCTCCCAGCATCATTTCAGTTATTTCAGCCTCTGTAAGAGGTTTCTCGCTGACAACTGCAAGCGAATCTGTCTTCGGTACAAGTAATATCTGCTGCTGGCGTGCCAGTAGGTGAATGATCCAGAGTTCCCTGAATCCCAGATTATTAAGCTTAACAACATTCTCATCAACTTCCGCCCGTGTCGGAAGATCAAGTATCCTGACCCTGTAATAGTCGCCTGCAACAGTTATCTGGACTTCCTTGCCAAGTTCCCTTTCGAGCATTTCCTTGAATCCTTCAGCATATTCCTTGCTCCTGAAGGCGCCTATCTGAATGGCCCAGCTGTCCTCGGTAATTGTATATACCTCCTCCGACATTTCATGAATTACCAGGTACGAAGTATCTTTAGCTGCAGCAGGCAAATCGGGTACGACTTTTTCTTTGGGTGTAGTGTCGGCAGGCAGTGTCCTGATAACAAAATCAAGGCCGTCGGCAATATCTCCGTCAATGGTTCCGGCAATTGAAAACAGGCGTGATACGGGGTCAGAACTCATCCCCAGTTTTTTCAGCTGTCCCGTATCAATCCTTGCAGTATAGCTTCCAGGCCTGAGGCCGAAATAGCTGTAATATCCGTCATCCTCCGAAAGCGTGGTTCCTGCTTTTTTATTCTCATTATCGAAGAAGCTGATTATCATCCTTCCCTGTCCCTTTTGCTGTCCGTTCTCCTCAACATAAACGAAACCAGTTGCTTCTCCCGTAATGTTAACAGGAACCTCTATGGTTTTCAGAATGTCGGGATCGACAATAACGTTATAGGTTGTTTTCTGAAGCCTCCATGATACATTATCAAAGCTGTTGGGATCGAGTTCGATGAAGCAGCTTGTATATGGTTCCAGTCCAAGTATTCTTATTATTGTATCCCTTTCGTTAATTTCTATCCTTCCTCCGCTTGAACGAAGGTTCAGTCCTGATGCCCCCGGCTCTCCCTTATCCTTCCTTCCGTTCGAATTAAGGTCGATGAACGGTATTACCGTTATCCCGCCCCGGCCCACATTTGTACGGTTATCTCCGGCCAGGAATCTTGTCTTTTTATCATGGATGAGGCTGCCCCGGGCATACTGAATAAAGCTTGTCCGGTCGTCATACTGCCTTAATGCAGCTCCAGCCTGTGCAAATGAGAAGTCATACCGCAGTCCTGCTTCGGCGAGCCGGAGATTGTTGCGGAAATTTTGTTCATATGCGAGATACATATGCCCATGTTTGAAGACAGGCTTTTCAACTCTCATTTTAGCCGACAGTACTTTATTCTCTGTATAGCTGTACTGCATCTGCGGCATCATCGTGAATGCAGCCGGAAGCCTGAAGGCAACCGCAAGATTGCTGTAAACGTAGGGATCGGTTTCTCCCTGGAACAGGGCATATGTTGTAAGATTTGTATTTACTCCGAAAAGGGATCCCGAGATAAGCCATTCACCCGATGTATATTTTGAGGAAGGAAGTATTATCTGGTTGATTGAAAAACGGTTGAATGTTGTGAATTTTCCCAGTCTGACAGGTACTGAAAGAACAGCCTTGCGTTCTTCCCTGTAGTTGTACATTATTGCCTTCTGTTCCTTATCATACCATGTATAGTCGAGGTCGAGCTGCATGTTTGAAGGCAATCTGTACGAAAGGGTTCCTTTCGCCCTTACACCCGGGGCAAATTCGCCTGAAACAAGAAAGCTGCTTGTGATCCTGTATGAGGCATTTGCATAAGGCATGAACGGCTGACCGGCAAGTGAGGAAAGATATTCTGCTCCTCCTCCGACGGTAAGGTTTGGTGTGACTCCGTAATTAAAGCTTGCCCTTGAAAAGCGGCTTGCTGAGGTATCCTCTACAATACCTGCACTCACAGTATATTCAAATGTTTTTTCAGGAAGGAAATTGTAAGGTATCAGTATTGTCTGCTCGTGAGTCCGTTCCTCCCCCCAGGGGCCGAAAAACTTCAGTTTTACGAGTGAATTGCCGTAAACCAGAGGTACCTGGAAATTGTAAAAACCCGAGGCGTCGGCTTTTACAAAGTCGACAAGCACATTATTTACATAAAGTTCCACTATCCATCCCGGCTCGGTTTTGTCGGCAAGGTTATAAGTACCGAACGATCGCCGGTAAGTTGTTGGAGTATTCGTAAGCTGTACCCCTATTACGGGATTATAAATTGAAGAAAGCGCCCCGGTCTGTATTTTTCCTGCAATCACCTGGCGCAATGGTGCGAAATCGTTGTTGACATAGCGCCAGAGGTATCTCTGCTGCTTTTCATTGAAAGGATTTGAACTGTTGTAATAGAGCGAAGCTGTTGCCTCTCCGCCTGCTATCATTGAACCGAGGTCGAGGTTAATCCTGGTGTCGGAACGGCCGTCAATCTCCTGTGACGCATATACCGACCAGTCGGCCATCCCGGTTTGAAACAACGGGTAAGTACGGCCTATCACCGTATCAGCCCTGACCTCTCCTTTCAGCCTGGCAATGTTTTTACGCATCTCTTCCTGCTTCATCTCTCGTATAACCGGCAATTCAAGCTGACTCGTCACAGTCACTTCCAGGGCCCTGAAATTGAATTTGCAGTCGAGCCCGAAGATTTTTCCGAAATACGTCGATCTAAGGAAAAGATTTGATTCTGTTCTTATAATATCTCCATTGTTCAGGTCAAAGGTTTTATCCTGGTAGGTAATTTTGTTTTTATTCCTTTCTATCAGATACCCGGCTTCAGGATTTACGAAAAATCCTGAGATGGTCTCAAGATCGGACGAAGGGTCATTTTTAATTTTGAGGAAATTGAAAAGGTCTGTTACAGGCAGGTAAAGAACCTCATCCTTTATAAGACTGTTAATCTCGCTTCCGCCATAACCCTGCAGCCCGATGAAAATAACAATTTCATCGTATTCGGGAAGGTCCTGCGAAAATATCCTGGCATCAATAAAAAAAAGCAGGGAAAGAATAAGGGGAATTAGGACCGGCCGGCCGCACAAAGGCATACTTCCCTTACATAGGTTTAAAGTGTATGCTTTATTGGCTGCCATCTCAGTTTCGATCTGTAATTATCTGTTATATTACTCTTTTACAAGTGTAATATTAAAAGTGCCGTTATATGTTCCCGGCGGATTGGCCGCCGGTGGTCCGACTGTCAGCGTTCCACCCACATAAAGAGGGATTGGGATATTGAAATTTACATTTGACACAAAGGGAGAGGGGGGACTTGTATTTCCAATATGAAGGCTCATTGTTCCGGCTGGGATGCCATTAAGCAGTACATCTGGTCCTTTGAGGATTGAAAGTACAGTTCCCCTGTGGGCACGTACCTCAAACATTGCTGCCGAATAAGCATAACCAAGGTTCAGAAGCACCACGTTACCTGTCGATGAGCGGGCGCCGGAAGGATCAACGGTTACTGTGCCTCCTCCTGCCCCGGTATAAAAAGCTCCGAATCTGAGGATCTGGGCTGTCGGTGTTATTCTTACAGGACGGGGAGGGGGTTCCTGTGCTGCAAGGTTTCTCATGCCAGCGGGAAGGAGGTACAGCAGGCTTACGATCAGCCACTTTGACAGGAATATATGTCTTCTTAAGATCTTCATCTGTTGCTTATAAACAGTTTTCTCGATGCTCTGTATTTGCCTGAGGTAAAAGTGGCAATATAAATGCCATCCTTTAAGCCGGGATTGAATTCGTTATAACCTGTTTCAGTAATTCTTTCAACAAAAAGCAATTGTCCGGCAAGGTTGAAAAGCTTAAAATCGCCCTGTCCTGTCTTTTCCAGGTCAATATACGATTTAACGATGCCATGCGAACTGTAAACAGAGAATATGTCATCGGGCTTCGTTTCAGGAATTCCGGTTGCAACAGGAGTCAGATTGAGCATAAACCGGTCGTTGCATTCTCCGGCCTTAAGAAAGATACTGTAACCGTCTCCCTGACGCAGGTCATATTCAACTCCGGCTTTCAGATCCGACAGAAAGATTTTCCATCCTTCCAGAAGGGCGCCGGCGTTTGCCAGTTTTATTTTCAGATATCCGTCAATTGAGATGGATATTCCCAGAGGGATGCAGGTTATTGTATCATTTCTTTCAGGAATTGCATTTATTGATAGCAACCTTGCATCGGATGAATAACTGTACAAGCTGGGTGTATGACGATCTGTATTTATAAGCTTTAATGCATCGTGGCCGCTGTCAAACTCCCTCGTTGCCTTTTCATCAAAATATATTACCAGTGGATCGGCAGATGCCGGATTATCGTCGAGTGTTGCAGTCAGGCGCAACAACGATTCAGGATTCTTTTTGTCCGATTTTGCAAAGATCTGGCTTAGGCCGGTAACCCTTGTATTGTTATCGAGGGAAAGGGTTGCCGTAACAGGCCATGGAGGTCCGTCAGATACATGGATAAAAAATCCCTGCATCGATGGTATTATATTTGATACAGTATCATCACTCGATATGCCGTTCACCCAGGTGCTGTACCGGCCTCCGTAGGGATCGGACGAGCTTGCCTTGAAGAAGTAGAGGGCATTGTCGATGTTGGTCTTTGTCCACCCTGATGGAGCTGTCCAGTCAATTGGTGACGGATATGGATTACCGGCAAGGTTGAATCCCCGTGTATAAACCTGGTTATGGTTGAAGAAGGCAGCAGAGATGTTCCCGTTATTTACCACGCCGGTCACATCCACTGTCCTCGGGGCAGAAAGGTCCCCGAAATTCACTGAATATCCTGACAGCGGGCTGAGCGAATTTGAAGATGTTTCATATTCGACCCATCCTGAGGCAGGCATCCCTGATACAATATTGTTTTCATTATAGTTGTACACGTTGGGAAAATACGGATCAATAATTCTGTCGTCATCAAATTCCGCTACGGTTGCATTCGTGAAGGGCGAGCTGAAAAACTTGTAACCGAATCCTGAAGGGAGATACCTTTGCATTGTCACAGAGCCACTGACTGTTCCTGTTCCTGAACCGTCGATGAGAGCTGTACCGGCGGCTGTTGAAACAAGTGTAAGGAAGCCATCAGAATCAAGGTTTCCCGATTCAATCAGTACTATACCCGTTGCTTCAATCGTCCCCTGGAGTGTTACTCCTGATGGATTGTTTACAGTCATGTTTTGAACAGTATTGCCTGTAAAAGCGCCTGCCCCGATCACCTGCGGAGACGATCCGTCCATCTCAATTGTCCCGTCTGAAGCATCAAATATTCCGCTGTTGGTTATTGTTCCCGAAACCTGAAGGGTTCCTCCGGACAGTATCAGCGAAGAACCTCCTTCGATTGTTATATTATTAACAGTTCCGGTTGTGCCGGTATTTAAAACAGGTTTTCGGACGACATCTGGTATCACAACATGAGTTGTCGGGTATGGAACATAACCGCAGGACCAGTTGGCAGCAGTATTCCAATCGCTGCTTGCAGAACCGTTCCATATGAGTCCCGATATTGTAATTGAAGCCGAAGCTGTCAGTGTACCGCATACAGCAGAAAATACCGTATTTGTGACCATATAGGTTCCGGGGATACTGGCAGAGAGGTCTATCTGGCCCGTTGAGGTATTTACAAATACCAATCCCTGTGTCGATGAAAATGATCCTGCAAAACTTCCGGTTCCAAGAACAGGTAATGGATCAGATGCATTCTGACAATAAGGGCTCCCGCTATAATTAAAGCCTGCCGATGGTATTGAAATATTTATGCTTCTTGGTGAGCTTGTTCCGCAATTGTTTGTTGCAGTTACACTTAGGGTTCCTCCTGTGGCCGAAGTGCTGAAATCAATGCTTACCGCGTTTCCGGTACCATGAATTGTATGTCCTGTACCTGTATATGACCAGGTGTAAACTACACCTGCAACTGATGGCACGGAATAAATATTTCCTGTCGATCCCTGGCATACTTCAGCAGGTGCGGATGTAAAATCACCAGGAGTGGATGCAACTACAGGAAATGATATAACCACTTCATCTGAGGAAGTACAGGGGCCGTTGCTGATCGTCCATCTCAATGTATATGTATTTCCCAGCACTCCGTTGAATGTAGTGTTAAAAACAGCGCTGCTCACAAATGATCCTCCTGTCCCGCTTACAATTGTCCAGAGACCAGAATATGGCAAAGGATTGTTTCCTTCAAGGCTTGCCGTTGATTCACCGCAATGAGACTGATCAGATCCTGCCGTTGCTGACGGGGGTAGAGTGTAAACTGTAACAGTTTGTGCATCAACGACACCAGTTCCAAGACCGTTGTTGTATGCAAAGCTGGTAAGTTTGTAAATTCCAGGAGAAGATGTCGGAAGAGTGAATGGTAATGAACTGACTGTTACCGGGGTTTGTGGATTATCATTGATTGTATATCCGATTGTATAATTCAGATCTATCGGTGTAAAAGAAGTAAATGAAAGAGGGATTCCGGATATTCCACACGTATATCCGGGAGCCGAGAATGAAGCTCTGGCCAGAGTACCTGAAATACATGCTGAAGTAAAGTTCGATTCTGAAGATGAGATTGCAACACCCGAGACAGTCTCAACAGTACCGTTATTTACATCCCCTTGTGCAACTGAACTGATCTGTGTCCATTGTCCGGTAATAAACCTTGCTATCCTCATGTCAGAAAGTCCATTGGCAGCCATGAGAGGTGTCAGGTCACTTTGGGGATCCCAGCCCACCCTTACCTTTGCTGTTGTTGGAGAGGATGATTTAACGCTCCAGTATTCTGCTGTGTTTGATACTCTTAGTGGTGAAAGAACTGATGTTGCAGTGGAGTTGGGAGTGAAAAATTCAGCAGTGAATGGCATTGTCATTCCGGCCGATGAAATAAGTGCAAAGCTGTGTCCTTTTATCGAACCTTTACCCAATGGGTAAATAAATTCATCACCATTGATAATGTATTTAGTCAGAGGTCCGCTTATGTATGAGTCGTGATTACCTGCTTCCGGTATGACGGCTGATGGCAGTGTATTGAGCAATGTAACTGTGGCAGTTGAAGTTGTGGTGATTATTCCGCTGGTTAGAAGAAGGTTATTGCTGATCTCAATTGCACCTCCGTTGCCAATAACCAATCCGGCAGAATTATTTATCTCGAAATTGTTGAATGCGTTTGCACCTGTGAAATTGCCGGTTGCTCCTCCAATGGTCTGTACAGATGTTCCTGAAAATGTCACTGTTGCTGCCGGTGAAACTCCTGAACCGCTTTTGAAGATACCTGTATTATATCTTTCCATTGTACCCATTATATAAAGCCTTCTGTTATTTACACTGTTATCAAGTGTTGGACCGTCGATGATCAGATGGTTGCAAACAGTCAGGTCTTTATTGGGAAGAATGC
Source organism: uncultured Rikenellaceae bacterium (assembly GCA_964633505.1). Taxonomy (GTDB): domain Bacteria; phylum Bacteroidota; class Bacteroidia; order Bacteroidales; family VadinHA17; genus LD21. Next base: position 136,679 of record CAZWHC010000003.1, on the reverse strand, counting down.
GTACACCTGTTCCTGAAAACCTTACATTAGGAAGGTTATTGAATAAAGTAGCGATGATATTATAGCTTCCTGTACCTCCATATTCTATGGTACCGGAACCCGAACAGTCGGTAAAACCTGAATAATTACCCCCCGGGATATTCCCGCTTTCCACATAAAGAGTACCATTACCTGTAACGTAGCCAAGATTATGACCGAAGGTAGGGCTCAGTATATTAAGCCGGTTATTGATTGTAGTTGAAAATACATATATCCTGTTTGTATTTACCGAAACGGCATGATTTATTATCACCAGGGCGCCGCTTGGTCCCCCCGGCGGGCAAGGAGGGGATGCACCAACGGGAGTCCAGATCGCCGCATCAGACCACAGGCCATCGCTGTTGCTCTGGTATGAGGGCACTTCTCCGGGTATTACATCACTATTTCCTGCAGTATAATCACCATTCAGATTATTCGCAGAGGTGAATGTAAATTTAACCTGATTTCCTGTTTCATCTACATTATCAGTAGGTGCACCGGGAAGAGCTTCATACCATGTATTTGAAGGCAGTTCAAGCCTTGCTGCAACATAGCTGCTTTCTGTCCCGAATACATCATCCTGGCTGTACTGAAGCTGTATAACAGCATCAATTCCGGCAATTCCTGAGTTTTCGATCTGCCAGTAATATTTAAGTGCATTCAGGGGATCGGTGATACTTGGATGACTGCTGTTGATCGGATTGACTCTTATAAATCCGACAGTTGAACTGGCTGAAATCGAAAATACCGCCGGAGTGTATTTGCCGGATACCCCGACGGGAAAAGTAAAATTCTGAGGACCGGCATTAAAAAACTTCTTTATCCCCGGACAACTGATAACACCATCAGCCTTAATCATTTTGTTTATGGTGAAGGGAGCTCCTGAAATAACACTTGTCTGACTCAATGTGAGAAGATAAATGTTAATATCAAGGATCCCGTTTGTCAGGACGAGGTTGTTTCGGAGGTTAATATCACTGTAAAGCCTGGCTCCCTGGGAATTGTTAAGATCAAGGAGACCAAAGAGCCCTGTACCCGATATATTTTGCCGGGAAGAACCTGCCAGTGAAATGCCTCCTGAACTATTATCATCAATATAAGAACCATTGTTTATCAGATTTCCAAGCAGATTGATCCTGTTGACACCTAACACTAGATTCCCGCTGCTTATTGTCAGATCCCTGTTTACCGTGAAACCGCGGATTACGGTAAGCGATGTAAGAGAAGAAACATTGAGATCAAAGAAATTTGTTACCGAGTTTCCGGTAATTGATTGAACCCCGCCGTTAAATGTCGTTAAATTATTATTATATGTATATGTACCGTTGTTATTAAAATCACCCTTTATGGAAATATTCAGATTATTTGAATTAAGATTACTTAAACTGTTTTCAAGGTTAAGTGATCCGTTCAATAAAAGGGGACTGATCATAAGCGTCAGTGTTGCATTTTGTGCAGTTCCGGTTGTCTTACCTGCTACTGTCAGATTATTTAATGGGATATTTGCATCAAGACCATAAAGCTGGGGAGTATCGACCGAGGGTCCTGATGCAGGAACCTGGGAAAAGACTATTGTCCCACCTGTTACTGACGCTGCTGATGGTCTTAAGTACAGATCCCCGAAGGTTGTTCCTCCACCTCTTACAATGGTGATTGTTCCACCCGACATGCTGAATGAGCTGCCTGAATTCAATACTTCGAGTTTTGCCTTTATCAGGTTTGAAGCCAGCGGATTATTTCCGTAAATGAAAACATTTCCGCCACTCTGGGAGTATTTTAAAATACCGTTTGTTGAGGCAAGCGGCCTTCTTATCTGGCCATTGATATAAATGTTGCAACTCTGGATCTCAAGCTGTGAAGAACCACTTCCCGAATATTCAATATCAGCATTATTTGAGGTATTCCCTGGCTGGCCTACATAAACATTACCACCTCCTCCGGTTATGGCCAGTCTTCCGTTAAGAAACAAGGTTTTGTTGTTTGTGGCAGTATTTGCAAAATAAACATTCGACGGAGTATTTATGACCAATCCGCTGGTTGCCGGAATTGTAAAATCGGTTCCCTGCGAAATTGTTAAATTACCTGTCCTGTTATATATTAGTGTCCCATTCTGCAGTATAAGCCAGTTGTTGGCAGGCATTGTGAGTGTACCTGCTATATTGCAGGTAAGGGTTGTCGCCTGTGAATCGCCTTTATTTACTGTAACGGAACCGAAAGTCGTCGATGGGGATCCGATTGTATTTGTTATAAATGAGGAAGTCGTCCCAAAAAAGGTAAGCGGAATGTTAGTAAAATCAGCTTTTGAAATAGTTGAAACACCATTATTGGATCCGTTGGCATTGTTGATAAGGCTGCCTCCGATTGTCATACTCTGGTTCGTGGCTCCGCTATAAACAAACAGGGATGAAAATCTGCCAATTCTTACATTTCCGTTTATGACGAAGTTCTGGGCTATGTTTGAGTTCTGATACCAGATAAGGGCTCCTCCCTGTATATCCATGTCACCCATTATTGTGATTGTCTTTGCCACAGCGGGTACTGATCCCGGGTAGGTGGTGCCCCATGAAGGAACAAACCAGGAATCAGCATTCTGTCCTCTGGTAATAAGATTCCCGTAAATTGTCACATTGTTGTTCGGGAACATCAGGTTAGATCCGCCCAGAGGGGAAAGAATGAGATTTCCAAAGCTTGAAATTCCGGTGGGCATATAATATTCTGTTCCCGCAGTTGGATTTGTTGTGTATAGTTCAGTTGTCCCCCTGTTCACATTGAAATCGCTGAAATCACCAGAAGGAAATGCAAATGTGGATGGGCTGTTATAATTTGTTGTTAATCTGAAATTTCCATTACCTGATGAATTTGAGCGGACCATGGCAAAAGTACAGCCTGGATTATATCCGATATCGAGAGCAGATCCTGATTCAATCTGAAGTGTGGCGCAGTTTTGAACCCCGGTGTTTGCAGTGGTATTATTTGTTGCAAGGTAAACAGAATCCTGCCCGCCTATTAAAACAATATCATTAGGACCAGGTACAACAGTTGGTTGATTGTCAATTGTATGACTTGTAAGGGACCAGGTTGACAAAGCAGACCACAAACCACTCCTGCGACTGTAAAAAATACTGGGAGTCCCGAAACCTGAGGGAAGACCGGCAGTATAATCTGCATCAAGGAAATTGCTGCTGTTTGTGGGTGCCGTCCAGTCTGAGATTGTGTTTGATGTTGTATTTATAGATGAAGTTGATCCGTAATACCAGAGATGGGCAGCTTCATCATATAATGAGGGGACATAATTAGTTTCTGTCCCTGCTACATCAGGTTCGCCATAAACAAAGGAATGTGTAACCGAGTAGAGAGGGATCCCTGAAAAACCTGATGACTTAACCCGCCAGTAATATGTAAGACTTTGTCCTTTTGTTGTTGTATTTGCATTTTCATAACCTACTGGTATGACGGTTACAGAGCCATATGTCGCAGGTGCTGATGAAAAGCCAATGGTTGCAGGAGTATATTTTGAGGCCCTTGATGGATTAATTGTGGGAGCGCCCACAGGAAAGATCAATGCAGTTGTTGAGGAGAAAAACCTTGTAAGACCACCGTCACCTGCATTGCCGGCGGTTTGTATATAACGGTTTGTCCCATAATTTACTATTGTTGCAGGGGCATTAAGACGGAGGTTATAGGTGCCAATATTGAAAACCGCATTATTGGAAAAAGTAAGTATTCCGTTTATTGTCATATTAGCTGCAAGGGCAACAGGTGTCGATGAAGTGTTATTCAGGGTAATATTCTGAAAAGTCCCACCGCCGTCAATCGTCTGGGCGACGGTTCCGTTCAGGGTAACAACACCGGTTCCACGGTGAATTCCAGAATTATATATAACCGTCCCGGAAAGATTTAGTGTCTTCCCGCCGTCGACAAGTGTCCCCAGGGTAAGATTAAAATTGTTTGTTACGTTTACCGTATTCTGAGTTCCAGCGAGAACAATACTGTCATTGGCAGATTTGTTTAGTGTAAGTGCGTTGAGTGATAAGGCCGTACCGGAATTTATTGTAAATGTCTGTTTGCCTGACCCATTGAAGATTGTTGTATTAGTGCCCGGAGTGTAGGCTGTGCCGTTTTCGATGGTAAAATCGCCTTTGACTGATAGGTTGAAATTGTTTGCGGTTAATCCTCCGGAGATAATATTCAGATCATTCAGGACGGAAAGAGAGGTTGACAGGCCGGTAAGTGAGGTACTGCTGAAATTATTGATAATAAGGTCATAAACCGGGGCTGTACTATAAACAAGGTAAGATGCTGCGTCAGGTAGTGCAGTTCCTGATACAGGATAGATTTCAAGCGACCCTCCTGTTACATTTATGTTTGACAAAGAGCTTTTTACATCAAATGCTTTGCTTCCCGTGTTGAGCGTAACATCATAAATCCTGATCGTTCCTCCTGAAACAGTATAGATATTGGTAGTATTTTCGAGGTTAAAGGAACCATAAGCTGTATTGATTCCGTTGTTGATCCTTGACAGACCTAAAGTTGAGGTTGAAACGTCAGTAATATCTCCAATAGTTGTATAGGAAACTGGAATTCGCTGTAACCGGCCCCGCAATATAAAAAGGCCGCCAGTTTGTGTATATGAAGCGCTGCCTGTCGATCCAAGCATTTGTTTGGAATCCACGATTCCCCCGTTGATAATTATCTGACCCGATGCCGTTGATGATGTAATGATACCGCCTGATTCCCTTGTTGACAGAAATCCATTGTTAATTTCAAGCTTTCCGAAAACATCAATAGCACTTTTCCCGCCTTTGGTAATTCCGGTTGTTGCATTACTGGGAGCAGAAATTCCATTGAAGGTATTTAATTCCCTGTAATCGTCGGCTGTTGCAAGAACAGCAACATCGACACCGTCGATTACCAAAGCTCCGTTTGCGGGAATGTAATAATCTGCATTACCTGCTGTACCCTCGGAAAGTGAAGGGATTGCAAGATTCCCTTTAAGAACCAGCGTACCGCTATAGATCCAGAGTGCCTTTTTAAGAGTGGGATTTGCAGTGACAGTTTCAGCCGCGAGCGAATTGGCACCAAACAGCCTGAAGTTTGTAAACTGAGATGAATTAATTATCAGTTTATATGTCTGGTCAGTCCCTTTGTTCACTATCAGATTATAGAAATCGGTAATTCCGTTGCAGTTAATTATGTTGTCACTTGCTCCCTGGAAATAAACAGATGCAGCACCGGTGGTTGCCCCGGCCGTAGTCGGAGGGAATGATGTATAAAGCGGATATAACAGATTTGTAAATTTTACAGTTCCGTTATTTGTAAGGTTACCGGAGATAATTACTGTATGAAAATTAAGATAATAATTAAGGAAAGGAGCAGTTCCTCCTGATCCTGATGATCCGATTACCGGATTTGTTACTCCGTTCCCCACTGTCAGACTGGCACCGTTATCGACCGTCACATTACCGTTAATTGTGAGACTTAGTTTCGTTGTCGAGATATTGTCATTGATTCTGAAAGTACCTGATTTTATATAAAGATTCCCGTAAATAGTTAAATTGCTTAGCTGCGTCGCTACATGACCTGTACAGTTAATCGTGAGATTATAATAAGTTGCCGGACTGGATGGGATAGTAAAATCTGAGCTGTTGTAGTATTCTGTTGTTCCTCCGCCAGAACTTATGAAAGTGTTTGTTGTGGCTCCTGGAAAATAAATCGAAGCAAGTCGGAGTGTCCCCTGCCCCCCTAATTTGTTAAGTGTGTTTGTAAAACGGAATGCTGCCTGATCAAGAACACCTCCTGATTCAATTGTCAAGTCCAGATCAGAAGCTGTGACATCGCTTGTAAGTGAAACGGTACGGTCACTAAGGATAATAACTCTGTCACCATTGCCGGGCACCGTTGTCCCTGTCTGCAGTGTACCGCTTGGATCTGATGTCCATGTAGTGAATGCATTCCAGTTACCTGTCTGGTAGGAATAGTATGTGTCGATCCAGATCATTCCTATGCAGTAGTAGGTGCTGAATCCTGTAAGTACAGAAGATGTAATGGAAGAGGGATTAAGTGATCCTCCAATTGATACATAGTTGCCTGAAACAGACGTTGACGTCCCAATGGTCTTGTATTCATTCAACCCTGTCTCAAACAGCTCGACTCGTGCACTTGTAAGATTCCCTCCGTTTGTATTGATCAGGGACCAGTAGCGGGGATCAACAGGACCTATAGTTGAATTATCTCCGGTAAGAGCACCGGCAGCACTGACAGAAGCCCTCATAACAGGTCCTGTAGCCCCGGTATTAACATCAATAAGATTCAATCCCTTATAAACATTTGTCTCGCCAATCGGGAACAAATAATTATTTCCCGCCCCGGAAAGAGAGGATGGCAGAGTGCGCTGAAGACCTCCTGTTGTCACATTAACAAATGAGCCCGGAGTGTAACTTATTGCTGATGATGATGTGTTTGTTATGCTTATGATATTTGCTCCTGCGTTCAATATTCCGCTGGCAAGTGTGAGAGTGCCGCCTGAAGCCAGGGTTATATTGCTGTTTATTGCAACACCATTGGTGTTGTTGATAGTAAGATTTCTGAGATTTGTAATGCCGGAAGGTATAAATACACCGGAGTAAGAGCCACCAAAGGTCAGGTTCGATGAGGCTGTTGTTGTCAGGTTTGCCGGAGTTCCTGTGATGGGAGGTCCGTTAAGGGTTAAGGAATTTGCACCAACAGCAAATGTCCCGTTGGTTAATGTTAGGGTGCTCTCCAGGGTTTCGGAAGCTGATAATGAAACCCCCGCTGTATTATCAATTATTAATCCTCCCGATCCGCTGAATGTTGAGGGAAGTTCAATTCCGGTTGTCTGTGGGGATGATCCCCTGTAACGTATTGAGGATGAGGTTCCGTACGATGGTGTATTTCCTGAAGCAGCCGCAGTACCTTCCAGTGACAGGGTGCCGTTTATAACAAGCCCTGACGGGATAGTCTTTAAACCGCTACCGGATAAGGTAATGTTAGTATAAGTTGTTGTAGAGGTTCCGGCATTGTAATATACAGTCTGTGCTCCTGCATAACTGTAATTTACGAGTGCACCAGTTCCATTGAGCGTAATTGTCGTGGTTCCGGTTCCTGAGGGGTTGAATGTATTTGATCCGCCAAAAGACAATGTTCCTGCCTGTGCTCCGGACGCCATTGAAAAAGTTGAGATGTTGACATTGTTTTCATTAACTGTTGATATGGATCCATTTAAATATATTGTCCCGCTCTCATGGTTGAAATTGCCATTTGCCCTTCTGTTATTATTATTTCCAACAGAGCTGGTAATAGTTATATTACCCGAAATACTTAATGAGGATATTGTTGAGGTAAAAGTGTGGGTATAAATTGCATTGCTTCCCGGATTTGCATTTGATCCAACAGCAATATTTGAACATACGACCGACCCTGAACCTGAAACAATACACGCCGAATTGTTATTGACTAAATTATTCAGTGTAATCGTACCGGATACCGATAATGTAACTGAGGCATTAACTGTCAGGGTCCCGGTTGTACCGGTAAAAGTAATATTTGAGCATGCTGCTGCTGCGGTTACAGTTATTGTATGACCGGCAGCTATATTGACATTATCGCCTGCAACCGGAAATGAGGTGCTACCCCATGTGGCTGGTGAGTTCCAGTTGCCTGATGTTACTGAAGTATAAGTTGCGGCATTCAGGGAGACATGGAAGAAGATAAAGGCTGCAGTAAAATAGAATATTTTTAAGATATTGCCTTGTCTCTCCATGATCAGTTCGAAATTTCATCTATTTATATTAAGGACCCTGCATTATTGTAGCGAAAGCTCAGCTTCAGCCAGCCTTGCAGGTTTTACATCCGAGGAAGAAGTATAAATCACCCGTAACGTTCCGGCCTTGTAATCCACACCCGGGATATTCATAAGGTCAAACTGAAATCTGCGCGAAGGATTCGGTGTATAAACGGCAACCCCATTGGCAATACCGACTCTTGTCACCTTGCCGCCTGTGGAGATGTGATCAACAGTTATATCACCGTAAACCGACATGTTTCCTGTCCTGGTGAATTTGAAACCGATTCTTGGAACTGTGTCATTAACAAGGGTGAATGATACGTCTGAAATAGTTACTCTTGCGGTCGATTCCCCATTCCTGATAATTACAGGAATGGTTATGCCAAATATCGGGGTAAGTCTGACGGCTATCGCCGTAGAATCACTTTTGACTTTTTCTTCTCCCAGGGGTTTAGCTTTAGGGACAGCCCTGAAATAAAAATGTGATCTGTATTCTCCTGCCGTCATTTCATTTGTTCTCACCACCTGTACCTTAACTACCTGAGCCTCGTTCGGGCCAAGGGTTACAGATCTGGGGAAGAAGCGGATAAAACGGTCAGCGAACTGCTGTCCGGGATCAGGCACCGTTATTGTTTCAAATCCACCGTCCTCAAGCATCCTGATCTGTATGAGTGATATTGCATAGGTGGCAGTATCCTTTCCGGTATTTGCCAGGTTGATATCGACTGATCTTTGTGATCCGTCAAAGACTATCCTTCGCGGTGTTATCAGGAGATCCCCCTGGGCAAAAGCAGTACCTGAAGAAAAGACAATTATACAAAACAACCCGGTTATGAAAAACCTTAACGACTTTAACCGGAAATATGATGTCAATCCTGCTTTTTCTCTGTTGATAAGCTTTTTCATCCTTTTGTTTTTGATAAAATCATCAGTTAAAGTCAAAAGTAATTGAATATGATCCGGTATACACTCCTACCGGATTATCATGTACTGGGCCTACCATGAGTGTAGCGCCGACGTTTACCACCTGAAAACCCTTCTGCAAAACTCCTGTGCCGTTTCCCGGAGGCGGCCAGGAATTCCAGTCTTCCAGCACCATCGACTTTTCACTTGAATTATGTTTTATTATTACAGGCCCGGAAGGGAGGCTTATTGAATATGAAGCATTTTCATCGCCCGAAACAAAGAAACTTGCAGCGTTATGGCTTCCCGTCCCCAGGATGATGCTTCCCTGCACTGAAAGTGTGCTTTGAGGTGTAAGAATGATCTTGCCACCCTGGGGACCAGGCGAAAAACGGCCAAAATTCAGCTGCGATGTCTCACTGGCTGAAAATACCGGGATTATTTCTGCAAAAACATGCCCGGTCGCACTAATTGACTGTGTGACCTGGGCGTTTGTATAATTCAGATTAAAAAAATTGAATAACCCCAGGCTGAATAATATTTTAACAAGCCTCAACACTTCCCTGATACCGAAAAACAAAACTTTTAGTTGTAATTTACCGAAACGTTAAAAGTACCTGTATAAGTTCCTGAGGCCTGGTTGGCTCCGACGTTCAGATCTGCTCCAACGTTAAGAGTTGTTGTTGCACCTGCAAGCGTGTAATTGCCTGAAGCTGGTGTGCTCACAAAATTATTTACTATCATATTGTTGGTCCCGTCAGTTATAGTAACATCTGTAGTGGGAATTGTGATAGTGATGACTCTGGTAGGTTCACCCGTGATAGTAAATGCAGCTGCTGTGTTGGCTGGAGCCAGACCCGACAGTGTTACACCACCTGTGAAGCTGCGTACGTTTGCCGGCGATACTGTTACCACACCTGCTGTAGTTCCTCTCCAGATAACTCCAAAATGCAGGTTAGCTGCCTGAACAATGGAAAGAGGAGCAATGATGACTGCTGATGCCGTGGCTGATGCTGTAGTTTGCGCGAAAATCCCACTTGAAAAACCAAGCATTACAGCTGCAATTGCAAAAAATTTAACAATTTTTTTCATTTTTTTAAAATTCTTTTGGTTAGTAATCATTTTATTCTGTATAAGAAATAATATTATCCGGTCCCTTTCGGCTTACGGCAATTCCGTATTTAGCCGATACCGGGATAAATTTTGCTTTTCAAAATTAGTAACATTGACAGATGTCAATTCCCCGGTTTTTAGTATTATTTAACATACAGGCGAAGTTATTAACAGAAAAGCCCCGGTTTTATTGCATCACGGGGCTCTCTATATTACGATTTTTTAGATTTTAGAGGTTGAAAGTATATGTGTACTTTATCATTACAGCCCTTGAATTGTAAACAGGAAGGGTTGGCAGCTCCCTGTAAAGGTCGGTGTTCCTGTCCTCGTTGAACACAAGATACAGGTCGTTGCCTTCTTTGGGATTGTACCTTACCCTGAAGTTTGTAATAATTCCGTCGAGGGCCGTATTGTACTGAATGAATGCATTTACCGATAACTTTGTATTGAACATGTAAAGAGTCTTTATGCCTGCAATATGATTGTTCATCGAGACATTCCTTCCGGATACCGAAACATGATCGAAATTGTAGGTGCCTCCCAGTTCAAAATGCCTAGAGATGTTCCATGTAGGCTGTAACCTGAATGAAAGCCTTTTGCCGTCGTAGAATTGTCCGGCTTCGGTCATGAACATAAGATAAAAAGGACGCGACATAGGGGTGTTGAGGTTTCCCCTGAAATTCAGATAACTGTATTTACCCTGTGGTATATATACCTCATCAGTCATGATTTCGAGCGAGTCTCTCAGCCTTTCATTGTTGAAAACAAGAAATAGACTTCCCTGCCACTGGCTTTTTGTCTGGAAATCCCAACCGGAGTAGTTGGTGAAACTCATGAAGGTACCGTCGTCAATGAAATTCCTGTACATAAACCGCACTTCGGGACGATGCATATAAAGCTTTGACTTTTCCGGAGAGATCCATCCGTAACTGAAGCCGCCTCTTATAACAGTATAATCGTCCATCATTTCAAATCCGATCCCGGGATTGAAATTTACTCCCGATTGTGTATAACCAAGATTGTAGGAGAAGCCCTTTCTTGATCTTCTCTCCCATGTGGCCATCAGAAGGGTCGGTTCCTTAAGTGATTTGCTCTTCACATCATCCTCAAATGTCTGAGTCCACCTGAACTCGAAGTAATCGTTTCCGAATACCCTGAAAATGCCGTCGAGTCCATAAGCAAGATTATATGATCCGTCAGCTCCAAGCCGGCTTGTCGCCATTGTTCCGACATAGCTGTTTTCATTGAAGACCTGTTTCCGGAGCCTTACCACGCCAAAATTCTCTGATGGAATAAATGTCTGTTCATTACCTTCCGAATCATCAGCCCTTAACGGTGCCGTCTGCATATTCATAAATCCGACATCCCATCCTTTTATCCTGCCCGTAATCCTTGCTCCGCCATATATCCTGACCGGCTCCGGATTTTCATCATCTCTTCCCGGGTCATAATCTTCACTGAGGCCAATGCGCCTGCTGTAGAAAAGATTGCTGTTTCCGCCAAGTGAAAAATCAAACACACTGGCACGTTCAAGAAAAAAAGCTCTTTTTTCGGGGAAATAAAGTGAAAAGCGGGTAAGGTTAATTTGCTGGTCATCCGATTCAACCTGAGCAAAATCGGTATTTACGGTAACATCCATGACCAGGGTCTTTGAAATGCCGTATTTTACATCAAGTCCGGCTTCAAATTGCGGTTTGTCAGATTTTAAATACGAACCTCCATCACTTTTCTGGGTATATGAACTTTCAAAACCTGAAAGTGCATATGGCGCTATATAGAGAGGCTTGCCCGGAACTATATCCCTGAACACGATTTCCTGAGCCTGCGATGGCTTCATAACCGAATTCTCACCCCAGTCGGGCGGTATTGCCGGGAAAATATCTGTTTCATTTTTTGACGGGATCCACCTTTCAACGGTAAGGCCCATCTTCACCACCCCGTTTACATTTTGAAACCTGAGGCTCGACAGGGGTATCCTGAATTCAGCCGACCAGCCATATGATCCTTTTTTTGTTGCCACATCCCAGAATGTATTCCAGCTGAGATTCATTGGCTGCTGATCGGGCATAAATACCACAGCATCCTTCTGAACTCCGGCATCAAACCTGAGACCATCGGGGGTGGTGAAAAACATCATCGAATTCTCCTTGTCGTTGTATGTGTCGAGAAAGATGCCAAGCCAGTCGGAACCCATACCGAGGTAATCACGCTTATAACTTGCCGATCGCATCATTGATGAATCCCTGAAGTAAACCCATGCACCGACATACAGATATTTATCGTCATATGTAATTCTTACATCGGATGTTTCGGTAGGTTCTTTCCCGAAAACAGGAGAATGCATTGTCATCCTGACCGGGTGTATCCCTTTCCATGCATCCTCATCCGGGATTCCGTCAAAGTTTATTGATGAAGAAAGCCTGTCAATTATTAATGCCTGCTTGCGGGATGCCAGGGAGTCATATTGGGAATAAAGTGAATAACCGGTAAGGGTAAGAAAAACAGAGAATAACAGAAGTCTTCTATTCATAGGGAAGGCGTTCAGAAGCACGCAAAAATACATTTTTTCCTGAATGTATATATACAGGATCAAAGAATGAATTAAAATATTCCGGTACCGTTCTCAGGATTATCTAATATTCCAGTATCTGACCATCTGCCATGAGCTTTTTTCTTAACTCGTCATATGTCACGGCATGAAGGTCCTTTTTCTCTTCAATTGACATCGATGCTAATGTTCCTGCACTTTGGCCAAGGATCATGAAAACAGGCTCCATTCTTATCGATCCGAATGCTATATGTGAGCATGAAACACATACGGGAACCAGCAGGTTGCTGCATTGTTCCCTTTCTGGGAGTATCGATCCGAGACTGATCCTGTAAGGATGGGGGGCTGCCACTCCAATGTCGCCTTCATTCTGAACATAACCTTCAGCCGTCACATATCTCTGGACATTGTGGGAGTCCATAGTATACGATCCCATTCCTATTGATTCAGGGACGTCTCTTTTACAAAGGACATCATTCTCTGTCATGACATACTTCCCGATCATCCTTCTGGCTTCCCTTACATAAATGTTGTACGGCCAGTATCCGTTATCTGCAAATTCATCGCGTGAAAATCCCCATGTGTTCATTGTATCCCTTACCCACTGCGGCAGGCGTTTGTCGGTCGACATGAAGTAGAGTAATCCTTTCTGATAAGTTATATGTTCATTAAGGATCTCTTTTCTCTTTTCATAGGAGGCTTCGGGATAGTCCCAGCTCATTCCTATGTTGTCGTAGCTGAATGGTCCGTGATTGTTGACGTCGGTTTTATGGTTCGGAATCGCATCGTATTTTGCAAAAAACTCATTCCATCTTGTTTCTGCCACACGCACAAGCAGTTCATACCAGGTACTGTCGTATCCTTCAGGCTTTGTTATCGGCACTTTATTATCCTGATGCTGTGTAAGGCAGAGACGGTAACAGTATGCCTGGACTTTATGGTCGCCTGTCCCGTTTTCACCGGGAACTTCGGTGGAGATCCGTGGCAGGAGACCGCTTGACGAATCACCGGGAATCTTGTAAGGTGAGATTTTATCCTTGAAGTAATGTCCGTGATGGAATACTCCTGCCTGGACTCCGTTCCATGTCTCGCCATAAAGGCTGTTGTCCTCCCTTCCCACTGTGTATCTCACGCCGGCGGAAGCCATAAGATCTCCCTCATATGTTGCATCTATGAAGACTTTTGCCCTGTAAAGCTTCCCGCTTAAAGTCCTGACCGATACTATCTTCCCATCTTTCTTATCGACACCGGTCTCCCTGTCGAGCCATTCGTCCCTGTGAACCGGGATGTTGTTCTGGCTGATCATAATTTCGAAAGCCTCTTCTGCAACATGTGGTTCAAATATCCACATTGTCCTTTTGTCGCCGTCGATGGCTGGATTGCCCTGGCCCCTGTTTCCGTATTCGGAACGTTTTTGCCAGTTCCATGATTCGGGCTTGTCGTAATGATCGTAAATCAGCTGGTAGAATTCCCTGGCAAGTCCTCCGATCACCTCCTTGTTGCCTGTGTCGGTAAAACCGAGCCCCGACGACGACATACCTCCAAGGTGTTTGTCGGGCGAGACAATTATTACCGACAGGCCCATCCTGTGAACCTGTACCGCAGTTGTTACAGCCGCGGAAGTTCCTCCATAGACTATTACATCAGCCCTGAAGGTCTCTCCGGCATCTTTCCTGCTGCAGTTTACTGTTGAAAGGACCAATATCGCAATGGATATCAGACTAAAGATCTTTTTCATATACAATTATTTTACTTGTTCCTGGTTCAAGTTTAATTATTTCTGTTCCTTCCTTTATCCTTTTTTCGTTCAGGCTTATTGTTAAATAGCTAACACTGTCAATTACAAAATCACATTCCATATTTCCCGGAATGCTTATTACATATTCCTTCGTCCTTTCCGTTCTGCGGTACGATGCAGAAATTTTTCCCCTGATAGTGGGAACAGTAACAGAAGAGCTTCTAATCGAGCCTAACTGCGGTTTTATTACTGCTTTGCCGAAGCCTGGAGAGGCAGGTCTTATTCCCCACATATATCCGGGAATAATATTTGCCGGGACAGCTCCCCACGCATGGTTCCAGTCTGAATTGGGTTTGTATTTCATATCCCAGGCTTCCATTGTTATTGTCGATCCGGCCCTTATCATATTATACCAGCTCCTGTCGTGGGTAGCAGTTATAAGGCTCAGTGCATAATCCTGTTCACCCGCTTTGTACAGGCCTTCAAGAAGAAACTGAGCGCCATAAACGCTGCATGCCATACCTCTCGATTTTATGAATTCAATAACACTCTTTTTGTGATCCTCCGCGACAATGTCAAAGGCAAGAGCCATCATATTTGCATGCAGCGAAGAGTGGTCAGAATTTTCACCATCAAGATATATCCCCTTATTCCTGTCGAAAAGCTTTTCATTGATGGCATTCCTGACTTTAGAGGCCCGGTTAATAAACAAAAGCGAATCGACAGATCTGCCAAGATAACCTGCCATCTCGGCCATTAAAACAAGGCTCCTGTAATGGAAAGCATTTACAACAGTGTTTATTTCGGTCATGTCATATCCGTCCCTTTCCCCTTCCGCAGTTGCAAGTTTCCAGCCTGTGTCTTTCTGCGAAGGAGGCCAGTCAACGATATCTCGGATTCTGTCCTTCGCATTTGAAAAACCAAGGTTAAGCATTATCTCATCAGTTACATTTTTTGAACTGATAAGTCCGTCGGGACGGGCAATCTCATATAGAGTTTTATGCTGTAACGCCTTGTAATATTTCGCAAGCGATTCCGGATTGCCTGTGAACAAGAGGTCATTATAGAATAGCAAAACAGTCTGAAGTATCCATTCCGTGGGCCAGGTAGGATGGTCAATAAAATATTCATTCGTACGGCGGGCAATTGAATACTCCCTGTCGGTAAAGTAATGGCCAAGCTGGTTTATATATGCATCTGCCTCGTATGGGATCCGTTCCCTGTCGCCGTCGACATAAATGCCTGCAAAGGAAGTGGCTTTGATCGAATAATTGCAAATATTCCAGACTGCACTGAGAGTACTGTCGGAGCATTCGAAGGAGCTCTCGTTATCATCAAAATAGTACCAGCAAGCTTTCTGGTAAATCCTTCCTGGGTCGGGTGCAAAATTGCAGTTCTCAAGTTCGCAGTAGCGGAATGGCGTGATGACTCCAATCGAATCGGGAAGGAGGACAGCAGATGGACCTGTATTTCTCCCGTCAGGAGGTATATCGACAGTATAGCTGGTCGTTCCCGGTTCAATGGGGAGCAATATCCTGTGGTATCTTATTGTTCCTCCGGGATTTCTGTCTATTGTATGAGTACCCGAGAGTTTCTCTCCAAGGTGAACGGTAATCGTATCGCGGCGGGAAGGGGTAACGCCTATCACAATGGTACCAAAGGCAGCCTTGCCAAAATCGATGAAGTAATTATTGCTGCCTGTCTTTTCAAACAATACGGGCTTTACATGATTTTCGAGGAATGAGTTTACTGACGTTCCGCCATCTGTCAGAATACCTGTCCGGAATGTTTGTATATCAGACCAAAGTGAAGGATCTCCGTTCTGGTCCCATATCTTTACCTTCCAGAAATACCTTGAATTATCTGAGAGCTTGGTTCCTGAATATTCAATTTCTGAAGACCTTGAGCTGATTGTTTTATTGCTGTTCCAGAGGTCTGCTTCATCCCTTGTGAGAATTTCTTTCGATGAAGCCAGCATTATCTGATATGCAATCTGACCTGCGGCCTTTTCAGGTACTATCCAGGTGAATTCCGGTTTTGAGTCGGATATTGCAACATAAGCCGGTTTACGGATAAATTCCACCATCAGGCCAGATGGCGGATCATTCCCCGCTTTTTTATTTACGGGGAACAGCAGTATCAGGAAAAACAGAACCCGGGTTATATTCATGAGGACGCAGGTTTTATATCATCTGGAAAATGACATTCTCGCCTGTATCGTTATAGTCACCGTCATTGTTCAGGTCGCGCTTCAGTGTAAGAACATTGTCAGTAACTTCATATTCCCCCTGAACTGCCTTTTCAAAATACTGGATGTTGAGGTTCCAGTAAGCTGATCCTTCCCCATACCAGTTAACCTGATCCGTACATTTGTCCATCTCATCAGGCACACATGTTCCCAGCTCTTCCAGGTAGAAGATAAGCGAGGTATGCGACATTCCCAGTGTTCCCCTTGTACCGATTATTGCAGAGATAACCGCGGAATTCTGACGTTTTATAACAAAGGTCTCTTCCCATGAGCTTTTTGCAAGAGTCAGTGTCCGCGTGGTGGAATAAACAATATCATCAGCTGTAATCTGTTCAGAGAACTGCCAGGTCCCGATAAACTGCGGGTCATTTTTGAACTTACTGCAGGCCGGCAATAAGAGGGTTGTTATAACTGCACAAAGAAAGACGCCGGACAGGAAATGCCTGTTCATTTTCTTAGGATTTTACGAAATAAAGATATTCAATTTAACCTTTTATAACAATACCTTTCCTAAGCATTCCTTCCCTGTAGGTGTCGAGAGCCCTCTGCCTGGCATAAACGTGTCCGACAATCTTCTTCGGATAGCCGTGTTTGTCATAATCACCTGCCCATTTTTTCACATACTCATAGTTCGTGTCGAATTTCTGCTGCTGTGTTTCGGGATTGAAAATCCTGAAATATGGAGCTGCATCACAGCCTGATCCGGCAGCCCATTGCCAGTTGCCATTGTTCGACGACAGCTCATAGTCGAGAAGTTTTTGCGCGAAATATGCTTCTCCCCATCTCCAGTCGACAAGCAGGTGCTTGCAGAGGAAACCAGAGGTTATCATTCTTACCCTGTTGTGCATATATCCTGTCTGGTTCAGCTGGCGCATCCCTGCATCAACTATGGGATATCCGGTTTCACCCCGGCACCACCTGAGGAATTCCTTTTCATCATTCCTCCATACTATATCATCATAAAGATTTTTAAAGTTATTGCTGACAACACCGGGGAAATTAAATAATATCTGCATAAAGAACTCCCTCCATACCAGCTCATTCAGAAAGGTCAGATTCTGCTCAAGCGCAGTTCTTACAAGCTTTCTGATACTTATTGTTCCAAAACGCAAATGGGGAGAAAGATAGCTTGTCCGGTCGGCAGCAGGTATATCTCGATACTTATGATAATCAGGAATTACGGACAGGTCATATGGTTTCACCCTGATCTGACTTTCGGAAAAACCAAGATCCTTTAGTAAGGGAAAAGGTGATCCGGACATGAGGAAATTATTCCTCCTATGAGCCGGTGGTGTTAAGGGATCAATCACTTTTTCGTCCGGCATCTTCATCCACCTGTTTTTATATGCTGTGAATACAGTGTAAGGAGTATTGTCAGGTTTCATGATCTCCTTTTCTTCATAGATTACCTGATCCTTGTAACTAAAGTATTTAATGCCTTTTTTGCCAAGTAAATCCCTGATCGAAGTGTCGCGTTGGGTGGCATAGGGTTCATAATCCCTGTTCACAAACACAGTGTCGATGTCATATGTTTCAGAAAGCCTCCTCCAGATTTCTTCAGGCTTCCCTTTCATCACATACATCGAACCGCCCGATCTGAGAAGCGTATCGTTTATGGCTGAGAGGTTATTGTAAATGAAAAAGATCCTTGCATCATCCTTTGCAAGTTCATCAGTAATGTTTGTATCGAAAATGAAAACCGGCAGAACAGGGCGTTCAGACGATAAGGCTGCATTCAGGGCAGTATTATCCTCAAGCCTGAGGTCTCTTCTGAGCCATACAATATTTATCTTCATCCTCTGCTGTATTCCTCAACCCTGTCGGTCGCAAGTTTAGAGCTTATAATTACCATCGGCAGCCCAGTTCCCGGGATTGTTGAAGCTCCTGCATAAAATACATTAAGAAATTCCTCGTCAAAGTTTTTCGGGCGGAATCCGCCTATCTGAAGCATTTTATGCGAAAGGCCAAGTCCGCTTCCCCTGTGAAGGTTGAACTGATCGCGCCAGTCAACCGGGGTATAGACAGTTCTTGATATTATTTCGGGTCTTATGTTCTTTTTTATCCTTCCCGAGAAATCATCAATAATGCCGTCGGCTATTGCATCTTTGTCATCCCAGTTATTTTTGAACCTCAGATCGGGTACCGGGCATACGAAGAACAGGCTTTCACAACCTTCAGGAGCACATCCGGGATTTGACCTCGAAAGGACGTTCACATAATAGTAAGGTTTTTCCATCACTCCCGGATGTTTAAATACCTTTTGGGCATACTCGCGGTAATTATCGCCGAGGTAGTAATTATGATGGCTTATTCCGGGTAGTTTGCATTTAAGACCCAGATAAATTGTGAGGGAACCCATAGTCCAGTCCATCCTGTCGAGCTTCTCTTCAGAGTATTCCTTTCTCCTGAACACACTGCCCCTGAACACTGCAGCATCTCCGTTGACTATGATTATATCGGCCCCCCATTTCCTTCCGTTTTTGTCGACAAGGTATTTAAGGGTCCGGCCTTCAGAAATAAAATCAACGATTTCAGTATTGTAATGGATATGTACATCCTCCCTGCGGAGTTCATCAACTATCCCTTCAACTATTCTGTACATTCCCCCTTTGACATTGTAATAACCGTCGTGCATGAACTCGGTATACGAAAGCAGGGTATATACCGCTGCTGTATCGAAGGGAGTCTTCCCGAGGAAAAAGGCAACAAGCGACAGGATCTCCCTGGCATCGTTCGATCTGACATAATGGGAAACCTGCTGCCAGAAATTTCTGAAAATGACAGGCAGGTGAACGGGATTCACCTTCATCAGTGTTAACAGATAATCGAACAGTGAATCATAATTGCTCTTAATTACAATATTCGTATCATTGTATAGCCGTCTGCTTTTGTCGAGATACCTTCTCATGCCTTTTTCAAAGCCAGGTTCAGTTTCACTGAACTGTGCAGCAAGTTTACTTATATCCTTATAGAGATGATAGGGCTTATCGTTTTTCCTGAAAGTGACAGAGTATAACGGGTTAAGCTCATAATATTCAAACGGGAGCCTGATATTGCATTCCCTTGCAAAATTTGTGAATTCATACGACATGCTGAAAAAGCTCGGACCCGTATCGAATGTGAATCCATCCTTTTTGAGCTGGTTAAGCCTGCCGCCGGCATTTCCGTTTTTTTCAACAATTTCAACAGTGTAGCCTTTTTTCGCAAGTCTAAGGGCAGTAGCCAGACCGGCTAATCCGGCACCGGCGATCAAAACACTTTTTGCCATATATTTCAGATCTTCATTTTAGTCAACAATTTGGGATACAGATCATCTTTTACATATAAAAACCCCGGTTCAATCTGCAGGATATTGTCGTAAACCTTTTTTGCCTTATCAAATTCCTTCAGATAAGTGTAGGTCTGACCGATCAATATCATAAGGCTCAGATAGTTCCAGTCGCCCTTCAATGAATCATGGTTCTTCTCAAGTACCTCTTTTGCCTTAAGATAGAATTCAAGGGCTTCCTTTTTCGATCCCCCGAATGCAGCAGGCATGTAAAACTGGATATTGCCATGCTGGACATATGCCAGGTAATTTGAGGGATCCAGCTTTAGCGCCGTCTTTGCATTGTCAATGCTTCTTTTCCCGTTTACCGGTGCTGTAACAGGACTAAGTCCTATCCTGAAACCATAAAAAGCCGATCTGTAGGCGCTGACCATCGATGGTTTATACCCGCGTTTATCAAGTATTTCAAGATTTTGCTGGGCAATCGAAAGATACTTCCTTGCCTCATCTTTCCTGTCAAATCCGATGCAATATCCAATGTATCCGTACTGGTAGTTGATCAGCTCGAGAAGCAGTTCGTTATCCTTGTCTGTAATTTCAGCCATCCTGTCGATGACGGTTTTCCACCTGTCCATCCTGTTGTTGATGTAAGCGGAATATATCTCCGATCCGTAATCGGCTCTGGCAGGCAGAAATGCCAGCATGAAGACTATCGACGCAATCAGTCTAAATTTCGTCCTTTCCATTGAAATCTCCTGAATAATCTGTTAATGAATGCCCTGTAAATAAAAAGCCCCAGCGAAAACTGTAAAGGTATAATTAAAAGCATATTATAAAACGCATTCTGACGGCTGGAAATTGAAACAATGATCCTGGCTGCCAAAAATGCAGCAAGATATGCCGTAAATACACCAGGGGGAGTTACCTGCAAAACTGCCAGAAAGCCAAAGGTCGTCACTGCGAAAAACAACAGCGCCAGCATGAAGGAATTGCCAAAAAAAGCTATGACGTTTTTGGAAAATCCGTTCACTGCATCTTCAAAACCTTTGTACATCCTGCACGAAAGGTAATCGTCCCCCAGCAGGCATGATACATTTTTACCTGATTTTTTGAACATCCTGGCTATATGTATATCCTCCACCATATTTTTCCTGACTTTTTCATGGGGAAGCATTTCCCTGTATGAGGTTGATTTAAAGAACATGAATTGCCCGTTTGCCGCCGACAATGAGCTGAAACGTGATTTTCTTACAAGGACCAGCGGGAGAAGAGTTACAAGGATGTAGTTCATTACGGGAACCGTCATCCTTTCACCGAGGGTAATAATGATCTGCTTTGGAAAAGCCGAGATCAGATCGAGCGCCTTTTTTTCTGAAAAAGCAACCGCCCTGCCAATTGTATTACCGGAGATCCTGACATCTGCATCGAGAAAAAGAAAATAATCCCCCTGTGCACCCATAGCCAGTGTATGGCAGGCAAAATTCTTGCCCAGCCATCCTTCAGGAAGCCCTTCCGAATCGAGGAGCCTTATCCTTTTATCGTGGATTGTATATGAGTTAACAATTTCAGCAGTCCTGTCGTCCGACTGGTCATTGAAGACCAGAACCTCAATATTCCTGTAGTCCTGTGCAAGAAGATCATCAAGAATGTTCCCGATATTGCCTTCCTCGTTTCTTGCAGGAATAAGAACGGAAACAAGGGGTCCTGCAGCTTTACCATCGGCCGGGAGGTTAGTCTCAAAATACAGGTTGACAACTGATACCAGAAGCTGGATAAAAGTAAAGCCGATGACAATGTATGCAAGTATGGTAATCATGATCTTGCCAGTCTGATGTTTTCTGCCCTGCAGGCTGAAAAGAAAGTGTTGTATTCCCTTTCAAGGTTTGGCGTGGAGAGGTCATCTCCTGAAAACTCGGTAAAATATGTGATCAATCCGGGTTTTGCTTCCTCGAAATACTCGATGAAATTTGCAACAAATACAATATGGATCTTATTCTGTATTTTACAAAGGACATAGCCTGCCCCTTTCTCAAAGCTCAGATTGTGATTATGCATTGAATCAAACTTTCCCTGCGGGAACATCAGCACTACATTCCGCTTATCTGCAAGGAGTTCAGCCGTATAATTGAGGGATTCGATTACCGATGCAGAACCTTTTTTCACCGAATAGCCTCCTGTTTTGTTGAAGAACATGTTTTTTTTAAGCTGCTCCTCAAGCATCATAAAATAAAATTTTCTTCTGAACACTTTCATGTTCAGATATTCAGCCCAGAATCCGTCCCACCAGCTGAAATGGTTAGAGATCAGCAAAACAGGAAGATCCCTGTCGGTGAACTTACCTCTGATCGTTACTCCATGGAAGTTCCTTTTTATTTTCCAGCAGGTGTAGAACCTGAAGAAGGCATATATGACTTTGTTATGTGAAGCTTTGTAGATCATGAGGTGAATCTGAAAAATAAATAAAGTATCAGGAAAAAAATGCCCTGGATTAAAAAGATAAACGGCGCTATCCTGTTCGAGAAACGCAGACCGGCAATGTGGATCACAGTATGAAATAATGCTGCAACAACAAACCACATGATATAATTCTGAACAGGGATTTCATTTTCAAAACTCCACATCCTCATTACCGGGGCCACCTGCTCCATTATCAGGTCGTACAACACCATTAAAGCAGAGGCCGCCGGAATTCTTAAAACCCCGGGAACTGTTAATTTATCAACGATAATGGCTGTGCTGTATGTAAGAACCACCCAGTTGACACCTATAAGAAGGGGCGTGTTGAATATTTTTAAACCGAGCCCATCCCCATAGGCATAATTCCCGAACATCTTTCCTGTATTTACACCGGCCGTTTCCACAAGGAACCCTGCTGTCAGGATGGTCCCAAAGATCAATAGATCCTTTCCGGGAGCATCAGAACGGTGAAATGCAAGAAGCGCCGACAGACAAAGTAAAAGCGCAAGGGGTGTAAGCCTGATGAAAATATCACGTGAAAGATCCATAGCTGTACCGGCAACACCCACAGAAAAAAAGACTGTGAGGAGAATTTTTACAATACCTGCTCTACTGTCAATATGTTGCATTATCCGGGTTTTCCTGATTTCCAATTCTGTTTGTTTTTCCGGTTAGATATTAATCTTTGAAAATAATCAATTAAAAACAGGTTGATGAATATCAGACTGAATCCATAGGCAAAATCCTCGACCGGGATTGTAATCAGTCTGATACCGGTTATCTCAGCCGGGTTATACCATACAACTTCTCCCTCGATAAGGCTTCCCGTAAGGATCCCGTTGACAATAATGAAAGGGATGAGGATAACCGGGAACGAAATATAAAAACTGTTTAAAAGTCTCCCTTTCCGAAATAATGAAATCAAAAGAACAATTGCCATCAGCGAAAAATATGTTACCGAATATATTCTGCCTGGTCCGGTAATGATGGATGCTGCCAGGATAATTATAAGGGCAAAAGTAATTGTTCGTGTCATCCTGTCATTTAAAACAGTTGAGGGGAAATAGGCTTTCAATACGAAATGGATAAAGATGCTTGCATAGGGGATAAGGATGAAGAAAAGCCATTCCTCGAGAGGCAGACGAGCTAATATGATTCCGGTATGATATCGCGGATTGAATCCCCATATACCTTTTGCTGCAAAATATATATCCAGTGCCGCAAAGAAGACTCCGGTGATCAGAATGGATGGTAAAAGTACGGGCCAGTGTCTGTAAAATGCCACTTTCTTGTCGAAGCTCAGCAAAAAGGGAATGCTTATGGATCCCAGCATGAGGGCGAGATATAAAGGCATGGCTTTCAGTTAAAATATCTCCTGCTGAAGATCAGAAGGCCGAAATTGTTGAAATCTGTCCTGTTCCTTGGCCTGTGGTGTGCATCATGCGCCCTGATTATGGCTTTGATATAGGTGTTTTTGGGATTTTTAAAAAAAGGGAGCCTGTGATGATAAACCACATCATGAAAGATGAAATATGTAAAACCGTAAAGAGTTATTCCTGCTCCTGCGGAAATCATGTATGGATTTCCTGCCGAAAGGCCCCAAATAATTAGAACTATTGCCGGCATGGCGTAAATCAGGAAAAACAGGTCGTTTTTCTGCAAGACTGGTTTTCCGGCAATATCCGTAAGATGGTGATCCTTGTGAAGCGCCCACAGGAAGCCATGCATAACATATTTATGGTTAGACCATGCGACGAATTCCATAAAGGCAAATGCAGCAATAAAAATGAGTATCAGGGATAATATCATTCTGGTTAGTTTTTGTTTTCAGAGATGTGGGAATTTACCTGTTCATAAATCATTTTGAACCAGTATGTATAATCATCCGGATTCTTTTGGATGTCGTCATGAAGATCAGCAAATGATACTGCTTCCCATTCTTCTACCTCCGCAATGTTGATTTCAGGTTCCATCCCGGTTATTCCCAGAAAGACATGATCAAATTCATGCTCTGTAAGTTCATTGTCAAGCTTTTCGATATAGGTGAAAGCGAACAATTCTTTAAGATCACATTCGAGACCCATTTCTTCCTTCAGCCTTCTGTGGGCAGCATCAATCGACGATTCTCCGGGATGAGGATGGGTACAGCAGGAATTTGTCCAGAGCCCTTTTGAATGGTATTTATCCAGAGCACGTCTCTGCAGTATCCATTTACCTTCCGGATTTATTATGAACACCGAAACAGCCCGGTGGAGAAGAGCTTTTTTGTGTGCTTCCATCTTGCCCGCAACTCCCAGGGGATTATCATTTTCATCAACAAGTATTACTAATGGCTCTGTCATTTCATATTATTTCAGTTACGGCTTATCAATGGCATTCCGAGCTTGCACACAATATATGCCCTGACAAGCAAAAACATTTTTACAGGATCAGGAACCCTTACTCTTTTTTTCATAAGCTCCTTTGCAGGTGTTTTCCTGATTATTTTCAGGAGGGTTCTGTAATAAAAGTATGCAGTTAGCACTCCTGTTTTTACATTCCCGGGTAGTTTTTCAAGTCCGCGCAATGAAGATTGAAAATCGTTTTCCACTTCATCGGCTATTTTGGTTTTCACTTCATCATTAAATCCGTTTTCGAGGGAATGATGAAAATATTGCCTGTTCAGGATCTCAACATCGTTCCTGATATCCCGGAGAAAATTTACCTTCTGAAACGCGGCGCCAAGCTTCCTGGCAGGTTCCTCCAGCTCCCGGTAAAGGAGTTCATCTCCCCTGACAAAAACCATCAGACACATAAGACCAACAACCTCTGCAGAGCCATAGATGTAATCATCAGTTTCATCCTTCGAAGTATGATTGTTCTTTATGAGATCAGTATGCATGCTTTTCAGGAAAGATTTCACAAGGTCGTCAGGAATATTGTATTTTCTTACTGTGAGCTGAAAGGAATTCAATACCGGATTCAGGCTGATTCCCTTCTCAAGGGCATGATAATAGTCATTCTCAAATTTTTGGAGGAGGTTTTCCTTGTCGAAATCATGAAATGTGTCAACTATCTCATCGGCAAGCCGTACAAAGCCATAAATGCTGTAAATGGCATCCTGTGTCTCCCTGTCAAGAAGCCTTACTGCACTTGAAAATGAAGTGCTGTAGGAGCTTGTTATCAATGTGCTTGTTCTGAATGATATGTCGCTATAAAGATCAGTCATGCAAATCTTTAGATAAACAGTTTAAGAACAATCACTCAATTGTTTTTGTTTAGTTTATTGTTTATTTTTTTCAGTTCTTCAATTATCTCCTTGTAAAAAACCGAGTTCCTGTACGCCATCATTATCAGTTTTACCGAAACCAGTAAGATACCAGCCTCCAGAAGTATGTCATGCGTCAGCCCTTTTGTGAAAAGTGCTACCGTAAAAAGCAAAAATGTAACGGCGATAACTGTTATGGATCCTATGTCGAAGTATTTGCGCATGGTTTATTGGATTATAAAAGATTTATGAACAAATAATTCGAAAAAAACACTTTGAAAATTCAAGGACTCAGGCTTAAAAAGTCACCTCCAAAATACAAAGGATTTTGCAGATTTTAACAAATGATATTGAAATTTTTACATATATTGAAGGTTTAAAAACCTGACCTGATGAAAAGATACAGAATTTCTGCTTTTTACAGCATTTTGATTTTGTCGGCAGGCATTATCATCTTTCTGACTGCATTCAGGCTGTCAAGGATGACGCCCGCGGAGGACCTTAAAAGCAAATATGCCTACAAGGACTTCGAATCGGCAAAGAAATGCCGTTCATGTCACCCGGCCATTTATGAACAATGGTCACAGGCGATGATGTCGCAGGCATATACCCATCACTGGGATGAAATTGAGTATTTCGACCTTGCAGTAAGGCATGCCGCTGCAAAGCCTGATCTCGCAGATCCTGTTGATGGCTGTAACGGATGTCATTCACCTCTTGCCTTTATGGGAGGAAAGGAATTCCCGCCTCCCCGTCCTGAAGCAAAAAGCATGGCAAACGAGTCGGTATCGTGCGAGGTATGCCACCTGGTTCAATCGGCCCAGACTGATCCTCCCTTCAATTTCAGCTATCTGATTGTTCCCGGAATGACAAAATATGCCGGAAGAACACCAACAGTTGAATCTCCCGCGCATAAGATTGTTACAAACGATTTTTTCAGGACCACCGAGTTCTGCGGTAACTGCCACAATGAAAAGAATCCTTTCGGCATCTGGGTGAAAAGCACCCAGCTTGAATGGAAGGAAGGTCCGTATTCAAAAGAAGGTGTAAGGTGCCAGGATTGCCATATGCCAAAGGGCGGTCCATTCCTGAATGCCCTTATGACCAAGCCTTACGATGATGCCAGGATCCATCTTTTTCACGGGGCACATGATCCGGGAAAGGTAAGAGGTACAATTGAACTCAGGATTCACCCCGATATCAGGGAAGCCGAACCGGGAGAGACGATAGTCTTTACAGTTGCCCTTTTCAACCAGAAAACCGGGCATAAGTTCCCGACCGGATCAGTTGAAGACAGAATCGCATGGCTCGATGTTGAGGCTACCGATGCAAAGGGGGAAGTATATCATCTCAATGTCGATAAAAAAGGATTTGAAGGAGAGGAATATACTATTTCAGGCGATTACTTTGCTTACCAGGATATGGCCGTTCCTCTTGGCCAGCCTGATTTCAAAGGCGTTCAGCGCGATGGTATCCCGGCAGGGAACAGAATATTCAGGATGCCATATTTCGATCCTGAGGGGAGAATGACGATAATGCAGTGGAACACAGCGAAACTGGGAACTGATTACAGGATAGGTCCCCGCGAAACAAAAGTTGAGAAATTCACTTTCAGGATACCTTTCGAAGCTGCCCCGGGAGAAATGAAGGTAAAAGCTGTCCTTAATTACCAGCTTCTTGTTAAACCTGTTGCCGATTATCTGAAGGTCCCTGAAGATGAGTCAGAAATAAAACTCGTAAACGAACATTCCACTGTGGTTCAGATATTACCCTGATTGACCTGATCTTTTTACTTAAACATACCACCATGAAAAAAGCATTATATTTCAAAATCTGGCCGGCAGCATTTTTAGCCCTGTTCCTGATAACCGGACAGGACGGCAATGCAATCCCTGCTTTTGCCCGTAAATACCAGATTAGCTGCCAGGTTTGTCATTCACCGGCAATGCCAAGGCTCAAACCGTTTGGTGATGAATTCGCCGGCAACGGTTTCAGGCTTACCGAATATGAATCACCAAGGTATTTTATCCAGACAGGCGACGACAAACTGTCGCTTTTCAGGGAACTACCCCTTGCCATAAGGGTTGACGGATTTGCTACGTATAATAATGCCAATGACAAGACACCTGATTTCGCAGCCCCTTTTGTACTCAAGATTCTGTCGGGGGGTGAACTTTCGGATAAACTCTCATATTATTTCTATTTCCTTATGAACGAAAGGGGAGAGGTGGCAGGACTGGAGGATGCCTTCCTGATGTATCACGATTTCCTGAATACTGGAATAAACCTTTATGCAGGGCAGTTCCAGGTTTCTGATCCTCTTTTTAAAGGTGAGCTTAGATATACACTTGAATCGTATGCAATCTATGGTAAAAAACCAGAGTCGTCATCAGCCGACCTTAAATATGACAGAGGTGTTATGCTAGAAAAGGATTTTCCTACGGGGACCACACTTATCGGTGAAATAACCAACGGTTACGGTATTGGCCCTGCTGACTATCGTTATATTTTCGATAAGGATAAATATAAGAACTTCATGCTAAAGATAAGTCAGTCAATAGGTAAATATCTTTCAGTAGGCTTTTTCGGATATGCTGGGAGAGAGTTAGTGCACGACTCCTACTTTACGACTGACAGTGATATCAAAATGTTCGGCCCCGACATTACAATCGACTTCGATGAAAAGCTTATAATAAATGCCCAATATGTAAAAAGGATCGATTCCAGGGTACTGCTCGATTCCCCATACAATTCGATGAATGACGTTGCCACTTCAGGAGGATTTGCTGAGATCATTTATGCACCCAAAGGTGATATGAGCAAATGGTATCTTACCGGACTAGTGAACTGGGTCGAATCGGACCTTGACTATCTGGACTACATCTCGGCAACTCTTCATGCAGGATATCTGCTGAGAAGAAATATGAGGGTTGTAGGAGAATTTACGGAAGTACTTTCAGGGGAAAAGTTCGGCAAGGTTAATGTGGGCATAATCACCGCATTCTGATACACACATAGTTAAAGTATTAACAGTAAGCAAAAAAGAAGGTATCCGCGTGGGATACCTTCTTTTGTTTGTATGCTGAATGATTCGATTCTTTATTTCCTTCTTGAGGAACTGCTTTCAGATTCCTTGCTTTTTCCGCTGCTTTTGCTGCTGCTTTTGCCGCTGCTATTGCTGCTTTTTGTGCTCTGTCTCATCACGGTTTCCTTCGGCGCTCTTTCACTGCTTCTGCGTGCAGAAGATGATGAAGATCCTGCTGACTCTGACCTTGATGAAGATCTTGAAGATTCAACTCTCGGCGATGAGGACTGTGATCTTGTTTCAGGCGCCGACTTTACAACAGTCTCCGACGATCTCCTGTTTGTCACTGTGGTCCTTGAAGCTTCCGATCCGCTGTTCGCCCTGCTGTTGACAGTAGTGGTCGACCTGTTGACTGTCCTGTTGTTCCCGTCTGATGAAGACCTGCGTACAGTTCCTGAACTCTGGCTCCCGGAAGGACCGGATGACCTGTTCTCATTTATGGTGCCTGATGATCTGCGGCTGTTTCCTGAGGCCTGGCCCTGCTGTGTGCGGCTGCCTGAATTGCCGTTATTAACCGTACCTGCCGATCTGCGGGTAGAGCTGCTTACTGAACCATTGTCCTGTCTCGATGAGGAAACTCCGGTTGATGACCTTCTGTTGCCCGATGTCGACATGGTGGCTGCCCTTTCGGGATGTGCCTTTGCATAAAGGGCTTCTCCATCCCTTCTCTGTTCCGGACGTGAGTAGGTGGTTTTGTACCTTCCTTCATTTATATTGATGGCAACGTTTCTCGAGTAGACCCTTCTGTCCCTGAAGTAGTATCTGTCCCATCCATCCCATCTGTGACGGTCGTACCTGTGGAAATGTCCGTAGTAATCCGGAAACCAGTGGTAGTGATAACCGTAGTAGTAGTGCCAGTAGTAAGGACGCCAGGGATTCCAGTAGCCGGGATAATAACCCCAGTACCAGGAGGAACGCCAGATGACATAGTTGGGCATGTACATGAACCTTATTACAGGCCATGCTGATACCTCAACGTAGGTTGTCCTCACAACTGTTGTATTGTACCTGTTTGACCTTCCGGTATATCCGGGATTGGGGGTCTCGGCATAATAGGGTTCTATTATGTAGTTCCTTCCGTACAGGGCTTCATCGCCGACAAGCTGTATCTGTACCGATCCGTCGCGCAGACGCTGAACCGTAAATACTGCTACGTCCTGGCTTTCGTTCCTGTCGAGAACAGCCTGGAGCACTATTGTATGAACATTCCCGTCGACATAGTCGAGAACCTTTACATAATCGATGTAATTATCGTTATTCAGGTCAAGATTGTTGATCCTTGTGTTTTCATCGTTCAGGCTCCTTTCAAACCCTTCAAGAGTTTCGGATTTCTGGAACAAATTCATCACCGCATAAAGGTTAAAGTTGTCGCCCGGAAGACCCAGATATTCATCCGGATATTCCTGAGGCATCATTGCTGTCCCGGTTGCAACTATCGCTGCGAAGATCGAGGAGATTAAGAATCGTTTCATGACTTTTGTTATTTGAAGAACTTGTTTACAATAACCATATTTCAAATCTTATGCCATAAGCTGTTTAATCGGAATTTAATTAGTTTTATTGTTCTCTAATATGCTAAATAATAAGATTTTACTTGTAAATTTATTTTTTGGTTCGATTTGATTTATCTTTGAAAAGACTGAAGGGACATTTACATTTCAACGAGCGCAATGTAATTTAAGTATCAATTATGCTATTTGATCTGTAAAATTTAAATCCTTTGTGGGTCCTTTGCGAAATCCTTTGCGTTCTTAGCGGTTAAAAAGCTTTTACCACAATCCCGAATACTCGGGACGCGAAGGCTGTCGCAAAGTAACGCAAAGAAATACAATAAATTAAGCAGACATTTAAAATTAACAGGTTGAAAACTACAGTAAATAAAACATACACGCTTTTCGAATTCCTTGAGGAAAAGTATCCCGATTCGCCCAGGACAAGGATTAAGAAACTCCTGCAAAGCGGCAGCGTAAAGGTTAACGATCTGGCGGTAACTCTTCATTCCTTCAGGCTTAATCCCGGAGATACTATTGAAATATCTTCATATAAGGGGACGAAAACAACCAACCTTCTTCCGTTTCCTGTCCTTTACGAAGACGATGCTGTAATTGCCGTTGATAAGCCTGCAGGTTATTCGACATCGAGCATCGACGGAAGCGCCGACATAATAAGTGCGGTAAACATGGCGTTGAGGGATGCATCGAGGGGGAAAGTAAGGGCTTATGTTGTTCACAGACTCGACAAAGAAGTGTCGGGAGTGCTTCTTTTTGCAAAGTCACAAAATACAATGGACAACCTGAAGGATAACTGGAAGCAGACTGAAAAGCATTATTTTGCTTTTGTTGAGGGAATACCGGCTAAAGAGACCGACACTATCACAAGCTGGCTTGTTGAGGATAATAAGCAGAAAGTGCATTCAACAGATAAAGCTGAAAATGCAAAGTATTCAGTTACCTCCTATAAGGTAATAAAGGTAATAGGAGGAAATGCCCTTCTTGACGTTACCACTGAAACCGGCAGAAAAAACCAGATAAGGGTTCACCTTTCCGACATCGGCTGCCCGATAATCGGCGACCGCAAATACGGGGCATCTGATAAGTATATAAGAAGGATCAGGCTGCACGCCTGTTCCCTTTCATTTCCACATCCTGTGAAAGCGAATACTGTAATAATAAAATCACCCATGCCTGATGGATTTTTGATTCTGAAGGAAGGGGATGAGAAATATAAATAAGCTTAATCCATATCAATACTAATATCAAATGCCATGATAAAATTTGTGAATGCGATACTGTTTGCCGGAATGCTGACAATGAACTATCTGGCAAATGCACTTCCCCTTAACAACAAGACAACCGGCGAATTGTCCGACTCATTTCCCAATCTGTTTGTCCCGGCAGGAATTACTTTTTCCATCTGGGGGGTGATCTATCTTCTTCTTTTAATTTTCTGTGTTATTCAATTCACATTGCGTGGGAAAGAAGCCGTATCTTCAATAGGGTGGCTTTTTGCAATAACCTGCATACTGAATTCGCTGTGGATAGTGTTCTGGCATTACGGAAAGCTTCCACTGTCGCTTCTTGTAATGGCCGGCCTGCTTGTTGCCCTTATTTACATCAATCTGGCTATCCGAAATATGCAGTTTGGATTGCTTAAGGCATCCTTCGGTATTTATCTGGGATGGATATGCATTGCAACAATTGCAAATGTTACAGCATTGCTTGTATACTATGGCTGGAACGGGTTCAATGTCGCACATGAGATATGGGCAATAGTAATGATATTTGCAGGTGCACTGATTGCATCTCTTACCATATTTCGTATGGGCAATCCGTTTATAGGATTGGCTGTCGTATGGGCATTTATCGGAATCGCCATAAAGAGGCAGGATGACTACAAATCTATATTCATTTCTGCTCTGATCGCCCTGCTTTTAGTAGCAGTTGTCGCGGTCTGGGGCTTTTTCAGAAAAGCGCCGGCTGAAATTTGATCATTTATTTCTGAGCAGTTTTCTGAGATCACTTTCGTTTCTGCTGATATAAAAATGATCTTGTGTCCTTTTCTCTGCAATATCTGCAAGCGACCCTGAAATAATTATTTTTTTATCAGGGAAGCTGTTCCTTAATTCTTTGAGAAAAAGGTCCGGATCACTCATCGGAAGAAGTGTAAGAACGCCTGTAATTATTATATCAGGATCCCACGCACGAGCTGCCTCCGTTGCTGCCGGCATGGGTGTCGACTGGCCAAGATACAGAACCCTGTGTCCCTCCTTACGGATTATATATGCATAATATAATAATCCAAGTTCATGAAGCTCTTTTTCCGGAAGGAACAGCATTACTTTTTTGCTTCCGGCAACCGGGGGTTCATTGAGATTATCGAATGCTGCAATGAGCCTTCTCCTGAATATGTTTGAAATGAAGTGCTCCGAACCGATATTTATCATTCCGGTATGCCACATAAGCCCTACCCTGTTAAGGAAGGGAAAGACAATTGTTGAAAATGTCTTTTCAATACCGAAGATTATTACCGCTTTCAGAAGGATCTCATTTACTGCGGTCTCATCAAATTTCGTCATTGCATTCAAAAGAGAATCGAGGAAATTATCCTTCGCTGTATTTATTTTTGCAGCATTGGCTGTGTTTTCCTCAATTTCTTTTTCTGACATTTCAGCTATCCGTGATATGCGATAACCCGTCCTCAGAAGAATGGATATGTTCAGCAGTTTCCTGAGATCATCGCCTGAATACCGTCTTCTGTTTGTGTAAGTCCGCCCGGGGCTTGTCAGGCCGTATCTTTTTTCCCAGATCCTGATTGTGTCAGGTTTTATGCCTGTCAGCCTTTCCAGGTCATTCAGGGTATAATATTCCATCGACAGATAGTTTTTTTAAAATTAATGAAAATGTAATATTTATTTGAGAAAGAAGACTACTGGCAGGAAGCAGAAAATATTAACCGCAAAGCCCGCGGAGCTTCATCATTAAGGTCCCAAAGTCGATTTTTTCTATATTTTAACTTTGAGAACTTTGCTGAGCTTCGCGTTCTTTGCGGTTAATGAAGGAACTTTAATCCAGCCCCGGGTATCAGATTTATTCAGCCGGTAAAAGAACCTCGTCGATTACATGAATAACACCATTTGATCCCTGTACATCGGTTGCAACTATATTGCTGGTATTGTTGATAGTGGGAGAAGGACTCAGTTTGACCTCTATATTGCCGTTGAGTGTTGCAACTGATCCTGCTGTAAGCTGATTTGACCTTACGTTTCCACCTACAACATGATAGGTAAGTACGGGTATGAGCTGTTCTGCTGTCAGGTCGTTTATCCCTGATACTCCCAATTTGCCGAACAGTTCTTCAAAAGCTGCATTTGTGGGAGCAAAAATTGTAAAAGGACCTGTTCCGCTAAGTGTTTCAACGAGACCTGCTTTAACAACAGCCTGTACAAGAATGCTGAATGATTCATTTGCCAGTGCAATGTCAACAACTGTTGGGGGCAGAAGGACTTTGTCGATCGCATGTATAACGCCATTCCTGACATCAACGTCGGCTGCAACAACATTTGTCTCCTTGTTGATCTTAACACCGCCCGATGTGCTTATCCTGAGGCTGGCATAACTGTTTTGTGCAGGACTAAGAGAATTGATATAACCATCTGATAATGATGAAGCTTTCTTTTCTTCACCCAGTACATGGTAAAGCAGGATTGGTGTAAGTGTTTCTTTGGAAAGATCTGCAATACCATTAACACCAAGCTGTGTGAATAATGCATTGAATGCTGCGTTGGTGGGAGCAAATACCGTGAAATTGCCTTCTCCCTGGAGGACATTTGCCAGATCGGCCTTATAAAGTGCCTGGAGAAGTGTTGAGAAATTCGGATCATAAGACACATACTCCGCTACTGTCATATCTTTCACGGCAGTCATTTCGTCATTGTCTTTTTCACAGGAGGTAAGGATAAACAATCCGGTCATCACTGCGAGTGCTGTTAAAAAATTTGTCTTTTTCATGTTATTTAATTTTTAATTGTTTACTGATTTTGAACAGTAAACATGAAAAAGACAAATAATGTTCGGAAAAAATATCTATATAGCGGACAAATATATAAGATTACATCATAATAAAATGTGTATAATGCACATAATTAAGATATTAGATGGCAATGTTAAATAATGTTAAAATATCAACAAAGTTCCTGGAAAGCTTTTCTGAAGCTGAGTGGTTTGGAGATATTATGGAAGGTTTCCCTGGTGCCCCCGGTTCCGATAATAGTTATTGAACCATAATTGAAAATCCTTCCGGCCACGCTCTGGTCAACATTTACGCTTTCAATCTTTGAAAGATTCATTTCAAAGGTGCTGCGGGCAATGAATCCTGTCTTAATAATAATCCGTCTGTTTGTTATTACAAATTCCGACAGTGCCCTCTGTATCATAGGAGCTATGGTCAGGGTAAACAGTGAACGTAATGTAAGGAAAATGACCCAGTGGTATTTTGTTTCGAATACTACCGATTCGTCCTTTATCAGATGAGTATTAACGTATTTTCCCATGGTTCTTAGGTTTTGCTTGTACTAAACCGACTGATATGAGATATCATATATCGAATTTCTCAATAGTTTCCAGCACCCTTTCCCTGGTTTCTTCAGGTGTTGGATTCAGTTCAAAGGAGGTGAAATTGCCTTTTCCGGGGTCTATCCTTTCAAAAATCATCAGGTACAGGCTGAAAATTATCTCGAGGCTAAGCTGATAACGTGGTTCCATCTTTGGCTTTATCTCCTCCAGTATCTTAAAAGTTTTTTTTCTGTAATCATCGGCAAGATTAAAATATTCCCCGATAAGATTCCTGAATCCTTCTGTTACAGGGCT
The DNA here is from genome assembly GCA_964633505.1 of uncultured Rikenellaceae bacterium. Taxonomy (GTDB): domain Bacteria; phylum Bacteroidota; class Bacteroidia; order Bacteroidales; family VadinHA17; genus LD21. The sequence goes on along the minus strand of CAZWHC010000003.1, from coordinate 101,885 downwards.
GCCATGTGCAATATTCCTGAGCTCCTTTCGCGAGAGGCCGTTCTTTTCAACCAGTTCGTCGGCAAAATAATTGAGATTATTGAACTGGTCCTTCTGGAAATCCCTGATAATATGAACAAGATAGCTGAACATGGCGCAGGGAGTGGCTGCTTCCCTGACGTCAAATGACGGTTCCCTGTAAGTTTCACCATTCTTTGTTATTCCTGTCAGATGGACAAAAATGGATGCCGGGGCAACAGATGCTCCCTTTGAATATTCAATGAAATCGTTTAATGTCGGGAATCCGTCATTGTTGATATCATAGATCATCGACCTTGCAAAATCTTCGACAGGCCAGAGAGGGATACTGAACCTGTCGATTGTTTTTATAAGTTCAACTTTGTCGGGATTACAGTCGTCGGTTATGATAACCATTTTAAGCCACTCGTTCACATCGGCTACAAACTCCTTCCGATCCGAAGGCTTGATGCTCCTGTTGGCAGCTTTATAGTTGTCGATGAGGTCGTCAATTGTACGCATGAATTTGTAACATGTTTTTGCGGCGCAATATCTTTCCTCTTCCCAGAATTTTGCAGCAATCAATATATTCGGATGATCCAGGATGCTTGAAAAATCAATGGAATCGAATATTTTCTTAAAATGATTCCCTTTTGAATTGGTTGACACTTTTATCAGGATTTATGGTTGACTTTCTTTAATTATTCTCTCTGAAACCAGTTTTGCAGAAATAAGTACATTGGGGATACCATTTCCAGGATGGGTGCTTCCCCCTACAAAATAAAGGTTACTGTATTTATCGTGCCTGTTATGCGGCCTGAAATACCCCATCTGGAGTATATTATGTCCAAGGCTTCCGAAAACAGAACCTCTTGAAATATTACATGAATTTTCCCAGTTCACAGGAGTAAGGCATATTTCAGTAAGTATATGATCTTCAAAATCTTCAAGTCCCAGCTTCTTAAGGCGGGCGATAACTGCCATCCTGGTCTTTTTTACTATTTCATCCCAGTCCTGTTTATATTGAGGGTCGATATGGCCGGCAGCAACTATTACAGATAAAGCATCGCGTCCGGCAGGGGCTGCCGAGGGATCGCTCCTGACCGGGGCATGTATATAGAAGCTTGGTTCATCACTTACAAGTTTATCTCTGAATATACTGTCGAGTCCATGCCTGAATGCATCCGAAAGGAATACGTTATGATGATCGAGGCGGGTGAATTTTTTATCCATTCCCCAGTGGAAGCAGATTGCCGAGCATGAGTATTTAAGGCTGTCAATGTGCCGCGTCATTCTTTTGTCGGGTAGTAGCTTCCTGTAAACATATGGCAGGTCGGCATTTGCGATAACTATATCTGCATCAGCATGTGTACCATCTTCGAAAATTACCCCTTTTGCTTCTTTCCCGTCAAGCTTTATCTTTTTAACCGGCTTGTCAAAATGGAAGTCCACTCCTTGGGCGATGGCCGCCTCATACAATTTTTGGGTCACCGTATAAAGTCCGCCACGTGAAGGGAAAAATGATCCTTCAGTGAGTTCGGTAGCCGGGACCATCGAAAACAGGGCAGGGGAGTCAAACGGACTCTGGCCTACATAAATATTCTGAAATGTGTATGCCATCAGAAGATGGGGATGCCGGAAAAATCTTTCCGCATATCTGAAATGCGGTGTAAAAGCTTTTATTTTTAAAAGGAAAGGGATATTCCGGAGATTCACAAGCTGAAAGAGATTATAGAAATTCCTGTTTATGAGCTTAGTCATGCTCGAAGTGAAAATCTCATAACCCTTTTTCACATACTCATTCGATTTCTCATAGCTTCCGGGTTCAATCCTTTCAAGCTGTTCCTTCATCTTTTCCCTGTCGGAAGTAAAATCGAGAAAACTATTATCGTCAAACCAGATCCTGTAAAGATTTTCAAGGGGGATTATGTCCTTTCCCTGTTCAAGGCTGATATTCAGTGAACCGAAGACTTCATTGTAAATGCCGGGCATCAGAATCATTGTAGCTCCCAGGTCAAACCTGTACCCGTCGCGAATTATCTGTCCGCAGCGCCCTCCGGGTGAGGGATTCTTTTCATATACGCTTACTTTAAAACCCTCTCTGGCCAGATAAACGGCAGTAGTCAGCCCCCCGACTCCAGCTCCTATTATTACCGCCGTTGTGTTTTTACCCATATTTTTTTGATCAAGTAGTTCAAGTTTAGCTAAAGACGGACAAAAAGCAGATTTGTCCCTGAATTAATAAGTAAAATTATATTTTCTTTCGATTTAAAGAGATGAATTCTCCATGGTGTATCCTTTGCCAATCAGCCCTGATGGCGTTTCATTATCTCCCTCCAGGTGGTGATTATTATTCCGTTATCACTGAAGAACTTCTTTACTACCGGGTCAGAAAATAGCTTTGCCTCCCACTCCCGCTGCTGCCATGAACCAGTGATGGTTTTCAGGTTTTCTGTCGGGACTGAAGGATGGAAAATTATCTCTGTAATCCCGGGGTTGAGGGAACTGACAAGCTTAAAGAAATTCTCCCTTTTATTTTCATATGTATCTCCGTCGGGAACACTCGAGAAATTGTCGAGCTTAGGCAATGGATATTTATTCAGCATTTCAACAACTTCAGTAGTTATTGGGTAGCCCTGCTGCCTGAAGTTTTCAGCTACCGCATTATCCGAAACATCGAGTGCATTTGCCGGTATGTTATATTCAACAGCTATTTTAAGGAAGATCTTAAGATATTCGGGCGATCCGTAAAGAGTACCCATATGGGTGTCGATATGTGATGGCCGGTAACCCAGGCTGATAACCTTATCTATCTGGGCCCTTACCTCAGTTTCGATCTCTTCAGGTGAAGCATGTGTGACAACATCAGGAACATCGCGCCACATCTTTCCTTCAGGATCGATAAGCCCTGGAACATTCGACAGATCGCTGACAGGTCCCCAGCGGTAGGTTTTCCATTCACTTGTAAGTGTAAGATGAACACCAATATCAGGTGAATCAAGTGTTTTTGCCCATTCCACAAGCTGAATGGCATAAGGGCAGGGAACCATCACCGCAGCCGACTTTATGTCGCCTGTTGTAAAATAATTCATCACTGCAGAATTTGCCTCCTCACACATCCCTGCATCATCGCAATGAAGTAGTATCACCTTTTTACCTGCGGGGAAACCAAGCTTTTCAGCATTTGTAACTCTTTTTTCCTGCCCGCTGCCCTCTTCCTTAGCCTTCGTGGCAGTTACCGTCTGGCAACCGGAAAGGACAAAAAATAGCGGCAATGCGATAAAAAACAGCTTCACTGCCTGTAATTTGTGTGTAATCGAAATCATAATGGCTGGGATTAATCTGTATTTATTGTTTCTGTTATTTTTTTCACAATCCTGAACTGCTGAAAGAACTCCCCGGCTATAACCCTGAAAAGGGTATAAACAGGGACTGCAAACAGCATTCCGACAATTCCTGCAATGCCACCTCCCACAATTATAACTATAAAGATTTCGAGAGGGTGCGATTTGACGCTTTTTGAATATATCACAGGCACGAGTATATTGTTATCGATGAAATTGACAATTGCAAATACTCCTGCCAGCTTAAGCACTGAAGGCATAAGCTCATCATATGATCCAAACGCAAGAGTCGAGGTTATGCCCAGAATAATCCCGATTATCGCGCCTATCCATGGACCTATATACGGGATAATATTCATTATACCCCCGAAAAAACCTATAAGAAGGGCATTCTTTATCCCGAATATTTTCAGTCCTAATGTTATAAGGGTCATTACACATATCAGTTCCAGAATTACGCCTATATAATAGCGAATGAGCAGGTTCTTTGATTCTTCAATCACCTTATGAGTGCCTGCATGATTTTTTTCCGGTATAAAAAGCAGGAGGGTGTTCTCAAAAAGAGTATCGTCCTTAAGAAAGAAAAATGCAATGAAAACAATTGAAAACAACCCTACAAAAATACTCCCTGCCGCGCTTATGAACCTGCTTATCATATTGCCTACGCTTCCGACATTCACAACCGATTTCACCTTTTCCACAAGGAAATCCTGTATACTTTGTCCCTCAGGAAGCGCTCCGAGTCCCTGTATTTTTTCATTCAGCCATTGCATCGGCCCTGCAAGGCTCTGGGAAAGAGCCGAGACATCAATCCTGGAAATCGTATCGGCCTGGCTGATAATAAGAGGAACAAAAACTGCAATTAATCCGAGAAAGAAAAGTACTATTATCAACAGGGCAAGAAGGGCGCTCAGGCCATGCGGTATACTGAACTTTTTTATATGAAGGCTGTCGAAGAACCTTACAAGCGGAGCTCCCATGAACGACAATGCGGCAGCTACAAAGATCCATATAATGATATAATAGAATTTGTAAAGCAGATATGCAGCTATCAATACTGTCAGGATATAACCTGTATATTTCAGAACCTGTTTCATAGGCCGAAGGGTAAATTAAAGACATAAATTTAAGAAATTCCGGGAATAATGCTCGTTAAGTAGCATGTCTTGTATAACCGCAAAGTGCGCAAAACCTTTAATAAGAACTTACTCAGAGAAACACGGAGAAGGCACAGAGAACACAGAGAAATCACTTAAAATCACCGATTTAATGAATTTTCTCAGTGACCTCTGTGGTCCTCAGTGATCTCTGTGTAAGTTCTTCCTTTAAGCTTTGCGCCCCCGACTCCTTTGCGGCCCCTTAGCGGTTAAAGAAAATTTTGAAAGAGCTTCGATATCTTTGTCCAGGTTTGAAAGCGAGTCACTTCAATGTCCTTTATGATTTTTGTAAACACAACAGAAGATCACCATAAGGATTGCAGATAATACCGCTGTGGCGGCACCGAAATAAAACGGGACGGATGAATTGACTTTGTCGTAAAGTGATCCTGCAATAAGGCTTGCCGGCAGAAGGGTGATACCAAGAAGCCCGTTATATATTCCAAGTCCTGTGCCTTTTTTGTTATTGCCGGTCATATCTGAGATATATGCCTTCTGGATACTGTCGGTTGCAGCTGAGTAAAGGCCATAAAGTGCAAACAATGCCACTATCGCACCGGTGCTTTTGGTGATACCGAAACCATAATAAACGACTGCATAAATTATGAATCCTGTTATAAGGATCTTTTCCTTCCCGATACGGTCGGCGAGAGCCCCGACGGGAATTGAAACAATAACTGCAACAAGGCTGGTCACAAGGTATACAAGAGGTATGAGGGCCACCTTTACTCCGACATCATTGGCTTTGACCATCAGAAGCGCATCGGTGGAATTGCCAAGGGTAAAGACAAATATTATAACCAGGAAAAAATAATATTTTGAAGGGAACTCCCTGAACCGGAACCTCGTAAAAAGGTCTTCCCTGTTTTTCCGGGCTTCCCTGATCCCGAAGATAAGAACGAAGATTGCAAGTACTGCAGGTATGCCTGCCAGAAGAAATATAATCCTGTAATTTCCGGGGAAGGCCGACAGCATTGCAAATGCAAAAAGAGGCCCTGCAATGGCTCCGCTGTTGTCCATGGCTTTTTGCAGCCCGAAACTCTTTCCGCTTTCTCCCCCTGCGACCGATCCTGCAATGAGTGAGTCGCGGGGAGCTGTCCTTATCCCTTTCCCAAACCTTTCTATAAATCTGAGTATCAGAACATGCAGGGGCGAAGCGACAAAGGTGTACAACGGAATTATGAGAGCCGACAATCCGTAACCTATAATCATGAATGGTTTGTTCCTGCCAATCCTGTCGCTCCAGAAACCTGAAAAAGCCTTTATAAGCGATGCCGTACTTTCAGCGATTCCTTCTATAAGCGAAAGGCTTGTCTTTGATGCCCCTATCGACATTAGGAACATGGGCATCACAGAATAAACCATTTTCACTGAGGTGTCGGTAAGAAAACTTGTCAATCCTGTGAACAGGACATTCCTTCCAAAGCCGAAGTATCTCTTCCTTCCAGGCTGATCAGATACTTCATTCATCCCTGGTTGTGTTAATCTTTAGCAATTTGAAGAGATCAACCACTGCTATCGGGACGAGGGACATAAGGATTACTGCAATCCAGTGATTCCTGTCAAGGGGCACAAGACTGAATGCATCACGTAACGGGGGTACAAGGAGTACCAGGAGGGCCAGACCAGCCGAAGCCGCGATTGCCCCGATAAGAGGCTTGTTCTTTAGCGGGCTTATTGCAAGGGATGACCTTGTATTTGAATGAAGGTTGCGGACATGAACCAGCTGGGCAAACATCAGTGTTGCAAATGCCATTGTCTGGCCGAGGGCCACACCGGCTTCACTGAGCCCGATTATGAATGCTGCAAGCGGAATTGCTCCGATCATAATACCCTGATAAAGAACCCTCCATATCATTCCTTTTGTCATGAAGCCCTTTTTGGAATTCCTGGGTTTACGGTTCATAATGTTGCTTTCCGCCGGATCAACACTCAGGGCGAGGGCGGGGAGACTGTCGGTGACAAGGTTTACCCATAGAATATGAATTGGAAGCAAAGGAGTCCCCAGGTTGAAAATTGATGTCACAAGAAGAAGGAATATTTCACCTACGTTTGTTGACAAAAGGAACTGAATTGCCTTCAGGATATTGTCGTATATCCTTCGTCCTTCCTCAACCGCCGACACTATCGTGGCAAAATTGTCGTCGGTAAGGACCATGTCCGAAGCCCCCTTTGCCACATCAGTTCCGACAATACCCATTGCAGCGCCTATATCAGCCTGTTTAAGCGCCGGGGCATCATTCACACCGTCGCCTGTCATGGCAACTACTTCCTCATTCTCCTGCCATGCCTTAACGATCCTGACCTTATGTTCGGGAGCAACCCTTGCATAAACCGAGTATTTTGATACATTCTTTCTGAAATCATCCTCATTCATTTTTTCAAGTTCGGCGCCGGTAATTGCCAGATCGCCCTCCCTGAATATCCCTATTTCGCGGGCAATTGCCATGGCCGTGCTTTTGTGGTCGCCGGTGATCATAACCGGACGAATTCCGGCCGTATTGCATTTGCCAACTGCATCGACCACCTCAGGACGGGCAGGGTCGATCATGCCCAGCATGCCAATGAAGATAAGTCTGTTCTCGATATCCCCTATATGTATGTTCTGAGGAGGTTCCGGCAGATCCTTGTATGCCATTGCAAGCACCCTCAGCGCTGAGTTTGCCATCGCCTCATTAGCCAGATGTATCCTTTCCTTGTCATCCTGATTTATCGGCCTGATATTACCTTCAATAATTATACTGTCGCAAACGCCAAGAACTTCATCAAGTCCTCCCTTTACATTTATTCTTGTGGTGTTTTCCGACATCCTGTTCACAGTCGTCATCCGCTTTCTTTCGGAATCGAAAGGTATTTCAGCAATCCTCGGATATTTCTTTTCGACATCATCCTTATACATGCTGTAAAGGGTTCCAAAGTCAAGAAGGGCTGTTTCGGTCGGATCTCCGGTAAACTCAAATTTCCCGTCGCCGTTTTTACGTATCTGCGCGTCGGCGCAAAGAACGGCAATGGCAAGTAACCTGTTCTCTTCGGGATTAAGTACCGTAGCCGGTGATACCCTGTTGATTATGTCTTTACGGTGGTTCACATATGCCTCAACGACAGTCATTTTATTCTGAGTCAGAGTGCCTGTTTTGTCAGAACATATTACAGTCGCGCTGCCAAGAGTTTCCACTGAAGGAAGTGTCCGGATTATGGCATTTCTCTTTACCATTCTCTGGACGCCTATTGCGAGAACAACTGTCGATACTGCAGGGAGGCCTTCGGGTATTGCTGCCACGGCGAGGCTTACAGCTGTCATGAACATATCAATGACTGAATTTCCGTACAGAACACCCACTATGAATATTATGGCGCAAATGACAAGAGCTGCAATCCCAAGTATCTTGCCAAGCTGTTCGAGCCTCCGGCTCATCGGCGTTTCAGTGTCGGATGTCTGCTGAAGCATGTTGGCTATCTTGCCAACCTCGGTAAGCATCCCCGTTCTGACAACTATTCCCCTGCCACGGCCGTATGTAACCATTCCGCTAGAAAATGCCATATTGATGCGGTCGCCGAGTGCAATTTCATCACCTGTAAGAGGAAGCGTATTCTTTTCTACAGGTACAGATTCACCTGTAAGTGCAGATTCCTGGATCTTAAGGTTCACTGCCTCGGTCAGACGCAGATCGGCGGGGACAACTGCCCCTGTTTCGAGGATAACAATATCCCCGGGGACCAGTTCCATTGTGGGGACTTCTATTATCGTTCCGTCCCTTAATACTTTTGTGATCGGAGCTGCAAGGCTTTTAAGGGCCTCGAGCGATGTCTCCGCTTTTCTTTCCTGGAAAGCCCCCACGAAGGCATTCAGGATCAGGATACCAAGAATTATAAAAGTGTCGAGCAGACCTTCTCCCTCCATGACGCCAACCACACCTGAGATGACTGCTGCGATCAGAAGAATTATGATCATGAAGCTTTTAAACTGCCCGAAGAACATCTTTAAAAAGCTCTTTTTCCTTCCGGCTGCAAGCTGATTGTAGCCATATTCATCCAGGCGTTGTGTAACTTCATTTTCAGTCAGCCCTGAAGTTAAATCTGAATTAAGTTTTTCAACTATATACTTGATTTCCTGGTTATAGAAGTTCGCCATCAGATCAAAAGTTTAGAAATAATCTGATTGTAAAAATACATTATTAACATGCAAAAGCAAACATGGTTCAGGCGACTAAGTGAAATGAATGACTGGTCCTCCGGATGTATTACATCAGTTCCCCTGGCTTTTAATGAATAATCGGGTCAGTTGAAAATAAAAACATCCTCTATTTTCGATTCAAATACGCTTGCGATATCATGAGCAAGTTTAAGGGAAGGATTGTATTTGTTTTTCTCGAGGAACACGATTGTCTCCCTCCTGACATTGACCCTCTTTGCAAGATCATCCTGAGTAAGATTGTATCTGGCACGAAGCTCTTTTATCCTGTTATTCATTTCTCACCCCCCTAAAGTTGAACACGAGCCAGCACAATGTAAAAACCAAAGCCATTCCCAGAATACCGGCCCCGATGACTGTATGAGCCTCATATTCGACCTTGTCTGAGAAGTACATCAGAACCAGCCAGAGGTAGAGAGATATGTAATAAGAATATGCTGCTGTTTTGCGCATTACCTTTTTCGACATCTCATCTTCAACCGGTTCGCCTTTTCTGGCGCTGCTCAGCTTTTTAAACCCTATAAAAAGTGCAAAGCCAACTACAAGAATTAAAACAGCATAGCTTGTAACATCCGATGGTTTGAAATTCACGGATGACGACATCAGCCAGAGAATGGCTGCAGCTATGACAAGAGCTGCTACAATGAAAATGATGACTGCTTTTTTCATATCAAATGTTTTAAGTTAAGTAATTCTAACACAAAGTTAGAAATAAATAACATTAATTCCCAAATTTTTTAATTGTTTTTCTATGATTCAGGTAAAAAAAAACTGAAACCCCTTAACCGCAGGGGTCGCAAAGGTTTGCGCAAAGATCACAAAGAACAATAAATGAATAATATAGCTTAGCGTTCTTTGCAACAACTTTGCGCCCTTTGCGGTTAAATTTCTTACATCAGAAAACACCAAAAGCTGCAAGTTATTCGATAGTCAATCCTGAATCTGTTTCCCTGATCAGATATGTTTTCCCCTTTTCAGTCGATTTTAACTCCGAAACCTTTCCATTATAACTCAGCCTGAGCGGAGCCCCAAGCCCTGACAATATTCTCGCCTGTCTGAGGCTGCCGTTTTCCCAGTTTATATCAACCTCAAATCCGCCCCGGGCCACCAGTCCCTTTACATTGCCCTTGCTCCAGGCAGATGGAAGGGCAGGCAGCAATTCGACTTCATCTGCATGACTCTGAAGTAGCATTTCGGTGATGCCGGCTGTTGCTCCGAAATTTCCGTCAATCTGGAACGGAGGATGATTGTCGAACAGGTTATTAAGAGTCGATTTTCTCAGCAATTCAAGAACATTCTCATATGCTTTGTCACCGTCTTTAAGGCGGGCATAGAAATTTATTATCCAGGCACGGCTCCATCCCGTATGACCGCCGCCGTGCGAGAGCCTGTACTCAATTGTTTTTCTTGCGGCTTCCATGAGTTCAGGATGTTTCTGCTGAGTGATCTGATTCCCCGGGTGAAGGCCGTAAAGATGTGAAATGTGCCTGTGACCGGGCTCAGCTTCTTCAAATTCTTCCGACCACTCCATTATCCTTCCGTCTGAGCCGATCCTCACAGGCGTAAGCTTTTCAAGAGTATTTTCCATTTTTCTCCTGAATGTTTTATCGGCTTCAAGAATTTCCGAGGCCTTTATTGTATTTTGAAGAAGATCACGGATTATCATATGATCCATTGTCGGTCCCATCACCATACTGGCACGGCCGTTACCCCCGGGTATAACGAAGCTGTTCTCGGGCGATATTGAGGGCCCCGATACCAGCAGCCGGGTTAAAGGATCAGTTACAAGCCATCCCATACAGAATTCTGCCGCTTCCCTCATTATCGGATAAGCTTTATTTTTAAGGTAAGCAGTGTCGCCGCTGAATAAAAAATGGTCCCATATGTTCTGGCAGCTCCAGGCAATACCCATTGGCCACATACCATAGCCGATAGCGCCCAGAGGTTCGGTATAATGCCATACATCAGTTGTATAATGTGCAACTATACCCTTTAACCCGTATACTTCCTTTGCTGTCCTCCTGGCGCCGGGTCTCATCGCGTCTATGAAATCAGTGAATGGCAGTTCCAGCTCGCCAAGGTTGGTAATTTCGGCAGGCCAGTAATTCATCTGGATGTTTATGTTAATATGATAATCGGCGCTCCAGGGCGGGTTAAGTCCGTCGGCCCATATTCCCTGAAGATTGGCAGGCAGGTCGCCGGGTCTGGAACTGCTGATGAGGAGGTAGCGTCCGAACTGGTAATAAAGTTCGATAAGATCAGGATCGGTATAACCATTCTGCATGGCAGTAAGCCTTGAATCTGTTGTGAAATAGTTCCCTTCGCCCGATCCCAGCTCAATCGAAACCCTGTTAAAGTAAGCCTGATAATCAGCGATATGTTCTTCCCTGATTTTCTGATAAAGTTTTCCTGTTAATTTTTCAATCTGAGATGTTGCGACAATATCCGGATTGTCGCTTGAATAGTCTGTTGCGGCTGTGAGAAACAGTGTAACTGAATTTGCATCCGTAATCTTTATACTGTCGCCTCCTGAAGTCATTTTTCCGCCTTCGGGATTAATGAGAAGCCTTGATGCCATAAGCACTCCGGTTCCGTCGCCAACATGTTCGGTCATCGAGATCTGGTTGGCTTCAGCTTTTATGGTTGCTTTATTCCCAGATCGGGATAATCTTGCAGTAAATGTCAGAGATCCGGGTTTGTCGGCTGTTAACCTGATAACAATAGCCTGATCAGGCGCTGATGAAAATACCTCCCTTGTGAATTTTACCTGGTTTGAAATGTAGGTGACTTTTGCTATTGCTTCGCTTATATCGAGTTCACGACGGTACCCGGATATTGCCCTTAGCTGCCCGAAGTCGATAGTCAGATCGCCCAGTGTCTGATAACTTGAAGCATCATCCCTCTTGAAACGTCCCATTATGCCGCTCTGTGCTAGTTTTTCAGCTTCGGCATATTTACCGGCAAAAAGGAGTTTCCGTACTTCCGGGAGGTTTTTAAGGGCATCAGGGTTTGCATCCCATCTTGGTTTGCCTGTCCAGACCGATTCTTCATTAAGCTGTATCCTTTCTTTTTGGATACCTCCGAAGATCATAGCCCCGAGGCGGCCATTTCCGACAGGAAGCGCTTCGTTCCACGAATCTGCCGGCCGGGTGAACCATATTTTCATTCCTGAAGGCTGCTCTCCGCTCCCCGGAAATGAAAAGGATGGAAAACATAATATGAGAAAGATGAAAATAAGAATGGAGGTACGGTATTTCATGTTTATCCTAATTTATGATGGTATATGGATAATAAGGACATGCCATGGCATGTCCTTATTACATGTCCCCATGGCGTGTCATATATGGACATGCCATGGCATGTCCCATATATGGTCATGCCATGGCATGACCTTATTTCTTAAGAAGATCCCTTATTTCTGTAAGGAGGGTCTGATCCTTTGTAGGAGCCGGGGGTGCTGCGGGTGCTGCTTCTTCTTTTTTCTTGGCTGCATTAATAGCTTTGACGATCATGAATATGGCCCATGCCACGATCAGGAAGTCGATGACAACCTGGATGAAGCTACCATAGTTCCATGTAACTGCAGGCACTGTTTCGGTTGCAGCTTTCAACACAACTTTCAGATCGGTGAAATTTACACCGCCGAGTAAAAGGCCGATAGGCGGCATGATTATATCATTTACAAGCGAAGAAACTATCTTTCCGAATGCTGCGCCGATAATGATACCAACAGCCATGTCGACCATATTGCCTTTCATGGCAAATGCCTTGAATTCGTCTAAAATTTTCATTTTGTCAGGTTTTAGTTAGTTTATATCAGAAATTATATGAAAACCCTACGCCAAAAAGTTCCTTGAATTGTGTCCTCGGCCCGGGAGCCTCCGTCGATTCGAATTCGCCGTTCCCGTTCCTGTCGACAGGCACCTTTATATTATCATCGTAAATAAGGACTGTATTTAAATTCACATTTATGTATTTATTCACTTTGAGAGCAACAAGGTTTTCCCAGATCACGTCGATATTCTGCGGATTATCCCTGTAGTTTGAGAAAAGGTCGATTTTTGATGTGAAAGAAACGTTCTTGAGGAATTCGCCCTTGAAATCATTTCTGCTATATGCTGCCCTGATATAGCCTCCAAGTTCGCTCCTTGACTTTTCACCGGGTGTCACGCCAAATGCTCCTGCTGCAGATAAAGCAGCATCGTTTACGAAGGTGAATTTTGCAGTCAGCGGAGCGATAAAAGCTGTAAAGTAAGGGGTTGGTTTGTAATCGATACCTGCCGCAAGGAGCAGATATGCCGGAGAGAAAATATCAGAGATCTTGTTGTCTGTATCAGGATATTTGTAACCTGGCCGCATCTGTGTCCTGAAATTCAGAAGTGCGGCATAATAGAAGTTTTTGAATGCCTCACGTCCGTATTTTGAAAGGAAGTCGATCTTGTCGTCAGTCTTCATGGCTATTCCATCCTTTCCCTGTTTGAGTATCCCGTATCCGAGGTCAAGGGTATTATCCCAGGCCGATTTGCCCTGTTTGTAATTCGCAAATCCACTGAAGATCCCGTTAACCGCCAGTGAGTTCTGACCTCCTGCCGCCCAGTTTGTAAGAGAGGTCTGGGCAAGGTTCAATGCAAATACACCGCCTTTTTTCCAGCCCATAATTGTATCTGTATTTAAGGTCTTAAGCCTTTTTTCAGCATCAGTGACCTGTCCCGCTGCAAGGGAGCAGACAAAGCACAGGGTAACTAAAACCGGAATTAACTTGTGTCTCATGCTAATAAGATTTAGGTTAAAATATATATTCAAAATTTTCTCTGCCAAACCCGGCCGGAAAAGTCAACTCCCTGCAATAACATACCTGCGTATTAACCTTTAGCGGCAATACGCACAATACCTGCCGGGATTTATTTAGTTCTTATCAGGAGCCGGTTCTTTCCGTAAGGATGAAAATCTTCCTTCCCTTCAGGGAATACTTATTTTTCAACCTCTTTTATATCGGCTTTACCTGCATTCCTTATTACCGACTCAATACCGTTGTCGCGTCCGCTTTCACTTTTATAGTTCTGACTTGTCCCAATAACCTGATTATTTGCGGCACTCATTGTAAAACGAAACATGTTTGTCGGGGTCTTGGTTTTGGCGAATCTTTTAGGATCGGAAGCATTTTTCTTAACTGATTCGATCCCGTTAAGACAGGATGCTTTGCTTGAATAACCTTCGCTGCTGAGGATAGTCTGACCATTATCGGCTTTCAGACGGAAGCGGAATTCATTGTTTTTGCCACTCTGGTAAACTTCAAACTTTGCCATATCAATAAAATTTAGTTAATAAGGATACTAAAGGAATAAACAGTCAATTTATTCCAAATATAGTATTATTTGGCAATTTTTACATATCTGATTAATTAAATGTCAAACAAACAACATTTTTGAAAATTGATATCAAACTATTAAATTGCATTCCCTGTTTATGGGATTAATAATCGAAATCATGGAAAACAAAGAAAAGTTCACAGCTCATATAAATGAAGGTTATGCCTGCAAAGGAGATTCAATAATACTTGGCGGAGCAATGCTCGACGGCGAACCGCTGAATAATGCCCAGGTAAAAGTTCCCCTGAAAACAATGAACAGGCATGGGCTTATCGCTGGGGCGACAGGTACAGGCAAGACCAAATCGCTACAGGTTATAGCAGAACAGCTTTCAAAGAAAGGTGTTCCGGTTTTGTTGATGGATGTAAAGGGCGACCTTAGCGGGATCGCAATGGCAGGAACCGAAAAGCCTTTTATCACCGAAAGGCATGCTAAAATAGGCATTCCGTACTCGACAGGTGGCTGCCCCGTTGAGCTTATGACGATTTCTAAGCAGGATGGCGTACGCCTGAGAGCAACAGTTTCTGAGTTCGGCCCCGTTCTCCTGTCAAGGATCCTCGACCTCAACGATACCCAGGGAGGAGTGCTAGCAGTTATCTTTAAATATTGTGACGACAAGGGAATGCCGCTTCTCGACCTTAAAGACCTGAAAAAAGTCATCCAGTATGCGACAGAAGAAGGGAAGGCCGAATTTGAGAGAGAATATGGAAAAATATCAACTTCAACGACCGGAATTATACTCCGCAAGGTCATGGAGCTCGAGCAGCAGGATGCAGACCTGTTTTTTGGCGAGCTTTCGTTTGAGGTAAGGGATCTGATGCGCCGCGACAGGGATGGGAACGGGTATGTTAATATTATCAGACTCACTGATATACAGGATAAGCCAAAACTGTTTTCAACATTCATGCTTTGTCTTCTTGCGGAGGTCTATGATACAATGCCTGAAAGAGGCGATGTCGAGAAACCTGAGCTTGTGATTTTCATCGATGAGGCTCATCTTGTCTTTAACCAGGCCAGCAAGGCATTGCTTAACGAAATTGAAAACATTGTCAAACTCATAAGGTCAAAAGGAGTGGGTGTCTTTTTTGTCACCCAGAATCCAATGGATGTTCCGAATGACGTACTCGCCCAGCTGGGCTTGAAAATTCAGCATGCTCTCAGGGCATTTACAGCTGTCGACAGGCAGGCAATAAAACTCACTGCCGAGAACTTCCCCATATCAGAGTTCTATAAAACCGATGAGACACTTACATCGCTTGGCATAGGCGAAGCTCTTGTGACCGCCCTTAATGAAAAAGGGATCCCCACGCCGCTTGCCGCAACAATGATGAGGGCGCCGATGAGCAGGATGGACATCCTTTCACAGGAAGAGATCGACTCCATAAACAGAAATTCTGACATTGTAAGGAAATATGCTCAGGCGGTTGACCGTGAAAGCGCCTTCGAGATCCTTTCAAAGAAAATCGAAATTGTACAGAAACAGGCAGAGGAGGAAGCAGAAAGGAAAGAGTGGGAGAAGGAAAGAAGGGGAGAGTGGGGGAGAAGGTCAACGGGAACAACTGGCAGGAGAAGAACTGCGGCAAGCCCAGTGGTAAAGGTCCTTACCAGCGCCACTTTCATAAGGGGTGTGCTGGGAATTATGAAAAAAGTAATGAAATAGGATTTTCTGAAGCAGCCCTGGTTTCTGACTGGAAATCAGGGCTGCATATCAGTTCCTTACAGCTATGCTGTCGACAATATATTTCGAATCGCCTCTCCAGGGAACTATTCCTTTTTTCTCAATATAATGTACAATTACATTTCTTCCCTGAAGTGTATCGAACATTGGCGAAACATCTTTCTTAAGTACGGAGAACTGAAACTTCTCTGAAGCAAGGGCAACATTTGATGTACTTGATACACTGCTTAATATCAACTCTCCTTCATATGTCTTGAATACCACGCCTTTGTTGGAAAATTTCTGAAGCAATCCGGCCCTGTAGCCTTCGCTGTAAGTGAAAAAGTATTTGAAGTATATGAAGGAGACAAGGATAAGGATAAGTGCGTATCCTGTCCATCTGAATACTTTTTTTGTCTTTTTTACAACTCCCGTCCACCTGGAAGGCTTTGTCTGGTTCAGTTCTGCTGCCATGGCGATGTCATTAAAGTTTATTGTGTAGGAATCAGGTGTTATTCTTCAAAAATGCAGATAAAGTTAAGTTATTTATTAAAATAAAAAGAAGCTGACAGTCATTTAAGATCATTGTTTGAGTGCGGCTTTTGTAAAAATGTATTCAGGTATCTTCTGGTTGAACTTTATTGTTGTTATCCTGAATTCAGTTCCGCTTCCCTGCCTAAGCATATCCTTGTAAACCACCACAAAGGGGAACCATCGTCCTTCTATCTGCCTGACATCCGACAAAAGAGTGCTCTTGAGCAACTGCCCGCTTTTTGCGTACAGCTCTTCTTTCAGCGGGACAAATCTTTCGTTGTCGATCCACATTTTCCGTGAATGATAGGCAACATCACTGACCTTTGCTGTAAGCTCAAGGGCCAGGGTATTTCTGCCGTCGAGCATTTCATTTCCCTTTACTTCCGACGAGTATATATCGGTGAGCTTACGGTCGTCCATCATATCTTCGTATGAAAGGTCTGATCCCATAACCGACTGCCTGAGCATATGGCCCGAGATCTGTATTGTCCTGTCGGTGGAAGGTGAGTAAATCCAAAGTTGATTCTGGAGCTTAAGCATTTTGGTCCCCTGTTCGCGCGGGGGTGATAAATACTCTGTGAAAGACTCCCTGTCGCCGACTGAATATGTTCTTGATGTGATGGTCCGGCTGGCCCTTGCCCCTTTTATTGTCATCGATGATTCGAAAACCCTGTTTTCGGACGACATGTTCTTTTCAACCTTTTTAAGTATTTCATCCCCGTTTGTCTGGCCGGTCGCCGATACTGCGACCGACAAGGCAAAGGCTGTAATTATAAATTCTTTTTTCATTTCAGTTTGTTTTCATGCTTCAAGTTCCCTGAATAATCCTGCCGTCTGCCTTCTGTATATCCCTGTTCCGGAAAGCATTGTTCCCACCACTGTCGAGATCAGACCGGGGACAAATCCAAGGTAATAATCTGCCGGTGTTATACGCGCCTTTATTACCGAAGGCATCATCAGAGAAGAACCTTTCATAAGTCCTGATATATCAATTCCGTATTTCTGAATCAGCCATGCAAAAAACAGGCCGGTAAGAGTACCTGCCAACGATCCGGCAATTCCTATAATAACCGATTCATAGATGAGGGTACGGAATACATGTCCCTTTTCTTCACCCATTGCCAGTCTGACTCCAAATTCGCCATACCGGCGTAATCCTCCGAGAAGGCCGGCATTCCATAATACAAGCGACATTGCAAAAACGAATACAAGGGCTATGTAATTTGCCCAGTAATCGGCCATTTTAACATACTGGCCCATGCTTCCCTGACTGCCAAGGGTAAGCATGACAGGGGCAAACTCGTCATTTTTGTTTCCGGTTGCCCGGTTGAATGAATCTGCGATGGCAAGCGCTTCTTCGTCATTATAGAATCCATCCCTGAAAAATCCAAGGATCTCACCTGAAGCATCCTGCATATCAAGCGCACTTCGTACATCATTAAGATCGGCAATCATTGCTCCCCTGTCGAGGATTTCATTGCCGAACGAAATGGTTCCGGCCAGCGTCAGGTTATAGATCGACATGCTGTTATACATCGTCGAACCAATAAATGTGATTCTGTCACCTGGTTTTACCTTAAGTTTTTTTGCAAACTCATCACTTAACAGGATCTCTCCGGCTTTCTGCGGGATCTTCCCGCTGACAAGCGATTTGGCAAGATTCAGTCTGTCTGATTCACCGGCGCCGGGAGTAAACAGGTCGATCCCTATCCCGAATGCAGGTCCCTGCGACCTGGTTTCTCCATTATCGTCAGGAACATCGATAAGTCCGCCAAACTCTATCCTTTCAGCCCAGTCAATCTGCGGGTATTCTTTTTCAAGATGATCCTTCATCGCGGATGTATTAAGCAGAGCCAGATCATTGGGTTTCTGGTCGGAATTTTCGGAATAAGCCCTTGTCATAACCTTCACATGCCCGGTTGAAAATCTGGCATTAATTTCAATGGTATCACCCATAAAGCCCTTGAGATAGGCATGAAGCAAAACCGTGAGCATCACCCCTAGGGAAACAACTATCAGCGGGATCCGGCTCCTGCTGCTGTCGCGCATGAGACCTTTTGTAAGAAATTTTATCATTGCAACCTCCCTCTTAATGCATCTGTCGGATTCATTTCGGCGATCCTCCTCGACGGCCAGTAGCTTACAACTGCAGTGGTAAGGGTGACAATAAGCACAGTCGAGGCTATGAGACCTGCACTGTAAACAGGATATAATGTCTGTGCTATCGCCACACCGAATTCGCTTGTATCGATAGGCATTTTCCAGCCATTTTTCGCCATCCACCCAAGGAACGGCAACCCATAGGCAGCTGCCAGCACTGCTGCAAGGACCGAATTCATTGTACCCTCAACAGTAAACAGACCCACAACCTGGCGGCGTGTATAACCGAGGGCGACATATGTTCCTATTTCCTTCTGCCTCCGGAAAATTGAAAGCACCTGTGTATCAAAGACTGCCAGCATGGCAAGCAGGAGCAGAACTCCGAAAAGGATAGACTGACCGGCCGATTTTGTCTTTATCATTTTATCTACAGGCGCTGTAAGTGCTTCCTTTGTTTTCAGAATCCATCCTTCGGGTGAAGGAATGGCTTTCAACCCATCCCTGAAAGTAAGAATGGTTGCCTCGTCAGGCATCATCATTATTTCCCTCAGCTTTTCGAGGGGAATATAGATCTGGCCTGCTTCCACGGCCGGAACGTTGGTTGAGAATATTCCTGTTATCACAACGTCGCCTGCATCAAATGTCCCGTCCGCATCACGCCACCTCAGCATAATATGGTCGCCAGGGGAGGCTTTCAGACTTTTTGCCATAAGCGATCCGATAATTGCGGGAATCGCACCGGCTATTGTATCAAGCTTATGGGAAGGAAGCAAAAGGATTGTCTGCCGAGGATTTATTCCCTTTATTACAACCGGCTGAAGCCGTCCCTGAGGATATATTGTTCCGGAGATTATGAGTGAAGGTTCGATATTTCCTGAGGCAATCTCATCCCTGAATTCTGATGGTACTGTTGAATGGCTTTCATTGAGGGTAAAAGGATCGTAGGGATCATAATTCGGGTGCCAGTACTGACCGCCGCCGATTTCCCAGTTTGTCATATCTGTTTTTGCCTGACGGTCCCAGCCTATAAGAACTCCCTTCATAAAAATGATGACCACAAATGAAAATGACAGAACTGTCGCGTTAAGCCAGGTCCTTAAGCCGGCGCCGATAAGATTCCTCCAGGCAAGCTTTATTGCAAGTTTCATACCGGTTATTTTTAATTTGAAGTTATTTCTTCCTTGTCGACTTTACCATCGAGGAGGAATATCTTTCTTTTAAGGTAGCTTATCACCTTATCATCGTGAGTGGCAAACAGGAATGTTGTTTTAAGCTCCCTGTTAAGGGTCTCCATTGTTTTCAGGATGTTATGTGAATTTGCCGTGTCGAGGTTTGCTGTCGGCTCGTCGGCAAGGACAAGGGACGGCCTTTTGACCATTGCCCTTGCAATTGCCACCCTCTGGCACTCTCCTCCCGAAAGTTGCGGAGGCTTCGATTTTATCTTGTCGGTCAGTCCCACCCATTCAAGGGCATCCGTGACCATCTTTTTCCTTTCAGAGGCAGAATAGTCGAGCAGAAGCAACGGGAATTCCACATTTTCATAAACGGTATGAACGGCAAGGAGGTTATAGCTCTGGAAAATGAATCCAAGGCTTTCCTTCCTGAGCCTGGCCGACTCCCTTGCTGTAAGGTTTTCTATTTTTCTGCCCATCACCACCGCTGTACCGGAAGTAGGAACGTCGAGCGAACCGATGATGTTCAGAAGTGTTGTTTTGCCCGAACCGCTCGGGCCGATAAGACCTGCAAACTCACCCTGTTCAAACCGGAGATCGATCCCGTTTAGGGCTGTGAATTCTCCGTGTCCGATGGGGAACTTCTTCACAAGTTTTTCAATTTCGATAATTGGAAAATTATCCATGATATTATATTTAATGATTGAAAACCAACATTATCCGGAATCCCTTACCCGCAAAATACTTCTGCGACCCTGTCTGTGCCGGAATATCGTAGCCTTCGGGATTCCAGTATGCCATAAGGTAAAATACCAGGTTGTCGAATTGTCTCTGCCATGTTGCAAAATTATATACCTTCCGGCTGTCCCAGTTATAATAGAGGATTGCGCTGAGATTGTCTAATAAGCCTGCAGGATAACTTGCCGTTAGCAGTGAAAAGGTCGTCCTGTTTGCTAACTCAAAAGGCTTCTGGTCATAAGAAAGGATAAGATGTTCATATGCCATGTACAGTCCGTTACCCAGGCCGAATGTGTAATCTATTCCTGCATTAATTACCTCCTGGTTTGTAAGAGTCCCGAGGTCCATCCTTTTTTTTGTCCACGATCCCTCGATCCAGAATCCGGTTTTCAGATCCCATCTTGCATCAAATCCAAACCGGTCCTCGGGTATTTCGCTGTTATAAACATTAAACAGCCCCATACTGCTGTTATCAGCATTCCTGAAATGATACGACAGCGCCACCTCTCCACGCGGAACAGGTAACTGGAGCCTTCCTCCGAATTCAGGTATTTTTCTATTTGATGGGATAATTTCCCATCCCCTGGGATTATGGTTGCCGTAGAGCCCCCAGAGCCAGATATTTGCATTGTTAAGGAAGTAGTAGCGGCCAAGAAGGGCCCATACACCGTCTGTAAGATGAAGCGGATCGCGCGGATCCAACTGGTCAAACCACATAAGGGGCCTCAGTAAGGAAGCCGATCCGAAATTTATTTTCTGCAGCCCCAGCCTAAGCTCAAGCTGCTCGGTGGAATATCTCATCCAGAATCTGTATGGTTTTATTGCACCGTCTGATTCTGAATCATCCTTAGGATGAAAATCAACTGAACCATAAATATTTGCGGAAGCCTCAAAATCAATAAGGTTCTTTTCAGCCGATCCGACACCATAATAAAGCGACGGAATATATCTTCCGCCGGCCGATACCGGCAATGGATTCTCATTGTTGTAACCGCCCCATGCCGATATCTGTCCACCCAGATTGAAAGTATCCTTCGGTGAAAGCTGAATATCCTGTGCAACGACTTTTACACAGGTTATAATCATAAATGTCGAAAACAATATGTATTGTAACACTTTCATTGTTTTCGCGGAGCAATCCCGTACATGAGCAGTCGTGCCGTTTCCATTATCATATCTCTGGGTGAGGCGAATAGCTTAATGATATTCGGGTCGTTGACAAGACTCGCAATTTTCTGGGAAAAGTAAAAGAAGAATTCAAAGTTAAGATCCTCCCTGAAAATCCCCTTTTGCTGGGCCGTTTTCAGATCTGCCAATATTTTCTGCCAGATCTCCGACGTCGATGTTAATACGAATCCGTATAGTTCTGAATCGTTTTCCGAATAGAAATCCTTCATGAATTCTTCACTTATATCATTTGTTCCTTCGAACTTGAGAAGGAGAATTCCATTTATTTTTTCTTCGGGCGATACAGGGCTTGCCATTATTTCACGGAATCTTTCATAGCCTTCATCTATAACAGTCAGGAAAACTGTTTTTGCCAGTTCGGTCTTATTGGGGAAATACCTGTAAAATGTCATTTTGCTAATTTCAGAGCATTCGCATATCTCCTCTATGGATACGCGCCTGAATCCATGTTTCCAGAATAGCGACCGTGCAGTCGTCAGAATGTGCTGCCTCGTGTCGGAAGGTCTTTTTGCCATGTTATTCTATGTTACTTCAATGGTGCAAATATACGAAATAAATATAATAGTACTAATAAAGTAACATAAATATAATGAAGTAATATAATTTTTACTCAGGATAGATTCCACGTGAAGAAAGAACTCATCCGGCAGTAGGGGTTTCCTGTCTTTTTCTTCTGAAGATCCTTCCTCCGTATCTAAAAATGAAATATGTGATCAGCACTATCAGAAATGCTGCAATGACCAGGGGTATAACCAGTGAAAGGACAGATGTGCCGAATGATGCCGCATGTTCGCCGGTGGCAACGACGGCATTTCCGGCGCCGGCTGTGAGTTTTGAAGAAGCCAGGCGGGTCATGACGGTACCACCCTGAACAGTTGCGGCTGCTCCTCCGCCAAAAAGAAATCCTGCAGCCCATTTAAGGAAATCATTATCTATTGGCAATACAGATGTTAGCAGCAGTGTTCCTCCGCCGATTGCAAGGGGAGTTGTAATAGTGTCGAGAAGATTATCGACAAAAGGGATGTAATATGCGAGTATCTCAGCAACGGTTGCCGTACCGAAACTAATGATCGCGGTCCAGCTGGAAAGCCACTGAAATCCTTCAGCTGCAGGGAACAGGCCGAGTTTTGCCGCTATGCTGGCAACGAGCATCGGCACAAATACCCTGAATCCGCAGCTGGCAGCCAGTCCAAGGCCTATTGCCACTGCCGTTATTATTTCCTTTTCCATGTGTGACTACATTTTTCCTAAAGATAGTCCAGATTACTGAATTAAAGATCTTTAGTCTTATTGATATTTATTATTTTATTATCTTTAGGAGAATTCGGAAAAGAACCATTAAGATATTGGTAAATAATCATTCAAAAATTTTATCCCATGGAAGAAAACAAGACACAGGAACCAACCCAGCCTGAAAAGGAAAGACTGATAGACAAGGCAAAAAAGCTTATTGACAAAGCTGACGACTTTATTGATGATAAAGTTGATGATCTGAAGGAAAGCGAGGCCTTTAAAAAAGTAAAGGAGACTTATGAAAAGGCTGAAGATTATGTGGAAGACAAAATTGAGGATATCAAGCAGAGCGGTGTAAAGGAAAAACTCGAGGCTTTTGCCGACAAGGTTGAAGACAAAACTGAGGAGACAGTGGCTAAAATGAAAGAATTAAGCAAAAAAGCCGCTGAAAAGACCGCTGATAAACTCGAAGATATTGCCGAAAACCTTAAAAAGAAGGCCGCCGATATCGACAAGGAAGAAAAAACGGATAAGGCCTGAGAACCTCAGGGATCAAAAACAAAGAAGAGGCTGTATCAAAAGTGGATTTTTGATATGGCCTCTTCTTTATTTTTCCGGTTTAAGTTTTATTTCCCAAGCGGAGGAATGACGAGCACCTGTCCCGGGTAAATGAGATTGGGATCCTTGAGCATCGGCTTGTTGGCCTCAAAAATGATATTGTATTTATTGGCATTGCCATAAACTTCCTTGGCTATCTTTGAAAGATAATCGCCTTTCTTAACAGTGTAATACTGCTTTTCAGGCGGCGGGGGAGTTACTACCGGAGGATGCTTTACAACAAGCCAGTCGTCGACCGAAGCTATGCCTTCAATATTGCCGGCGGCAACAACCACTTTAGCCTTGTTCTCAACGGTATCGACACTTCCCATAAGTATTACCTTGTCGTCATCGACCTTTACCTGTATATCGGAGATGTCGAACCCGAATTTGCCGATATGCGATTTGATAAGGTCAGCTTTCTCCTGTTCTTTCTTTTCTTCTGATTTGAACAGCTTTTCTCCTGCGTTTTTAATAAATGAAATTAGTCCCATGTTTGTGGTTTTGGTTTTACAATTAATTCTATCTGATATTGTCTCTTAAGAGGCTGGTTTAGAGAATTTCGGAATTCGGATTTGTGATTTCGGATTTATAGTATAGTTTTCAAATTCCGAATTCGAAAATTCGAAATCCGAAATCAATTAATTCCGAAATCACAATTCCGAAATCCGAAATCCAGTAAATCCGAAATCCAAAATAGTTTTTAGCCAATTACTTCAAAGGTTATTTTCACATTCACCCTGTATTCGGTGATCTTATTACCAGCGACCACCGCGCTCATGTCCTGGACATAAACAGAACGGATTTCCTTGACGGTTTTGCCTGCCATTTTCACGGCACTGGCTGTGGCGTCTTCCCAGCTTACGGGAGAAGAAGCCATGATCTCAATAACTTTTAGTACTGCCATAGTTTTAGAAATTTTAGGTGTAACAGATTAAAACTAAAGATCAGCATCTCTGACAAAGAATATTCTCTTTGTTTCTAAATTAATCATTTTATTTCAATAAACAATTGCTTATTTTGCATATATATTTTCATTGATTATTA
This sequence comes from uncultured Rikenellaceae bacterium, assembly GCA_964633505.1. Lineage (GTDB taxonomy): Bacteria > Bacteroidota > Bacteroidia > Bacteroidales > VadinHA17 > LD21. The sequence continues at coordinate 77,560 of CAZWHC010000003.1, read as the reverse complement.
ATATAAGTTCCTGAACCGGATCTTAAAAAGGGCAAATCCGAAAAATGAAATCCAGGCTTTCCGTTCTGATCCTGATCATGCCGATGATCTGTAACATGGCATTATCTCAGGTACCCGTGAAACAGCATTCTGAAATCAGGTTTGGGGTCGAGGGATGTCTGACACTTCAGACAATCGCCGGAAAGGATTACTGGGGTGAGACCCTTGGCAACAGGGTCACGGCAGGCTATGGCGGAGGAGTGAATGTTATCATTCCTGTTCTGCCTGATCTCTTTCTCCAGTCGGGCATAATGTTGATGAGCAAGGGTGCGAAACAGGATATTATTTCCGACAACATCGTCAAAAAAGTAAATCTTCTTTATCTGGGGATACCCCTCGACATACTTTTCAGGCCTCAGGCCGGCAATGGCCACCTGTTGCTTGGAGGCGGCCCGTATGCCGCATGGGGCCTTTCAGGAAGCGAAACTACATTAGAAACTAAGTTAAAGGTCAGATTCCTAAAAGATGCATCAGGAGAGCCGACCACGTATGTATATTACAAGGCATTAGACGCAGGACTTGATATCCTGTTTGGCTACGAGTTTTACAGCAATATTTACTGCACCCTGAACAGCCAGATCGGCATGCTGAAAATCAATTCCGATTACGGCCTTCCAAACGACAGGACCTCGAAGAAAAACCTTGGATTCGGCATTTCAGCTGGTTACAGATTTTAGGATTTTGCCGGCAGTTATACTATCGCTCTCCCTTGTGTAATCCGTACCAGTAAAGGGATATATCCGAATATGAATAATATTCCGTTGTAACCAGTTTTGTGCTGAAAAACTTCCTGCCGGCCATTGAGCTCACTTCGGCAAAGCTTCTCTGAAAGCTGAAATTATATGCTGCCGAAAGAAAGATAATCTTCTCCTCCTCTTTCATAGCCGAAAGATCGAACTTGCTCTCACATATCTTCATAAAGGCTACAAGGTACAGAAATTGCGACTGTGTATTTTCAAGATATCCTACAACTGACGCCCTGTACTTCCATCCGGGGGAAGATTCTTCCTGTTGAGGGAAAAATCTTGAGAGCCTGCCTTTCAGAACATTAACATTAAGGTTTATTGCTTCAGCGAATGAAGGCTTCATCTGGAAACGGCCTACTGAAAAATTTGCATACTCATCCCCGAGGTTTATATATAGCGATTTCAGAAGCGCCAGTTCCATCCTGTCGCGAAGGGCCGAATACCTTATGAGTTCGGGAAAGACTATTGCAACTGCATGCTTATAGGGGATGTTGAACCTTCCGGCCATCTGCCTCATCCATTTCTCATTGTCGCTTACAAATTCCTCTGCCTTCTCCCAGTCGCTGCCGAAAATCTTCCTGTAATCGGTTACCTGGGAATGGAGGAGAACTCCGGAACAGAACAAAACGACAAATACCGGCAATATCCTTAGCGACAGCCTCTTCTTAAACAAAACCGGCAAGTATGCGATGGTATTACGAATTTAATTTTAAAAAGGTATTGCACATTGCATGATAGCATCTTTACCTGGCGAATAATACATATAGGTCAGGCTTACCTTTCCGTCACCGCCCGTGAGGTAAGGATTGAAAAGGTCCGACATTTTGGTATTATCACTGAATGACAGGGTTCCGGATGTATACGATGCATATTTATTGTTGCCGCTGTTTACGAATAACTTCTCGATCTGATAACCGTTCTCTTTGAGCGAAATAAGCCTGTTCCCCTTCAGGTCGAGTATTTTGTCGGGGGTTATTATGATTATGTCATCATATTTGGCGTTGCCTTCAAGCCTGCCCTGGGCCATTGCCATTGCATCATAGTTTGCACCGGGGATATTTGAGACGAGTTTGGGTTGCATCGAGGAAGGTCCTCCTCCCTGCATCATCTGGTTTTGCATCTGCTGGCTCATCTTCATTGCAATGTCCATCTTTTCCTGATCGGTTTTTGCATTGTTCATTGCCTCCTCAAGCTTCTTTCCTTCCGATTCGCTCATTATAATATTTTCGGTAACTATTGCAGCAAATTTGTTTTTTGACCTCGACATTGCAAAATCGCTTATTATGGCATAAGGTCCGTAACTCTTTCCATTAAACTTGATAAGGTATTTTTCACCCGATTTAACAATAATGCCGGGATATGCTCTTGTATAAGCATCCTTTTTATCGCCTTCGTCTGAGGATTCGGTTACATGTCCGGCGGCAGCCACACGAGAATCATTTTCACTAAACGGTCCTTCTGTCTGCCCGTTTTTTAAAATATAATATTTCTGGTTCAGTTTGTCCTTGATCAGGACGCTGCCGTCGATACCTGTCGTAATATATACTTCCTTGTAATCGAGGTTGAATTTCTTCATATCGATTATCATTGTTGCGTCGTCGCATGCGCATGATGGCTCAGGAGCAGTATTGCTGTCACTGTTGCCAGTAATTCCTGAGATCTCCTTGGAGACAGCTTTTTTTACTTTACTTAGTAAGCCTTGTGAATGAAGAGGAAATGTCAGACCAACCGACATCAGGATCAATAGTATCAGCGATTTTTTCATAGTCAAATGATTTGTTAATTAACAGTTGAATTATCTAAATGTTAAATAATGGTGTATGGGATTTTTTATCTTTCCTTTTTAGTAATGCTCTTTTGCGCTCTGGTCCTTAATATTAAGACTGTATGTAAATTTAATAATTTATTTCAGATGTGCTTATTGAAAATAAAATTCCTGTTGTCAAAATTCTAAAAAGAAATAGAATAATTTATTGCATTGTCATTTAAGACTGTGGATATATTATCATTCAGATATTTACTCTTCAAAATCTGTAGAATCGACCCAACCTGCAGAATTTCTTTTAAGTTCTCCCTTCATGTACCTGTTGTAAAAATCCCTTACAGATCCTGAAGAGTACTGGTATGAATCGAAAACATCGCCATTACCAAGGATCCTGGGATCTTCCTGTAAGCGTAATTTCGACAGCAATTCATTTCGCATCTTCTGCTTGAGCGGATTGAATCCCGGATTCAGGGCAAGGTTGGTAATGCACTCAGGATCTTTTGCCAGGTTATACAATTCTTCTTCATTCCTTATCCCAAAGCTCAGGTTCCAGTATGCCGACGATATCCCTTTTCGTTTCAGATAGAGGATAAGGGTTTTGACAGGGCTCCCGTCGCAATCGAGGTATCCGGTTTCCGGATTACCTGACGGCCATCGCCCGGGCTTGAAATTAATGAGATAAAGATATCCTTCCCTGACGATGCCTCTTACCGGATAACCTGTGTCATCAGGCCTTCCCACATCATTCCTTTCCCTTCCGATAAGGACAAAATCACGTGATTTGTCTGTCAGTTTTTTTCCGGCAGTCGCAAAGATATCAGTAAGAGATTTACCTTCAACTGGTTCCATTCCGCTTTCGGCAATGCTTATACCACCGGTTTCGATGAGTGTCGGTGCCAGATCGATGAAACTGACATAATCAAAGACTTTCCTTCCGGGATTTCTAATTCCTTTTTTCCACATGATGGCGAGGGGCATGTGGTTTGAATATTCATATGCCTGCCCTTTCACCCTGGGGAATGGCATGCCGTTATCGGAGGTTACTATTACTATTGTATTGTCAAGTTCTCCTTTAAGCTCAAGGATATCGAGCATCCTGACCAGCTGAGAATCAAAATATTCTATTTCATAAGCATAGTCGAGCATGTCTTGTCTTACGATATTCAATGCGGGCCAGAAACGCGGAACGGTATCTATATCGGAAAGTCTTTTTCCTCCAAGTTCTATGCCTGATCCGGCCTGGTATCTTCTGTGGGGTTCATGTGATCCGTACCAGAAGCAGAAAGGTTTATCCGGATTTCTGGAATCAAGGAAATCCTCGAAGTTACCGGCATAATCCACATTTGAGATCCCGTCTGTCGGAGGTCTGATCTTTTTTGCATTAAAGGCCCTGCCGGTCAGCTCCCTGGGAAAGCCCGCGCTATCGATAGCTGTTCCCGGAGCCCAGCCTTTCGCCGTATAGCCTGTTTCATAACCATTTTTCCCGAGCGCTTCAACAAAGGTCGTAAACCGCGGGGGAAAAAATGGCACGTGATTGGCTGCCTCACCGAGCTGCCAGCTGTTCCGGCCAGTCAGAAGGCATGCCCTTGATGGTGATGATTTTGCATTTGGAGTATAGGCATTCATGAAAAGTATACCATCATCTGCAACTCTGTCAAATCCGGGAGTCTTTACCCATTTGCAGCCATAGGCACCAAAGTGCATGTATGAAATGTCATCACCTATTGCAATAAGAATATTAGGCCGCTCCTGAACACTTATCTTCCTTTCGGGAGAATTGCATTCCTGAAGCAGGCAGGGTGTGACAAAAATGCAGGTTTTAAACAGGATATTTTTCATTGCCTGCGATATCGGGTTTCTACTTTTCGCCCCAGTTTAAACCAGGCTTTTCACCCATGGTTAATTCAAGCGTTCCTCCGCTTAAAATGTCGGTGTGGGTTATCACAGGCCTGGTCAGATCCTTTCTGTTGAGTTTCGCTGCCTGAATATATTTATTCTCCCGGCTGTTATTTCCTGCAACGACTGAGAACGTTTTGCCATTGTCAAGGCGTATCCTTACTTTACTGAACAGGGGGCTTCCTATCTGATATTCAGAAAGGCCTGGAGTGACGGGATAAAAACCCATTGCCGAAAAGACATAAAAGGCCGACAGCCCGCCGCCATCCTCATCACCGGAAATCCCCATGAGGTCATTTCTGAACCACGAATCCATGAGCATTCTGACACGTTTCTGGGTTTTCCAGGGCTTTCCGGCCAGATTATAAAGGTAGGCGATATGCATTGAAGGCTCGTTTCCCATGACGAACTGACCTACATTACCTGTGGCATCGGGCAGGGTTGAATAATACTGCCATTTTGATTTCCCGAGTCCTTCAGAGAACAGCTGATCGAGCTTTGTATCGAATTTTTCTTTTCCTCCCATCATTCCGATAAGATCATCAAAGGCATGGTAAGGCTGCCAGATGTATGTCCAGCCATTGTTCTCATCATAGTAATCCCTTGCACCCATACCGCCGTCGAACCTGTAATCGAAAGGTTCGATCCAGTTTCCCGAGCTGTCTTTGGGATGGTAAAAGCCGGTATCCTTTTTGAAAAGCTTCCTGTAATTAAGGCTTCTTTTAATAAAGAATTCATAGTCTTTTTCTTTCCCGAGTTCCCTGGCCATCTGTGCCATGCACCAGTCGTCGTAACTCGATGCAAGTGTAATTGCTACTGCCTGCCGTTTCTCAAACGAATGAACCTTCGGGCATGTTTCCTCTTCTCCTTTCTGAAGGGCAGGATAATATCCCTTTTCGTCATAGAACCTGTCGAGCCATGTTGAGCTGTCCCTTACCCATGGCAGCCTTGTCTCATTAAGGATCGTATTCCTGAGATGGTCATATGCCTCACCAAGATCAAAACCCCTTACCCCCTTGTTCCACGCATCGAGGATCACTGCTGCCGAATGGTTTCCGTTCATGGCATGATTGTCGCCTGTTACCGTGGGGAAAGTGGGCATCCAGCCCGACTGCCTTGCCATCCTGATGTATGAGGCTATCTTTTCATCCTGCTGTCCCGGATTCAGTATGACCTGCAGAGGATGAAGCGCAAGATGGGTATCCCATACCCAGTCGTCGGTAAAAAATGCTGTATCCCGTGCTTCTTCCACCTTATTGTCCCAGACACTAAAATATCTGCCATCCTCTGTTATATCGATCATTCGTTCAAAGCAACGGTAAAGGGAAGTATAGAACATTGTTTTCTGATCTTCGTTCCCTCCTTCAATTATGATTGCAGAAAGAGCATCATTCCATTTCTTTCTTGCTTCCGACATCGTTTTATTGAAATCCCAGCCCGGGATCTCACTCATCAGGTTCTTTTTTGCCTGTTCGGAACTTATATATGAGATCCCGTAACGGATCTGCAGCTCATCCTTATCATTATTTCCGAATGTTATCATAAGCCCTGTCCTTCTTCCCGAGACCGATGTGTGGTCAGTGAGCCCGCCTCCTTCAACAGCCCTCACAGAGGCGGGATCGTTGTCAAATTCAAGGTAAAGCCAGGTTTTCAGACCATCATATGTGTCATAGCCGGTTATTGTATTCTTCTCTGATACAAGCTCTCCGTTACCTGTTGTCCTGATAATAATACCGGGTTCCTGCCCGCTTCCCGATTTCAACGCAAAGAATCCCGATTTTCCCGATGGTGTGAATCTCACGGATATGTCCTGTTCATCAAATATTACGGAATAACTGTATGGAGTTATTGTTTCGTTATCATAAGTGAAGTTTTGTAAGGTGGCTGCATTTCCGGGATCGCCGGTAAAGGGGGCCAGGTTAAAAACCTTTCCTGAACGGTGAGAAATAAGATTCAGGGGCAAACCCTGCATCAGATTTGAGGTGTAATTTTCCCTGTTCGGGGTGAACCGGAGCATACTGTTCGGAAGATGTACTGTCGGGTATGTCGGAACCAGCAAATGACTGATATTGCCTATCAGCGGATTTACATAATCCACGGGATCGTTATTATTCCGGGAGCAGGAAATGAACAAAATGCAGATTACGGCTATGGTCAGAAAAAGTCTTTTCATGTTCTCGTTATTAATTACCAGGTTGTTTGAAGCTTAAAAATAAGATAATTATCCGGAAGAATTCAATTCACTGCTGCAGAATATGTTTTGACAGATTCTTAAGGTAATTACAATTATCTGCAGATTAAAATGGCATATTATTTGAAAATAGGTAAATAAGTTTCCGTTCAGAAGGAAAACTATAATCTGACTTTATAAATTTCATAATTGGATAAAACAGTTCATGAAAGGAGGGCCATATGAACGCGATGAACAGGTATCTCAGGGAAATGAAATTTAAGACGGCCAGGTTTGTTCTGTCCGCAACGATTTTGTTTTTAACCGTACAGGCTGAACTGAGCGCACAATATTTTGGAAGGACAAAGCCTGGATACAGTAAATTCAATTACAGCGTACTTCAGACACCACATTTTGAGATTTATCATTACCTCAGGAATGATTCACTTCTTAATACCCTTGTTAGATGGTCGGAGGGCTGGTACGACATCCACACGAAAACATTTGCCGACACCTTCAGGATAAAGAATCCCCTGATCTTTTATAACAACCATGCTGATTTCCAGCAGACAAACACAATCAGCGGATTGATAGGCACAGGTACCGGAGGAGTGACCGAGTCGCTCAAGAACAGGGTGATTCTGCCTGTAGCGCCTACTCTTTCACAGACCGATCACACTCTCGGACATGAACTTGTTCATGCCTTCCAGTATAACATGTTCCTTCATTCCGACTCTTCAAAACTATATTCAATAAAAAACATGCCTCTCTGGATGATTGAGGGCATGGCGGAATATTTATCATTAGGCAGCGAGGATCCGAATACAGCCATGTGGATGAGGGATGCGCTTATCCATAATGATTTTCCGACGCTTAAGAAACTGTCGGATGAATCGAAATATTTCCCCTACCGTTACGGACAGGCATTCTGGGCCATGGTCGCAAAGACCTGGGGCGATTCAATAATAATGCCTCTTTTTAAAAACACTGCAAGGTCTGGTTTTGATGCAGCTGCCGATTCTGTATTGGGATTCAATGAGAAAACACTGTCGGGAATGTGGAAAAGCGCCATGGAGCTTCATTTCAAACCTTATCTGGAAAACAGGACCGACACGCTTACCGGCAGAATGATAATCTCCAGATTGAACGGAGGAAGAATTAATATTTCTCCTTCAGTCAGTCCCGACGGAAAATACATTGCATTTTTCTCGGAAAGGAACCTCTTCACGCTTGATCTTTTTCTGGCTGATGCTTCAACCGGAAGGATAATCAAAAAACTGTCGAGTGTTGTCAGAAATGCGGATATTGATGATTTTAATTTCATCGAATCGTCAGGGACATGGTCGCCCGACAGCCGGAAATTCGCATTCGTGGTTTTCACAAAAGGCGCCAACAGGATTGCAATAGTTGATGTGACCCGCGAAAACAAAATAGATGAAATCGGAATAAGGGGCGTACCGGCAATTTTCAATCCCGCATGGTCGCCCGACGGCCGGAGGATAGCCTTTACAGGCACCGTCGATGGTATCAGCGACCTGTATGTTTATGATTTTGAATCAGGGATAACTGACAGGGTGACTCACGACATGGAATCGAATATTCATCCTTCATGGTCGCCCGACGGAAGATACCTTGCCTTTTCCCAGGAAATCATTAATAATATTCCCGGCAAACGCCGTTTCAGCTTCGACCTGGCTTTAATGGATATGAAAACGAGGGATGTGAGGAGGCTGGACGTTTTTCCGGGAGCATGGAATGTAAATCCGGTATTTTCGAAGGATGGCCTTTCAGTTTATTTTCTTTCTGATGCAGACGGATTCAGGAACCTGTACAAATATAAGACCGGCGACGGTACTGTTAAGAAATTAACAGAATACCTCACAGGCATAAGCGGAATAACGCCATTTTCGCCGGCAATAAGCACAGCCAGGGACAAAGGAACGGTAGTTTACACATATTATACGGGCAACACATATCAGTTATGGGCCGCCGGTGAAGATCAGTTCAGCGAAAGAACTGCAGATAAAAACATTGTGAACTTCGATGCCGGCACTCTTCCTCCGATTGAAAACACAGCTCCGAACAAAATTGACAGAATTCTTGGCAGCCGTCAGATCACAGGCTTACCGGCTGATACCGTAAAGGAATTACCATACAAACCCAGGTTTAAACTTGATTATATTTCAAACAATGCAAGCATAGGAATTGCAACGGGGATGTACCGGAACAATGCAGGAGGAAGCATTAATATGATATTCAGCGATATTCTCGGTAACAGCCAGCTCTATTCATCATTGTCGCTTAATGGTGAAATTTATGATTTCGGAGGGCAAACGGCATATATGAACCAGAAAGGCAAAATAAAATGGGGTGGTGCGGTATCCCATATTCCATACCGGGCCGGAAGCATGTTCCTTACAAACGATTCGATATATTATGGAGATACTAAAATTCCTGTTCAGAATCTGGTCCTCGATTATATGAGGATGTTTGAGGATAATATCACAGGTTTTGCATATTATCCTCTGTCGCAGAACAGGCGGTTTGAAGGAAGCTTTTCAATGTCGTGGTACTACTACAGGGTCGACAGGTATAATAATTACTATTCGCTCGACGGTATTGCACTTGGAAGCAAGCGTGAAAAGCTCGATGCCCCGGCAGGGGGAAATTACCAGCAGGTCTCACTTGCATATGTTGAGGACAATTCATTTTTTGCAATGACCTCACCTTTCCAGGGTCACAGGGTCAGATATGAGGTGGAGAAATATTTTGGTCAGGTCAATTTCTTAACAGCGCTTGTCGATTACAGGAAATACTTCTATCTGAAGCCGTTCAGCCTGGCTTTCAGGGCATATCACTATGGAAGGTATGGTGGTTCGTCAGCCGAAGGCATTGTTTCCCCGCTTTACCTTGGCTATCCGTGGCTGATAAGGGGATATGAAAAAATATCATCTGAATATGAAGGCTCGATGGGTCTTAATTCATTCGATATCTCGAGGCTCACCGGGCAGAGGACCATTGTTGCAAATGCTGAATTCAGGATCCCTTTCACCGGCCCTGAAAGACTTGCACTCATCAGGTCAAAGCTCCTTTTTACCGATCTTAATTTCTTCATCGACGGAGGCCTTGCATGGTCGCCCGGGAACAGGATCATTTTTGACTGGGATCCTGTAAATGCATCATATGATCAGAGATATCCTGTTTACAGCACCGGAGCATCAATAAGGATAAATGTTCTGGGAGCTCTTGTACTCGAACCTTATTATGCCTTTCCCCTTCAGAACGGAGGCTTCAGGAACGGTGTATTCGGACTTAATTTCACCCCCGGATGGTGATATTGCTTAATTTTTTTTAATGCAGGTGACAATAAACTCTTTCGAATCATTGCTAAGGCTGTTGCTTTCAAAATCACCCGCGATACTGTAACTTTCAAAAGGAGATCTTTCGATGAGGTGTTCCAGCTCGAATCTGAAATAATATCTCATTACCGATCTCCATTCTTTTCTGAAATGATTGGCTCCTTCGTTCCACTGAATCAAAAAGACAAGGTTCAGAGCCTGGTTTATAAGATCGGGCTTTGATGTTACTGTCCTGCTTATCCGGTTTCCAGGTTCAAATTCACTTTCGAAATCCTTTACTCCCTCAATCCCGGTAAGAAGCATTTTAAGATCAGGTATGAACGTATCAAAAACGAATTCGCCTCCTGGATTCAGATTGTCATATACATTCCTAAGGGCTTTAAGCTGATCCTCCTTTGAAGTAAGGTGCATAAATACCCTGAAGGGAGCGATGATGAGGTCGTATCTGAAACCTGATCTGAAATCAACAATATTCTGAAGGCTGACACGCGACTGCAGGTCTCTGCTGAGTTTTGCCTTCAGAATGTCGAGCATGGCAGGGCTCAGGTCGATCCCGTAAATGTCGGAGCCGTTCTCAAGAGCTTCTGTAAAAAGACGGCCGGTGCCAGTTCCGACCTCAAGGACCTTGCCCTGTGTATTTTTTATTTTATCAAGATAGAATTGGTTGTCGACCCCGTCGCGCACCTGATGATAGATAAGATCATAAAACCGTGCAAAGAAATCGGGGTATTCAGAAAATTCCGAATGCTTTTGATCCTCATTTATTCCTGTCATAATCTGATTTATGGTGATGAAGAAATAAAGTTACAAATCTTTCTTCAATCACTGTCAACCCTTACGCAGGTCATTGAAATGGATCCGCCGACAAACTTATCGTTGAAAAAAGTGAGTTTTTCGTTGTCATCCCGGAGTGCCATGATATACAGTAGCGGCAGATAATGTTCAGGAGTGGGAACAGCAAGGTCAAAAGCCCTGCCATGTGTCCTGTAGTTTATAAGCTGGTCATAATTTCCCGAGAGAATGAATTTTTTAATTTTTTCAGCGGCCTCCTCTGCCCAGTCAAAGCCAAAGTTGTCATTAAGCCTGTCCCAGGCTACCATTCCGAGGTTGTGGACGATATTTCCGCTTCCGATTATAAGAACCCCCTTTTCGCGCAATATGCCGAGGTCTGATGCAATTTCGAAATGACGGCGGGCATCCGCATAATAGTCAAGGCTCATCTGTAATACAGGGATATCGGCCCCGGGGTACATATGTTTCACGACACTCCAGCATCCGTGATCGAGGCCCCATTTCTCATCAAGCTGTGCTTCAGCAGACGATAGAATCCCCTTGATTTCTTTTGCAAGGAGGGGATTTCCGGGAGCCGGATACTGAATTTTATAAAGTTCCTCAGGAAACCCCCCGAAGTCATGGATGGTTCGTGGTTTTTCCATGGCTGTAATTTGTGTTCCGCGTGTTTCCCAGTGTGCCGAGATACAAAGGATTGCCGATGGCTTTTCAATATACTTTGCAGCATCTTTCCATCCTGAGGAGAATTCATTGTCTTCAATGGCGTTCATCGGACTGCCGTGACCAAGAAACAGAAGAGGCATTTTACCTGTCGACTCTTCTGATCGTTCTATCCTGTTAAATTCGCCGGCTTTCATGGTGGTCAATCTGTTTTTTAAGATGATGGAATTAAACCAGTTATCGGGGCTTCCCTTAATGACATGTCGAATATATTCATTAAACAAGTTCGCTAAGCATTTGTTTCAGGTCTTTTTATTTAATGCCTCAGGCCGGGGTGTTTTTAAAAATAGACTATCTTTCTGGCCTGTGTTACCGGTAAACCTTTTTATGTTTGACCTCATTCCGGGCAACAGGTACGATTATTTTTTATTTTTGGCATTAGTTTATTCAAGTTTAAAGAGGGCATTCATGATGGTTAAAAAGTATTCTCTGGATAAGGACAGGATAAAGGTCTTATTGCTTGAAGGCATTCATCATAGCGCCGAGGAGTTTTTCATTGCAAACGGTTATACAAATATCGAATCATATCCCGATGCTCCCGACGGTGAGCTTCTCAGGGAAAGGATCCAGGGTGCAAACATAATCGGAATAAGATCGAGGACACACCTCACAAAGGATGTCCTTTCATCCGCCGGCAAACTGCTTGCAATAGGATGCTTCAGCATAGGAACGAACCAGGTCGACAGCCATGCGGCAAGGCTGATGGGAATACCCGTATTCAATGCGCCATTCTCGAATACACGTTCGGTTGCCGAGCTGGTTATTGCCGAAGCGATCCTTCTGATGCGTAATATACCTGTTAAAAATGCAGCGGCACACAGAGGGCTTTGGCTTAAATCGGCATCCAACAGCTTTGAAGTCAGGGACAAGAATATTGGAATAATAGGCTATGGCCACATAGGCTCACAGGTGTCTATCCTGGCTGAGGCGCTTGGGATGAATGTTTATTATTATGATATTGTAAAAAAGCTGAGTCTCGGGAAGGCTGTGCCCTGTAACTCACTTGATGAGCTGTTATCACTTTCACATATAGTAACCCTTCATGTTCCGGAAACTCCTCTTACAAGGAACATGCTGGGGGAGAGGGAGTTGTCGCTTATGAGAAAGGGAGCCTGCCTTGTAAATGCCTCCAGGGGCTCGGTCGTCAATATACAGGCTCTTTCAAATGCGCTTAAGTCGGGCCAACTGCTGGGGGCTGCCCTCGATGTGTTTCCCGAAGAGCCGGCTTCAAACAATGATCCGTTCATATCCGATATGCAGCAGTTCGACAATGTCATCCTGTCGCCGCATGTTGGCGGCAGCACAATGGAAGCCCAGGCCAACATCGGTACTGAAGTCGCCGAGAAGCTTGTCAGATACAGTGATACCGGTGCAACAATTGGTGCAACGAATTTTGTTCAGGTTTCACTTCAGCCCAATATGGATGCACAGAGGTTCATGCATATTCACAAGAATGAACCAGGGATTCTCAAGGAGGTGAACTATGCGTTCACATCCAGAGGAATCAATATTGCCGGAGAATATCTTCAGACCGATCCTGAGATCGGATACGTGATAATCGATACGGAGAGCCGTCTCAGTAATTCAATTCTCGACGAGCTGAGGGCAATACGCGGAACCATAAGAGTAAGGATGCTCTACTAACCGATCCGGAATAACTTTTATTTTAGATGATTCTTGTACGCGGGGCCGGGCTATAATTCGTAATTTCCTTCTGCCTCTGGCTGATATATTATTTCTTCAATTCTGATCTTTGTCAGACCCGAGGGAACCATCCAGTCGATCTCATCCGATACCTTATATCCGATAAGGGCGGTAGCCACAGGAGAGAATATTGATATCTTGTTTGCTTTCATATTGGCCTGATCGGGATAAACTATCTGAAACCTGATCTCTTTGCCTGTCTTGAGGAATTTAATCCTTACTATTGAATTCATTGTAACTATATCACCCGGAACCTCATAAGGTTCAACAATTTTTGCTGCATGCAACTCGTTCAGCAGGTTTTCTGCCTCTGCAGCATTTATTGTCTTCCTGCTTTTTCCATCCTGAATGCATTTGAGAATTCTTGCATAATCAAGTTTGTTCATTATGATCCTGTGCATGATGTCAGTATTTATTAAAATAATTGTTATAAAGTTACTTAACTATAAGGAATAAAGCAAATTCAGGGTTTGCTTAAGTCAGAGGATCCCAGCCGGCCTTTGAAATTATAGTATTTATGTATCCTGTTATGCCTGATTATTTGTGTATTCGTACTATTTTTCAGAATTTTGCGACGGACAAAAAAATGGCGGATGGAACATAAAGGGACCCCTCTTGCACTCGGAACCGAAGATGTCTGGAAACTGCTTCTGCAGTATGCAATACCTTCTGTCATTGCAATGACTGCATCGTCGCTTTATAACATTACCGACAGCATTTTCATTGGTCATGGAGTGGGAGCCCTTGCAATATCCGGACTGGCCATCACATTCCCGCTTATGAACCTGTCGGCGGCTTTCGGGTCGCTTGTCGGAGTGGGAGGTTCGGCGCTCATGTCGTTAAGGCTTGGACAGAAAGACTATGATACTGCCAATAAGATACTTGGGAATGTTCTGGTTTTGAATCTCATACTGGGAACCGTGTACACGGTTTTCATACTTCTTTTTCTGGAGCCAATACTTTTGTTTTTCGGGGCAAGCGAAGCTACATTACCTTTTGCCAGGGATTTTATGGTTATAATTTCGCTGGGTAATGTTGTAACCCATATGTACCTGGGGCTGAATGCTCTTTTAAGAGCTTCGGGCAACCCCAGGAGGTCGATGTTTGCAACTATTTATTCGGTAATAATAAATGTGATCCTTGCGCCGCTCTTTATTTTTGTTTTCAAATGGGGAATAAGGGGCGCTGCCCTTGCAACAGTTATAGCACAAACCTTAATGCTGTTCTGGCAGCTTAATTATTTCCTGGATAAAAAGAGTTTTATTCATTTTCACAAGGGTATATTCAGGTTGAAGCGCAAGATCGTTGTCGATTCAATGTCGATAGGGCTGGCTCCTTTTCTTATGAATATTGCTGCAAGTATAATAGTAATTATTATTAATCAGGGTCTCATCAGGCATGGCGGCGATCTTGCGGTAGGAGCCTATGGTGTCCTTAACAGGGTGGGTTCATTGTTCGTAATGGTTGTTTTCGGATTGAATATGGGAATGCAGCCCATCGCCGGTTATAATTTTGGTGCTGGTCAGTACGACAGGGTGAACAGGGTTCTTAAGCTTACCATCATGCTTGCGACAGGTGTTATGACAGTGGGATTTCTTCTTGGTGAAATATTTCCACGGGCCGTGGTCTCTGCTTTTACAAACGACAGTGATCTTACCGGGATTGCCATATCCGGTATGAGGATAGTATTCATGTTTTTCCCCATAATAGGCATGCAGATGGTTGCTGCCACATTCTTCCAGAGTATCGGGAAGGCCGGTAAGGCGATCTTTTTATCGCTTACACGGCAGGTTCTCATATTGTTGCCACTTCTTCTCATCCTTCCTTCATTTTATGGAGTCAGGGGAGTGTGGTTCAGCATGCCGGTTGCAGACCTGTTGTCGAGTATAACTGCAATATGGCTGCTTACTTCGCAATACCGTAATTTGGTTATTAAAAAATGAAACTGTTATTTACTAAAACACCAGGCGATGAGTGATAATTATGTGATAACAATCGGCAGACAGCTCGGCAGCGGAGGCAGAATGATCGGAGAAATGCTTGCCCGGCAGCTCGGCATATCATTTTACGACAGGGAACTTATTCAGTTGGCCTCGCAGGAAAGCGGACTCGGGAAGGAGTTTTTTGAAAGAGCCGATGAGAAAAAAGGATACTCGGTTTTCGGCGGTTTGTTCGGGATACGGGGCCTGATGGCTGAAGAACCGTTTTCGACGTATTATCTGAACAACGAAACATTATTTTCAATTCAGAGCGATGTAATCCGTAAACTGGCTGACCAGGGGTCATGCCTTTTCGTGGGAAGATGCGCCGATTATATACTTGCAGGTAAACCACAGTTGTTGAATATCTTCATAACTGCCAGTCTTGAAGACAGGATCAACAGGGTAGCTGAAAGGGATAATGTGCCGGAAAAGAAGGCAAGGGATGTTGTTGAAAAGGCCGATAAAGACAGGGCAGGCTATTACAACTACTTTACAAATAAGACCTGGGGATCGGCCGGTTCATATCATCTGTGCATCAATTCCTCAGTACTCGGAATTGATAATACTGCCGACTTTCTTAAAAATTTTGCAGAGAGACGTTTCGGGCTTTGAAAATTTGAAAGGCCCGGGTCGTTAAGTTACAGTTTAAACCCGGGTATTCAGCGCATTGGCAATGAATTCCGAAAGTTTCTTCCGGTCAAGTTTCCCTTCTGTCCTTACACCGTTGCAGATATCAATGCCGAATGGATTGACTTCCTTAATAGCCTGACTCACGTTTCCCGGATTGAGGCCTCCAGCGAGAAACACAGGACATTCAGCCTTTTCCCTTATCTGCCGGCTAAGATTCCAGTCGTGGACCCTGCCCGTGCCTCCGAGCTGCTTTATTTTAAGATTCGGATTTCCGCTGTCAAGAAGAAGGGCATCGACTTCCCGCGAAACACTAACGGCAAAGTTTATTGATTCTTCATCAATAACATGGATTACCTGAACAATCTTAACAGACGGAATGGCGGATCTCAGCTTTGTGTATGTCCCTTTTTCAGGGCTGTCAACTATCTGGATGGTATTTGTAAAAGTCCGGTGATGATGCCTTATTATTTCTTCAGCTGAGGTCTCACTTGTAAGGAGAAATGTTGCAACGGGAGGAGGGACCCTTGATGCGATTTCCCTTATCAGATCATCTCCGATCGGGCCGGGGCCGCTCGGCATTTTACCAACCAGTCCTACTGCTGATGCTCCCGCTTCTATTGCCATAAAGGCTTCTTCAATACTTTTAATACAGCAAATCTTTATTTTAACCATTTTGTCCTGTTCAATTTTACAAGTTTAACACTTCTGCTTTTGTCAATTCCTCTTTACGGTCATTGCCTGAAACTGGTCTGTCATGTCACTGTCCGGCCCGAGCAGGCTGTTCCGTTATTATTCCCCCAGAGCGCCTCCGATGAGCAATACCGTTATCATAGCTGTCCAGAAAATAGCATTCCCGAAACCTGTTGCCTTTTTTATATAAAACATATTGGAAGGCTTTTGCGCTTTTGTTTTTGGCCCGCCCATTGACTGGAGGATATCGGATACCCAGAAAGAATAATCGAAAAAAGTGGGCATGGAATAATTTTCGTTTGGAGATATGGCAAGAATTACCCTGAAATAAAGAGGGGTACTATTAATGTCGTACGAATAGTTAGTACCTTCATTTACTACTCTTGTTTTTTGCAGGGACGTATCCTTTTCATTTATTTCAAACAGTTTATCCCGGAGAGGAACGCTTGTTATCCCGGCGTTCGACAGCGGAGCAATAAAGCTTATCTGGTTCTCTCCATAGAATGAACCGGTTATCTGTTCGTCGTTAAGCACAATAAGAGATCTTTCGAGGTCGAGATAAACGGGCTGCCTGAGTTTATTAAAAATATCCACTGATAGTGAGAGATTCTGGCCTGCAAATGAAAATCTGATCAATACAGTATCATTTTCAACAACATATTCTCCGGAATCATTTTTCGGAAGGTAGCTGTCGACACTTGCATACTGGAAGCGGGAGCAGGCGCTCATTAACAACATGCCTGTAACCAGATAAACAGTTTTTCTAATTTTCACTTGGGATGTAATTTTCAGATATTTGACAGAACAGAATTTCACATGCTCAATAAAGTTAGCAATTTAAGCAATTTGACGGGGATTTTCAAAATCGGGGGAACCATTCTTTTTTATAAAATGGCATTGGGCTAAAGCCCGGATTTGGTGTTGTTTGCCTTACCGTTGGCTGAAGCCAACGGTAAGAGAAGCCAACGGTAAGAGAAGCCAACGGTAAGAGAGGCCAACGGTAAGAGAAGCCAACGGCAGATTCAGCCAACGGTTATAAAAGCCAACGGTGATTAAGTTATATTACATAATTTTGCATCATGGCTTACAGAACATCAAAAAAGAAACTGATTACCTCAGTGGAGCTTCCGTGCAGAAAGACAATCTATAATTCAAAGGAGGAGGCTGAGGATATGATAAGATACATTAATGAAACCAGGGTGACCCGTGAAATAAAGGCATATAAATGCGATATTTGCGGTTTCTGGCATCTTACAAGCAAATCATAGACCAGATCCGGTACAGACTATCCCGGTTAAGTTATCTCAGGAGACAGCTTTTTCAAGAGAATCAACAAATGTTATTATTCCCCTGGTATTGCTTTCCCTGACGAAATCCCTTAAACTTTTGCTTTTGATGTCTGAAAAATCACCTATGATGGCAAGCTTCATCCTGTAATTTGAGAACTTCTGAAGTATCTCTCCGGCTACCTTTGTCTTAAGATCAAAGAAACTGTCATTCAGGGTCTCCCGGTGTATAATTAATTTTTCACAGTCGTTGTAACCTGCTTCGACCATTAAGTCGAGGATATCCTCCGGGGCACTTATAAGTATATCTCCCGGAAATATTTCAGCCACTTTATGGCCATCCGGTGAATTGTGGTATATGATCATTTTTAGTTACTCTTCCTTTTTACTGGTTATTATGCAGCGTTTCCAATGTGACGTTATATACTGTTTTCAGCCATTTGAAGATTTCTCCGGCCTCGGGCGAATAATTATCTATCTGCCAGTCGCCCCACTGGTTGATCAGTACCTGTTTGTACTTCTTTAAGGATGGGAAATATAGAAAACCTGAATAAACAGTAACGCCGGCATCAAACATCCTGTTATATGGCTCCGAGAGTTTCCCCCGTGAAGCATCAGGCAGCATGTCATAGTATTTAAGCAGGGCATCTTTAGTGACAGTTACATTAACATCACTGAGTTGCCTGAAATTATCATTCATATCCGATTCGGAGATATAGCCCAGGGAATCGGGGGAGTGCCAGTTTTCAGGCAACCTGAAATAGCCTACATTCCCCGTTGAATCGATCACTATTCCGCTGTGTGAGTAACCCCACGCATAATTTACATACTCTACCTGAAATAATACAAGCTGATTAAGCCTGAGATCTGACAAATCATTCTTTTCACAACCCGATAGCGACAGAATAAAAACAAACAGATATACAACCTTGCTTTTCATAACAGTTTAGTTGAGATTCATCTTACATGTAAGATTATCAAATTCTGTTCCAGAACCTTGTTATCAGGCAGAAAAGTTGAATTTATCCACTAAACTTTCGGAAGAACTCTCGAAGGTATATAGAAGTTCTCTGTTTTAAGATTGCATTTTCGGGCAATTTGTTTGCAGTAATCAAGCCTTCCGGCCTTCTGATCGCGTGTATCTGAACCAAATGTAAATTTCAATCCCTGCTCTTTGGCCATTAAAATGAATTTCTCATGTGGGGTATGAGCCAGGTCATTTATCTCAATATTCAGGCGTTTCTTTTTCAGAGCTGAGATTATCAGCTGCATTCTTTCCTCGGTCCATAGCGTGTAATAATCCCTTGCGATGCACACAGGCAGGAACAATGGCCATCCCAGAGTTGTCAGCGGCTCGTTGTTGTTTATCACTTCAAGGGTATGATCCAGATAAGTCTTCATAAACATTTCTGTATCATCCACATAGGTATCAAAGTTCCAGATCCTTAAAGTTTCGCCATAGCCATTCCCCTTAGGAATTGTCTGAGCATCCATCAGTATATAATCAAGCTGTGACAGCACAGCAGAAGAGAAATTTGAAGACCAGCCCGGACTCATTGGTTGCAGGCCGATATATACGGGATAAGGGCGGAGCTTGTCGATGAAGCTCTTCAGGCTTGCATCGTCCCTTACACGATAGCCCGGGTTTTCAACAATCCCGAATTGTACCTTTGATTTTTTTGAGATATCCATCACGTGATCGATTGTAAAAGAATCGGTAAGATGGACATGCAGATCCAAAAGCGGAAAATTATCGGCTGTATTGAGGTTTAAATTACCCAGGATTGGTGAAACTGCTATCATGCTTCCCGCCATTCCGGCATTTCTGATAAACGTTCTGCGTTGCATTTGATTGATTTTTAGTTGGGTTATTTTTTAAGACCATTAATCCCAGACATATTTCCAGGCATTGTTTTCTTTTTTCCAGACAGTATGAAAAATCCCGGTACGTTCAGTAAGGTTTCCTGAACTGTCGATGAGGGAATAAACATATCTGCCGTAGGTGTAGGCGAGTGTGCCGCACGATGAGACTCTGATAAAATCGGGGGTCCAGCTCAATGTTACATCAGGATTTGCATTTAATGAATAATAGGCTTTTATGTTCTCTTTTCCCTTAATTATCGAGTCATTGCCTCTTAATATTACTGCATCCTCAGCGGCAAAGAAGTGGAATGCTTCTGCAACTCCCTTTTCGGAAGCCATAAGTTCAAAGGCTTTTTCAGCCTGCATTACTTCACTCCTTGCAGTTTCAGGATCAGCTGTCCTTCTGCAGGAGAACACTACTGAAAGAATCAGGAGTATTTGAAATATTTTCTTCATAGATAACAGGATATAATGATTTCCCGGGTTTATTGCATACTGACAGACGGAGCCCTGAATGTATTGGGATCGTTTGTAAGTCCATGCTTATAATTGATCACATCAATGGTCTTAGGGATGATTTTGATGAGAACAAATTTTTCCTGCCATCCGGGGATCCCGTTCCAGTATTCCCTTTTCATTTTCAGGAGAAGTTCCTTGTCGTCAATTACGGTTGCAGTTCCCGTGACGCTTACATATCCCTTTGCGGTGATATGATCTGCATAATAAACGGAAACCTTTGGGTTGTTCCTTATCTCCCTTACTTTTCTGCTTGTTCTTGAGGTAGCAAACCAGGTAATAAGTTCGTCATTGGGCGGAAAAGGATTCATTGTGCGGATCTGGGGCTGACCGGTGCTGTCGATTGTGACAAGGGCACAATAGGTAGTTTCTTTAATGATTTCACGAGCTGCAAGCATGATAGTATCACGGCTTGCAGAGCTCTGTGAATACAGATTCCGGGCCGGGGCAAATGTTAAAAGTACTGAGCAGGCCAGGGCCGAAAGACAGGTAAAGGTTTTCATTTTTTAAGGTTTTAATGTGAAAGGATGATTTTGTATATGATCTTCCAGGAAGCTTTTACCCTATGGAATTAATCAGCAGTTTCACCTCAGAGATCGTTTTTCTCTTTATTTTTCAGGTAGTCCTTCAGGATTTTACCAAAAACCTTGTCCTTTCTTCTTCGTTCTGCCTCAGTCGTTTGAAATCGCTCCTGTTCCTTACGGATTTTAAGATAGTTTTCATAGGATTTTTTATCAAGTTTCCCGTTTTCCACAGCCTCGATCACAGCGCAGCCTGTCTCGTTAATATGATTGCAGTCAGGGAATTTGCAGCCTTCTGCCAACTCAAAGATCTCATCCCATGTTGTTTTAATGCCATCCTGGGTTCCGGCCACACCAAGTTCTTTCATGCCCGGGGTGTCGATAATTATTCCCCCGTTTTCAAGTACAAACAGCTCACGGTGTTCGGTGACATGTCTGCCCTTGTTTGTGCTCCGGCTGATTTCTGCTGTTTTCAATACATTTTTTTTGAGAAGATTATTTATCAGAGTCGATTTGCCCACACCCGATGATCCGACAACACAGTAGGTAAGGCCTTTCTGAATAAAGTCGAGGATCTGATCAAGGCCATTACCTGTGATGTTGCTCAGGAGTATGTGTCTGATCTTTTTATCCCGTAAGTCAAGTTCCTTCAGGACTTCCCTGATATTTTCATCAGAAGCAAGGTCAATTTTACTGAGGACAAGCACAGGTTCAATGCCGGAGGAATAACATATCATCAGATATCTTTCGAGCCTGTTGATATTGAAATTATTGTTTATTGCCTGGATAATAAAGGCATAGTCGATATTTGCCGAGATGATCTGCTTTTCACCGAATTTACCTACTGCCTGTCTTTCGAGCACAGTCCTCCTTGGCAGAACTTTGGTAATAATGGCTTTATCGGAGTCGTAGACTGTCATTGCCACCCAGTCGCCAACAGCAGGGAAATCGGCACGTGAGTCTGCTGAAAACCTGAGGTTACCGGTTATCTCGGCATCATATTCATTGGTACCGTCCGAAACGACATATCTTTCCTTATGCTCCTGGGTTACCCTTCCCAGTGAAAAACCAAAGAGGCCGTTATTTTCCATGTATCCGGTAAGTTCGCCGGTGCATCCTAAATCAAACAGATCCATAATGTTTTATGTTTTCTTTATTTAGAGGTTAATTCTCGTGTATGGAGAAGAAGATCAATTCCTCCGGGAGAACCATGTCCTGGAATAACCACCCTGGCATCCCTGAATTTATTAATTACCCGGTCTATTGTTCCCCGGTATTCAGAAGTACTGCCATCTGCAACATTTCCGAGATTGGGGGAATCGAGACTTTTGCACATGCATCCGGGAAAAAGAATTTTTTCGAAAGGAATCCATACAACGATGTTATCCATTGAATGAGCTGCGCCCGGATAGTAACAACAGACGGTTTTATCTCCCAGGGTTAATCTGAGAGAATCCGTAAAACCATGTTCGGGAACCGTCAGCCCGTTCTTTTTTGCAATATCTATCGTTTTACTGTTTGCCCACGATTGTATATTCAGACTTTTTAGATAGTTTAATCCTCCCATGCAGTCTTCATGCCAGTGGTTTGGAACAAATCCTTTTATCTTCAGGCCCATTTGATCAGTAAGATAACCAATCAGATCGCGTGTAAGCAGGTCGTTCCATGGAGTATCGAATAACAAAGCTTCCCCGTTATTGACAAAAACCAGACCGTTGGCAGATACTCTTCCGAATTCAGGCAGGCTGGCATATGAAATATGCAGCCAGGTATTTTCAGAAATCCTTTTTAATTCCAGATCCGAAGAAATCTTTATTAGTTCCTGTGAGATGAGCAAATGGAATTGGAATAATCCGAAAATTATAAAGGAAACAATCTTTTTCATTTTATAAATGTAGCACTTATTCCCTGATCCGGATTGCAGAACAAAACAGGAATAGGTTGCTAAAATTAATTTCTTACTGATAATAGCCGGGAAATCAGTATCATACTATTTCTGATCCGCAAAACGCCACCAGGCTGATGTCGCGGCATAGCCGGCGATGCTTGTCAGGGAAAGAATAAAATAGCTTGTAATATTTAACTGATTTCCTTCAGAGGAAGATAAGCTGAGTATACCAGGTACAGCCCATGGAAAAAATGGCCCCAACCCAACCAGTCCAATGAAATTAGCCGTAATTAATGTTAAAATAATAAAGGCAAATGGGACCAGATATCCGCGTCCGAAGCTTGCAAAAAATGCTACCGGAGTACAAAGCAGCAGAGTCAGAAAAGATACCAGGGCAAATGTTCCGGAGAACTTTGAAAAAATTCTGTCAGACCATCCGGTAAGACCTGCAATCTTGCCGAACAGAAGCGCAAAAAGCAACAGTACAATTGAAAGAATAAAACACCAGATAGCCGAAATGATAAATTTTGACAAAACTATATCTGATCTGGAAACAGGCAATGCCAGAATATCCTTTGCAGTTTTATCGGAGTATTCACGGCCAAACACCCAGCTGGTAACAAATCCGTATCCCACCAGGCCTATTGCTGCGACTGTTTGTAAAAGCAGGGTAAAATAGTTCTGCCATACTGGTTCTCCAAATCTGAGCAGCGATGCTTTTGTCCCAATTATACCCAGTTTTTCTGAGATCTCGGGATGGATCTGAACATACATAATCAGGCTTATCATGAGAGCAATGAAAATAAAGAATGCCACAGAAAGCCAAAAGACTCTTGTTTTATATGTTTTCAGTCCCTCGCACCATATAGCAGCCATTAATGGTTTCATGAATTACCTCCCTTCATTCCGATTGTTCTCAGAAAATAGGACTCCAGATCCTCCTCCTCAACCTTTAAAAGCTCGAGGGGAATATTCATATTTACTATCAGTTTCGCGATTTTTCCGGGATGATCAATGGTTTCGGCTTCCTTTAGCTCAATATGCCCGTTTTCATTCATTCCGGGAGAATATCCGTATTGAGTAAGCAGCGATACCAGAGCATTTTTATCAGAAGAATCGAGCAACAAACGTTTCTGACAAAGCCTGCCGAGATCTGCTGTATTAATTTCCTGTAATAATTTCCCTTCATGGATTATCCCGATCCGTGTAGCCAGTTTTGAAATCTCACCAAGTATATGGCTTGATATGAAAATTGTTATTCCATTATTTCGTGAAAGGTTTATAAGCATTTCACGGATTTCGACAATCCCTGCAGGATCCAATCCGTTCGTTGGTTCATCAAGGATCAGAATTTTTGGATTGTGGATTAATGCCCTGGCCAATCCAACTCTTTGGGAGTTTCCCTGAGAAAGGTCTTTTGCCCTTCGGTCGGCATATTCGGTAAGATGCAGTTTCTCTATTATCGAGTTGACAGCATTTTTATCAGCAATAAAACGCAGACGACGAAAAATCTCAAGATTCTCGCGAACCGTAAGGTCAGGATATGAATAAGGGATTTCGACCATATAACCGATGTCGTTCCAGATTTCATTACATCCGGGACGGATCCTTTTACCTTGTATGTATGAAGCACCGGATGTAGGCCGGATAAGCCCCAGGAGCATCCTTATTGTTGTTGTTTTTCCCGCTCCGTTAAGGCCTAAAAATCCATAAATTTCTCCTTCTCTGATATTAATCGATAAATCTTCAACAGCCTTTACAGCTTTGAAATGCTTAGATAATTTATCTGTCTTAATTGTTTCTTTCACTGAATACTAATTGAAACCCTCATGCAATATCCGTTTAATCTATTAATCATTACATATCAGGTTATCCTCTTTGATCTCATAATGCTGCGATTCTTTATCGTAGTGCGATAATACTTTTTGAGCTTTTTCCGGGACTACAGCTTTTTTATAGTCTTCACCTGCAAATTCGGTTACCGAATCAATGGTATCAAACCACATTATTGTTATAAACTCAGTTTCGGTATCAAGCGCCCTTCGCAGCAGCTGAATTCCCCTGTAACCTTTAATATTTCTGTTTTTGATTCCGGTGAAAATCTCTTCCCTGAGAAGATTTTCATAAATGTCGGCGTTTTCAAATGTTGTATAGCCGTGCCAGATCCTGCAAATCATAGTATATGTTTGTTAAAGCCGGATTTATTTCCTGCCATTCCGGTTCGGTATTATCTTTCTTTAGAATCGTACTTGTAAAGTTTATAAAAAATCAGGAATATGAATACAATGCCGCCCTGTAATATTTATAACCATGGATAATTAAAGAAAATCCGGAGCCGGTTGCCCGGCGCCGGATTGTCATGAAGATATCAGGAATGAAAAACAAGGAGTATTTATTTTGCCCCGGATGATCTTTTCCGGAGTCCGTCGTCAGTCATGATCCAGTAATAGTTGGAATTATCTGATCCTGCATATTCCATATCCCTTGAATCGTCGCTCCAGTCCCAATCATTATTTCTGTAATAATCCTGTCTGAACATGTCTTCAGTCGTTTTGTCAAAATGGATTATTGTTCCTTCAGGGATGAACAGATTGACGCGGACATCATCGACCGACCACTTTGAACCTGCAGGAAGAGTGAAATATTCGTCAAGCCGTATGGTATCTCCGGTTATCCTGTAATTATAAATCAGCTTCTCTGCTTTTATCTGTGCGTCGAGCCTGCTTCTTCCGGCGGATCGTTTCCTGATGTTCAGTCTTGCAGAATTATCATCCGATTTGTCGATATTAAGGTCTGTACTTATGAAAAGTCCCTTATTGCCATCGATAAAGAATACCTTGTATTCCTCTTCGTCAAATGCAATTTCCTTGTCGAAGTGCAGATCGGCGACTTTCTGGCCCGACACAATATAAATGTCCTTTGGCGCTTTTTCAATTACTTCTTCAGTGACATTTCTGGCAGTTTCGGCGAAGCTTATCCCTTCATTGAAAAGCAGAATCGATAGAGCTGCACCGCACATAACCCAGATAACAAGCGCTGCAAGGCTCACAATACCGTCTTTGGCCCTGAACCAGAAAATCATCTTTACTCCCCAGTAAATCATTGCAAGAAGCGGAAGGAGTATCACCATAAATGACAGGAAGAGTATCCAGGGAGCGATTGCCGGATTAACTACATAATTCAGAAAATCGGGGAAGTAAAACAGGTTGATACCGAATGATGTAGTAGAAAAATATCCCGGATAATTAAAGAAAAACACCATCACAAATACTACAAGGGTGATAAAGCCTGTAAGTACAAGACAGATGCCCAGGATAATAAGCATTACCCTGACGAAAATGAACAACACTTTTCCCAGAGCTCGAAAAACCTCGTTGAAAGCGCTGCCGATGCGGGCTCCTGAAGCCGGTGATCCTGCGGCTGATGATCCCTGTGAATGACTTTTTTTAAGGAATGCCATGTAATCGTCCCTTCCGTACATCTCTCTTTTCCGGAGGTCGGAATTTGCAGACGGGAGAGCTATCCAGAGAGCGACATATACAAAGAAACCAATGCCGAAAAAGCATGTGAAGAGTACAAATAAAAGACGTACCCATACCGGTTCTATATTGAGATATGCACCCAGGCCTCCGCATACCCCGCTTATTATCTGATCATCAGGATTCCTGTACAGTTTTTTTGATGCAGCTGACTGGTATGCAGGTTCCTTCACTGCATTGTCATCATCGCCTGTATCAAAATCCTCGGGTTTCCCGATGATTCCCATCATTGCCTCCACATTATCCTTTGAGATTATACCGGCAGAAGCTCCCTGCGACTGGAATATCTCTGCTATTCTGACTTCAATATCTTCAACCGTTTCAGCTGCTCCGGACGTATTGCGAAGTATATTGGTGATATCCTGAAGATACGCACGGAGAATCTTATAGGCTTCTTCATCGATCTGAAACAGGGTACCGCCAAGGTTTATTTTTATTGTTTTGTCCATCTTATTCTAATTTAACAGGTTTGAAAACGGTTATTTTGATCTGATAAGGTTAACGGATTCAACAAGTTCGTCCCACGATTTGTCGAGATCCTCGAGGTAGGTTTTGCCTTCAGGCGTCAGTTCATAGTATTTACGGGGTGGTCCCTGCTGCGATTCTTCCCAGCGGTAGCTAAGAAGACCAGAGTTTTTTTGTCTCGTGAGAAGAGGATAAAGAGTACCTTCGACCACTATTACCTTTGCCTCCTTAAGTTCCCTGATAATATCGCTCGCATAGCAGGAATTCTTTGAGAGTACCGATAAAATGCAGTACTCAAGAATCCCTTTTCTCATCTGTGCTTTTGTATTTTCCAGATCCATATTGTTTGATTTTAATGATTCTACAAATTCATGTTCTTCCTCACAGTATCGAATTCCTTTTTAACCGAATCCTTTATATTGTTGATATTCACCGGTTCGCCTTTCATCTCGATTTTCTGGGCTGTGGTCTTTGCCTCGGGAAGGACAATATAAAGTATGAGATAGATAAGCAGCCCCAATCCGCCTGCAAATATCAGTGCCACCATGATCACACGTATGATCCATGGTTCAATGTCCCAGTACGCCCCCATGCCGGAGCATACACCGCCTATTATCCTGTGATCGGGATCGCGGTACATCCGGTGAGGCCCGGGAGTATAAAACTTTGCTCTCCGGGTTGTGCTTTCACCATCTGAAAAATCTTCAGGATTCCCCATTATTGCAATTACTTCCTTTACATCTGTCATGCTTATGACCTGCTTGTAGGGAGTCAGCCGTGAGCGGAATAGTTCTGCCATCCTGGCTTCAATGTCCGACAGGATCTCAGAGGAGCTCTCTTCTGCTGCAAGATGAAGTTCAAGGCTTTTCAGATAAAGCTTTAACTCAGAGTATGCATCTTCGTCGATGTTGAAGGAATAACCGCCAAGATTGATACTTACTGTGATTTTCATTTTTAAAAGGTTTTAATTTCATCGTTCTGCATGATCCGTTTCCCTTTTTCACCAGGAAATATTTAACGGTCTTTTGAATCTGACAGAACCTTATAATATTTACTACTATATAAAACAAGCAACATTACAATACAAAGATATATATAAAATTATGTACTATGCAATACATAGTACTAAAAAATTTCATTACAACTGGTTGCAGTTTTATAAGATAAAGATTTACAGCGTGATATGAATGATGTGTTTTTTTTGAGTTTTTGGCAAAACTTGTAAATATTGTGAAAACAATGCACAAAAAATCATTTTTGCGGGTTTTAAGAATCTTTCAGGATTCTAAGGGCAGCCTTATATAGTTCTAATTTTACTTATCTTTAGCAAAACATTTCCTTATGACACGACAATACAACTGGGGAATACTTGCTCCCGGGAAAATGGCGGCAAAATTCACTAGAGGGTTGAAAACTGTGAAGAATGCCTCGTTATATGCTGCCGGATCGCGCGATATTGCAAGGGCAGAGGCATTTGCGGCCGAACACGGATTTAAAAAATTCTACGGGAGCTATGAAGAGCTTGCCTCCGATCGCGATGTCGACATCATATATATAGCCTCTCCTCATTCCCACCATCACGATCAGGCGATTCTATGCCTGCATAAAGGGAAAGCAGTGCTTGTTGAAAAGGCATTTGCGCTGAACATTTTTCAGGCAGAGGAGATGATCGCGGAGGCAAAACGCCGGAATGTGTTCCTCATGGAAGCTTTATGGCCGCCATTCCAGCCCTTCTACCTTAAGGCCCATGAGATACTGGCATCAGGCGTACTTGGCAGGATAATTCACCTTCATGCATATTTCTCATTTATCCCGCCTTTTGATCCGGCCGACCGCAAGTTCAACACTTCTCTCGGAGGAGGTTCGCTGCTTGACATTGGCATTTACCCGGTTATTGATGCGCTTACATTTATCGGTGTTCCCGATGAAATAAAAGCATCGGCCCTTTTCGGTGAAACAGGCGCCGAAGAATCCGTGAGCGCCCTTTTCCGGTACGACAACGGCGCCATGGCAACTATTTACAGTTCGTTCAAAACAAATATCGGAATCGGATGCGATCTTATATGCGAGAAGGGTAACCTCACTCTTTCCCGGGGCCGCGACATGAATCAGAGGGTTATCGTCGGGCTTCACGGGCAGGAAAAGGAAACCATTGTATTCAGTCCGCCTGCTCTCGGGTACCACTGGGAGGCAGAAGAGGTCATGAACTGTCTTGACAATGGCCTGGTCGAAAGTCCGGCCGTGCCTCTTTCCTTCAGTCTCGACCTTATTAAGACTCTCGACCGTATCAGGCACGAAGCCGGGATAGTATTCCCCGGAATCGACAGGTAATTTAAGAAAATGTCCGGTCAGTTATCAGATGAGTCAGCCGGAAAGGAATTTTTCCGAAGGAAGCTGGGCCTAAGCATGATTATCCCCGGCGTATTTGTTTTCCTTATGTGGCTTGTCAGGTTCGTGGAGCTGATGTTTGATATTGATCTTACCCGGGTGGGCATTTACCCGCAGTCGGTCAATGGCCTGCAGGGCATCCTTTTCTCTCCCCTGATACATAAGGATTTCGGTCATCTGTTCAACAATTCGCTTCCATTGTTTTTCCTGGGTACTTTCCTTTTCTATTTCTATTCGGAGATCGCCATAAAGGTCTCCCTCTGGTTATATTTCCTTACCGGGGCCGCAGTGTGGATCGCCGGCCGCGAGGCATGGCATATAGGGGCTAGCGGACTTATATACGGTCTTGCCTCCTTTCTGTTTTTCAGCGGAATAATCCGTAAACATTTCCGTCTGGCCGGTCTGTCGCTGCTTATAGTTTTTCTTTATGGATCGATGGTCTGGGGTATATTCCCCGATGTTTACAGGGATGCTTCATGGGAATCCCATCTTCTTGGATTTGTTGCCGGTATCGTCCTGGCAGTAATATACAGGAAGCAGGGGCCTCAGGCTCCTGTATATGAATGGCCCGAGGATGAAGTATCATCATGGGAAGGATCTGATGAAAATGAAGAACCCCGACAGGGCCGGGAAAGATGAGAATCATTTATTTACAGGCATTGTGGTTAAGGCTCAGGAAAGGGCAGGAACATCCTGTGAAATAATATCCTTAATATAATTGTGCTGACAGTTGCTTGAATCGATCAATTTATTAATTTTACGGGCACTACTTAACCTGAAAAACTCACTCCGCATGAACGGGAAACCTGTAGCTGTTATTACAGGAGCCAGCAGAGGAATTGGCAGAGCTGTAGCCATTGCCCTTGCAGGTGAAGGATATGATATAGCCGCCATAGCCAGATCGGTCGACAGTGAAGGGATGGAAATCCTTGGACCTGAGGTGGAAAAAAGAGGCGGTCAATTTTTTCCCATCGGACTCGACATTTCGTGTACAAAATGCCATAAGGAAGTTGTTGCGAATATCCTGGAACGATACGACCGTATCGACTTTCTTGTAAATTGCGCAGGTGTTGCCCCTCTGCAACGGAAGGATATTCTTGAAATGACAGAGGACAGCTATGACAGGGTGATGAATATTAACCTCAAAGGGCCGGTATTTTTTGCACAGAAAATAGCAAAGGAAATGGTGTGGATGAAAGAACAGATAGCAGCCTATAAGCCTGTTATCATATTCATCACATCAGTCTCGGCACAGCTGTCGTCGGTAAACAGGGCAGAATATTGCATATCAAAGGCAGGTTTGAGCATGGCTTCAACTGTATTTGCCGACAGGTTGTCGAATGAAAGTATCCTTGTTTATGAGATACGTCCGGGTATCATACAGACAGATATGACAGTCAAGCTAAAAGACAAATACGACAGGCTGATAAACGAGGGCCTGGTGCCTCAGAAAAGATGGGGTTTGCCTGTGGATATCGGAAGAGCTGTTGCCTCAATAGCCAGAGGCGACTGGAACTTTTCAACGGGAATGGTGTTCGAAATCAGCGGAGGCCTTAACATCCGGAAACTTTAATCAATTCAGTTGCGCTTTTCCGTCAGTGACCAGGGAGGTCATTGAACAATTCTGTTGTTTATTGCGTTTATGTGTCAAACTAAAACAAAATAGACATGAAACTTAAGTATTCTATTCTAGCGATAGCGCTTATTATTACAGGTTCTGTTACTGCACAGCAGAGATTAACGGCAAATTCAGCACTCACATCGATGTCGTGGCTTGGGGAAAAGGTTGTTGGACAGCATTCAGGTACAATAAACCTTAAATCAGGCTGGGTCGACTGGCATGAAAACAAGATCACGTCGGGTGAATTTATTATCGACATGACAAGCATCAGATCGGATGAAAAACTCGACAGGCTTGAAGGTCATCTGAAGTCGGACGATTTTTTCGGAGTCGAAAAGAATCCCGTCTCAAAACTTGTTATTACCGGAAGCACTCCTTTTGACAAGGGTTCGGCAACACTCAAAGGTAATTTGACAATAAAAGGGATTACAAATCCTGTTGAGTTTAAGGCAACGATGCAGAAAACCAACGAAGGGACACGTTTTTTTGCAAATATTGTTATCGACAGGTCGAAATATGATATAAGGTACGGTTCAGGATCGTTTTTTGACAATCTTGGCGACAAGACAATTTATGACGAGTTTAAGCTTAAGGTCAGCCTCCTCCTTATCTGATTACTCAGGAAGGGCAATAATCTCGGTGTCGCCCTTTACCGGGTCGGGATTGAGTACCTCAAAGTTATATCGGTTCTTTTTCAGAAAGTCAACAGTAAAGCTGTAACATTCAGGGTTGTGGGTGGCGACAATAAGACGGGGTCTGAATTTGGTGACGACTCCGGTGAGTCCTTTGAGGACTTCAATTTCGCCACCCTCAACATCAATTTTAATAAAGTCCGGAGGGGGCAGTTCGCCTTCATTTACCATCCTGTCGATCGAGACCTGTTTTACCTTAAGGTCGCCGTCTGACGATACTCTCCCCGTGGCAGAGCCATGTGCGGTATCGAACTGTACAGCGCCGTCCTTTTCACCCACTGCAGCTTCGAAAAGTGTAACAGCTGAAAATCCATTTTTTTTCATATGTTTTCTGAAAAACTCAGCGTTCATTGGCCTGGGTTCAAATGAATAGACATGTCCCCTTCCATTGTTCAGCATGGCTCCTATTGCTGAATAATAGCCAATATGGGCTCCTATGTCAAAAAACACGCTGCCCGGGACAAAGTTTTTTAGAAAGGCGTCAGTTTTATATTCCTCCTGGTCTCCGCTAATAAAATTTCCTCCGGAGGTGATTATCCACTTTTTGCCTTTAAGCGGGCCTGACTTAATATTTACATATATCCCGCTGAAAAGGACTTTTAAGAAATGCTTGAGGTTCATCTGTAGCTTCAGTTTAGTTTTTACTGTGTTTTCAAATATTTATGCTGCTGTAAGGACACTCGATTCAGTGGATCTTTCCGGGGCAGATGCTGAAATATTTGTAAAACAGCGCAAAGGTATTGGAAAAGTCGTAAATCATAACAATCTTGTATTGACTAAATCTGATTATCCATGAATAACGCAATTTCTGTGGACGGCAATAAGAAGTCGCTTGTTTACCAGGGATTTATGGTCCCTTTCGTTCTTATTACGAGTCTATTCTTCCTTTGGGGATTCGCCCATGGCTGCCTTGACGTACTTAACAAGCATTTCCAGGAATTGCTCAGCATGTCGAAAGCCAAATCGGCTTTTGTTCAGTTTGTTTTTTACGGCGGATACTTTTTTATGGCAATTCCCGCAGGGATGCTTATGCAGAAAGTGGGTTATAAGAAAGGTATTATTTTCGGTCTTCTCTTATTTGCAGCCGGAGCTTTTCTTATGCTTCCGGCCACATTCATACAGACATTCGGCAGCTTCCTTTTGTGTCTTTTTATAATCGCCTGCGGGCTTACATGCCTCGAGACTGCTGCAAACCCATATACAACGGTTCTTGGTCCTCCGGAATACGGAGAAAGGAGGATTAACTTCTCCCAGTCATTTAATGGTCTGGGCTGGATAGCAGGTCCACTTGTCGGAGGGATGCTTATTTTTTCGGTAAACGGAAACAGCGCGAACAGGTTTTCTTCAATAGCGCTGCCTTACATGCTTATCGGGACTCTTGTACTTGTCGTGGCCATTCTGTTCTGGAGGATAAAGTTCCCGGAGCTTAAGGACGAATCGGAAGAAGATGAAAAGACATCAGCGGGCAGGCTTAAGGACCTTTTTAAATATCCTCATTTCGTCCTCGCCGTCGTTGCCCAGTTCCTTTATGTTGCTGCCCAGACCGGGATAAACAGTTTCTTCATCAATTATGTAACCGAGGAGATTCCTTCGCTCACAAATCAGCAGGCGGCTCAGATACTTGGATTCGGAGGAATGGGATTGTTCTGGCTTGGAAGGTTTACCGGAAGTACAATTTTTATGCGTGTTGTCCGTCCAAACAGGCTTCTGGCATTTTATGCAACGGCAAATGTTATTACAATGGCGCTTGTGGTGGCCGGACTGGGATGGACATCAGTGGTAGCGCTTTTCTCGACTTATTTCTTCATGTCGGTAATGTTCCCGACGATTTTTGCGCTTGGAATAAAAGGATTGGGTCCGCTTACGAAAAAGGGATCATCACTCCTTGTTATGTCGATAGTGGGGGGTGCGCTGTTCCCTGTTCTGATGGGTTATATAGCCGACATCTCAACGATGGCGCTGGGATTCATAATTCCGCTTGTATGTTTTGCCTTCATTGTTTATTACGGTATATCAGGATACAAGGCAAAGACAGCCTGATAATCAATTAGCTATTCAGGCTGACTGGAATTTTCCTTCGCCGGAGGATTAATTGAGAATCCCAGCTGCACAAGCCACTGGAGGTTATTGTTACTGCGCCATTCATCCCTGATCTTTCCTTCGGAAAAGTGAAGCACTGACATTCCCTTCCCGTTTATTGTACGGCCTGTTGCCGGAATTTCACCGGTTCCGAGGTGGGTTCCGGTAACTGTCCAGATATATGCGATCCTGTCGTTGTCAAAAATCACCTCATTGACAGTGATTTTAAAATCAGGATATGTCACCCTTGTATTTTCGATATATTTTCTGAAAAAATCGAGACCCTGACGTGGTTCGTAGCCCGGACTTTCCATCAATTCGTAATTGCCGGAAACATACTTGTCGAGATCCTCAAACTGGGCCGTATTCCAGTAACCTATGTATTTTTCGAATGCTGTCTGCATGGGGGAGGACATTTTTTTACCGCTGCATCCTGATAACAGAACCAAAACGGATATAATCAGAAGAGCTACGCTTATTTTCCCTTTTGTTTTCATAGGATATTCTTATTTACCTGTTAAAGCTTAATAATGACAAAGATAAGCCATAGAGGTCAGCTGTTTCGGGTAAGAACAGCAATATCTTTTTTTATTTCCGAAAATTTATCAGTGTCCATTCTTGCCCCGACAATTTCAATAACCTTTCCGGCCATCAGCGAGCCTATTGTGCCGCACACCTCGAGGGTGAATCCTTTTGAGAGCCCGTACAGGAATCCTGAGGCATAAAGATCGCCGGCACCTGTTGTATCGACGCATTTTACCGGGAATGCACTTATTTTGATTGTCTCATCGCCACGTTTTATCCATGAGCCTTCGGCTCCGGTTTTCAGGATTACTGTATCGCAGAGCTGCGACATCACAGGTAATGCCTTTTCAGGTTCAAGTTGGGTAAATGCCCTTGCCTCCTGTTCATTGGCAAAAAGTATGTCGACAAATCCTTCAATTATCTTCATGAAGGAATCAAGGTTAGCCTCCACCACATTATAGCTTGCAAGGTCGAGGGCGATCTGCATGCCGTAAGCCCGGGCATATCTGCAGGCAGTCTCAACAAACTGAAAATCATTTATAAGGTAGCCTTCCAGATAGAGGATGTCATATCCTTCAAACAGCATAGGCTTGAGATCGGAAGAAGCCAACTCTATTGCAGCTCCGAGATGGGTGGCGAAAGTTCTCTCGGTGTCGTTTGTAATAAGGGCCACTGCTGTTCCTGTTATTGAATTTCTGCGAATAAGGAGTGTATTTACTCCGGCTTTTTTCATATCGTTCTCAAAGAAATCCCCTGTATCATCCCTCCCTATTGAGCCTATGAATCCGGTATCTGCACCAAGCATTGCGAGCCCGTGGATGGTATTTGCGGCTGATCCTCCCGAAGATAATTTTCTGGGGAAGTAGCTTGTCGCTGATTTAATGCCTTCCGATTTTTCCCTGTCGACAAGCTGCATGCTTCCCTTTGGAAGGCTAAATTCCTGAAGAATAAAGTCTCCCTCGAGAAGGGTCATTACGTCGACGAGGGCATTACCGATTCCCAAAATTCTTTTCATTCAAAAATTTTCGGCAAAGATATTGCTTAATTCACAGAAAGCCCTTATTTTTGCGACGCTTATTTAAGGAATAAGAGAACACTCCTCAGTAGCTCAGTTGGTTAGAGCAATCCCGAGATATCGGGATTAATCCGTGGCCGTCAGAGCGAAAAGGTTGAAATAAATTCCTCAGTA
>CAZWHC010000003.1:0-42395 GCA_964633505.1 uncultured Rikenellaceae bacterium | reverse complement strand
CGTCAGAGCGAAAAGGTTGAAATAAATTCCTCAGTAGCTCAGTTGGTTAGAGCAATCCCGAGACATCGGGATTAATCCGTGGCCGTCAGAGCGAAAAGGTTGAAATAAATTCCTCAGTAGCTCAGTTGGTTAGAGCAACGGACTGTTAATCCGTGGGTCGCCGGTTCGAGTCCAGCCTGGGGAGCATTATAAGGAGATAATGAAAGTTATCTCCTTTTTTTTTCGCTGCAATGTTTTACATATATATTTTATATTCACAATGTTCGAATAGATATTACGTGGGTCATACGAACGATCCGGAGAGGAGATTAATTGAACACAACACAACTGATGAGGTAAAGTATACTTCAAAATATCGTCCCTGGGAGATGGTTTTGTGTTTTGAAGTATCTGAAAACAGGGGAGATGCTGTTAAAATAGAAAAGTTTATAAAAAGGCAGAAGAGCAGTATTTTCCTAAGGAAATTAATTGATACAAAGGAGGACAAAAGCTTTTTTCGGACATTGATAAATAATGTGCTTGGTTAGAGCAATCCCGAGTACCCGGGATTAATCCGTGGGTCGCCGGTTCTCCCGAGAATTCGGGAAGCCTGGCGAGCCATAGTAGGCAAGAGGTTGAATTCAACCTTTTTTTTATTTTTAGACCTTGTAACACCTTGGAAATCTTGAATAAAACCTGCCCCGGTTCAGTGAAGGACATGATTGCAACTCTCCCTTTTTCCAAAACGAGTTTTTCTGAAAAGATGCCACCAAGGATCTTCCTTTTTGTCTGGCCATCAGCCTGTTTATAAAAGCCAGTGGTGAAGAACCTTATTCCGACTTTGACAAGCATAAGCAGTAAGCGAGACATTATGAACCGGACACCTCAGAAATCCCTTTAGTGGATAGAGATCTCGGACTATAAGTGTTGCGGTACAATCTTTATTGGGTTAGTAATATGTCCCGGTAACAAAACTGGGTCGAAGCCGGTTTGTTCAGTGTCGCGCTACAAACATGAAAAGTTGATTGCATTTAGGATGGAAATCAGAATTGTACTTCTTTGTAAAAAAAAGCATAGTATCAATAGATAATATTAACCTTTCTTGTTCTGCTATTCATACCTGAGAGTTTCAACAGGATTTTTGCTGGCTGCTTTATACGATATGAAACTAACCGTTACAAATGCAATAAGCAGGGCAAAAGCACCCGCCAATTCAATTATCCACCAGCTGATATTGATCCTGTATGCAAAATTCTGAAGCCATTTATGCATGGAATACAAAGCAATCGGGCATGCTATTATAACTGAGATCAGAACCCATTTAATGTATTGCCCTGAAAGAAGTGAGAATATTTCTATGGTCTTCGCCCCGTTGATTTTTCTTATCCCAATCTCTTTTGTCCTGAGCTCTGTCATAAATGAAGATAATCCAATGAGACCAAGACATGAAATTATAATCGCCAGCAGAGAGAAATAACCGAATATTTTACTTATTCTCTGTTCTGTCCGGTACAGTTTATTAAAATCGTCTTCTAGAAAATGGAAATCCAGGGGAATTTCAGGTTTAAATGAATTATAGGTTTTCTTAATGAATTCAACAGTTGAAACTATGTTCTCTGGTTTCATCCTGATAAAGAAATTATTTGACTCCCCCAATTTCATAATGAGCGGTTCAATTTTAGAATGCAAAGATTTGAAGTGAAAATCTTTCACTATGCCAATAATATTTAATCTGGTACCCTGAGGGGATGTTATTATTTCTCCAACAGGTTCTTTAAAGCCAAGGATTTTTGCTGCCTGTTCATTTATAACTATTGCATTATTATCCTTTGAAAATTCAGTAGAAAAGTAACGTCCCTTCTTGATCTCAAGCTGAAAGGTTTTAGCATAGTCTTCATCAGCTGATATATTGTAAAATAGAACATCATCGCCTGTCTTTTTACCGGCCCAGTTAAAACCACCTGATGGACCCTCAATATTTAATGGATTTGCATAATTGTAAAAGACCTTTGTCACATTCAAAATATTTGGATTGTTGACTAATACTTGTTTTAAAGTATTCAGTTTTGGATCCCATGGGGCTGTTGGAAACTGGAAATAAACAATATTGTCTTTATTATATCCGAGATTCTTTTTTTGTATGAATTTGAGTTGCTCTCCAACAATCAGCGTACAAATAACAAGCACGATCGAAATTGAGAACTGGAGAATAACCAGTACTCTCCTGAATTGAGTATTACCCGGATTTCTGGCAGTAACACCCGTCATTATTTCAAGTGATTTTAAGGAAGACAAATACAATGCAGGATAGCTTCCGGCAAGAAAACCATAAAATAATACAATGGAGATTAAGCTAGTATATAAACCGGCGCTTTTGTAGTTGACAATCAGCTGTTTGCCGGTGAAATTATTAAAGCCAGGCAATAGTAATTCAACAATTATCATTGCAATTATATGGGCTACAAATACAACTAACAGGGATTCGCCTAAAAACTGTAAGGTTATTTTTGATTTGGTTGCGCCCATTGCTTTGCGTACTCCAATTTCTTTTGCCCTCCTTATTGATTGTGAGATATAAAGATTCATAAAATTGATACATGCAATCAGGAGAATAAAAACCGCTATGAGGATCATAATCCTTACATATGTGATATCACCATTACCACGTATATCAAAAGTGTATTTCCGTGAAGAGAACAGGTGAATCTTTTTTATATTTTGGAGGCAGATCTCTGAATCAGCTCCTTTCTTATTCTCCTTTATAAACCACCTTATTTTATCATTAACTATTTTACTGTCAGTTCCTTTTTTAAGTTGCAGATAATTATAGCACAGGAATGTCCAATCATTTATCGGTACTCCTGATTCTTCTAAAATCTCAATTGGAATAATAAAATCAAACCCGATATGACTATTGGGCGGCACACTCTTTACAACACCAGTTACAGTCATTGTATAGCCAAGCGATACTGGTAATGTTTTGCCAAGAGCATCTTCCTCACCGAAGTATTTATGGGCCATTTCCTGGGTCAGAATAACATTGTGGGGTGCATTTAAGGCGTTATTTATATCTCCGCTGACAAATTCGATATTAAACATTTTTAAAAAGTCCTTATCAACAGCAGCGACCGATCTTTCCTGAATAACTTCTTCTTCTTTTTTTATTCTTAATTCGAAGTGCGGTTCATATCTTGATGACCTTATTATTTCAGGATATTGTTCCTTCAGAGTTCCCGGTAATATTGCAGGTGTAGGTGCCATGAGAGAAACTTCTCCTCCGGAAGGAGTTTCATTAACAATTATACGGAACAGATCATTGGCATTTTTGAAATGTCTGTCGAAGCTAAATTCATCTTTTACCCATAAAAGGATTAAAATTGCTGAAGCCATGCCTATGGCCATCCCGCTAATATTCAGAATTGAGTATGTTGAATGTCTTTTTATATTCTGGAATGCTGTTTTGAGGTAGTTCTTAATCATGATTTAATACATCCTGAATTTATTCATGAAAGTCCACCCAATATGCCAATTATCATACCAGTATTTATTACTTTCTGAAAATTAGTTATTTAAGCAATGTATTCAAAGAAATATTTTCTATAATTGTCTAGCATAAGGATATAAAATGTCCATAATTTAGACATTAATTTAAAATCTTAAGCCAATTATAAAATGAATGGCAGGTTATTGACAGTTGACGACCATAAACAGATATTAAAAGCGTTAATTCAGTTACTTGAACCGGAATCTAGCCTGATTGCCGGACACTAGTGAACCTGTTCATATTATAACTTCTCGTCTTTTTGCCATGGACATCAGTCTATGTGCAAAAGCCCTTCACCTTGGCTAACTCTCGACTCTAAAACGGACATTTAAGTCTTTCAAATGAGTATTTAAATCGTTTGTTGCTTTATCGTACTTAGCTTTTGTGACATAATTTGGAAGTCAGGGATTCGGATTGTACTGATATTTTATATCTGACATGTCTATTTCAGCTATCTCGTGAAAAATACAAAAAAATAGTTCGACAAAATGGGATATTTGATAACGGATTTTTAAATTTGTTTAACAACAACCACTTTAGACATGTACAAATATCTCACGGTCCTTCTTTGTTTCTTTATATTCATCACAAATGGAATCAAAACTGAAGCGCAGGAGAAAAGTTTCCCGGATTTAGTGTTGAGCCTGCTCGAAACCAGCGATAAGACTGAAAACATATATTATCCTAAAAAGGTCAACCCGGAGCTGACAGCTGAACTGGCAAAAAAGGATGTTGTAAAATACCTGAAGACAACATTTTCCGACGAACATGAGTCAGCATATTTCAATGACACCATACCTGTCAGGTATAATAACATCAAAAACAAAACAATTGTCTGCACAGACGACTATTTTGAATTTGAAACAGCCAAGCTGGGGATTATAAGGATCAACTTCCGGGATATATTATTCGAACAGATTGTCCATTCAACAACGCCAGTCTTCGATTTCGATCACTCATGCTATATGCAGATAGGCAAACACCGTTTTGGCACCTGCGCCAGTCCTGAGCTTGATGATGCCATTTTTTTCCTCAGGGATCGGTTCGAACAAAAAATGATCGAAGAGCAGATGAAGGAATTTGAGAAAATAGCTGAAGAGGAGAGGAAATCACCGAAACAGCATGAAATGACGGAAGAGCAGCGTAAGCTTTTTGTCCAGGGAAATGCCATGGTCGAGGCAAGACAGGCACCCATGGCGATGAAGCTATACAATAAAGCTGTTGCCATTGACCCTCTGTCTTACCCCGAAGGCTATTATAACATGGCGCTTGTTGCCGGTGCAATAGAAAAATACCGCTATGCTGTTTTCTGTATGAAAAAGTACGTGATACTTGCAAGGGATGCTGAAGACCTGCAATCGGCGAAGGATAAAATATATGAATGGGAAGCATTGCTGAATTTTAACAGATAACTTCACCTTATATGAAAAAGGTAATTCTCCTTCTTGCGGTCACTTTCTTTTATAACGTAACAGTGAAAGCACAGGGAGATTGGGAATCTTTTTACAACTAAACTCCACACGACATGAAAGCATCATTAATGCGCAAATCTTTTTTGCATAATTTCAGGCTCCTCTTTATCCCGTTTTTATTCATTACATCATCTGTCATGGCACAGCTGCCTGAGCCGACTGCCGCCTGTGCTGATTGCGGAAGAAGTGCAAGCTATATTCAGAAATACGGTCATGCTCCGACATGCAAATACTATAAAGCTCCTGTTAAAAAAAGCTCAGTAAACAAATCATCCGGCAACTCATCACCCTCAGTACCATCAATATCTTCAACACCTGGTTCCCTCGACGAGGCAATAGACAACAGTATTAATTTTATGAACCGCCTCGATCCCAAGCCTGATCCTAAAGTTGTCGAGGAACGTAAGAGACAGGACGATTTAAGAAAAAGCGAGGAGGATGCAAGATACAATTCTGCACTCAGGTCAATGAAAGGCATGCCTTCTGAAAGTAAAATCAATAAAGTGAATTTTAACTGTAAGATTACATCGTATATAGGTGCTGTTGAGATACTGAGAAAAGGGGAAATAATTGCAGAATCAGGAAATATAGGGGAAATTGAACTTCAGCCTGGTGACGTCATAAAGACTGGTACCATTGGAATCGTAAAGCTCCATTTTAATTTCGAAAATGGAGGGAAAGATCTTATCCTTGGAGGGAATACGGAAATGGAAATCATTAAGAATGAATCAGGAACCAATATTCCGAAGCTGAGGAGAGGAAGATGCTTTACTGCAGGAGAAACTTTACCTGAAAACGTTCAGAAATATGTACGGAATTATTTCAGTAATTTAAAAAAGCAGGCTATGCTTAAAACGCCAGATGCTGTTTGCGGGGTGAGAGGCACAATTTTCACAGTCGACCATGATGATGCAACAGGCAGCGAATTTAATGTTTTCGATGGCAGTATCTTAGTTGCTCCAATAATTGGAACTGACTCAGTTCTTTTGACTAAAGGGCAAAAAGTAGTCGTTAATCCAAAGGGAGAAATATCAGATTTATTACCTGCAGATTTAAAAAAACTGGAACTTTGGAGAGAAGAGATATCACAGATTGAAAGCGAAGAAAACACAATCAAATGAAACCTTATTCTGACCTGAATTCCTGAAGTCCTTTGAATATATTCCTCAAAACTCTCACACACTCACACTTATTGCTGTTTTACTTTTCTTTCCCTCAGATTGTACCTGTCACCTTCCCTCAAAAAATAGAAGAGCTGGCCTTTTTCGGGAAGATTCTTAAGATCTGATCCTTCCCTCGACCAGAATTTCCCATCATAAACGACGACATAACTTTTCCCGACAACTTCGAATATATCTCCCTTAACAATTATTGCTGTCGACTCATCAATTCCGATTCCCAGCAATCCGGGATGGTTCCTGAGTATATCAAATATATCAAACTGCCTGTTCCTTGCAAGTACATGCTGATCGATGGCGACATTCTTCAGAAAACCAAATCCATCCTGATGATCGCCCATCATTATCTGGTTATTCTTTGTATCTCCCCGTACAAGAAAACTGCCCTGAATGGTAGCACCGGCCGATGATCCTCCAATTGTACCTCCGTTTTCAAGCACTTTCCAAAGCATCTTTTCTGTAAGCGTATTCTTATATGCATCAACAAGCCTCCACTGACGCCCCCCGCTTAACCAGACCAGCTTTGCATTCAGAAGCGGCTTTACAAATTCTTCAGTGTTGGCAACATTCCTGTCGTTTGTATGAAGAACCTTGACATTGGTAGCACCCATTTTTCTGAGCATCCCTGCTTCGCCAAAGTCATCATCATAATTATCCCTTCCGTCAGCTGTGGGAATGACCACAATCGGAATCTGAAGGCCTCCGCTTACCTCCATAATCTTTTTATTCAGCGATTCACTTATTTCACCACCGCCAATGATAATAAGGTTTCCGTTCGACGGTCCTGAAGAGAAATTCTGATCCTTTACATCCTGGCAGTAAAGAGTAAAGAAATTCATATTCAAAATCAATAAAACATAGAATGTTTTCATTTTCAATAAATTCAGATTTTACTTCAAATCTAATAAATTATTGATCAGATGAAAAGCTATGAGAAATTGAGAATTAATCATTTTTTATCCGAAAATTTTCCGGACAGAATTTTTTCAGGGCTGAACAGATAGCCTCCTGCTTTGTTAAACATCAATACTTCAGTATTAACTGATTGATTTAATTCGTCCCTGCAATGGAGAATCAAAAAAATTCCGGAAAGCTGTCACCAGACAAGGCAGCAGAACTGATCAAAATCCTGAAGGGCCGTTTCGAAAAGAACATGAGCCGGCATAGGAATATGGACTGGAACAGGATTCAGGAAAAGCTGATTGCTGATCAGAGAAAGCTCCGGTCGGTAAGCGAAATGGAACGTACGGGCGGAGAACCCGATGTGACCGGCTATGATAAACTTACTGATGAATACATATTCTGTGACTGTTCTGCAGAAACTCCCTCAGGCCGCAGGAACGTCTGTTATGACAGGGAAGGCCTTGATTCGAGGAAATCTTTCAAACCGGAAAGCAGTGCCGTTGATGTGGCAGCAGAATTGGGAATCGAACTCCTTACCGAAGATGAATACAGAGATTTGCAGGGATTGGGGCTTTTTGATACAAAAACATCAAGCTGGATAAAAACCCCTGATGAAGTAAGAAAACTGGGAGGCGCCATTTTCGCCGACCGCCGGTATGGCCGGGTATTCTTTTACCACAACGGTGCGCAGTCGTATTATGCATCAAGGGCGTTCCGGGGCAAAATCAGGATTTAAATTTCCGGTCGTTTCCTTCTGTCACATGGTTATGATATCAATTCTTTTTCCTT
Source organism: uncultured Rikenellaceae bacterium (assembly GCA_964633505.1). Taxonomy (GTDB): domain Bacteria; phylum Bacteroidota; class Bacteroidia; order Bacteroidales; family VadinHA17; genus LD21. The sequence goes on along the minus strand of CAZWHC010000003.1, from coordinate 34,530 downwards.
CAGTCTGTTCATACAGAGCTTTGGCCCTGAGTGCTTTCTCATTATCCCATTCGCGGTCCATGGAACAGGCTTTTAGATATAATTCATAAGCCTTTTTGAATTCTTTATTTACCATATAGAAATCACCCTTTGAATCATATACATTCGGATTTCCGGGATCAGCTTCAATATATTTATCAAAGGCCGATTCGGCTTTGTCGTTTTGTTTAAGCGCCAGATAGATATATCCCATCGTATTGTAAAGAGGAGCCGGATTTCCGGCGATCTTCAATGCTTTTTCCACAGTGGTCAGCTGACCTTCGAGATCGTTTATTATCGACTGGAACCAGATCAGGTTGTTATAAGCATTAATATCGTCAGGGTACATTTCCACAAGTTTTTTGCCGGCATCGGTAACATCGGCGCCCGGATAATCCCTGAGTCTTGCAACAGCACCCCGAAGGATTTCCTCCGCCTTGCTCAGTCCGGCTTTTGCCGATGCTGCAGCGCCGGCATATTCTTCAAAACCCTGAAGATCTTCTGTCCAGATACAATACATTGCCATCTGGTAATTAGCCATAAAGAAACCGTTGTCTTCCCTTAGTGCCTTTGCAAGCTGATCGTGTCCTTTACTGAGATTGACATCATCAAAATATTTCAATGCTTCATTATAGTATTCCCTGGCTAAGACAGAGCTTGTGGTAACAGGCATCTTAGTCACAGAAGCCTTTTGCGGATAAAGGAGCAGACCTATGGAAAGCAGTGAAACCGTGAATAATATATTTTTCATACAGTGAAGTTTTCTTAATTGACATGGCCAAGATACTCAAGACCCGGTTTTAATCAAACAAAAATCATGCAGAAGTGTTTATGTCAGTTTTTATTGACAATGGAGAAGGCACTGTCAGCAAAATTATATCAGACACAAAATATTAATATGCATGTTCACGTTTTTTGACTGTTATGCCTGTCGCCTCAAAGGCGGATAATGATACCGGAATGACAATGGCACATTTAAAAGTAAAACAGATCATTATCTCCTGATCCACGGCAGACAGAACAGAGTGGAACCGGGAAACGCCTGTATTTCATCTGATCTAACCTTATTATTACCTATGACCTGAAGTTGATCCTTCTCAAGAGCCTGCAGTCTTCCTGGCTGCAACACTGATTATCGTTCCTGCAAATTCTTCAATCCTAACAATATTACACCTTAAAAACATGTTTCGACGAACATTAAGATTTCTTATGTTATTATTCATACCTCTGGCTTTCAATCCATCGGATATGTTTGCACAGGGATGGATATTCACATTTACGGTGACATCATCGGGCCCGTGTGGCTCAAGTCTTCCGTATATTCCTTCATTCACTGTGCCGTATATGCCGACACAGACCTTTTGTGAATCACTCAGGCAGCAGATACTTGCAATCAGGGCAAGTTCTCCTGTATATGATTCTCATGGACAGTATATTGGTGATTGTTCAGTGTTTTATACCTGCTCGACATGCACAGGTTCGGATATGTCGGTCCCGGGTGACAATTCATTTGAGCCGGGTAGTGTCTCGATAGATGGTCTCGCACAGGGATCGGCATTTTTTGCGCCTCACCAGAGCAAGGCAATCGAGAACTGGATCGACGACTATGTTCAGAAGATGAATTCGATGGGAATGGATGTTAATTCAAATCCGTCTTTCAATCCTGATATACCTTCTACAGGGGATGCCGGTTTTGACAAGTATTACGCCGACCAGTCGGTACGATTTGAAAAACCCGAGCAGGGGGGAGTTGTTGATCTTTCCGGCAGGCCTGGTGTTGTGGATATCCTTCAGAATCAGGGAAACGAAGCTGCCGTGAAAAAAGAAGAACCTCAGATGGTAGTTCCGGTCATGGGCAGTTCACCTCTTACCGCTGAAGAAAGGGAAAGGATAAACGCCTATAATCTGAAATCAATTCCTGATAACAGACTTGACGAATCAAACTTCAGTCTTGAGGAAAGTCCTTTCTGGACGACACCCGAAATGCTTGAACTCGGAACCGATGCCCTGAAGTTCACGGCAGGATTTGTGTCGGGAGGATATGTGGCTGTCGCAGGTGTTGATGTGGTTTCAGGTATAATAAATAAAAAGAGCGGGCAGGAGATACTCGTCGATGTTGCCGGCGATCTTCTGACGAAGAAGATAGGAGATGTTGCCGGAAACGTTATTGGAAAAGGAGGAGTCTCAATTGGCAAATTGAATGTTAAAACGGGTGCCCTGTCCGGTGAGGCTGCCAAAAAGGATTTTGAACTGGTCTCCGGAGGCGCTGATGCTGCCGTTCAGGCCTGGAAAAAGGCAACCGGATCTAATTAATAAATAACCCTACAAATCAAAGATATGCTAAAAACAGGAAGGATATTATATATTTTAATGCTGGCAGCAACCTCAATGACATCAGTTTATGGCAATCGCATCACTGGCGATTCCATTCAGTACGAGGTACTGCTTACTCCCTCAATGGCGGATGAGATAAATCCGGGAAACAGGTTCATTAATTCCATTGATATAACACCAAACAGGCTCATTCTGCTTTCAAACAGGGAACAGTTTTTCCTTCTCGGCTGGGGAGGAATAGTTCCTTTTGCAAAGAAAGTGACAGGTAATATAGGTTCATTTGCCTATACTTCCGACAGCCTCCTTATGACAATCAGAAATGATGAATTATGTGTTTTTGAAGGAGATGGAAATCTTTCAGGCCTTTACAAGCTTCCTTCACAGGAGATGGGTATTTCCAGGGGCAAACATGTTATGTATATTTTCGACAGGACAGGATCAAAGCCTGAGAAGGGCATTTATGCACTGTCGCACGGAGGGATGTATTCGCGTCTGTTCAGCGTGCCTGATCCGGTATATTCGCTCGTAGAGATTGATGATAGAATTCTTTTTACGAACCGGAACACAATTTTTGAATACGTTCCCGGGAAGAAGGAAATGAAAGCAGTCGCCTCATTGCCTGAAGACAAGACAATCAGATCTCTGACAGCTGATCCCGGAACAGGCTGGATTTACTTTTCCACTGACAATATGATTTTTTCATTCAGGGGTAAGGAGCAGAAAGTTATAACAGATCAGATAGGGGGCAAGCTTTTGTATTACAATGGATTGATAGTTTTAAATCCTGAAAGGAAACTGCTTGTAAGGATTACAGGCCTCGACAGCAAGATTGAATCAGCTGCCCAGGTTCCAGCAGTTATTCCCGAAAAAGCTGCGCCGGTAGAGGTTCTGACAAATGAATCGGTTATCGGTTTTGTCAGAGACAAGCTTCCTGACGGAATAATAATAAATATAATCAATCGCTCGAAGGTCAGTTTTGATCTCGGGGTCGATTCCATGATTGAGCTATCAAACAGGAATGTTTCATCAAATGTCATCATGGCAATGAAGGAAGCCATGAAAAAGCAATCAGAAAAAAAGCAGTAAAATCCCTAAACAAAGTGAAATATGAAAAGGCTATTAATATTTATAATTCCATGGCTGCTTCTCCTGAACCAGGTAAGCGCCCAGAGTTCTGATATTCTTACCAACAGCGCGGTTCTTAAGATGGTGAATGCCAAATTATCAGACGAATTGATAATTGATGTGATAAGGAGTTCGAAAGTTAATTTTGACCTCTCATCAGCTTCTCTTGATGAACTGGTACGGCAGAACGTCTCGCAGCCTGTCATTGAGGCAATGAAAGCAGCCTCAGGTACTAAGGCAAGTGAAATACCGGCCGGGCCGGATCCGGAAGATACAGGGAATTCATCAGTTGCCGGGAAAGCTGTTACAACTGCTCCTGGAGCAAAACCTGAAGCTATTCCAGTGTCAGCCCCCCCATCCGTCAATTTCGCTGATAACGAAGCCTTTGGCTATGTCGCACCTGTAGCGGATTTAATTTCTTTTCATGAGGCAGAAATTGAAAAATTCATGGATGCCGTTGATGAATGGAGCAGGCGCATAAATGATCTCACTGTTTCTGCAAGGAAGGTTGAGGATGAACTCAGCCGAACTGAAAAGGAACTTATGGATTTGAAAAATGCTGATTCAAAAGCTTATTCAGACAACTTAATTGCGGTCAGGAAAAAACTGAATGAACAACGCGAGGCTCTTGAAAATGCAAGGGATGAGATTGTAAAGGCCGGCGAAAAGTCCGCCTCCGAGCTTGAAAAGATAAGCAGTGAAAGTATAAAATCGGCAGGGAATAAATACAGCGACGTGAGCCAGGACATTAAATCTTTTGATTCCGATCCTGCCGGTTTTATGAAAGGAACTCCGGTAAAAGAGACAGCACTGAATATCGATGAAAATATAAACCGCTATTTCACCCCGGTTCTTGAGATTCCTGCCTGGCATAAGAACAAGATCATTGAGGCTGAAGAGATCATAAAGCAATGGAATGAGAAAGTTAAAAGTGCAGTGATAAAAGCTGGCGAAATTGACGGGAAGATGATGCCGCTTAAACAAAAACTTTCTGATTATCAGGCTGATTCGAAGAGGTATAAAAATGAAATTACCGCAGTAAAAAAACAGATTTCCGCCGTTGAGAAGGAGAAAAAGAGTCTGATTGACAGGATTGAGGACGACAGCAGGGAATTGTCGGGTTTTTATAAACAGGAAAATTCTGATATCCAGAAGATCCTTGACCAGAGATTTGCCGATATCATTGAAAATATAAATTATGCTTTTAAAACGAATTCACCTTTATAATTGTCATATGCTCAAATATATAAATCAGCATTTCAAGATTCGGAGCGGCGACCGGAGGGTATTTCTGGTACTGTTGTTATTGATAACAATAAGTATCGGGGATGGGTTCTGCCAGTCGAAGAAAGACAGATCCCGCAGTGCTTCCTTAAGCAGATCAGAGGCATCATCCCAATCGGGAATTGAAGAAGCAAGAGGTCTGTTGCTGAGCGGAAAAAAGCTTGAGGCTCTGATGGCCTACAGTACCCTAGTCAACGCTGATACGGCAAATGTAGCCCTGGGCAGCGAGTATGCATATGTTCTTGCTTTAAACGGTTATTATGAGGCAGCCTTGTTCAGGATCGATGAAACCTGGAAGGCAAGGTTTTTATATCCCGAGGTATCTTATTATGCCTCTCAGATATTCTCCCTGATGGGAAATCCGGCGGTTGCTGCCGCTGTAAATGAGGAATATCCCGGACGTAAAGATCCGCAATGGATATCTGAAAAAGCACCGGGGATGATCGAAAAAAATAAGTCTCCCAAACTGCCTGACGTTTTACCTGCAGAAGAGGCGCCTGAATACTTCAGTCGCGCCAACAAACTCACATCGCATGGTAATTATCTGATGGCCATTTCCCTTTTCAGCAACATTACTGCTTCATGGCCTGATGAATACCTGCCGTATGTAGGATACAGTATTGCGCTTGAAAAGGCCGGATTTTACAGACTTGCCGTTGTGATACTCGAAAAGGGCATCAAATCAATGGAAAAGGACCCCTCAAAAAATGAAAACAGGGAAGTTCTTGAAAAGAGGCTTGATTTACTGAGGTCCAGATCATCAGAACCTCCAAAAGTGACTATAGGCAAGGTACTCGCGGGTTCATCTGTGAAAAAGAACGCTCCCCGCCTTATGGCATATGCGGGAGGCATGGTTTCCCCATCATACACAAATGTAAACGGGAGATTCGGATATTTTCTGTCGGGATCAGGCAATGCCGCTGTTGACCTTGGAGTATCTTCCATGTCGGGAAACACATCTTATAATGTAGGGATGACGTATTATCAGAGGCACAAGATCTTCGTAGCAGGTTTCGGACTTACCGGCAGCTTCATGGGGAACACTTCTGCAGCTTTTTTTAAGATTTCAGTGGGATTCAGTTTCCAGAGCAAAAACAAGTTATCGAGCTGGGATATCTTCTGGGACGGGATGGCGCCCTTTTCAAAGACACAGGTCACAACATTGGGATTTTCAGCAGGAAGAAGCATGTATTTCGGAAATAGAAAATAAGGAACATGAAAAAGATATTGATTATACTATCCTTTATATCTGTAACATTGTCAGGTGTAATTGCCCAGGATAAAACTACAGGCATTGAAATGTTCAGATCCTCGGTATTGCCGCAGTTCAAAATATATTTCACGGCTGCCGGACTTACCTCCAATGGTCAGCTGGAACTGACTTCCACACCCGGATACAACTCTCTTTCGATGGAAAACAAGGCGACGGTGATGGACATGCTTGTCAGGTCGTGGCAGGGGTCGCTGATTGTTATAACTAATGGTTCATTTCGTGAACTTTGGGGGATAAATCTCAAAACAGGTAAAGCAACCCTGATTGAAAAATGGAACATTGATGGTCCGGCAGCAGCAGTACCTGCCGGCGTGCCGGTTTCAAAAACCTCACAGCATCCCTGGTTTGTCTATTTTGGGTTTCAGTCACAGTTTGATTCACAGCATAACATAAATATGGGCTTCAGCACTCGTTTCGGTTTTTTTCTGCTTAAAAACAGGTGGGACCTTGCTGCATCTGCCTCGGGATTTGAATTTGGCAATACTGACTATGAGGGCGGGACCTTTCAGGCAAACCTGGGATTATCAACTAAAGTATATTTCCCGATAGAGAAACTAAGGATAAGCCCGAATATCGGGGGTGAGATATCATATTCAATGTATTCTGTTGAGGAAACTGAAAGCAGTTCTGTTTCTCCCTATGCCCTTGCGGGCATAAGCTGGTATGTGGGAAACGGAAGTTTTGATGTCGGAGTAAGGGCCGGAGAACAAACAATTGTAATGATAGGTTATACATTTATTCCGCGACTGAATTCATCACGATAAATATTCTCTAATTCGCAACAGGAGTGTAAATTTGCAGGGATATCATATTATCCTGCAAAATTTTTATTGTCATGAAATACATAGTCATTTCACTCCTGGCATTCCTTGTATCAGGTTGTTCAGGGATTCAGGAACCGGTTTCTCCGAAAGGAACGGTCTATAAATGGGCGCTAACTGGTTTTGAGAAGGCCGACAGCATTAATCCGATATTGTCACCATCGGCGGACCAGCTTTTCACATGCCCTGTTTCGGGGAAACAGGTCAGGTGGGAGGAAAGGAATGTCCTTAATCCCACAGCTGTGGTAAAAGAAGGAAAGGTGTGGCTTGTTTACAGGGCGCAGGACAATGAAATGACTTCGAGGCTCGGACTGGCAGTCAGCGAAGATGGCCTGCATTTTAACAAGGAGCCTGAGCCGGTTTTTTATCCTTCAGACGACAGCATGAAGGTTTATGAGTGGAAAGGCGGAGTTGAGGACCCCCGGATAGTTGAAAGCGAGGATGGCACCTATGTTCTTACATATACCTCGTACGACGGCAAAACAGCAAGGTTGTGCCTTGCAACATCAAAAGACCTCAGAGTATGGACAAAGCATGGCCTTGTTCTGAAGGATGAAAAATACAGTGACCTGTGGTCAAAATCAGGCGCTATTGTTTCGAGGCTCGAAGGGAACAGGATCATTGCAACAAAGGTGAGAGGCAAATATTGGATGTATTTTGGCGATACCGATCTTTTTATTGCAACTTCCGATGATCTTATCAATTGGAATACCGTGGAAAATGATGAAAGCAGGAAGATGATTTCAGTACTTCATCCACGTCCGGGTTACTTCGACAGCAGGCTTGTTGAGCCTGGTCCTTTTGCCCTGGTGCGTGATGAGGGAATTTTACTAATATACAACAGCAGCAATGCTGCAAACAACAATGATCCGTTGCTGTCGGAATTTACTTATTCGGCTGGTCAGGCTCTGTTCGACAGTGAATATCCATATAAGCTTAAAAACAGGATGGATACGCTTTTCATCACTCCTGAAAAACCATATGAGATCACGGGAGAGGTTAACAATGTCTGTTTTGTTGAAGGATTGGTATTCTTCAGGAACATGTGGTTTCTTTATTATGGAACTGCCGATTCAAAGATCGCAGTTGCCGTGAGAAGGGAAAATCAGTAGTACATTTATACTTTTCTTTCTTTCGAGCTACCTTTTATTTTGTTATTTTTGAATAAATCTGATTATTTAGATACTTTCCTTGTTGTAAGCTGTATTCAACTAAAATATAAATAATTATGAAGAAGCTGAATATCCCACTGATGGTAGTCATTTTTACGGCAACCCTTTTGCTCGTGATCTCATGCGCTGTCAATCCGGTCACGGGAAAGAAACAGATAATGCTTATGTCGGAAGCTCAGGAAGTTGAACTGGGACGATCTTACGATCCCCAGGTTCTGATGACTTTTGGTGTTTATCCTGATCAGAACATCCAGAATTTCGTACAGACCCGGGGTACTGAAATGGGTAAGATGTCGCATCGCCCGAATCTTACATATTATGTAAAGGTTGTTGATTCGCCTGTCGTGAATGCGTTCGCTGTTCCGGGAGGATATATATATCTCACCCGCGGCATTCTGGCCCAGCTGAACAATGAAGCCGAACTGATGGGAGTGCTGGCTCACGAGATGGGCCATATTGCTGCCAGGCACACTGTAAGCCAGCAGTCGAAACAGCAGCTGGCCCAGCTACTACTGGTCGGAGGGATGATAGCTTCGGAGAAGTTTGCACAATATGCCCAGTATGCGCTACAGGGGATGCAGCTTCTTTTCCTTAGTTTCAGCCGTGATGATGAACGTGAGGCAGACCGTCTTGGCGTCGAATACTCCTCAAAAATGGGTTATGATGCACATAAAATGGCCGATTTTTTCAAAGTCCTCCAGAAAATGACACTTTCTGAAAGTGAAGGCGGTATTCCGACATTCATGTCGACCCATCCCGATCCGGGCGACAGGTATAACGATGTAAACAAACAGGCAACGGAATGGCAAAAGACACTTGGTCTTGCTGAATTCAAAGTCAATCAGGACAGCTATCTTCAGATGATAAACGGGATTGTTTATGGTGAAGATCCGCATCAGGGATACGTAGAGGGTAATACTTTTTATCATCCCGACCTTAAATTCAAATTTGCATTCCCTTCCGGATGGAAACTTGAAAATTCACCAATACAGGTGACAATAACACCTCAGGATCAAAAGGCGCTGATGCTTTTCACCCTCGCCCAGCAAAAAACACTTGAATCTGCCGCCGACAGTACCATTAAACAGTACGGCCTCGAACTGCAGGGAAGCAAAAGAGCCACCGTTAACGGCCTTCCTGCAATCCTTACCCAAAGTAAACAGGTTATCCAGGACCAGTCGACTGGCGCCACACAGACAAATATGGTTTTATCATATTTTATCAGCTATAATAATCTTATTTATGTGTTCCATGGAGTCACGACGGAAGCCGATTTCAACAATTTTTCAAATACCTTTAATTCTTCAATGATATCATTTGCACGGCTTACCGATGCCTCGAAGATCAATGTAAAGGCAAAAAAGGTACAGGTTGTAAGGGTGCAAAGGAACAGTACTCTCTCGGATGCCTTTGCATATTACAGGGTTCCGAATTCAATGTACAAGGAATTGTCCCTGCTCAACGGCCTCGAGCTTACTGATCAGGTCCCTTCCGGAAAACTGATAAAAATTGTCGGCGAATAATCCGAAATTAAGAAATTACACAGAGAAATCCGGAGAAACACAGAGGGCCACAGAGTTAAGCATTTTTTCGCTCTGTGGCCCTCTGATTTTTCTCAGTGGATCTCTGTGAAAGTTCTTAAGCTGGTAATTTATATCCGTTGTGATAGACGGGTGTAATAAGCTTATTGGCGGTTTCGGTACGGAACTGCTGCTTTGTATCGTCCCAGGAGACCTTTTCGCCAGTACGATATGCAACATTCCCCATCTGTGCAACCAGAGCAACCCTTCTTCCGATTTCTATTCCTGCATTAAGCTTATCGGGTGTATTGTTCTGAAGGCAATCGAGGAAATTTCTTGCATGCAGGTCCTGGCCGTTACCGACATTTTTCTGAACAGGAACGGCTTCGATCTTTTGCTTTTCAGGAAATACTTCCCATCCGCTGCGGTCAAGAACAAGTGTTCCGTTTTCTCCGATATACGACATTCCGTGAGGTCTCTTCCAGTTGCCAAGGCCAATACCGATAGTATGTTCCCATATCATTGTAAAATCATTGAAGTCGTATACGGCTGTCATTGTGTCGGGAGTCACCATGTCATCATCAGGGAATGCATATTTGCCTCCGATTGCCATAACGGATGCAGGAATTGATTTGCCCATTCCGTAAAGGATATAATCTATAAGATGAACACCCCAGTCTGTCATCAGGCCGTTACCGTATTCCCAATACCATCTCCAGGTAAAATGGAACCTGTTCATGTTGAACGGTCTTTTTGGAGCCGGACCAAGCCACATGTCATAATTAACTCCGGCAGGTACAGTTGCATCGGGGACCTTTGGAACAGCTCCCTTCCAGTCGACATACGACCATGCCTTACAAGTGCGGATGCGTCCGAGCTTGCCCGATTTCAGATAATTTATTGCATCAACAAAATGAGGCTGGCTTCTCTGCCACTGCCCCACCTGGACAAGCTTGCCGTGCTTTACTGCAGCTTTGTGCATAATGTTGATCTCAGCAATTGAGTTACCGATAGGTTTTTCAACATAGATATGCTTTCCGGCTTCAAGCGAGTCGACAAACTGAAGACAATGCCAGTGATCGGGAGTCCCGATAATGACAACATCGATATCCTTGTTTTCGAGCATCTTCCTGTAATCAGCATAGAGTTTTGGTTTCTCATAGCCAAGTTTCACCAGGTCGGCTGTCCGGCTTTCAAGAAGGTTATTGTCTATATCGCTCATTGCGACACACTGCACTTCCTTGTTTTTGAGAAAGGATGAGAGGTCGCTGAATCCCTGGCTCCTGACGCCGATAAGGCCGATATTTATTTTATCGCCGGGCGATACTGCCCTGGCGGATTTTGATATTGCATCGGCGGGCAATAAAGTTCCTGCTGCAAGTACGGATGCCGTTTTTATAAAGTTTCTGCGTGTTGAGTTCATGGCTGTAATATTTTGATGATATAAGTGCCAAGGTAATATATTATTGAATCACGATCAATGTCCAGGGCATTAAAAAGAATAAAAATTCGATTGCTTCAAGTTGAAATGTTTGATGCCGGATTTTGTAATGTGCTATGAAATAGAATAATATAAATATAAGGAGGAGCCAGCCATTTGGTACTTAATCATTATTTTATAATTTTACTTTTTATAGTCATCCTGAATGGAAAGTCAAATTTATAATCCATGAAATGAAAAATATTAAACTGGCTCTCATACTGGTTTTTGCCGGAATTTTCTCCGGAATCTTAAATTCACAGACAATTAATCCCGGGGATATAATTCCTCCCGATCCCGCCATCAGGATTGGCAGGCTGGCCAACGGTCTGACATATTATATAAAGCAGAACAAAAAACCTGAACAGCGCATCGAGCTGCGTCTTGCCATAAATGCAGGATCGGTTTGTGAAACAGACGGTCAGCAGGGGCTTGCACATTTTATGGAGCATATGTGCTTTAACGGAACAAAGAATTTCCCAAGCAACAGGATGGTTGACATGCTTGAGGAGATGGGAGTCAAGTTTGGTGCAGAGCTGAATGCTTCCACAAGTTTTGATGAAACGGTATATATGCTTAAGGTCCCTTCCGACAAGGAGGAATGGATAAACAGAGGATTTCAGGTACTTGAGGACTGGGCTCACCAGGTTACACTTGAAGAAAAGGAAATTGACAAGGAAAGGAGTGTCATTGTTGAGGAGTGGAGACTTGGCCTCGGAGCGGAAGACAGGATGCAGTCGAAATATATTCCTGTTTTATTGAAAGGATCCTTATATGCAGAAAGGCTGCCAATAGGGAAAGTAGATATCATCAGGAGTTTTGCATATGACACGTTGAGAAGTTTTTACGAAACATGGTACAGGCCTGATCTGATGGCCGTGGCAATTGTAGGAGACATCGATCCGGATGTTGCCGAGAAAAAAGTAAATGAATATTTCGGAAGGGTTCCTGCATCTGTTAATCCAAAGCCAAGACAGGAATTTTCTGTTCCGGGAAACACTGATCCTTTGATTAGTATAGTGACCGACAAGGAAGCCACAGGCTATACTGCAATGATATTCTTCAAGCATCCGGTGTCGGCTGATGGCACTTATGGCGAGTACAGGGATCAGATCCTCAGGTCGCTGTATACGGGAATGCTGAACAGCCGCCTCCAGGAAATAGCTCTGAAGCCCGAAGCTCCCTTCATGTATGCCGGATCGGGATATGGATCCTTTATCGGCCGGAGCATCGAGACCTACCAGCTTATGGCAAGTGCAAAGGAAAACCAGATCGAAAAGAGCATTGAAGTAATACTTGCTGAGAATGAGAGAGTACGCCGTTTCGGATTCCTTGCTTCAGAACTGGAAAGACAGAAAAAAGACCTGCTTTCAATGTATGAGACGATGGCAAAGGAAGCAGACAAGACAGAATCTTCTTCTTATGCCGATGAATATCTCAGAAATTTTCTGGAGAAAGAACCTATACCGGGGATAAAAAAAGAATTCGAGATTGTCAATACATATCTTCCCGGCATAACTCTGGATGAAATAAACGGTTTGGGCAAAAAGCTTATTTCCGATGATAATATTGTGGTTCTTGTAACGGCACAGGAGAAGGAAGGAGTTAAGGTACCTGCTGAAGAAAAGGTTCTTGAAATTATTAAATCAGTAAAGGGAATGAAACTTGAAGCTTACAGTGAAGAAGTTGCCGAAACACCTCTTCTTGCAAAAATGCCGGTCGCAGGTAAGATAGTTCAGCGTACAGAAAACTCCATCTTCGGATATACTGACCTGAAACTAAGTAATGGGGTCAGGGTAATACTAAAGCCTACCGACTTCAAAAACGATGAGATACTTTTCTCATCTTACAGTCCGGGAGGAACATCACTATATCCTGATGACGATATGATGTCGGCCATGGTGGCTACGGCCATTGTTTCACAGAGCGGTCTGGGGGATTATGATTTTATGGGATTGCAGAAGAAATTATCAGGAAACACCGCCAAGGTTTCACCGTATATAAACAACCTGCATGAAGGCATAACCGGAAGCTGTTCCCCGAAGGACCTGGAAACGATGCTCCAGCTTAATTATCTGTATTTCACTGCTATAAGAAAGGATGAAACAGCTTTCAATGCATATGTTTCACGTATCAGGAATATGATAAAACCTATGAGGTCAAATCCGCTGGTCATCTTCCAGGATACTCTGACGAAGATAGTATCATCATTTTCGAAAAGGGTAATTGCCGTTCCGACTGATGCCCAGATCGACAGTATCAACCTCGACCGCATCATGGCGATTTTCAGGGACAGGTTTGCCGATGCCGGCGATTTCACATATTTCATGATAGGTAATTTTAGTACCGACTCTGTCATTCCTCTTCTTGAGACATATCTGGGAGGCCTTCCTTCAAAAGGGAGAAAAGAAGAATGGAAAGACGTGGAACCGGAATTCCCTGATGGAAAAGTGACAGCTGATGTTCCGCTTAACTCGGAACCCCAGAGCAGGGTGGCGATGATATGGAATGGAGATTTTAAGTGGAAGGATAAAAACCGTTTTGGCTTCGCAATGCTTATGAATATCCTTTCGATAAAACTCAGGGAATCGATGCGCGAAGACCAGGGAGGAGTTTATGGCGTGAGCTTTTCCGGAAGTCCTACAAGATATCCGACTCCTGAATATTCAATAACCTCAATGTGGGGCTGCAGCCCCGACAATACCGAAAAGCTCTCGCAGACAGTCCTTGATGAAATGAACAGGATAGAAAATGAGGGACCTGCGGCAGAAGATCTAAACAAAGTGAAAGAAACTTTTATAAGGGAGCGTGAATCGAAAATAAAGGAAAACAGTTTCTGGTTATCCTCGCTTCAGAACCTGTTTCTCAACGGTGACGGGCTGATGACCCTCGATGAATATAAGTCGTTTGTTAATTCTCTCACAGTTAAGGACATAAAGAAGATAGCAGATAAATATCTCGATACTGAACACTATGTGAAAGTAACTTTGACGCCCGCAGAAAAGAAAGATTAGGCCTTCCTGGTCCATTCAATCAAAATATGTGTTCATGTTTGGCGGAGAGTGATAACTAAATCAGAAAAGTCCGTGTAATTCGGCGTTGATCTTGTCGATAACTTCGCTGAGGTGGTCCTTGTTGTTAGGGAAGTTATAATGGTCGGCCTCAATGATAAGCATCTTGCCAAGCTTATATGACTGGATCCATGCTTCGTAGCGTTCATTAAGCCTTTTCAGGTAGTCGAGGCGGATTGAACTTTCATATTCCCTGCCTCTTTTCTGGATCTGGCTTACAAGTGTCGGAACGGAGGCCCTGAGGTAGAGAAGGAGATCGGGAGGCTGTATGAACTTGCTCATCATATTGAAAAGCGTCGAATAATTATCGAAGTCGCGCGTCGACATAAGCCCCATTGAATGAAGGTTAGGAGCGAAAATATATGCATCTTCATAAATAGTTCGGTCCTGCACTACTGTCTTTTCCGATTTCCTTATATCGATTATCTGTGTGAACCGTGAGTTGAGGAAGTAAATCTGCAGGTTGAATGACCAGCGCTGCATGTCTTCGTAAAAGTCGTTCAGGTACGGATTATCATCCACGTCCTCATAATGGGGAGTCCAGCCGTATTGTTTTGCCAGAAGCCCGGCCAGTGTAGTTTTGCCCGATCCGATGTTACCTGCGATTGCTATATGCATACCTGTCAGAATTGTGTTTTTTACCAGACCTAAAAATACTAAAAAATAACCTATATAAAATTATAAATTTCCTCAATGAACTCCCTCGAATTGGATAACCTGGGTATCTTGTTCTGACCGCCGAGCTTGTTAAGCGATTTAAGCCACCTGTTGAAAGTCCCTGGCGGTACCTGTCTGACCAGTGGCCTTACAAGGTTTATATCCTTATGCCGCTTTGCCTCATAGTCGGAGTTTATTGATTTAAGTGTGGTATCGAGGATATCCGTGAATTTCTCAATATCGGCGGGAGCCTTCTCAAATTCTATTATCCACTCGTGCGATCCCTTCGATGATTCACCCATATATACAGGCCCTGCCGTATATTCATTTATTATTGAATCTGTTGCGAGGCAGGCTGCTTCCAGGGCTTTATCGGCATTGTCGACAATGACTTCTTCCCCGAAGGCGTTTATAAAGTGTTTTGTCCTTCCTGATATCCTGAACCTGAAGGGGAATGTGGATGTAAAAACGATGGTATCGCCGATAAGATATCTCCAGAGGCCTCCGCTGGTGGAGATCACAAGTGCATAGTTTACACCCCTCTGAACCTCTGAAAGAGTTACCGGTCTCGCCTGTCCGGTTGCGATATCATCGGCAGGTATGAATTCATAGAAAATCCCGTAATCGAGCATCAGAAGCATATCCGGGACATAAGGTATATCCTGTATGCCAAAAAAGCCTTCCGAGGCATTGTAGGTCTCCATATAATGCATCTGATCGCCGGGGATAAGTTTCCTGTAGATCTCCCGGTAAGGTGTGAAGCTTATGCCGCCATGGAAAAACACCTCAAGGTTTGGCCATACTTCCAGAAGATTCTGCTTGCCGGTATAGGCAAGTACATGTTTTATAAGGGTAAGATACCACGACGGAACACCCGAAAAGCTTGTTACATTCTGTCCGACCGTAGCTTTTGTAAGAAGATCGAGCTTTTCCTCAAAATCCTCAATAAGTGCGATCTTCTGGCTGGGGGTTCTGACAAGCTCGGCATAAAATGGTGCATTCCAGATCAACAGGGCCGAAAGATCCCCGTAAATAGATTTGCTGTTGAGCTGGTTGATCTTATTACTGCCTCCGAGGGTCAGCGCTTTTCCCGAGAATATTTTCGTATCAGGATAATTAACAGCATATATTGCAAGAATATCCTTTGCAGCCTGGTAATGGCATTCCCAAAGCGATTCCCTGCTTACAGGAATGAATTTGCTTTTTGCCGAAGTCGTTCCTGATGATTTTGCGAACCATCTGACCTCGCCGGGCCAGGTGATATCCTTTTCCCCTTTAATAAGCCTGTCGATAAAAGGAACATATTCCTCATAGTTCCTGACAGGTACCCTTGACTGAAAATCCTGAACCGATCTGATTGATGGGAAATCGTATTTCTTTCCCAATTCCGTCGATCCGGATGTTTTAATAATTTCCAGAAGGACTCTTTCCTGTGTCTCGGCCGGAAATTTTCTGAAATGCTCAATCTGACCTAAACGCCTGGCATTAACCCGTCGTACAACTGAAGAAAGAATAGGCATAGATACCGCTCCGATTAAAAAATAAAGATAAGGAAAATAATGAAGGTGATGCCGGCGGTCATTTGAAAATCTCTTTCATCACCCCGAGCGAATTGATTTTTCTGAGGCCCGGAAGGTGGATCCCGAAGTATTTTATAATTGTATCAAGCACTTCATTCCTCATCGATCCGGTGAGTGGAATGTTCTTCATGCTTTCAAATGATGATGAAAAGAATGAATAAAGTATCTCCGACACCTCCACACTGGCATATGAGGAATTACCGGGCGGCAGTGTAACAAAGGAACCGTTGAGGAGATCGAAGTATTTGCATTCGGGATTTGTCCTTGCAGCCGGTTCAAAGCCCAGATAGCTGCTTAGTCCTGACAGGAATGCAATATGAAAATTTGAATAACCAGGTCCGGATTTGTCGAGATAGATTATTGCATTTTCCAGATAATCAAAAAGCTCATGATTGGGGATCTCCTCCCTGAGAACAGAGGTGAGAATTTCAGCTATGAAAACTGCAATACAGCTCTTTTTTATATCTGAATAAATACCTGAAGGCGCGTAAGATACGGAGAACTCCTTCAGCATCTGGACATCCCTCGATTCCCTGTGATAGAAAACCATGTCAAGTATGAACATCGGCTGAAAAAGGACATTATGCTTCCCCGACTTTCTGCTTCTCATTCCCTTTATCATCATCGACTGTCTTCCGGAATCGCGTGTATAAACCTGTGCTATTACACCTGAATCGCTGTATTTGATCTGATGAAGAATAATGCCCTTTGTTGTCTGAAGCATACGATGCAATGAATCGCTCAAATATAAAATTATTATCTTTACGAGTCAACCAAAGAACGATGGTCTCAAAAAGCAATGAGGAGCTTGTAAAGCGTGTTGCAAAACTTGCCAGGCAGAACCAGGAACTGGAGGAACATTTAAGGGATCTGGAGAGACAGAATGAAAAGCTGACTGCTGAAATTGAAAAGCTGAAAGCCCGTCATCCTGAGATAACCGGAGAAGCAGAAAAATCAGAAAAATTCAACATGGCAACTGTCCTTTTCGCCGACATACGCGGAATACCGGGTATGATGGAAAGGATAGATTCGGCTTCGGTAATGGATGAGCTTGATGAGATATTTTTTGAATTCGGCTCCATTGCCTCCTTGTATAAGATTCAAAGGATCAAAACCATTGGCGATACTTTCATGTGTGCGGGAGGGATTCCCGTGAAGAATATAACAAATCCGGTCGATGTGGTAATGGCTGCAGTGGAAATGAGGAATTTCCTTGAAAAATACGAGACAGTAAAAAGAGGAAAGGAAAGGCTGTGGGAGATGAAAACAGGAATTCACACCGGTCCCGTAACGGCAACAGTCACAGGCAGGAAAAAGATAAGTTATGATTTAAAGGGAGATACTGTAAACAATACAAGCCGTGTTGAACCACTTTCTGAAAAAGGTTCGATCCTGGTTTCGGTAATGACATATGAACTGGTAAAGGAATTCTTTGTGTGTGAATATTATGGCAAGCTCCCTGTGAAATATAAGGGAGATCTCCAGATATACAAAGTAAAGGGGCTGAAACCTGAATTGTCTGCCGGAGGATGCGGCTCAGAACCCAACCAGGCTTTCAGAACAAAATTCGGGCTTATTCAGTTCACGGATATGCAGGAGATGATACTCGACAAGCTCGAGAAAGAGCTGCCTGATTTTGTTTTCTATCATAACGTAAAGCATACTGTTGACGTAGTGACCGAGGTTGAGCTGATAGGATGGGCCGAGGGATGTTCTGATGAGGAGATCCTTCTGCTTAAAACGGCAGGGCTTTTCCATGATACGGGAATCACAGTCTCGTTCGACAACCACGAATTTCATGGCGCTGAATATGCAAGAAAGGCGCTTCCATCTTTCGGATACACACAGGAACAGATCGACAGGATATGCTCACTGATTATGGCAACAAAGCTGCCTCCAAGGCCTGCAAACCTTCTTGAGGAAATAATGTGCGATTCGGATCTCGATTACCTTGGCAGAAGTGACTTCATCCCTGTTTCAAACACATTGTTTGAGGAGTTGAAAGCCCAGAACAAAATGAATGACATTAATGAATGGAACAAGCTTCAGGTCAAATTCATTTCAGGGCACCAGTATTTCACAAAGACCGCCAGGAGTCTCAGGGAGGTGAACAAGCAGCTTCAGATAGAAAGGATCAGGAGCCTTATAAAAAACTGATCAGTTGCCGATCACAAGTACCTTAACGATGGCTGATGCCGATCCGTCGGAGTTTGAGCAGAAAATCAGATATACACCTGTTGAAACCCTTTTTCCGTTATATGTAGTCAGATCCCATTCGGCCTGACCGCCTTCCGAAATTGTTTCATGAACAAGATTCCCGCTTACGTCGGTGATTTTCAGCCTGGTTTCAGCCATAAGCCCGGTAATTGTCAGCTTCCCCATGTAATCATCCCTTACCGGATTGGGGAAAACATAAGCCCTGCTGTAATTGTCGCTTCCGGAAGTGGCCAGTTCCCTTACCGAAACGATACCCATTGATGTGCCAATCCATAATACTCCTGTGAGGTTATCAACGGCAAGCGCCGCAATTGAATCGGAAGGCAGGGGGCTGTTATTCTTATTGTAGTTAATGATAATGTCAGAACCATCGGCAGAAAGAAGGTATATTCCGGAGCTTTGGGTTCCCAGCCATTTTCTGTTGGCTCCGTCGACAGAGATTGATGTGATTGTCTCAGTCCCCAGCAAGTAATCGGCAAGACCTGAGCCATCATTTCTTGGTATTTTTATCCTGAATCCGGTTATATCAGCATCAAATACAGAGCTGCCTGCGGCATAAACCACTGGTCCCTTGTCAGTTCCCACCCAGACGTTCCCATCCTGATCCTCCGCGGCAGAAAATGCCCTGACGAAGAGGTTGCCGTCATTATCCCTGATTGTCAGTAATTTTGACCTGTCGTCATTAAAGATACCGGGGGTCTTGTTGTCGTCGGTAACAAATATACCGTTTCCTTCAGGCAGGAGTATCCATTTCTGACCTGATCGGGTTGCGATCATATCACCCGCAACGGATGAATTTATTGTGAAAGCATTAACAATCCAGGTGCCGTCAGGCCTGAGAATGCTTATCACCGCTCTCTGGCCGCTCTGGGCTACGGTAAGGTTTCCGTTTTTGTCCATGACCAGGCCGCATATCCTTACTCCATCATCGGGATCAGGGCCGGCGATAAGCGGGGAGTTTGTTTCATCATAATGTCCGACAGGTATGAAATTCCTGTATTCGTATAAACCATCACCCCAGGTCGAAACAAAAAAATGGTCCGGATCGGCAGGATCAAAGCATACTCTCATTGCATCATTTGCTTCGGGCGGGATAAGGTTTGTAAACCTGTTATCGGCAAATACAGATATCCCGGAAGGACTTCCGAGACTGTTCCATGATTCATCCGCCCCTCCCGCCGTGATGGCAACCAATCCGGCATTTGCGGTAATGCCTGCCACATGGTCCGAGGCGGGACCATTCAGGGTAAGGATTGAGAATTCATTAAGGTTCCTGCATTCGACAAGACCGTAGCCGGTATCGGCAATCCAAAGACTGCTGCCGTCGGAAATGCATTGTAATGCTGAAGGATCGCCCCATCCATACGTAGTGATGCTCCTGGTTAGGGTTCCGTCATTCCTGAAATACTCGGCTGCCTTATCCGATGAGATCAGGAATCCTTCCGGGGAAGTATCAAAGGAATAGTTTATCCTTCCCGGGGCAGATGAAAATACAGTCGTATTGTCAGAAATTTGATAAATCACGTCTCCTTCCGGCCTTCTCACGTTACAGTAAACGGAAGCGCCGGCGTTAATTACCAGAGTACATAAGGAGTAAGGATCGGGAAGCGTGGTAACAAGGGTCCAGTTACCTGACCAGGCAAGTCCCTGGTTTGAAAGGTCAGCGCTCAGGAGACCTTGGTCAGTTGCGGCATATATCACATTCCCGGCTATGCTTATATCGTATACTTCACTGCTGCCCGGATTCCAGGTATCGCGGATCTCTTTCCTGACGGGATCAACAACCACAATGCCGAAACCTGTTGCCAGGTAGAAATATTTTCCGAACGTCCTTATCCTGTTTATTCTCTTTCTTTCAGGAATATATTTGTCGCGGATATCCGGGATGTTATATACAGAACCTTTTATAACAAGATCCAGATCGGTATTGTCATAGCCGATCAGGAGAGAGGATGTCTCAGGCGACCATGCAATGCTGCTGATACCTGTTCCTGAGAGTCCGGTCACTTTCGAAAGCTTTTTCAGCTCATTGAATTTCTTGTTATAAACAAGGATCGCGGTGCCTGTCGACGCATATATTTCATCATTTCCGGCAGCGACCGACCTGGCAGTGTTGTATCTGAAATGGTCCGACCAGGAACCCACAGGTAACTGTCCATCCAGGTGATGGGTAATGAGCAGTGCGGTCAGTATAAATATCAGCCCTTTTTTCATAGGGTGATCTGATTAGGCCTGGTCTTATTTTCCAGGTATTTCATTTTGCAAAAGAAAAGCTCTTAGTTTCTCAAATGCCCTGGCCCTGTGTGATATCATGTTTTTTTCAGACAGATCCATTTCAGCGAATGTCAGACTGCGGTTTTCGGGGATGAATACGGGATCGTATCCGAATCCCCGGGTTCCTCTTTTATCATTTATTATTTCGCCGTTTACTATCCCTTCAAACAGGTGCTCTTCGCCATTGAAAATCAATGCAATTACAGTTCTGAACCTTGCATGGCGGTCAGGATTTCCTTCCAGTTGCGAAAGTAGCTTGTCGATGTTTGCACCGGAGTCCTTATTCTCCCCGGCAAACCTTGCAGAGTGCACTCCGGGGCGTCCGCCGAGGGCTTCAACTTCGAGACCTGTGTCATCGGCGAAAACATTCATACCTGTGGCTTCGTGCACATATCTTGCCTTTGCAAGGGCATTTCCTTCGAGAGTGTTCTCATTTTCAGCAATATCCTCATCAATATTTACATCACTGAGGCTGAGGAGTCTGAAGCTGTTGCCCAGGATATTATTGATTTCTTTGATCTTGTGTTTGTTGTTTGAAGCAAAAACCAGGTCCATTTCGTTTAAGATTGTGGAGCGAAATTAATAAAAGAGATGAAAGTTTACCAATTTAACAATGGAGCCTGAAGTTTGGCGTTAATAAAGTTAATTGATACTTTTGACAACAGGTCAGTTATTTATAGAGATTATGCTGTCATTCCCGACGCCTGGTTTTCCCATATTGAACCCGATTGTGGCATCGATGTATTCATGCCGGCTATCCGGACAGGATTTACAGGGCAGCGGAACATTACCGGTATTCTTTCTTGTTGCGGGAGGAATAATATTTTTTCTTGTCATCCAGCTGTTTATTTATAAGTTTCTGAATTCGGCATTTGAAAAAAAGCGGAACGACCTCGAAGACCTGCTGAAAAAAAAGGAAGAGGAACTGCTTAAGGAGAGGAAGAAATCGGAAGAGCTCCTGGCAAATTACCTTCCGAAGGGTTCAGCCGATGAGCTTATGGCGAAAGGCAAGGTGTCGAAGATCAAATATAATTTTGTTACTGTATTGTTCTCCGACATTCAGGGTTTTACAAAGATCGCTGAGGAAATGAATCCTGAAGTTCTTATTGATGAACTTGACAAGTTCTTTTTTCATTTCGATTCAGTTGTCGAGAAATACAGGATAGAAAAGATAAAGACAATCGGTGATGCATACATGTGTGCAGGGGGGATCCCCGAACGGAACAGGACAAACCCTGTTGAAGTCATTCTGGCTGCTCTTGAGATGCAGCAATATATGGCCGGACTAAAGCAGACATCGATTGTTCACGGTATGAAATACTGGGATATCAGGATAGGCATTCATACAGGCACTGTAATAGCAGGGGTAATTGGTCAAAAAAAGATGTCGTACGACATATGGGGTGATACCGTAAATACTGCAAGCAGGATGGAATCGTCGGGTGAGGCCGGGAAAATAAATATATCGGGAACCACGTATGAATTTGCCAGGGATTTCTTTGTTTGCGAGCACAGAGGCAGGATGCCCGTAAAATACAAGGGGGAGCTGGATATGTATTTTGTAAGCAGCATAAAACCTGAGCTTTGTGATGAAAACGGACAGCCAAATGAGAAGTTCAGGTTAAGGATGCTCGTGCTGAAGCTTGAAGATGTTGAGGAAGCCGTTAACAGGATTTTTCTTGAAGAAGCCTCGCCCGACCTTTATTTCCATAATCTGCAGCTTGCAAAGAGCATAAATTCGCAGGTCGATCTTCTGGCCAATGCCGAACAGATATCCGAAGAAGAATATATAAATCTTAAGCTGGCTTCGATATTCCTTATTTCAGGGTTTATCAACGATTATACTAATCCTGCAGAAGCGGCCCTTAAACTCATGTCGGAAACGCTTCCACGGTTTGGTTTTGATGAAGTATATATCGGATCGGCAGGAAAGCTTATAATTGATTCTTTCAGTGAAAAATATGAATCGGCGGCTGATAAGATCCTTCATGATGCCAGGTATGATTATCTCGGAAGAGTCGATTATATAAAACTCACCGGTAAGCTTTTCAGGGAAAGGAATGAGAACGGACTAAAGACAGAGATCGATGAATGGACCAGGACTCAGAAAAAGCTGCTCGCCGATCATGATTTCTTAACGAAATCCGGCCGGCTTCTCCGGAGTGTTTCAATTGAAGACCAGACGGCTTCACTTGAAACATGGCATAAATAATCGGTTTTAGGTTTAAATTCACATATATTCTGGTAAGAAAAATGTACTTTTACCACGGATTTTTATATTGATCGAAATGGAACAATTAGATTGGAAAAACCTGCCATTCGGGTATATCAAAACTGATTACAACATACGTTGTTTTTACAAGGATGGCCTTTGGGGAGAACTGGAGGTTTCAACTTCAGAACATATTGATATTCATATTGCTGCAACTGGTCTTCATTACGGCCAGGAAGCCTTTGAAGGACTCAAGGCCTATATGGGGAAAGACGGGAGGATAAGGTTGTTCAGGTGGGAAGAGAACGCAAAAAGGCTTATAAAATCGGCCGATGGTATTAAAATGGCTGCTTTCCCCTTAGAGAAATTCAAAGAAGCGGTTTTCAGGGTTGTCGACCTTAACAGAAAGTTTGTGCCTCCATACGGTACAGGAGCCACCCTTTATATACGACCCCTTCTATATGGCAGCGGAGCAGAGGTAGGTGTGAAGCCATCCTCAGAGTATACTTTCATAGTTTTCGTTTCCCCTGTGGGCCCCTATTTCAAGGGAGGAATCAAGCCTGTTGATATGCTTATCTGCAGGGATGTCGACAGGGCAGCTCCGAAAGGAACCGGAATTTTTAAAGTAGGAGGCAATTATGCGGCAAGTCTCAGAGCCGGAGTGGCAGCCAAGGAGGCCGGCTATGCAAGCTCTATATTCCTCGATGCAAAGGAAAAGAAATATATTGATGAATGCGGTCCGGCAAATTTCTTCGGAATAAAGGACGACACATATATTACTCCAAAATCCGAATCGATACTTGAATCCATAACAAACATGAGCCTTCTGGAGGTTGCCGGAACACTTGGCATCAGGGCCGAACGGAGGCAGGTTGCTGTTGAAGAGCTTGAGGAATTCACTGAGGCCGGCGCCTGCGGTACTGCAGCTGTCATCAGCCCCATCCGCAAAATAGTTGATCCGGATAAAAACAAGATTTATGAATATTGCAGGGATGGTAATCCCGGTCCGGTCACAATGAAGCTATATAATAAGCTCGTTGGCATTCAGTACGGCGATGTACCTGATGAATTCGGATGGATTTCATTTGTTGACTGAAACTCATATCTCGCCGTCCTCCTGAGAATGGAATGAATTGTTTTTTCAGGAATCCCGGAGGTATATGCAGAAATAACAGGTTACCTTGTGAAGAAGAAAGAGACAGGATTTTCAAAGGCAAAGCTCAGAGGTTCGTACCTTACACTTGTAATAAGTGTTTCGCTGGTGCTTTTCCTTCTTGGGATCCTGGGACTTGTCATTATCAATACGAAGGAACTGACCGACTATTTCAGGGAGAGTTTATCTTTTTCAGTAATCCTTGACGATGATGCAAAAGAAGCAGACATAAGGATGCTTCAGAAGGATCTTGATGCCAAGCCTTACGTTAAATCGACGGAATATATCTCTAAGGATCAGGCAGCTGTAAAGATGAAGGAAGATCTTGGGGAAGACTTTATAAATTTCCTTGGTGATAATCCCCTGCCGCCGTCAATCGACGTTTATCTGTATGCCGGGTACACAAATACCGACAGTGTGGCAAAGATCGAGAAATATATTCTTGAATATCCATTTGCGAAGGAGGTCTGGTATGAAGATTCGCTCCTCATACTTATAAATGAGAATGTAAGGAAAATAAGCCTTTTTCTTCTGATACTCAGCTCATTCTTGTTCCTGATAGCGGTTACTATCATCAACAATACCATACGCCTGGCAATTTATTCGAAAAGATTTCTGATACGAACGATGCAGCTTGTCGGCGCAACAAGATCGTTCATCAGAAAACCCTTTCTTGTAAGGAGTATTTATCATGGAGTGCTTGCTGCCCTTATAGCCATGCTGCTTCTGATCGGGCTTCTTTATCTTATCGAAAAGGAGTTCCTGATGCTGTTTTCGTTCGAGAGTACCAAACTGCTTGCGGTACTTGGATTATTGTTAATAATTGGCGGCATACTGATTAACCTGTTGTCAACATTTTTATCTGTTAACCGTTATCTTGATATTCCTGAAGACAAATTATACAATTGAAACATGGCAACAAAAAACGAAAATAAGGAAAAACTGAATTTTGCCCTTGGCCGTGAAAACTATAAATTGCTGGCCATAGGCTTTGTAATCATTATAATAGGATTTCTTCTCATGCTCGGCGGAAAATCGGAAGATCCGAATGTTTTCAATGAAAAGATATTCAGCTTCAGGAGGATAACCCTGGCTCCGATTGTGGTACTGGCCGGTTTCATTTTTGAGATATGGGCAATAATGAAAAAGCCCAAAAGCACTGACAAATAATTTTAGGAATACATTATGAATTTATTGGAAGCAATAGTCCTTGGGATAATTCAGGGGCTGACAGAATTTTTGCCTGTAAGCAGTTCAGGACACCTGGAACTGGGCAAATACCTGTTCGGTATCGACCACGAGGCTAATTTTTACTTCTCGATTGCAGTACACGGCGCGACACTTCTTAGCACAATATTGGTCCTGCGGAAGGATATTTCAGATCTTCTGAAAGGTTTTTTCCGATTCAGGATGAATGAGGAGACTAAATATATACTGAAGATTGTGGTTTCAATGATTCCTGTGGGTATTGCCGGATTGTACATGAATGAAATTGCAGAAAAGTTCTTTGCAGGAAACATGATTTCACTTGGCATTGAATTCCTTATAACTGCTTTTCTTCTTTCTATGACTCTGGTTATAAGGCCCAGAGAAAGGCAGATGACATATTTAGATTCTTTCGTTATAGGTATCGCCCAGGCAATCTCAGTTTTACCCGGCATCTCACGATCGGGAGCAACAATTGCCACAGGTATGATGCTGGGAAACAAAAAGTCGGAACTGGCAAAGTTTTCTTTCCTGATGGTGATTATACCAATTATCGGAGCCAATTATCTCGAGTTTACATCCGGAAATATTTCAAAGGAAGGCACATCGGTCATTGTTATTGTTGCCGGATTCATTACTGCATTTGTAACCGGTTATATAGCATGTAAATGGATGATAAACCTGGTAAGAAAAGGTAATCTGAAGTGGTTTGCCCTTTATTGCGTTCTTGTCGGAATATATTCAATATTACTCGGGTTAAATGTCATCTGAGAAGATATCAGCATTTGAAGAGGGGCAGGTGCTTCTTTTTGACAAGCCTCTTTACTGGACTTCCTTTGACCTTGTAAACAAAGTCAGGATCATGATAAGAAGCGCCCTGGGGATAAAGAAGATTAAGACAGGACATGCAGGGACACTTGATCCGCTGGCAGGCGGACTTATGATAATATGCACAGGAAGGGCAACAAAACGGATTGAGGAATTCCGTGGTCTCGACAAGGAATATGTCGCCACAATCTGTCTGGGGGCAACAACTCCGTCGTATGACCTTGAAACAGAAATCAATGGTAACTATCCGGTTGAACATATAACCGAAAATCTTGTTATATCAACACTTAAGGAGTTTATTGGGGAGCAGATGCAGGTACCGCCGGTCCATTCTGCAAAATTCATAAATGGCAAAAGAGCCTATGAGCTTGCAAGAAAAGGTATCGATGCCGAGATGACTCCGGTGCCGGTAATTTTCAGGGATCTTGAATTATTATCTTTCAATATTCCTGAAATACAGGTTAGGATCCTTTGCAGCAAGGGGACCTATATTAGATCTTTTGCAAGGGATCTCGGACTTGCCCTGGGGAGCGGCGCTTATCTTTCCTCCCTTCAGAGAACTGCAGTTGGTCCTCATAAACTTGAAAATGCTCTTACTCTTGAAAATTTTGAAAATATTTTAAAAGAAATGAAACCTTTTTGAAATTGCTGCGTATAAAGGATTTCAAAAAACTTAGAAAACAGATATTTTAATATGAAACTATCGCAATTCAGGTATACTTTACCTCAGGAACTTATTGCTCTTTATCCGACAGAGAATCGTGATGAATCGAGGCTGCTTGTTGTTGACAGGAAAAGGGGGACTTTTGAACACAGGGTTTTTAAAGAGATTACACCGTATTTCAATGAGCACGATGTACTTGTCTTTAATAACACAAAAGTTTTTCCGGCGCGTTTATATGGGAATAAGGAAAAGACGGGAGCCGAAATTGAAGTATTTCTCCTTAGGGAACTGAACAGGGAACAAAGGCTGTGGGATGTTCTGGTTGATCCGGCCAGAAAGATAAGGATTGGCAATAAGCTTTATTTTGGTGAAGATGATCTCCTTGTTGCTGAGGTAATCGACAATACAACATCGAGGGGAAGGACCCTGAGGTTCCTGTTTGACGGTACCTATGAGGAGTTCAAACAGACATTGTTCAGTCTGGGTGAGACACCTCTCCCCAAATTCATAAACCGTCCTGTCGAACCCGAAGACAGTGAACGTTATCAGACAATATTTGCAAAGCATGAAGGCGCCGTCGCAGCTCCGACGGCAGGACTTCATTTCAGCAGGGAACTACTTAAGAAACTTGAAATTATAGGTGTCAATTTTGCTGAAATTACACTTCATGTAGGGCTTGGCAATTTCAGAAGTGTTGATGTTGAGGACCTGACAAAGCATAAAGTCGATTCTGAAAGGATAAGAATAACAGAAGAGGCGGCTGAAGTGGTCAATAAAGCCAAAGACAATAAATACAAGGTCTGCGCAGTCGGAACTACTGTTGTAAGGACACTCGAAAGCTCAGTCTCAACAAACGGTTATCTTAAGCCTTTTGACGGATGGACAAATAAGTTCATTTTTCCTCCTTACGAATTCAAGGTGCCCGATATGCTTATAAGCAATTTCCACCTGCCATATTCAACCCTGCTGATGATGGTTGCAGCTTTCGCAGGTTACGAGCTTACATTCGAGGCATACAGGACTGCCGTTAAGGAAAAATACCGATTTGGGACATATGGCGATGCAATGCTCGTAATTTAAGACACAGGGCGCAGGACACCGGACCCAGGGAGCGGTTAAATTCTTTCTTCATCTTCAAGATTTGTGATTGTTAATAAAATCACAACAGGATCATCAATTTCAAATTTGCCACTGCAATAATTCCTCATTTTTGAAATTAAGGAATATTGCCTTTTGTGGCAATCTTTCCAAAACATTTTACCTGGTTAATATCCTGTTAATAACAAATAGGAAAAAAGTCCGTTTATAAGTTTACCGAAACGGCTTAAAAAGATCATTTGATGAATTAATGAGATTACTCTGATGAAATGGCTAAGCCACGGAAAGTTGAATTATAAACAGATTTGAATCTGAATCCTGAAATAGCAATTTTTGGACGGTTATTTTCTTCATTACCCGTAAAATATTCTTATTGCCGTAAGTTACTAAAGGCATTAATCATTGCGGTTTTTATATTAACCTCTGTTACAGACGTTTATGCTCAGTGGCTGTCGGGTTATTCCTATCGTAAGCAAATAACAATACAGGAAAACAGAATACCAGGCACAGGCTCACTGACAAATTTCCCGGTCCTTATCGACATTACTGACCCTCATCTGAAACCCTGTTCCGGAGGAGGATATATCGAAAACACTAACGGATGGGATATTAAATTCGCAACCACTACAGGAGTTCAGCTTAACCACGACATAGAAGGCTACAATTCACTTACAGGCCGGTTGACAGTATGGGTTCAGATTCCTTCGCTTTCTGCAACATCCAACACGGATCTTTATCTTTATTTCGGGAATCCTTCTGTGGTAGCAAACTCCTCTTCCGCCGGCACATGGGATAACCAGTATAAGGCTGTCTGGCACCTTAACAACAGTATCGTGGATGCATCAGGTTATGTCCAGGCTTCAACCAATTTCAGCAGTACAAACACATCTGGTAATATTCTTGACGGCCGAAATTTCGTTAGATCTTCAAATCATTATATAAGAGTTCAATATAATGATGAACTGGATATAAATGATCAGATAACGGTCTCGGCCTGGATAAATATCAATACTACTGGGGTAGATCAAAAAATCTTCAGTAACCAGGATGGGAACGGGGGAGGTTATAAAATCGGTCTTTATGATAACAGGAAGGCTGAATTTGAAATAAGGACTTCCGGGAATACTGCTGTGCTGAACCGAAATGAACCCGGAGGTACTGAACTGACAACTTCAACCTGGTATTATGTGGTCGGGGTTTACAGCAATTCAGGGAATTTCATCGGAACTTATGTAAATGGCGAGCCCGACAGGATAATGACCACAACTGCCAATGCGGGACTGACCGGCAGCGGTAATCCGGCAATAGGCAGGGAGCCATGGACAGGTTCATTCTTTTTCGATGGGAAGATTGATGAACTCAGGGTTCAGCGGGCTGCCAGAGATGCTAACTGGATAAAAACCGAATATAACAACCAGTCGTCCCCTTCAACTTTCTATTCGACCGGAGCAACTGAATCGAACATTGTCGCCCTATGTAAAAATGCAACACTCAGCCTTAATGCATCGGGAACTGCGACACTTACGGTTCCGATGGTGGATAACGGAAGCAGTTCCGGATGCGGAATAACAAAGACATTGAGCAAAACCTCATTCAGCTGTTCTGACCTTGGCACAAACAATGTGACACTTACAGTTTCAAATGTTTCCGGAAGCGCTACCTGCAGTTCAGTTGTAACAGTTATTGATCCTTTGGCTCCTGTTATTTCAGGCTGTCCATCCGATATAACAACCGGTACCGATCCGGGCAATTGCGGAGCAATTGTCAGCTGGACTGAACCTTCTGCAACTGATAACTGTACTCCGCAGGGAAGTTTGGTCTGGACAAAGTCAAAACTTCCAGGGACTTTTTTCCCTGTCGGGACCACCACCGTGACCTATTCAGCAAGAGACGCATCAGGAAACACCAGTGGTACCTGTTCTTTTACTGTCACAGTAAATGACAATACCACTCCTCAGATCAGCTGCCCGGTGACAGTCCAGCAGAATGTCACAACCAATAGCGGCTGCAGCTATTTACACAGCGGGACAGGCTGGAATGCAACAGCAACAGATAACTGTTCGCTGGCTTCTATTTCATATACTCTGTCGGGAGCTACTACCGGAACAGGCACAAACCTGAACAATGTTGTATTCAATGCCGGTCTTACAACTGTTTCGTGGACTGCCCGCGATGCTTCAAACAATACAGCCTCCTGCAATTTCAGCGTGATGGTCACCGATGATGACAATCCTTCAGTTACATGTCCTGTAAGCGCTCAGCAGAATGTCACTACAAACAATAACTGCACTTATGTTCATTCCGGAACCGGCTGGAATGCAACTGCCACTGATAACTGTACCGTTTCATCGCTTGGCTACTCGCTTACAGGCGCCACATCCGGTACAGGAACAACACTTAACAACGTCGCATTCAATGCAGGGATGACAACAGTGACATGGACTGCGACCGATGCGGCTGGACGTACAGCATCATGTTCATTCCAGGTTAATGTCAGTGATGATGATAATCCGGTCATTTCATGCCCCGTGACCGGACAACAGAATGTCACAACAACAAGCGGATGCGTATATACACATTCAGGTACAGGCTGGAATGCCACCGCGACCGATAATTGTTCGGTTTCTTCTCTTTCATATGCACTATCAGGTGCGACAACCGGAACGGGCACTACACTTAATACTGTTTCATTCAACGCTGGTCTGACAACTGTAACCTGGACCGCACGCGATCCAGCAAATAATTCAATAACCTGTAGTTTCACAGTCGTTGTTGCCGACGACGACAATCCGTCAGTAACATGTCCTGTTGCCGGCCAGCAAAATGTTACAACAAACAATGGCTGCAGATATCAGCACAGTGGAACAGGATGGAACGCTACGGCAACAGACAACTGCTCGGTTACTTCTCTTTCATATACTTTGTCAGGCGCCACTACCGGGACCGGAACAAATCTTAATAACGCTTTCTTCGAAAAAGGAATTACAACAGTTCTCTGGAGTGCCGGCGATGCAGCAGGGAATAGCGTTACCTGCAGTTTTACTGTAAATGTTACAGATGATGATATTCCTGTTATTTCCTGTCCTGTTTCGGGTCTGCAGAATGTGACGACAAATAATAATTGCTCCTATGTTCATTCCGGCACAGGCTGGAATGCCTCAGCTACGGATAACTGTTCAGTTTCTTCGCTGATATATACACTAAGCGGAGCAACCACCGGCACAGGCGCCACCCTGAACAATGTTGCATTCAACACCGGAGTTACAACGGTGTCATGGACTGCAGCTGATGCTGCAGGAAATCCTGCATCATGTTCCTTCCAGGTAATTGTTGCGGATGATGACAATCCTGTTATCTCATGCCCTGTTTCAGGCCAGCAGAATGTAAATACCACTTCGGGTTGCACATATGTTCATTCCGGCTCAGCATGGAATGCCACGGCCTCAGATAACTGCTCAGGAGTTAATGTTGTCTACTCCCTTTCAGGAGCATCAGCAGGAACCGGAACCAGCCTTAACAATGTTGTTTTCAATGAGGGCATTACAACCGTTGAATGGGTTGCGACTGATGCTGCAGGCAACACATCAAATTGCAGTTTTACAGTGAACGTCACCGACAACATCCTTCCTTTAGTCTCCTGTCCTTCTGACATAACGCATGCGAATGATCCCGGCCTTTGCAGCTATTCATTTGTCGTCACTCCTGCAACAGGAACCGATAACTGTGGTGTTGATCAGGTTACGGGAACAAGGAGCGACGGACTGTTATTATCAGATCCATACCCGGTTGGTGTAACAACAATAATATGGACAGTTACCGATTTAAACGGAAATACAAGTCTGCCATGTTCTCAGAAAATAACTGTTAATGATACCGAAAAGCCCGGCTTTACAGTTCCTCCGGCTGTTACTGTATGCCGCTCATCCGATTGCACATATGACTCAAATATTACTCCTTCCCTTACAGGCAATGTTACAGGTGAATCTGATAATTGCACCCCTTCATCTTCTCTTCTGATAACATTTGCTGATGATGATTCGGGAATCACAGGCTGTGATGTTGCAGGTTCAGTGATCAGGACATGGAAGGTGACCGATCAGGCCGGCAATTTTACAGAAAAGACGCAAGCAATTATAGTAGAGCCTGTTCCTTCTGCCAGCCTGGTTAATAACAAGGCGACAATATGTAATGGCGGAAATGTTGATCTGACGATCACAAGCCCTACTGTAAGCTCAATTCCTGCTGACTTAAGCCTGGAGATTAAAGTAACCTCCACCGATCCTGCTAACCTAAGCGGGACAGCTGCCTCAGATATAACACTTTCAAAATCACAGCTGCCCTTTACTATTTCAGGAACATTGCTTAACAGTTCAACAGAACCAATTGTGGTTACGTTTACTGTTACCCCCGGATTGGCAGGTTGTAATTATGGTCAGCCTGTAAGCACTTCAGTAACAGTAAATCCTACAGCAGTCGTTACAAGCGATGCAACAGCCAACTGGTGCAACAATACAGCAAACACATACACTGCAACAAGCTCAAGCACAACGGCAACATTTGCATGGTCGAGGGCAGCGGTTGCAGGAATAAGCAATCCGGCATCAAGCGGCACGGGAGCAACAATAACAGAGACACTTGTAAATACAACGCCGGAACCTGTTGTTGTACATTATCTGATAACACCGAGTGTAAATGGTTGTGCAGGGATACAGTTCGATGTTGCAGTAACAGTCAACCCAACGGCAGTAATAACCAGTGATGCAACAGCCAACTGGTGCAATAATACTGCAAACACATATACTGCAACAAGTTCAAGTACAACAGCAACATTTGCATGGTCGAGGGCAGCGGTTGCAGGAATAAGCAACCCAGCTTCAAGCGGCACCGGGGCAACAATAACCGAGACACTTGTAAATACAACACCGGAACCTGTTGTTGTACATTATCTTATTACCCCAAGTGTTAATGGTTGTGAGGGTACACAGTTTGATGTTGCAGTAACAGTCAACCCTACAGCAGTAATAACCAGTGATGCAACAGTCAACTGGTGCAACAATACTGCAAACACATATACCGCAACAAGTTCAAGCACGACAGCAACATTTGCATGGTCGAGGGCAGCGGTTGCAGGAATAAGCAACCCAGCTTCAAGCGGCACCGGGGCAACAATAACCGAGACACTTGTAAATACAACACCGGAACCTGTTGTTGTACATTATCTTATTACCCCAAGCGTAAATGGTTGTTCAGGAACTCAGTTCGATGTTTCAGTAACAGTTAACCCGACAGCAGTAATAACCAGTGATGCAACAGCAAACTGGTGCAACAATACAGCGAATACATACACTGCAACAAGTTCAAGTACGACGGCAACATTCGCATGGTCGAGGGCAGCGGTTGCAGGTATAAGCAATCCGGCATCAAGCGGCACAGGAGCAACAATAACAGAAACACTTGTAAATACAACGCCGGAACCTGTTGTTGTACATTATCTTATTACCCCCAGTGTAAATGGTTGTGCAGGTACACAGTTTGATGTTGCAGTAACAGTCAACCCGATGGCAGTAATAACCAGTGATGCAACAGCCAACTGGTGCAACAATACTGCAAACACATATACTGCGACAAGTTCAAGCACCACGGCAACATTCGCATGGTCGAGGGCAGCGGTTGCAGGAATAAGCAATCCGGCATCAAACGGAACAGGGGCAACAATAACCGAGACACTTGTAAATACAACGCCGGAACCTGTTGTTGTACATTATCTGATAACACCGAGTGTAAATGGTTGTGCAGGGATACAGTTCGATGTTGCAGTAACAGTCAACCCAACGGCAGTAATAACCAGTGATGCAACAGCCAACTGGTGCAACAATACTGCAAACACATATACTGCGACAAGTTCAAGCACCACGGCAACATTCGCATGGTCGAGGGCAGCGGTTGCAGGAATAAGCAATCCGGCATCAAACGGAACAGGGGCAACAATAACCGAGACACTTGTAAATACAACGCCGGAACCTGTTGTTGTACATTATCTTATTACCCCAAGTGTAAATGGTTGTGCAGGTACACAGTTCGATGTTGCAGTAACAGTAAATCCGACGGCAGTAATAACCAGTGATGCAACAGCCAACTGGTGCAACAATACAGCAAACACATATACTGCAACAAGTTCAAGTACCACGGCAACATTCGCATGGTCGAGGGCAGCGGTTGCAGGAATAAGCAACCCGGCATCAAGCGGCACCGGGGCAACAATAACCGAGACACTTGTAAATACAACGCCGGAACCTGTTGTTGTACATTATCTTATTACCCCAAGTGTAAATGGTTGTGCAGGTACACAGTTCGATGTTGCAGTAACAGTAAATCCGACGGCAGTAATAACCAGTGATGCAACAGCCAACTGGTGCAACAATACAGCAAACACATATACTGCAACAAGTTCAAGTACCACGGCAACATTCGCATGGTCGAGGGCAGCGGTTGCAGGAATAAGCAACCCGGCATCAAGCGGCACGGGAGCAACAATAACAGAGA